>NZ_JBVPGN010000035.1:0-295900 GCF_055816715.1 Enterobacter sp. PL_is514 | reverse complement strand
CCAGCCCAACGGCACGCCGGAACGGATGACGGATGTCGAAGGGCAGGTGCGCTGGGAAGGCGTTAACAGCGCCTGGGGCAAGCTGCTGCGGGAAAGCGAGACGCAGCTATCAGGATATTCCCAGAACCTGCGGATGCAGGGTCAACACCTGCATTGTGAGATGGTTGCACGACAATCTGTTCCGGTATTACGACCCGGACTGCGGACGGTTTACGCAGAAGGACCCGATAGGGCTGGCGGGGGAGATAAATCTTTACCTGTATGGTGCAAATAGTCTTACGCGAATAGACCTTCTGGGATTAAAACAAGAGGAAGTTATACGCTATACGAGTAAAGATGAAGCGATTGCATCAGCTTCTGAGCGTGGTGGTAAAGGTGGATTGGTCCCAAATAATCGAGGTGATAAAGCCATATGGGTTAATCATGATAGCCGACCAGGATTTAACCCTGGATAAAAATATCCTTCCTCGTTTTAATGATAAAATCACTTCATTCCAGATTGAAAAGAAAGATGCTAAAGGTAATTGGAAGAAATGTGGTAAGAGGATTACGTAATGATTTTTGAAATGTTTATACATAAAATTGAACACTTCACTAATGCGAGAGCAGAGATTGAAAGTTTTGGAAAATATATCTATGTTCAGGATGAACCGGACCTATTCCCCGTTTGTTTTAAAAAAGAAAATGGGAAGCATGTAGAGTTGAGTCGTTGGCAAACTTGCTTTCCTAAAGTTATGTTTCAGCGTGCGTTAAACAAGTTAGGCCTAAGTGAAGATGGTAAGTATGCATTTGAAGTTTTCCTTTCTCGATTAGGTTATCTTTTTCAAATAGATAACCGACAGCGTATAGATAAAGATATCTTTATCTTGTTTTATATCTATCAACTGTTTTCTTTAAAAGATAACGAAGAAGATTACGCTATAAAAGCAAAAAGCTTTTTTTTAAGATTTTTGTGTTTTGAAATGGGCATGGATGATGACTCTTATAATTTGCTATGCATTACTAAAGATGGGATTTGTATAAATACTTCTCAGCATGGTAATGTCTCAATATTGTCTTTGCTTGAGCAATTTTATTTACAATTTGAAAAAAAGAAAAACTTTGAAGATATTAAGTCTATAAAACATTATCAATTATCAGTGCTGAATTTTTTGTTTGTTGCGAACAACGATAGAAGTTCCCTGTCTTTTAATGATAAAAACTGCTACCTTTGCGATCCCGATAGTTTTATTAATACTTATGAGAAATCTAAAAAAACAATTTATAGAGCCTTGGAACATTGTTTTGACAAGTATCAATCCACGAAGAATTTACTAATATCAAATTTCATTCTAATGAATTATTCGTATTATATTGTTAGAAATAATTTGGCTGATCTCAAAACTTTAAGAAGACATGTTTCTTCAGATATGTTTAGACAAATAATTTCCTCAATAGTGTACAGAGTTTTTTTTGTGAATGAAGACGAGATATTTAAGGTGGTTGGCAATGAATATGACATCAGCCTTGAAAAAAATGAAGGTCGAATGCTTTTTAATTTAATATATTCGATTTAAGGCATTAATGTTAGATCACTGTCGGGGGGCATTAGGTTTTGAATGTTCAAACCGCTGTAGAGCCCTCGATTCTTGAAGGCCAAACCATGGCAGGACAATAGATTTACGGTTTGCTCGTTGTAAGTTGAAAACTTGGTATCTCTCATACCGTGCCTTGGCGGATGCCTCTATTAATCGTGCGGATTATTTTCTTAACCAGAGGATTCTTTATTGGAAAAAATAATTTGTTATTTCCGCCAAGTATTACGGATAATTCATGTGGGAAAAGGGTCATTTTGTAACTTTTAAAAATATCTACATGAGCGAGGCAAATGTATTCTCCTTTAAAGTCCCTAAGCGGATGGCGGATTTAAAAGAAGAAAGTGCAATACCTCAGGTTGGTTATCGTACTAATCCGTTACATCAAGAGGGATTAATTCCTAAGCGTGTGGATCCGACAACGCCAGTTAGATCGTATGAATTACCATCAATATGGGCAGAATGGCTTGACGAAGTAGCGATTCCAGTCTCGGGGAGTGTAAAATAGGTTATTATATGAATATTAATAAAGATGAAGAACTCCTTGTGATAATAAAGAACGAAGGAAGATTTTATTGGTTCGTAGCCTTTAAAGAAATGTGGGTTTTAGACAGAGCAAAATGGGTAGAAGATTTTGTGAGAAGTGGGATGGAAATAAACCTACAGGATATTCATAAGGAAAGATATAACATACCAGTTGTAAATGAAGAAAACGCAAAGATATTCATTGATGGTTTAATTAAAGATGCTTATTTATATAATAAGGATGATATAGCTGAGAAGTTTTATAATAGGCTTTCGCAAAAAACCACCTGGTGGGATATATATGATCTAATGCCAGATTTGTTTATAGACTTTGATAATAAAAGACTATATTCCCAATATGTCGAAAGTATGCATTATCACAAATATGTTCCTGATGATTGGCAAGGTGAACTTGTAGATTTCTGCAGTGATGGATCGTTACCTCAAGATGAAATGTTATGGATAAAAAATGAGACAGATCATAGGAGCATTGTAATCACTAAAGGGTAAAAATATATTTCCAACATACCATTTTTTTTGAGTGTGCAATGGTAGATGCATCATGTTAATCTTTAAACATTGCGCTGAATTGTGAAGGAGATGGAATTTACTATAATTTAATTCTTTTTCCGAATGGATGGGTGTAAATGATTGATTTTAATGCTGATATTTTATCAGGGAGAGCGCTAGGTAACGTGTTTTTGGGTGAAAATATAAGTAAATATATGAATGAGTTATATACCGGGTTTAAGGTAAATTACTTTGATTATTTTTTGCCTGATGATGAGAAAAGGCTTGCATATATTGTAGATGACACTATCACAATCGCTACCCTTGAAGATGGAACGATCATTTCGATTGGTTGTAATGTAAGCTATAAGGGGAGGTATAATAACATATTACAACCAGGTCAAACGATGAGGCAAATAATCGACTTGACTAATAAACAACGCATTTTTAATGGTTTCATTATTATAAATGACGACTTTGGTTTTTCATTTGAGTTGCCAGCGCTTTATGATGAAATCGCAGATAGCATTGCACATGTTCCACTGGATCTCGTTCTTAATGAAATCCGTGTAGCTGATTACTCTGACTGGAATCCTCAAAAAATATAACGCTGAAATGTGAGTTGGGATTGATACTACAGATTATAACTTGACATAATAGTGTTTTTAATTATTTCATAAAAGATTAAGTATTGAAAATTATGCATGCAATAATACATTTCCAAACAAATACAGCAACAATTGTGATTTATGATTTAATGTCACTAAAACATAGACTTAACGATGATGTAGATTGGTGGAGCCTTCCAGAAGATGAAGTTGAAGAAATAAATAAAGGTAATGTGTTATTTCTCAATCTTGGAGATGATGGAACCTATAAAGTCCATATTAAAAGAGATGTTGATGAATGTACCGGGTCGCTATTTTTAAACGTACCTTCTGGAAAGGTTTTCATTGGGGCGGGAGAAGATGTCACTGGCGGAGATCTTGAGCCTGACGACTCAGATGCCATTTCAGGTGAGTTTATTACTTTAGAACCTGGTAGTTACGAAGTTAAATATAAAAAGCAAGATTCAAATATTCTAATTTCCTTTGCAAAAGCAACGATTACTGAAAACTCATTAGAAGAGGGAGTTTATCTTTGAATGAAAAAATAGAATAATACAAGTAGTTCATCACATAGTCATTTTTAACAATTTTCTTTTTCCTTCTGCACGCACCTTGCTTGCTTTTTTGCACTTTGCTTACTCTTAACCTCCATAATCGGTCATTATACTCGTGACGAATAACCCCAACCTCAGGATAGCCCCCGTAGTTGCTGACCACCCGCAGCGAGTACGACCTCCTCGGGCTTCTGCATCGCCGGGATGTTTTACCCGCCAACGAGCCGTCAGGTGCTGGGCGGACAGCCCGCCGGTAAGCTGGTGACCACCTGGTTTGTCCGGGAAGGGTTCAGCCTGCTGAAGGAACTGCATGGAGACGTGACGCTGACCTACGTCTACACTGATTTGAGAGATATAGTTTTGCGAGGTAACACAGGACTTGATGCTCATCAAGCGGGGCAAAAAGCTACTATGAAAGATCTTGTAGAAGGTTATGACCCTAAAACTGGCCCGTCAATTTTAGTACCTTAAGAAAGCCATACTATATCAAAAGAAGGTGTCGGTATTGTTTCACGAAGAAAATTAATCCTTCAACTGGCTAACCATTTGCTAATGCGAGGGAACTGCTTGCTAGAGACATCTTAGAATTAAGGCGAGTTTATCAAGACATTGCAAACAGCGTTCTTCAGGAATTAATCGCAAAAAATAAAGCAATGTATCCTGAAATGAGAAAATCAAAACCTAAAGGTAAAAGTAATTGTAGGAGATAATGTGAATAAAGATGAGTTAGTTGTGAGATCATTACTTGCCAAGCTTTTAGGCGATACGCTAAATTATTATATTGATAATCTATCTGATTTATCAAAGTCAAATGGTGATGAAGATCCTTATTCGCGGGCAAGAAGTGTAATTCATAAACTATCCCCAGAAGAACAGGAGAAAATTTTCAATTTCCTTAGGTTGGTCATTGTAGATACAACTTCTACTGTTCTCGGAACAATCGATGGTTCACGTTTCCCTCCAAATATTGATGGGGATTTTAAACTTGAATATGACGGCGATGAAATACAAGGCTCCTTACAAGATGAATTAATTTCAAGATCTGAAGAGCTTGGTGTTTATAAATAAAGATTCTATCAATCTTTAACCATTGCGCTGAATATATAGAACATTGATAAGAAAAATTGGTTTTTATATTCCATTTTTTATTATGCAATTAATGGCTGGTTAGTTTCAGGAAAGAAACAATAATTGCCCTTATTAATAATTACAACTAATTACTCAATAAATGCGAACCTAATGGAGATAATATTTATCTTAATATAGGATTTATTCATTTATAGGTAAGCCGATATGGAAAAGCAAGATTTAATTGATCAGTTAAATGAAGTTGAAAAGATTATACACACGTCTTTACCTTCTGAATATAAGCGCTTTATGATTGAGAACGTCAAAGATAGCTACTCTTATGAAATTCAACGAGCAAATGGTGGCCAGCTTTATGTTTTCAATTGTTTTGACTTGCTTGAAAGAAATAATACATACACAATTCAATCGGTGGAGCCTGACGTTTTATTGATTGGTCAAGATGGTGATTTGGGATACTTTTTGAAT
Organism: Enterobacter sp. PL_is514; assembly: GCF_055816715.1. Taxonomy (NCBI): domain Bacteria; kingdom Pseudomonadati; phylum Pseudomonadota; class Gammaproteobacteria; order Enterobacterales; family Enterobacteriaceae; genus Enterobacter; species Enterobacter sp. PL_is514. The sequence continues at coordinate 290,575 of NZ_JBVPGN010000035.1, read as the reverse complement.
TTGCGTAAAGGTACTGATGAGATTTATTCTTTAGATCTTGGAGCGTTAGGAAGTCTGGACATGGATAAAGAAAGTAATAGCATATTTAGGCTATAATGTTTGATTTATTAATCATCTAGTTCAGAACATTGAAAAATCCTCGTCAAATCGTGAATTTTTTTCAAAACAAATCAAATAGTAAAAAGTAGTTTATCAAATCGCAATTTTTAATGATATAATCTTCCCCTTCCACACCCGCGATCCACCGCTGGTCTCTCTGCCTGGATTACGATTGCCGCAATAACCTGGTGTGGGAAGAGCGGGACGATAACCCTTCACGATGAAAAGAATATTATCTATGGAGGACGTGGGGAAGCTCCAGCTCGTTTGAATAGCCATGCGAATACACCGGGTAAATCACATTTGCAACAGTTGATTATATTTGATAATAATTTGACCAAAGCGGAAATTAAATTCCTGGTACAAAGGATTATGGTTCTTAATGGTGGAGCTAAGTCAGTGATCTCCTTAAAAAATCTCATAAATAAAATCAGATCATTTAGTCCTTATAACCTAAATGCTAGCACATAGGATATTGCGGGTCATAACAGTGATTGGGGTGGAAAAGTATTGAAAGATGCGTTATCAATTCTGAAAGGTAATAGCTTATGAAAGTAAAATACAAAGAGGGTGACATCTTTGTCATTCCGATGAGTAATGGGAAATTTGCGATTTGCCAGATTGTATTTGCTCCAAAAGAAAAGTTTAAGCAAGCAATAGGTTTCTGCATTTTATCAATACAGAATACGGAGGAGCTTGAAGATAACAGTTCACTGAGACCTTTATCTTTTGAAAAGTTTGGCAAAGAGATGAAGGTTGTTTTCACTGGCAATCAGAATATTAGCAAAGGCATTTGGAAAATTATTGGCCACGCTAATCTGACTGAAGAAAAAAAAGAATTAAAAATATTTAATTATGCTGGCGGCTTATATGATGGGGAGGACGAAATCAGGCGTTTATCTGTTGCTGAATATCCAAATTACACAACAATGGGGGTTTCAGGCTTTGAGCTTGTCGACAATGTTCTGATAAATATTTGATCATCAGGGGAGGCGGGCTTCTTAAGCTAATTTTCATACAGCAACAGCTCATAAACACCTTAAATAAATTCGCGATTTTTTTGATCATCTGGCCAAATAATATATGAATCATTTCAGTAACTGTGAAAAAAAGATTGGACGTGCAGATATTGTTAAAAATGAAGAAGAATTATCTATTATTCTTCCTGATGATTTCATTTCACATTATCTGCAATTTAATGGTGGCACTCCTGAGAAAAGTTGGTGGGCCGATGATGAAGATTTTGAACCAGTAGAGGTGGCTGGGTTTAAACCGTTTATTTATAATAGTCAGACAAATGATGACCCTAGATCTTTAATTGATGGTTGCTATGTCAGCATGTTGGATAGGCAAGTGATCCCAAAAAACCTTTTTCCCTTCGCAAATGATTGGGGAGGGAATTTCTTCTGTCTGGATTTAGATAATTACTCAATTGTATACTTTGCTACAGATTCTTTTGATGAGTATTTGACTATGCAAGAGAATCATATAAAACTTCAAAGATATCTGACAAATTCATTTTCCATCTTTGTTAATGGATTGGTAACAGAAGAAGATCTTTCATAAGAAGCCATTGAATGTTAGCAATATATTCACTACAATTAATAAGGGTAAATGTAAATTGAATAAGATGCCAGATAATTCAATTGTTGTTATTGATGTGGCTGGGACTAGTATAAAAATACGTGTTTTGGGAAGTGGTTTAATTAAAAAAATGCAGGCGATGGGTTTTTCATTAAAAGATGAGTTTATGGTTATACCTGTAATTGACGAACAGAATAAACAAAGAATAATAAGACTGTTAGTTGACGAAGGTGCTCTTTTTTTATTTGGACATGGTTGGTATCCATCTGAAGTAATAGAGTATTATAAAGAACAAAACATCAAATTTGGTAAATATAAAATTATTTACTGGAGTAATAGAAATACATACCATATAGAGGAGAGATAATCCCTCATAAAATAAATTCTGAAGAGCACTAATCAACCATTCAGATAATCTTCAAAGTACAGGAAGAAAAAATACTTTTGTTTTACCGGCTGAAGGCGTTTTTTTACTTAAAATTGAAAAAGTCAAAGGAAGTAAATGTTGTCTGTAGCTTCACAGTTCATACCCTGAATACGACCAGGGTCGTGTTCAACAGCTGCATGCTGAAAATAGAGTTATTAATTACGACAAGATTGATATTTTCTCAGAGGAACTATGATAAATTTGCAATCTTATAATGAAGCATTGGATTTTCTGGAATTATTTTTTCAAAAATATATTCTTGATTATAATTGCCTCCAGGATATGCAATCTATTTTAGAGGGTTGTCGAAAAGAAAAAACGGTTTCTATTCGATCTATAGACTCATGCTTTATGGTATATAGACGAAAGACTCAAGATTATAGAGTCATTGCTCATGAGGAACAGGAGATATGGAGGCAGTTGTTCAATATATGGCAATAAATTTTTATAATCAAAACTGGCAAGAGATGACGGATATCAAAGAGCAGTAATTGTGGTGCATGTTGTAATATTGGTAACATTTTTATCAGAGCAGTCAGGTGTAACGAGAATAAAAATCGAGGTAAGGTAATGAACAATAAAAACATACAAATAGTTAATCTACTGATTTCGCATAGTCAAATATTGTTACGATCCCGAGACTATGATGAGAAACTGAGTCAGTGGGGGAAAGGAAATATTTCACAAGGTGCTGTGCTTCATAAGGATTATGTCATATTTGATCCATTGCCAGATGATGCATTTGGCGCAAACGTGAATATTAAAGTAGAACAATCTTTCAATTTAGATGATAATTCTCAGCGCTGCATCGTTGTGCCATTTTTTGTTACGGAACAACATAAATTACAAGTCGCTTCAGCAACTGAAAAATTTGATTTAAGCTTAGGATTAAATGATAAAACTTATTCACTATTTTATGAAGTTTGTGAAGGAGATGAAATTTATTATAATTTCACGCTCGTATCGACAAAAGAAACTGTTGCAGCTAAGTTTTTGCTAGACGATCCCTGGGGTGGAATAAAAAATCATCCTCTTAAAGAAGGTGTTTTTTAAATTTAAAGCTAACCAAAGAAGATTAATTTATAAAGAATCAGACGTAAAGAAGGCGATCATTATGTCGCCATCTTTAACGATGCAATTTTTCCCTTCCGCACGCAGGGCTGTTGAGCGCATGCGATGAATTCTACCGTCTCGATCGCTCATTGCCGCGTATTGACGGCGATGATGCACCGGCAGGGTTGCACGACAATCAGTTTCGGTATTTTTTGAACTGGCCGATTACTCTGAGGTACAGAAATGAAGAGAGATGACAGCGCGGTCGCGTGGATCAGATATAGACACTGCACTTTCAATAGACTCCTTTACAAGGTGACTCGTGGTCGTGGGAGTCTTCTTTTGACGCATGAAGGAACATGAAATCATTCTGAAAGGACTTCTAAGAGGCTACGTTGAGGCGAATTTACCATGATAAATGATGATGACCTTATTGAGTATGCGCGAGAAAAAATTCCGGATGAATATAGTTCTTCTCTAAATAAAAAGAATAATCTTCAATGTGCATCATTTATAAACAATACTCAAGATGAGTTGCGAATAATGAAAGCGCATAAAAATAATACAAAACTTACAGGGTTGAAGGTAGAAGGTCTTGATGAATTAATTATTGCTCTTGAAAACTATGATGAAGAAACTGTCTTAGTAATTAATATCCTAACTAAGTCATTTTCCTTTAAAATTTATTCAGATAAAAACAATGCTCTACTGGGTGTTATAATCCTAAAATTAAAAAAGAAAACCAACGAAGAAATTCGATTTGGGCGAGATGTTCTTGGCATTACGACTCCTCCTCCTGACATAGAAAATGATTAGTTTTTATTGCTTAAACTGGTGTACAAACCAACCAGAATCTCCATGCGTAGCGTTCCAGTATCAATTAACGCTTGCATACATGACTCCTTTGTTAAATGGAAACACTGTTTTAGGCGCAACCAAAAGTTGGATGTACTAAAATAAATCGAAATAAGAGTTCAGAGAAGCCTGTCATGAATTACGATTCATATAACGAAGTACTCGATTACCTCATTTTTTTTTTCAACGAAAGAGTGAATTCATCAATTTATTTAGAAAAAATAATGACTTTGATTGAAGGATCTCGCTCTGAAAAAACGGTGATGATAAGAGCTATTTATGAAACATACATGCAGTATGTAAAACAAAATAAAGATGGCATAAAAGTTATCGCTGGGGAAAAAGAAATGTGGATTGACTTATTGCACCATTGGCAATAAGACTTTATTGCTATGTGGATATTATTGTAAATGTTATAACAAATGTGATTTTACACGGAAAATTATCGTCATATAGTTGTTATCATATTAAGTCGACTATATCATTAAGATCTTGTTAGACAGTCAAAAGTAAAGCAGGGGAACATGATTGAATTCAATTTAAATCCGATTACCGGTGATCTGACATTTGATGATCTTCCTTTGGGAATTGATACTGAAGAAGGATTTTGTAAGAGTGGATTATACCACGAATTAAACAAGCGAAAAGCTGTAAATAAAACCATGCCGAATCACTACCTTGTTGACTCAGTAGCGTTTTTCGACAAAGAATTTCAAGTTACTATACGCCCGTTGTGCTATGGTTTTCCTTTTATGCTTCATCTTGTTGATAAAAACAGTCAGTATTATAACGCATTAAATGACTGGAATGCGCGAACTAATATTCACATGCTAAATGAATCAGTGAAAAGCTTATCTGATTGGCTAAAAGAATCACTCAATCTGGACACGCCTGATACCACGGAAACAGACATGATTAGGTGGCGCTTTGAATGGGGGCGGGTTTCTGTCTCATATGAGATAAAATCATTTAATCACGGGATATATTTAACCTGGAATATAATGTAGTCACTTCCAGACAAGGTGGTTTAGATATGTTAGAAATGAATTTTGATGTTAATAGTGGCTTTGTGGCTATTAACAATTACCCCCTCGAGTTAAAGGATGTTGAGACTTTTAAAAACTCCGAATTTTACATGTTATTCTCTCCGTTGAATACAATAGGCTCTTATTATTTCTCTATTGATAATATCGATTGGAAAGATCAAACTTTCATATTAGAACTGAGGCCTTCTGTGTTTTCTTTTTCTCCTTGCATATTCCTTACCAGTAAGAATGGGAATTTTTATAAAACTTTATGGGATTGGGATAAAAGAGCCAATTTGCGTAATTTATCTGAAGAAGAACAGCGCTTGACAGCATGGGTTGATAGTGAAATAACCTCACGCCCTAAACTTAAAATTAGTACGCCTCCATACGGAACTCAGTGGCATCATGAGTGGGGAAGCATTATTGTACAGTCTAATGAGAAAAGCTTCGACTGTGGAATTTATATCGAATGGAATGTTTGACTGAATGACATTATTGATTAATAAAATTAAAAGGTTATAGAAAATGAGAATAACTAATCGACTGAAAAAGAAGGTACTAGTCCTGGATGGCATAGATAATGACTTTTTAGATTCTGGCGCAGAAATAGCATGCCCTGAATGCGAGGGAGTAATAATCTATTCTATCGTAAACTCATATGAATTTGACTCGCTCTCTGAAGAGGTGAAAGACTTTTTTGTTAAGAAAATGAGAGGTGTGAAGTTTGTTAGTGAACATAAGAAGTATATCTACGATGAAAGCCAATTATATGTTTCGAAAAACACTTGTTCAAAGTGTGTAAAGGAATTTTCTACTGTATTAACGTATAAAGAAGTGCAGCCAGCACGATACCGGGTATATCTTGTGGGGCTTTTTGAAGGTGATTTGAAACAGATCAAACTTTAAAAGTTGAGGTTTAACGATGATTGAAAATCTCATTTGTATTAAAGAAAATGACCTGCTTCAGTGGGCGTGTGCTGAACGTAACATACGGGTTAGGATGCCATTTTTAGACTCTGCAATGGTCGACTCAACACGCCAGTTAGTCTTTGCGTTAAGCGAACCAAAGCCATTACCAACTATTTTGACCATCTTCAGTGCTCAGGGCGAAAAACTATTTTGGTCTGCACCTCCTGAAGGCGCTATTTTCTATTACTTAACTTTCAACCAGTCAAAGGAAGTAATTGTGGCCTGTAGCTATGTGGTAAAGCAAAACGGCTGGCATGACTGGTTCTATTCGTGGAATAGGAAGAATAACGCGTTGTCTCGATCGGGCCCTGCATATTAAGATCAAATGTGCCCAAAATGATAACGATACCCGATGGCAACAGAGGAACTGCATAAGCAATTCCAACAAACGGCTAAAAACACAGCTGAGAGGCAAAGGATGAGCACGGTTTATATTGTCATTTTAACCTATATCAAACCACTCGAAGAGATTGACGCAGCAATACCTGCGCATGTCGAGTGGCTAAAAAAAGGGTATGCAGAGGGAATTTTCCTCGCATCCGGAAAACGGGTGCCGAGAATCGGTGGGGTCATTCTCGCGAAATGTGAGAGTCTTGCCTCTCTTGAAGAGCGATTACGCGAGGATCCTTTTCAGAGGTTAAAGCTCGCGACGGCTGAAATCATTCCTTTTGAACCCAGCATGAAAACAGAACTCTTAGACAATGTCTTTTGACCCCGCAATAAAAAAACCACGCCAGGGCGTGGTTTTTTTTCATTCAAGACGACTCAGACGTTGAACAGGAAGTTCATCACATCGCCATCTTTAACGATGTATTCTTTCCCTTCCGCACGCATCTTGCCGGCTTCCTTCGCGCCTTGCTCACCCTTGTAGGTGATGAAATCTTCAAACGCGATGGTCTGCGCACGAATAAAGCCTTTCTCGAAGTCGGTGTGGATTTTACCCGCAGCCTGAGGCGCAGTTGCACCCACTGGAATGGTCCAGGCACGCACTTCTTTCACGCCAGCGGTGAAGTAGGTCTGCAGGTTGAGCAGGGCATAACCAGCACGGATAACGCGATTCAGCCCGGGCTCTTCCAGGCCCAGTTCTGCCATAAACTCATCACGCTCTTCGTCATCCAGTTCGGCGATATCGGCTTCTACTGCGGCACAAACCGGAACCACGACAGAACCTTCTTTCTCGGCGATAGCACGCACCTGATCGAGGTACGGGTTATTTTCAAAACCGTCTTCGTTCACGTTGGCAATGTACATGGTTGGCTTCAGCGTCAGGAAGCTCAGGTAGCGGATGAGCTCTTTCTCGTCTTTGCTCAGATCCAGAGAACGCAGCATGCCCGCGTTTTCCAGCTGTGGCAGACATTTTTCCAGCACCGCCAACTCGGCTTTGGCATCTTTATCGCCACCTTTGGCTTTCTTGGAGATACGGTGGATCGCACGCTCGCAGGTATCAAGATCCGACAGCGCCAGCTCGGTGTTGATGACATCAATATCTTCAGCCGGGTTTACTTTACCCGCTACGTGAATGATGTTGTCGTTCTCGAAGCAGCGTACAACGTGGCCGATCGCTTCGGTCTCACGGATGTTGGTCAGGAACTGGTTACCCAGGCCTTCACCTTTGGATGCGCCTTTTACCAGGCCCGCGATGTCCACGAACTCCATGGTGGTCGGCAGAATACGCTGCGGCTTCACGATTTCCGCGAGCTGGTCCAGACGCGGGTCCGGCATTGGCACAACGCCGGTGTTAGGTTCGATGGTACAGAACGGGAAGTTCGCCGCTTCGATACCCGCTTTGGTAAGCGCGTTAAACAGGGTGGATTTGCCCACGTTTGGCAGACCGACGATACCGCATTTGAATCCCATTTCTAAATCACCTTAATATCTTGATAATCAATCCGTTAACGATAACCGATTGATGAAAAGTAAATAACTACGCCTATTATACACGTAACCCGCATGACGCGCGGTAAAAAAGCCGGATCGGGCAGATTATTGCGCTTTGAAAGCGTGTAAGCGGTTTGTCGCTTTGGTTAGCCCGTCTTTCAGCCAGATTTCGGTGCAGCGCGCCGCTTCGTCTACCGCTTCGTCAATCAGTTTCTGCTCAGAAACCGGGGGCTTACCAAGTACGAAACCGACAACTTTGTTTTTATCGCCCGGATGGCCGATTCCGACGCGCAAACGGTGGAAATTCGGATTATTGCCCAGCTTGCTGATGATGTCTTTAAGACCGTTGTGGCCGCCGTGCCCGCCGCCCAGTTTGAATTTTGCTACGCCAGGCGGGAGATCCAGCTCATCGTGAGCCACCAGAATTTCATCCGGATTGATGCGATAAAACGTTGCCATTGCCGCCACAGCTTTACCGCTCAGGTTCATAAAGGTGGTAGGCACCAGTAAACGAACATCCGCGCCAGCAAGGTTGATACGTGAGGTATATCCGAAGAATTTAGGTTCTTCACGCAGGGGAGCACGTAACCGCTCGGCCAGCAGATCGACATACCATGCCCCGGCATTGTGGCGGGTAGCCGCATATTCTGCGCCCGGGTTGGCGAGGCCGACAATCAGTTTAATCGTCACGATTCAATTCCTAATGGGTTCCAGATCTGGCGCGTAGTTTACTGTCTGACGCGCCGCTTGACAAAATTCTGCGATCGTCGAAGCGAAATACGAATAATTTCTGATTTGAACAATTAGAATTTCAAGCTGTTCAAAGTGTTATTTGTAAACTTTTGTTTGGGAGTTATCTGTAATTGTGATCATTCACGCAACTCATAAAAGGGGCGTTGTCTATACTTTACACACAAGGATTAGGGGCTTTTCCCCTGACAACCCAAAGTTCCGGAGGTGACACATGAAACGCAAAAACGCTTCGTTACTCGGTAACGTGCTGATGGGGTTGGGGCTGTTCGTGATGGTAGCCGGCGTGGGTTATTCAATTTTAAACCAGCTGCCGCAGCTTGATCTTCCGCAATACTTTGCGCATGGCGCGATATTGAGCATCTTCATTGGTGCAGTGTTGTGGCTGGCGGGAGCACGCGTGAGTGGCCATGAGGAAGTGTGTGACAAATACTGGTGGGTGCGCCACTACGATAAACGCTGTCGTCGCGACCAGCATAAGCACAGCTAGTGCTATGATAAAGAACACCGAAACGGCTCCTGAGGGAGTCGTTTTTTTTGCATCAAAGGTTGACCCTCACGTAACGTAAGGCTCCAGAGTGATGCCACTGGCAAAGAAAAGGAGCAGTTATGTTGATTCAGGTGGGTGAGCTGGCGAAACGTGCCGGGATCACCGTGCGGACATTGCACCACTATGAGCAAACAGGGTTGTTGCTGCCTTCTGCCAGAAGCGCGGCAGGTTATCGGCTTTACAACCTGGCGGATGTCCAGCGTCTGCACATGATTCAGGCGCTGGCAAAAGCGGGGCTGGAACTTGCTGAAATCAGGGATTTCCTGGAACAGGAGTCGCTGTCGTTAACCGAATTACTCGATGCGCAAATCACGCTGCTGGATAAACAGCTGCGCAGCATACATACGCTGCGCGACCGGCTGGTGGAGCTGCGGACCGGGCTTCTCGACGATGCGACGCCGGATCTGGAATCCTGGCTACAGACTCTGGAGTTAATGAATATGTACGATCGCTGGTTTAGCAAAGAAGAGTTACAGCAGCTCCCGTTTGCGGTGCAGAAGGATGCGCTGGCGGCTATCTGGTCAGGGCTGGTTGCAGAGGCAAACACGCTGTTGAAACAGCACATACCCGTTACGGACCCGCGGGCCATGGACCTGGCGACGCGCTGGATGGAACGCCTGGAGCAGGATACGGCGGGCAAGCCGGAATTTCTCACCCGGCTGAATGAAATGCATAGCGTTGAACCGCAGATGCAGGTGCAGACCGGTATCACGCCGGTGATGACGGTTTACATCACGCGCGCGTTTGCGGAATCAAAGCTCAACATATGGGAGAAGTATCTCACTGCCGAAGAGATGGCCTTTACCCGGGCACACTACTTTGACCGCATGATGGAGTGGCCGCCGCTGGTGGCAAAACTGCATCAGGCGCTGCGAGAAAATATCGACCCCGCCTCTGACGATGCGCAAAAGCTGGCTGAAAACTGGCTGACATTGTTCCAGTCTTACGCGGGCACCAGCCCGGAGACTCAGCAAAAGTTTCGCACGGCCATGCAGCAGGAGCCGCATCTGATGAAGGGAACCTGGATGACGCCTGCCGTGCTTGCTTGGCTCCAGCAGGCGATCGGGGTAATGATGCAAAGACGTTTCTCTGCATCAGGTGGCTCACAGATCCGCTAATGCGGCTTCACGGTTAGGATAAAAGGCAAGGCGGCCAGGGATCGGCTGCACGCCCGCCCGCGCCATGGTGCGCAGTGGCTGAAACTCCAGGTTACTCACCCGCAGTTCACAGCCTTCCGGCAGACGTGCAACAAAGCGCTGGAAGGCATCCAGGCCGCCTGCATCCAGCACCGGTACGGCATCCCATTTCAGCACCACAACCCGTTTGCCCGCGATGCGGGACTCCAGATCGCTGAACAGACCTTCCGCCGCGGCGAAGAACAGCGGGCCAATCACGCGCAGAACCAGCACATCATCAGGCACCTCTACGTTGACCGGGGAGAGGCGCGTCATTTGCGCAATGCGGCGCATAAACAGCAAAGAAGCCAGCACGATCCCGACGCTGATGGCGATAACCATATCGAACAGCACAGTCAGCGACATGCAGATCAGCATCACGATGATGTCGTCTTTCGGCGCGCGACGCAGCAGGTTCACCACCTTATGCGCCTCACTCATGTTCCAGGCCACCATCAGCAGCAGGGCGGCCATGGCGGAAAGCGGTAGCCAGGAGAGCAGCGGGGCGAGGATCAGCAGGGCGAGGATCACCAGCACGGAGTGGATAACCGCCGAAACGGGTGAGGTTGCCCCCGCGCGCACGTTTGCAGCTGAACGGGCGATGGCTGCCGTTGCGGTAATTCCGCCGAAGAACGGCGCGACAAGGTTGCCTAATCCCTGACCGACCAGCTCGCTGTTGGCTTTGTGTTTGGTGCCGGTCATCCCGTCCAGAACGACGGCACAGAGCAGGGATTCAATCGCCCCCAGCATCGCCATAGAGAACGCGGCGGGAAGCAGGGCGCGCAGGGAATCCCAGCTTAGGGTAAAGCTGGAGCCGGGCATGTCCCACGGCAGCACCAGCTGCGGCAACAGCTGCGGAATGCCGCTACCCTGTGAACCGTCCGCCAGAACATAGTGGAACTGCGAGCCGATAGTCGCGACGTGACCACCGAACATATTGACGATGGCCATCACCGCGCAGCCCAGCAGCAGCGCGGGCAGGTGGCCCGGCAGACGGATCCCCAGACGAGGCCAGACGATCAGCGTGCCCAGCGTCACAATCCCAATGGCGGCATCGCCCAGGTTGGCCGTCGGCAGCGCCATAAACAGGGCCCCCACTTTTTGCAGGTAGTGTTCCGGTACGTGGGGCATCTGCAGGCCGAGGAAATCCTTAATCTGCATGGTTCCGATGGTGATCCCAATCCCCGAAGTGAACCCCAGCGTCACGGAAAGGGGGATGTACTCGATCAGCCGCCCAAAGCGGGCCAGGCCAAACAGAATTAAAAAGACCCCGGACATCAGGGTGGCGACGAGCAGGCCTGCCAGACCAAACTGTTGCGAAACGGGGTAGAGGATCACCACAAAGGCGGCGGTCGGGCCGGAGACGCTAAAGCGCGAGCCGCCCGTCAGGGCAATGACTATCCCGGCAACGGCCGAGGTGTACAGGCCATACTGCGGGGCAACGCCGCTGCCAATCGCCAGCGCCATCGCCAGCGGGATGGCAATAATGCCTACGGTGATCCCGGCAATCAGGTCACGCACAAAGCGTGAGGAGGTGTATTTCTCTTTCCAGCAGGCGTCGATGAGGGCGCGAAAGGGCAGAACATGTGAGGAGGTTACGTTTTTCACAATTATCTATCATCCGTATGCGCATCATCTGTCATATCAATGGCAGGTGAAGGAGGCATTAATCATACAAATAAAACCCAGAGACAAAAAAACCCGCCGCAGCGGGTTTTTCGGCCGTGTTCGATTAGTGTTCGAACATTGCTGAGATAGATTCTTCGTTGCTGATACGACGAATCGCTTCGGCCAGCATCCCGGACAGGGTCAGGGTACGCACGTTTGGCAGTGCCTTGATCTCGTCGCTCAGTGGGATGGTATCGCATACCACAACTTCGTCGATAACGGAGTTGCGCAGGTTGTTTACGGCATTGCCGGAGAAGATCGGGTGGGTCGCGTAGGCGAATACACGCTTAGCACCACGCTCTTTCAGCGCTTCAGCCGCTTTACACAGCGTACCGCCGGTATCGATCATGTCGTCGACCAGCACGCAGTCGCGGCCAGCCACGTCACCGATGATGTGCATCACCTGAGAAACGTTAGCGCGCGGACGACGTTTGTCGATGATCGCCATGTCGGTATCGTTCAGCAGCTTAGCGATAGCACGGGCACGTACCACGCCGCCGATATCCGGAGAAACCACGATTGGGTTATCCAGGTTCAGCTGCAGCATGTCTTCCAGCAGAATTGGGCTGCCGAATACGTTATCAACCGGAACGTCGAAGAAGCCCTGGATCTGCTCTGCGTGCAGGTCAACGGTCAGTACGCGGTCAACGCCGACGCTGGACAGGAAGTCAGCGACAACTTTAGCGGTAATTGGCACACGCGCGGAACGGACGCGACGGTCCTGACGGGCATAACCGAAGTAAGGGATTACAGCAGTGATACGGCCTGCGGAAGCGCGACGCAGGGCGTCGACCATAACAACCAGTTCCATCAGGTTGTCGTTCGTTGGAGCACAGGTGGACTGGATGATGAAAATATCACCACCGCGTACATTTTCGTTAATTTGTACGCTGACTTCGCCGTCGCTAAAGCGACCTACGGCGGCGTCGCCGAGGGAAGTGTACAGGCGGTTGGCAATACGTTGTGCTAGTTCCGGGGTGGCGTTACCAGCAAAAAGCTTCATATCAGGCACGAGAAGAACCTCAGGCATGCGTCCAGTGGTGGATAGCGTTCGCCGCAAACTGTGCGGGCCAGGCGAAGGCTATCCAGGCGGTGTATTAAAGAGCGCGATGCAACGTCTGGAACAGGGTGACGTTGTCACCGAAACTCAGTCTGCGCCAGAATGGCCTGCTGTAGGGGGGAAATGTTCATCCCACGCGCTACAAAACCATGCAGCCAAACCGGCGCTTGCTCAAGCACCTGACGAGCGGCGGATTCGGTGTCAAATTCAGCAAAGACACAGGCCCCTGTACCAGTCAGGCGCGACGGCGCGTATTCTAACAGCCAGGAAAGCACCGCATCAACCTCGCGAAAACGTTTTCTTGCGATATCCTCGCAATCGTTGCTGAATTCACAATTTAATAACGTTTCTATTGACCGAACCGGGGTATTCCTTTTCAGGTCAGGATCTTTAAAGATGACCGGAGTCGGAATGCTCACGCCAGGGTGAGCAACCAGATACCATTTCTCCGGCGGTTCAGCCGGGGAGAGGATCTCACCCACGCCCTCAGCAAAGGCCGCATGACCGCGCACAAACACCGGGACATCCGCCCCCAGCGTCAAGCCCAGAGTTGCTAGTTCGTCCTTCGACAGCCCGCAGCCCCAGAGGTGGTTCAGCGCAACCAGCACGGTGGCGGCGTTAGATGAGCCGCCGCCCAGACCGCCGCCCATCGGCAGGCGCTTCTCGATACGGATATCCGCACCGCTTCCTGCGGGCAGACGGCCTGATTCCGCCGCGGCTTTCATCAGCAGACGCGCGGCGCGCACGATGAGGTTGTCCTCATGCGCCACGCCATCGACCGGCGTCAGGAGGCAAATCTGCCCGTCCTGACGCAGTTCAATGGAGATCGTGTCGCCATAGTCAATAAACTGAAACAGCGTCTGCAGGGTGTGATAACCGTCAGCGCGCTGGCCGGTGATGTACAAGAACAGGTTCAGCTTTGCCGGAGAGGGCCATTGGGTCATCATTTAACGATCCAGTTGTCCATTTTCAGCTTGATACGCTGGCTGCCCTGGGTCAGCTCCATATTCGATGGCAGCGACGGTTTACTCTTACTGTCATAGGCGCTGTACACCACTTTCCAGGTTTTACCGTTTTGGGTGTAGTTCACCTGGCTCAGACGATACTGATCGTCCAGGGTGTAGTCGGTGGCGTCACCCGGCAGGCCGAGGATCCACTGGCGCAGGCTGTTGAGCGGGATAGGCATCCCGGTCAGCTTGCCAATCATCTCTTCGGCATCGGTCGCGGTGTAGTGCTGGCCTTTGTTATCGGTGATCTGCGCTTCGCCCGGTTTAGCGATAAGCTCCAGCTCGGTGCTGCCCAGCGGGTTCAGCAGCAGCAGGCGATAGTGGTCCTGACCCGTCTGCTGCCAGAAGAAGCGGGCATAAACTTTTTGTTCGTCAGAGAGATAAGCGAACGCGCCGCGGGTCTGGTACTGGTTCAAATTACGGACGTCCTGCTGGTGCTGACGCCACTGCGGTGAATCAGGGCTTTTGCCCGGGCCTTTTGGCTGGGTGACGGTACACGCGGTCAGAACCAGTGCTGCCAGCGGCAGCAGGCGAATCAGTCGGGTCATAATGAGGACAAATCCTTGAGATACGTTGCAGTTATAACTGTTAATGCTAGCGTCGAAGGGGGCTACCGTCTACGTTCAAATTATCTCAAAGCGTTGTGTAACCTATTACTCCGAAAGGGGGCTGTCTCTTTTATTGATCTCGCGCATCCTGTATGATGCGTTCTGCTAACCTTATTAACGCTGGTACTACTCCCGCTCAACATGACCCTATTAGCACTCGGCATCAACCACAAAACAGCCCCGGTTTCGCTGCGAGAACGCGTAACGTTTTCGCCAGATACGCTCGACCTGGCGCTGGACAGCCTGCTTGCACAGCCGATGGTGCAGGGTGGCGTGGTGCTCTCGACGTGCAACCGTACCGAGCTCTATTTAAGCGTGGAAGAGCAGGACAACCTGCATGAAGCGCTTATCCGCTGGCTATGCGACTACCACAACCTCAACGAAGACGAGCTGCGCAATAGCCTGTACTGGCATCAGGACAACGATGCCGTCAGCCATCTGATGCGCGTCGCCAGCGGGCTGGATTCGCTGGTGCTCGGCGAACCGCAGATCCTGGGGCAGGTGAAAAAAGCGTTTGCGGATTCGCAAAAAGGGCATCTGAAGGCCAGCGAGCTGGAGCGCATGTTCCAGAAGTCGTTCTCCGTGGCGAAGCGTGTGCGAACCGAAACCGACATTGGTGCCAGTGCGGTTTCCGTTGCTTTCGCGGCCTGCACCCTTGCGCGCCAAATCTTTGAATCCCTCTCCACCGTCACCGTGATGCTGGTGGGCGCGGGCGAAACCATCGAACTTGTGGCGCGCCATCTGCGCGAGCATAAAGTGAAAAAGATGATTATCGCTAACCGCACCCGCGAACGCGCGCAGGTGCTGGCGGATGAAGTGGGCGCAGAGGTGGTTGCCCTGAGCGACATCGATGAACGTCTGAAAGAGGCGGACATTATTATCAGCTCGACCGCCAGCCCGCTGCCGATTATCGGAAAAGGGATGGTGGAGCGTGCGCTGAAGTCCCGTCGTAATCAGCCGATGCTGCTGGTGGATATTGCCGTCCCGCGCGATGTTGAGCCGGAAGTGGGCAAGCTGCCTAACGCCTACCTCTACAGCGTGGATGACCTGCAAAGCATCATTTCGCACAACCTCGCCCAGCGTAAAGCGGCGGCGGTGCAGGCGGAAACCATCGTTGAGCAGGAAACCAGTGAGTTTATGGCCTGGCTGCGCGCGCAAAGCGTCAGCGAGACCATCCGCGAGTATCGCGGACAGGCGGAGCAGGTGCGGGATGACCTGACAGCCAAAGCGTTAGCGGCCCTGGAGCAGGGCGGCGACGCACATGCAATTATGCAGGATCTGGCGTGGAAACTGACCAACCGCCTGATCCATGCGCCAACCAAATCTCTTCAGCAGGCTGCCCGTGACGGGGATGATGAACGCCTGACTATTCTGCGCAACAGCCTCGGGCTGGAATAGCGCCCTATACCCATTTTCTAAGACAAGGTGCACTTACGCCTATGAAGCCTTCTATCGTCGCTAAACTGGAAGCTCTGCACGAGCGCCATGAAGAAGTCCAGGCGCTGCTCGGCGATGCCGGGACCATTGCGGACCAGGAGCGTTTTCGCGCGCTCTCACGTGAATACGCGCAGTTAAGTGATGTTTCTAAATGCTTTACCGACTGGCGACAGGTTCAGGAAGATATCGAAACCGCGCAGATGATGCTCGACGATCCTGAAATGCGCGAGATGGCGCAGGAAGAGTTGCAGGATGCGAAAGCGCGTTCTGAAGAGATGGAGCAGCAGCTTCAGGTGCTTCTGCTGCCAAAAGATCCGGACGACGAGCGTAACGCGTTCGTGGAAGTCCGCGCCGGGACCGGCGGTGACGAAGCGGCACTGTTTGCCGGGGATCTGTTCCGCATGTACAGCCGCTACGCCGAGTCGCGTCGCTGGCGCGTGGAGATCATGAGCGCCAACGAAGGCGAACATGGTGGCTACAAAGAGGTTATCGCCAAGATTAGCGGCGACGGCGTGTACGGTCGTCTCAAGTTTGAATCCGGCGGTCACCGCGTGCAGCGCGTACCGGCCACCGAATCCCAGGGCCGTATTCACACCTCCGCCTGTACGGTGGCGGTGATGCCGGAGCTGCCGGAAGCGGAACTGCCGGACATCAATCCGGCGGACCTGCGTATTGATACTTTCCGCTCCTCTGGCGCGGGTGGTCAGCACGTTAACACCACCGACTCCGCCATCCGTATTACCCACCTGCCAACCGGCATTGTCGTCGAATGTCAGGACGAGCGTTCACAGCACAAAAACAAAGCCAAAGCGCTGTCCGTGCTGGGCGCGCGTATCCACGCGGCCGAAATGGCGAAACGCCAGCAGGCGGAAGCGTCTACGCGTCGTAACCTGCTGGGGAGCGGCGATCGCAGCGACCGTAACCGCACCTACAACTTCCCGCAGGGCCGTGTAACCGACCACCGCATCAACCTGACGCTGTACCGTCTGGACGAGGTGATGGAAGGGAAGCTGGACATGCTGATTGAGCCTATCGTGCAGGAATACCAGGCTGACCAGCTGGCGGCACTGTCCGAGCAGGAATAATGGATTTTCAGCGCTGGTTACGTGAGGCGGCCGGTGAGCTTTCCGAAAGCGAAAGCCCGAAACGCGATGTCGAAATTTTGCTTGAGCATGTGACGGGTAAAGCCCGGACGTATCTGCTGGCTTTTGGTGAAACCGAACTGACCGCGGAGCAGGAAGCGCAGCTCGCCGCGCTGCTTGCCCGTCGTAAAACCGGCGAGCCGGTGGCGCACCTGGTCGGGGAGCGCGAGTTCTGGTCGTTACCCCTGTTCGTCTCGGCGGCGACGCTAATCCCGCGTCCTGACACCGAATGTCTGGTGGAGCAGGCGCTGGCGCGTTTACCGGCGGCGGCCTGCAGTATTCTCGATCTCGGGACGGGAACAGGTGCTATCGCGCTGGCGCTCGCCACCGAGCGGCCCGACTGCGCGGTGACGGCGGTGGATGTCATGCCCGACGCGGTGGAGCTGGCGCAGCGTAACGTGGAACGTCTCGGGGTCCGCAACGTGACGGTGCTGCAAAGCAGCTGGTTTTCCGCGCTGGAGAATCGCACATTTGCGATGATTGTCAGCAATCCTCCTTACATCGACGAACATGACCCGCACCTTGCGCAGGGAGATGTTCGCTTCGAACCGCTGACGGCGCTCGTGGCCGCCAACGCGGGATTAGCCGATCTTGATTACATTGTGACAACGTCACGGGAACATTTACTTCCCGGCGGCTGGCTGCTCGTGGAGCATGGCTGGACGCAGGGAGAAGCCGTGCGGGCACTGTTTACGCAAGCAGGTTATGACGCTGTCGAAACCTGCTGCGACTACGGCGGCAACGAACGCCTGACGCTGGGGCGGTGGTCTTGAGTTCCGGGTATCTGCCATTTACTGATAAAGGCGTAAGGCTGACTGAAAGGCGGTTTGGCGTTATCATCTACATCGTTTTGAGTTTTATCTCGTCCGGGCGTCGCTGTACGCTCGGTCGTTACTGGGGTAAGTCATGAGGTCCTTAGCCGATTTCGAATTTAATAAAGTGCCGCTTTGCGATGGCATGATCCTGATTTCTGAGATGATTCGCGACGATTTTACGTCGCAGTTTGTCTACGATGAGCTGGAGAATCTGGTCAGCCTGGCGCGTGAAGAGATTAATCAGGCGCGGCCGCAAGACTGGCAATTAGAGAAGCTGCTTGAGCTTTTCTACGGCGAATGGGGTTTCTGCGACACGCGGGGCGTGTATCGCCTGTCTGACGCATTATGGCTGGACCAGGTCTTAAAAAATCGTCAGGGCAGCGCCGTTGCGCTGGGCTCTATTTTACTGTGGGTCGCGCACCGCCTGGATATTCCGCTAGTCCCGGTCATTTTCCCGACGCAGATGATCCTGCGTGCGGAGTGGCTGGACGGTGAGATGTGGCTCATTAATCCCTTCAACGGCGACACGCTGGATGAACATACGCTGGACGTGTGGCTGAAAGGCAACATCAGCCCAGTGGCTGAGCTCTTCAACGAAGATCTCGACGAGGCGGATAACGCAGAAGTGATCCGCAAGCTGCTCGATACGCTGAAGTCAGCGTTAATGGAAGAGCGTCAGATGGAGCTGGCCCTGCGCGCCAGCGAAGTGCTGCTGCAGTTTAATCCGGAAGACCCGTACGAAATTCGCGACCGTGGGTTGATCTATGCCCAGCTCGACTGCGAACACGTGGCGCTAAACGATCTGAGCTATTTCGTTGAGCAGTGTCCGGAAGACCCCATTAGCGAAATGATTCGTGCGCAGATCAACGCGATCTCGCACAAGCAAATTACACTGCATTAATCTTAATTCCGATTCACACCTGAATAAGGCGATCCTATGAAACAAAAAGTGGTTAGCATTGGTGATATCAAGGTAGCAAACGACCTGCCTTTCGTGCTGTTTGGCGGCATGAACGTGCTGGAATCCCGCGACCTCGCCATGCGTATCTGCGAGCACTACGTGACCGTGACCCAGAAGCTGGGCATCCCGTACGTGTTTAAAGCCTCTTTTGACAAAGCCAACCGCTCCTCCATCAACTCTTACCGTGGCCCGGGCCTGGAAGAAGGGATGAAGATTTTCCAGGAGCTGAAGCAGACCTTTGGCGTGAAAGTGATCACCGACGTGCATGAAGCCTCTCAGGCGCAGCCGGTGGCAGACGTGGTTGACGTGATTCAGCTCCCGGCATTCCTGGCTCGCCAGACCGACCTGGTTGCCGCGATGGCGAAAACCGGTGCCGTGATCAACGTGAAAAAACCGCAGTTCGTGAGCCCAGGTCAGATGGGTAACATCGTTGATAAGTTTATCGAAGGCGGTAACGATCAGGTGATCCTGTGTGACCGTGGCGCTAACTTCGGTTACGACAACCTGGTGGTGGACATGCTGGGCTTCAGCGTGATGAAAAATGTCTCCGGCCAGTCTCCGGTAATTTTCGACGTGACCCACGCGCTGCAGTGCCGCGACCCGTTCGGTGCCGCGTCCGGTGGCCGTCGTGCTCAGGTGACCGAACTGGCGCGCGCCGGTATGGCAACCGGTCTGGCGGGTCTGTTCATTGAAGCGCACCCGGATCCGGATAACGCAAAATGCGACGGCCCATCCGCGCTGCCACTGGATAAGCTGGAGCCGTTCCTGAAACAGATCAAAGCGATTGACGATCTGGTGAAAAGCTTCGACGAGCTGGATACCAGCAAATAATAAAAAACCCGCTTCGGCGGGTTTTTTTATGTTGTCTCCCTCTCCCTGTGGGAGAGGGTTGGGGTGAGGGCATCAGGCCGCACCGGATCACTCTCAGGCAAAAATCGTCATCAAATAAGCCACAAACAACGCCATATGCGCCGCGCCGTTCAGCACGTTGGTACGCCCGGTGGAGAACGAAATCTGGCACAGCAGCAACGAGGCCACCATCACAATCATTTCCGGCGCACCCAGCGCAAACTGCAGCTCGTTGCCCGTCATAAAGGCAATCAGCGTCACCACCGGTACGGTAAGTGATATTGTCGCCAGCACGGAGCCGAAGAACAGGTTCATGGCGCGCTGCACCTGATTGTTTAAGACGGCTTTCAGCGCGCCCAGCCCTTCAGGAGACAGGATCAGCAGCGCCACCAGGAAGCCGGTAAACGCTACCGGCGCGTTCAGCTCGGTTAACAGCGTTTCCAGCGGGTTGGCGTTCATCTTGGTGACGGCAATCACCGCAATCAGATGTACGATCAGCCAAACCGTATGCCACGCGCTGCTGTGGGCCGACGGCTTACCGTGGTGCGGGTCATCGTCGTCGCTGTCGTCTTCATGCTCATACACAAACAGGCTCTGGTGCGTTTTGGTCTGAATCAGCAGGAACACGCCGTACATGGCGGCGGAAATCAGTGCGACCAGAAGTGCCTGACCGGTAGAGAAATTCGCGCCCGGCAGCGCCATCGGGAAGACCAGCACGATAATGGCCAGCGGGAAGAGGGCAATCAGATACTGTTTAATGCCGAACAGGTTCATATACTGGGTCGCGAACTTGCGCCCGCCCAGCAGCAGAGAGAAGCCCACCAGGCCGCCCGTCACAATCATAATGATAGAGTAGAGCGTGTCGCGCATCAGCGTCGGCGCGGCATCGCCGGTCGCCATGAGCGCGGAAATCAGGCTGACTTCGAGAATAACGACGGAAAGGCTGAGAATTAACGATCCGTACGGCTCGCCCAGACGGTGGGCCAGGACGTCCGCATGGCGAACGACGCTAAATGCGCTGGTTAAGATGCCGACCAGGGCAAGAATATTGATACCAACCACCACTGGCAGTGACTGACTGCTTCCCCAGAAGAGCAGCACAGCCAGTGCCAGAACCGGGAAAATGAGTGACGTCTCCTTGTGGCGGGTCTTTACCGCCTCGTGTGTTGCTGTCATGTGCTTCTCCATCAATGCAGGTGCTTGTAATTATAGATAGATTTTTGAGGTCATTAAACTAACAGATCTCTGTTAAATACCCTTTATTTTTTACTTAATTTTACCCTTTGTCATAAATTTAATACCTGGCTCCTGTAATTGACGGTTTTCATATAATATTTATTAAATAACAATAAATTAAATTTGGTTTGAATCCATAAATTAAGGCCGGGTGGCACGCTGCCATATCGTCGTCCACACTTATCTCTTTAAGCAAAAGAGAGGTGAGTGATGCCATATAAAACGAAACGCGAATTACCCGATAACGTGCAAAACGTGCTGCCCGCTCACGCGCAGGATATCTACAAAGAGGCGTTTAACAGCGCCTGGGAACAATACAAAGATAAGGACGATCGCCGGGATGATGCCAGCCGTGAAGAGACAGTGCACAAAGTCGCCTGGGCCGCCGTAAAACATGAATATGAAAAAGGAGACGACGATAAATGGCATAAAAAGAAATAGCCGTGAAATAATTCGCTGCCTTCATTTTGACTTTTCAGGCGGTTGAACGGCCGTTGTATTGCAACTGGTCCGCTAATTGCTTATCGTTATTTAACTGCTGGCAAAATGACCAGCACATAATGCCGGGAAGGCGAATTACAGATGTCGCAAGGAAGCATGCAGTGGCGGAGGTGTAAAGTGTTAACGCGTGATTTCTTAATGAAGGCAGATTGTAAGACGGCATTTGGTGCTATTGAGGAATCGCTTCTCTGGTCAGCTGAACAACGTGCGGCGTCACTTGCTGCCACGCTTGCCTGCCGCCCGGATGATGGCCCGGTATGGATTTTTGGCTACGGTTCCCTGATGTGGAACCCGGCTCTGGAATTTGTCGAATCGGCAACGGGAACGCTGCCTGGCTGGCATCGCGCATTTTGCCTGCGTCTGACGGCCGGACGCGGCAGCGCGTGCCAGCCGGGACGTATGCTTGCACTGAAAGAGGGCGGACGCACCACGGGCGTGGCGTATCGCCTCCCGGATGCCTCGCTGGAAGAGGAGCTTACGCTGCTCTGGAAGCGCGAGATGATTACCGGCTGCTATATGCCGAGCTGGTGCAAGCTGGAGCTGGACGACGGACGCACCGTCAATGCGCTGGTGTTTATTATGGACCCGCGTCATCCGCTGTATGAAGCGGACACTCGCACGCAGGTCATCGCCCCGTTGATTGCTGCCGCCAGCGGACCGCTGGGGACCAATGCACAATATCTCTTCTCCCTGGATCAGGAGCTGACCCGCCTCGGCATGAAAGACGATTGTCTGAATGAGCTGGTGGTAAAGGTGAAGGCTCTGCTGGAAGGGAACCCGCTCAACGGCACGCTGCGACCGGGCTTTGCCTGATGATACGCCCGGCTCGCCGGGCGTTTATTATTATGCAGCCACGTAGCTGACGGAATGCTCCAGCGACTGGCTGTGGCTGTCGATCAGCACATCCCACGTGCCGGTATACGGTACGGTAAGCCACGCTTTATCATCCTGCACGGTGAGAATATCCGCCTGGGATTGTTTATGTGCTTTCGCACTCATCAGGTGAATACGACAGCGCTCTGAGCAACGCACCACTACCGTATCCCCGCCAAACAGTTTCAAACTTGTTTTTACCAGTGCCATTTTTTTACCCCGTCGATTTTGCCCATCCCGAGCGTGATATTGTTCACAAATTACTCATTGCATAACACCAAAGCGGGGGGCGAGGGATGATGATTTTGATCAAAAAATGGCATAACGTTTAAACAAAAATGACAAAATTCCTGAAAGCATTCAGCTGGCGCGGGTTTTACCCGGTAAACCCGCGCCGGAATAAAATTAAATGCGGAAATGGCCGGCGGTTTCAGCAAGGTCCCCAGCCTGGCTCTGCAGGGCACCCGCAGCGGCGGCGGATTCCACCACCAGCTCGGCGTTCTGCTGGACCATCCTGTCGAGATGGGTCACCGCATGATTGATCTCATGAATGCCTTTCATCTGCTCGCTGGTGGCGATGGAGATTTCGCGCATGATGCCGGAGACGCTGCCGATGCTGGAGCGGATCTCGTCCATGCTTTCCCCGGCCAGATGCACGTAGCGGGAGCCGGTGGCCACGCTGTCGGTGGTGGAATCGATGAGCGATTTGATCTCTTTCGCCGCCTGGGCGCTACGGCTCGCCAGGTTACGCACTTCGCCTGCCACCACGGCAAACCCGCGACCCTGCTCCCCGGCACGGGCCGCCTCGACGGAGGCGTTCAGCGCCAGAATGTTGGTCTGGAAAGCAATGCCGTCAATCACGCTGGTGATATCGCCAATTTTAGCCGACGCGACTTCGATGGACTGCATGGTGCTGATCGCCTGGGATACCACCTCGCCGCCGCGCGCAGCGGCCGCTGAGGCCTTGCTCGCCTGATCGTTCGCTTCTGCCGCCGACTCGTTCGACTGCGTCACGGAGGCGGTGATCTGCTCCACGGCGCTGGCCGTCTCGCGCAGGCTGGACGCCGCCTGCTCGGTACGTCCGGAGAGATCCTGGTTACCTGCAGCAATCTCCTGGGCGGCGTTTTTCACCGATTCACTGGCATCCCGGAGCTGCACCATCACCACCGACAGCTTATCGCTGAAGGCGTTAAAGGCCTGCGCAATCTGCGCGACTTCGTCCTCGCCGCTGTCCGGCAAACGCTGGGACAGATCGTTAGTCCCGTTGGCAATGTTGTGCATCGCGTCGCGAATGTCGGACAGACGCTTCAGCAGGCGGGCAATCAGGAGGTGAACAATGGCCGCGCTCAGCAGTGCCAGGATCACCAGCGAAATCGCCGATGCTTTAAGCAGGGAACGCATGCCGGAGGTGGCGTCGCCGTTGTCGAGGGCGACGACTAGCAGCCAGTTTGTGCCCGGCACGGCTGTCGCCACGAAGGTTTTTTCAGCATCGTTCAGCGTTCCGTCGACCGGATTACCGCTTTTCAGCGCAGCAAAATCGATGCCTTTGATGGTCTCAGCAAACGGTTTAAGCGTCAGAGCCGGATCGTTAGCGGCAATCACGCTGCCGTCACTGTTCAGAAGCAACCCGCTGCTGGCCGGGGTTGGATGGATCCCGCGTACGTTCGCCACCACGCTGTCCATGGCTACATCGCCTGCCACCACCGCTTTCAGTGTGCCATTCTCTTTCACCGGTACGGCGAAGGTCACCACCAGTTTACCGGTCCCCGCGTCAACGTAGGGCGCGGTGACAACCGGACCGTCCGTACTGACTACCTGCTGATACCACGGGCGAATGGTCGGGTCATAATCTGCCGGAACGCCCGCCGGTTCAGAGAATTTCGCCGTTTTGCTGGCGTAGCCGACATAAACGTTGGTGAATCCACCCGCCTGTGCAAGCTGTTTAAACACCGGAACCGGATCGTCACTCAGTGCGACGGTCTGCGCGGAGGCAATCACCGTCATCTTGCTTTTGACCCAGTCGGCAATCGCCATGTTATGGCTGGCGCTGGTGCTGGTCAGGATATCGCGCTGTGACTGCTGGTTATCCTGGCGTGTGACCTGGAAGTTAATAACGGTATTGAGGAGAAGGGCGACGACCAGACAGCCTGCCGTCGCCGCGATGATGCGTGCACGAATCGATCTGAACATAAGTGAAATACCTGCTGTGTTGTTTCCATGCCTATCGGCAACCCCGCAGGTAAACTTGATGCTGAAACCGCGTCCATAAGAAAATAATATTTTTACGGGTTTATTATTAAAAAGTTAATACTTTATCCGCGGACAGCGTCCACTCGGCCAGCTCAACCAGCGTACCAATTTCTACGCCATCAATCAGCGGCAGCCCGGTGATACCGCGCCCGTCGGTGCAGGTTTTGCACAGCTTCACCGGCACGTTTTGCGCGGTCAGGATCTCCAGCATCTGCTGAATGTTATAGCCCTCGGCCGGTTTTTGTCCCTTCAGCCCGGCGGTGACCGCGTCCGACATTAAAAAGAGGCGTAACGCGAGGTCACTCTCTTTTTCGCGCAGCGCAATGGCCAGGCGCAGGCTGTTAAAAAGCGATTCACTCCCGTAGGCCGCACCGTTGGCGACGATCACAATCTTCTGCATGTTGACTCCTGTTCTTATAAAGGCACGAATATTGCTTAATTTCCCGGAGTTTCGCTGTCCGGGAGAGTAAGCATGATATTAATGGCAGGCATTTCGCCAGGCGCTGCCGAATGGCTCACGCGCGCAAAGATGATGCGCCAGGAGCAGTTCAGCAAGCTGGCACAGCTGGGTGTGCTTGTGCACGGCATTAGCCAACTGGTGCACATGTTACAGTGCGAGCGCGGGGCGTCCAACGTCTGGCTCTGCTCACAGGGCAAGCTGTACGCCCCCGAATGCAAAGCCAGCCGGGCGCTGGTGGATGAAAACCTCGCTGCCCTTTACGGCATTCTTGAAACACAGTCGCCGATCCCAGGAAGTGCCGTCTGTGAACGCATCGGCGGCGCGCTCCTGAGCCTGGATACACTTCCCGCGCTGCGTGACGGTGTGATTCAGCAGACTGTAACGGCACCCCAGGCGATGGAACACTACTCCCGTATGCTTCGCCATCTGCTCAGTATCGTGCCGCAGCTTAATGACAGCATTGACGATCCGCAAATCGCAGGACGTTTTGTCGCGCTTTATAGCCTGATGCAGGGAAAAGAGCTGGCAGGACAGGAGCGGGCGCTGGGGGCGATTGGCTTCACGCAGGGTTTTTTCGATGATGTGACTCGTCAGAGGCTGGTTGACCGCATTGACGGGCAGCAGGCCTGCTTTGAGATCTTTCTCTCGCACAGCTCCGCTGACGTTCAGACCACCTTTTCAATGCACTGTCAGCCCGATCGTGAAACGGAGCAACTCCGGCGCGTGGCCTGTACCCGCCAGCCTGCCGCCGATAACGGCCTTACCGCACTGGCCTGGTTTGCTCTGCAAACCGCGCGCCTTGAGCATCTGCGCACGCTGGAGGAGACGATCATCGCCGATCTGATGGTCGCGGTGGACGAATGCATTCACCGTGACGATGAGTACGCGCTCCCCGGCGATGAACAGGATGATCCGCCGATCCGCTATCCGGAAAAACCGTTGCTTACCTTGGTTCGCCAGCAGGCGCGCGAGATAGAGCAGCTCTCACGTCAGCTTGCGTCGCTGCGCGATACGCTTGAAGAGCGCAAAATCATTGATAAAGCGAAGAGCGTGCTGATGACCCACCAGAATATGAGTGAGGAACAGGCCTGGACGGCGCTGCGCAAAATGGCGATGGACAAGAACCAAAGGATGGTGGATATCGCCCGCGCGCTGCTCATGGTGAAGAATGTATGGCAGGTAACACCAAAGGAGTAGCTGCACGGTCAGTGGGCATTTTATGCCTGTTTGCGGTGCGTAAAGGCGAGGGAGGAACGGTAAGCACCGCAAGAAACAGTGTGTTAAAACCTGGCATTCACTTTGCATTATCAGATTAACCATTTTTGACGATGCGCCAACGGCGGTGCATCCGTCTTCGGGATAAAGGCGTCCACTGGTGCTTCGGCACCGTGGGCGCTTTTTTTTGGTTTTTTTTCAGGAGTGGTCATGGCGGATTTGTCGAGACGGCGTTTTTTGCAGGCCAGCATGCTGGCGAGTGGTGCAATTCTGTTGCCGGGTGTCATGCAGGCCGCATGGGCGGCAGGCTCGGATAAACCGGAGCAGGAAACAGTGCGCATCGGGTTTATCCCACTGACCGACTGTGCCCCGGTGGTTATCGCTGCGCTGAAAGGGTTTGATAAAAAATACGGTATTACCATCCTGCCCACCAAAGAGGCGAGTTGGGCGGCGGTGCGCGACAAGCTGGTGGCGGGCGAACTCGATGCCGCGCACATTCTTTACGGCCTGCTGTACGGACTGGAGCTGGGCATCGCTGGCAAGCCACAGCAGATGGCTAACCTGATGACCCTCAACCAGAACGGCCAGGCGATTACGCTCTCCAGCGATTTGGCAGAGAAGGGCGTTCGTGACCTTGACGGGCTGAAAAAGCTGATTGGGCAGCAGGCGCCTGGCACCTATACCTTCGCGCACACCTTCCCGACCGGGACGCACGCCATGTGGCTCTACTACTGGCTGGCCAGCGCGGGCATTCACCCCTTTGACGACGTGCGTACGGTGGTGGTGCCGCCGCCGCAGATGGTGATGAACATGCGCATTGGCAACATGGTCGGCTTTTGCGTCGGCGAGCCGTGGAACGCGCGTGCCATCAACGACCGCATCGGTTTTACGGCCGCCACGTCGCAGTCTATCTGGGCCGACCATCCGGAAAAAATCCTCGGGACGCGTCGCGACTGGGTGGAGAAAAATCCGCACACCGCCCGGGCGCTGGTGAGCGCAGTGCTGGAGGCGGCACGCTGGATTGAGTCCTCCCCGGAAAACAAACGCGAAACCGCGCAGATCCTCTCCCGCCGGGCGTGGCTCAACTGCAAAGAGCAGTATCTCACCGGACGCATGCTCGGCGAGTACGACAACGGCCTGGGCCAGCGCTGGCAGGACGCGCACCCGATCCGCTTCTTCAACGAGGGGGCCGTCAGCTACCCGTATCACTCCGACGGCATGTGGTTCTTAACCCAGTTCCGCCGCTGGGGCTTGCTCAAAGCCGCCCCGGACTATACGGGCATCGCACAGCGCATTAACCAGACGGCGGTCTGGCAGGATGCCGCCACGGCGGTGGGGGGCATTACCACACCGACTTCACCACTACGCAGCAGCACATTGATGGACGGCACCGTCTGGAACGGTACCGACCCGGAAGAATACGCCAGCCGTTTCGCCATTCACCGTAAAGGGGCCTGATTATGCAGCATCTGCAAAAGACAAAATCACACGAGACGCCGGAGAGTGGAGAGGTGATTCTCCTGCCTCCGGTGCAGGTTCGCCGCCGTACGCCGACGTTTGCGCGTCGTATTAACGCGATCCTTCAGCGCATCATTCCGGCTTTTCTGGGGCTGGGACTGCTGGTGGTGCTCTGGCAACTGGCGGCGATTAACAGCAAAGGTTTCCCGACGCCGCTCAGCACGCTCGATTCCGCTATTACCCTGTTTGCCGATCCGTTTTATCGCGACGGGCCTAACGACATGGGCATCGGCTGGAACGTGCTCGCCTCATTACAGCGCGTGGCGGTGGGGTTTGGCCTGGCCGCGTTCGCCGGGATCCCGCTTGGTTTCCTGATTGGCCGCTTCACCTTTTTTTCGCGCATGTTCGGCCCGCTGATCGCGCTATTACGCCCGGTTAGCCCGCTGGCCTGGCTGCCCATCGGCCTGCTGCTGTTCCAGAAAGCGGAGCCCGCGTCGAGCTGGACCATTTTTATCTGCTCCATCTGGCCGATGGTGATCAACACCGCCGAAGGCGTGCGGTGTATTCCGCAGGACTACCTTAACGTCGCCCGGGTGCTGCAGCTTTCAGAGTGGACCATCATGCGCCGCATTCTCTTCCCGGCGGTGCTGCCCGCGGTGCTGACCGGGGTGCGCCTCTCTATTGGCATCGCCTGGCTGGTGATTGTCGCCGCCGAGATGCTGACCGGCGGTTTAGGGATCGGTTTCTGGATCTGGAACGAGTGGAACAATCTCAACGTCGAAAACATTCTCATCGCCATCGTCATCATTGGCGTGGTCGGGCTGCTGCTGGAGCAGGGGCTGATGCTGATCGCCCGTCGCTTTAGCTGGCAGGAAAAATAAGGAGCGAACATGAAACCATTAATCCAGGTCCAGGCCGTGAGCCAGCGTTTTTCCACCGCCAGCGGCGAATTTCTGGCGCTGCAGAACGTCTCCTTTGATATCCATGAGGGCGAAACCGTCAGCCTGATTGGGCACTCCGGCTGCGGTAAATCGACGCTGCTTAACCTTATCGCTGGGATCACGCTGCCGACGGAAGGCGGGCTGATTTGCGACAACCGCGAAATTGCCGGGCCGGGTCCGGAGCGCGCGGTGGTATTCCAGAACCATTCGCTGCTACCGTGGCTCACCTGCTTCGACAACGTGGCCCTGGCGGTAGATCACGTGTTTCGCCACAGCATGAGCAAGGCGGAGCGCCGGGAGTGGATTGAGCACAACCTCGACCGCGTGCAGATGGGGCACGCCCTGCACAAGCGCCCGGGGGAGATCTCCGGCGGCATGAAGCAGCGCGTCGGGATTGCCCGCGCGCTGGCGATGAAGCCGAAAGTCCTGCTGATGGATGAACCCTTCGGCGCGCTGGATGCGCTGACGCGCGCCCATCTGCAGGACTCGGTGATGCAGATCCAGCAGGCGCTGAACACCACAATCGTGCTGATTACCCACGACGTGGACGAGGCGGTGCTGCTCTCCGATCGCGTGCTGATGATGACCAACGGCCCGGCGGCGACCATCGGGGAGATCCTGCACGTTGACCTGCCGCGCCCGCGTAACCGGGTGCAGCTGGCTGACGACAGCCGCTATCACCACATGCGCCAGCAGATCCTGCATTTCCTCTATGAAAAGCAGCCGAAAGCGGCGTAGCGAGGGGGCTTTGATGCGACTGGTCATTATCGGAAATGGCATGGCGGCCACGCGGCTGATTGCCTCGCTCACCGGGCGTGCTGCCGATCGTTTCGCAATTACCGTCATCGGCGACGAGCCGGAGCATGCCTATAACCGCATCCAGCTTTCGCCGGTGCTGGGCGGTGAAAAAACGGCGGCGGGCATCAGTCTTCAGAATGACGACTGGTACCAGGAACGGGGCGTGACGGTGCTGCGGGGCGAAAAGGCGCTCGCCGTGAATGTGGACACGCGGGAAGTGCAAACCACCGTCCGCACGCTGGGCTGGGATGCGCTGGTGTTTGCCACCGGATCAACGCCCTTTGTTCCGCCAATTCCCGGCTGCGATGCGCCGCATGTCTTCACGTTCCGTACCCTTGAGGATATCCGGGCCATAGGGGCGATCGCCGGTCCGGTGGTAGTGCTGGGCGGCGGCGTGCTCGGGGTTGAGACGGCGGCAGCGCTGGCGCGCTCAGGGGACAACGTCATCCTTGTTCATCGCGGTCTGTGGCTGATGGAGCAGCAACTGGATGAGCAGGCGGGCGTGCTGCTGGAAGAGGCGCTGGCGGCGCGGGGCGTGCGCTGTGAGCTCGCCTCTGGCATCGCGGCGATTGACGGGAATAGCGTGACGCTGCTGAACGGACGCAGCATCACCGCCGCGCGCGTGGTGCTGGCGACGGGCGTGCAGCCTAACGTCGTACTGGCGCAGGCCAGCGGCATTCGCTGCGCGCGCGGCATCGTGGTGGATCACCAAATGCAAACCTCCGTGCCGGACGTCTACGCCATTGGCGAATGCTGTGAAATTGACGACCAGACGTTTGGCCTGGTCGCCCCCTGTCTGGCGCAGGCGGATATCCTCGCCGCACGGCTGGCCGGAGACGTCACCGCGCCATTTGCCCTGACCGACAACGGCATGCGCCTCAAGGTGACCGGCGTGGAGTTGTTCAGCCTTGGTCGCGCGGCAGAGCAGAAGGGCGATGTGGTCTGGAGCGCATGGGATCCGCTGACCCGTCACTATCGTCGTTTACTGATCCATCAGGGGGCGCTGGCTGGCGTGCTGCTGATGGGGGACTGCCGCAGCGCGGCGACATTTACCGAATTACTGGCAACGGCTGCGCCCGCGCACGCGGACTGGCTGTTCGATCGTTTCACTACGCAACCGCAGGTTGCAGGACAGCACGCTATGACAAAACCTACTCTGGTGGTGGTTGGGCACGGTATGGTCGGCCATCATTTCCTCGAAGATTGCGTGAACCGCAATCTGCATCAGCAGTATCAGATCGTTGTCTTTGGCGAGGAGCGCTATGCCGCCTACGACCGCGTGCATCTGTCGGAATATTTTGGCGGCCGTAGCGCGGCGTCGCTTTCGCTGGTGGAAGGGGATTTCTTTGCCGACAACGGCATTGAGCTGCGCCTGTCGCAGCAGATTGTCGCTATCGATCGTGACGCGCGCGTGGTGCGTACCGCCAGCGGGCATGAGATCCACTGGGATAAACTGGTGCTGGCGACCGGGTCCTATCCGTTTGTCCCACCGGTGTCGGGCCACGATCTACCGGGCTGTTTTGTTTATCGCACGCTTGACGATCTGGACAAGATTGCGGCGCATGCGGCGGGCTCACGCCGGGGTGTAGTGATTGGCGGCGGGCTGCTGGGGCTGGAGGCGGCGAATGCCCTGAAGCAGCTCGGGCTGGAAACTCACGTGGTGGAGTTTGCGCCCAATCTGATGGCGGTCCAGCTCGACAACGACGGCGCGGCGATGCTGCGCAAGAAAATTGAGGCGCTAGGCGTCGGCGTTCACACCAGTAAAGCGACAACGGAGATCGCCACGGCGGACGGCGGGCTGGTGTTGCGCTTTGCCGATGGCGAACAGCTTGAAACAGACATGGTGGTCTTTTCTGCAGGCATTCGTCCGCAGGACGCGCTGGCGCGCAGCAGCGGGCTGGCTATCGGCGAGCGCGGCGGGATCGGCATTGACGACCGCTGTCAGACCTCCGATCCGGACGTGCTGGCCATTGGTGAATGCGCCCTGTGGGAAGGGAAAATCTTCGGGCTGGTTGCGCCCGGCTACCAGATGGCGCGGGTGGCCGCCGCCGCGCTGGCGGGAGAGGAGAACCTCTTCGCCGGCGCGGATATGAGCACCAAACTCAAGCTGCTGGGCGTGGACGTGGCCTCTTTCGGCGATGCTCACGGGCGCACGCCGGGGGCGCTGAGTTACCAGTGGACGCACGGCCCGCAGCAAATCTACAAGAAAATCGTGGTCAGCCACGACGGCAAAACGCTGCTCGGCGGCGTGCTGGTGGGTGATGCCAGTGAATACGCCACGCTGGTACAGATGATGCTCAACGGGATAGCCCTGCCAAAAGAGCCGGAAACGCTGATATTACCCGCGTCTTCAGGCAGTGCGCCAAAAGCGCTCGGCGTGGCAGCGCTGCCGGAAAGCGCACAAATCTGTTCGTGTCATAACGTCAGCAAAGGCGATATCTGTCAGGCGGTAAGTGCGGGCGCAACGGATATCGGCGCGATTAAGCAGTGCACCAAAGCGGCGACCGGTTGTGGAGGATGTAGCGCACTGGTGAAGCAGGTGATGGAGTTCCAGCTGGCGGCGCAGGGTGTGGAGGTGAAAAAGGACATCTGCGAACACTTCCCGTACTCGCGTCAGGAGATTTACCACCTCGTGCGCGTCAACCATATCCGCACCTTTGACCAGCTCATTAGCCGCTACGGTCAGGGACACGGGTGCGAAATTTGTAAGCCACTGGTGGGGTCAGTGCTCGCCTCCTGCTGGAACGAGTATCTGCTGAAACCGGCACACCTGCCGCTGCAGGACACCAACGACCGCTACTTCGCCAATATCCAGAAGGACGGTACTTACTCCATCGTACCGCGCATGCCTGCGGGGGAAGTGACCGCCGACGGGCTGATCGCCATCGGCCAGATTGCGAAACGCTACAGACTGTACAGCAAAATCACCGGCGGCCAGCGTATCGATCTGTTTGGCGCCACGCTCGAACAACTGCCGGAGATCTGGCAGGCGCTGGTGGAAGCCGGATTTGAAACCGGGCACGCCTACGGCAAATCCCTGCGCACGGTGAAATCCTGCGTCGGGTCGACCTGGTGTCGCTACGGCGTGCAGGACTCCACCGGCCTCGCAGTCAGGCTCGAGCACCGTTACAAAGGCCTGCGCGCACCGCACAAAATCAAAATGGCGGTCTCAGGGTGTACCCGCGAATGCGCCGAGGCGCAGAGTAAAGACGTGGGGGTGATTGCCACCGATAAGGGGTGGAACCTCTACCTGTGCGGCAACGGCGGCATGAAGCCTCGCCATGCGGATCTCTTCGCCAGCGATCTCGATGATGACACGCTGATCCGCACCGTCGATCGATTCCTGATGTTCTACATCCGCACGGCGGATCGCCTACAGCGCACCAGCACCTGGATGGACAACCTGGAAGGCGGTCTCGACTACCTTCGGGAGGTGATCCTCAACGATAGCCTGGGCATCGCCCACGAGCTGGAGCAGGAGATGGCCCGGGTGGTGGAGACCTACCAGTGCGAATGGCAAACCACGCTTAACGATCCGAACCGTCTGGCGCTGTTCCGCACGACGGTGAACGACATCACAGCGGATCAAGGTAAACGCTGGCAGGAAATCTGTGGCATCGACGATATCCCCGAGCAGGCGGGCATTGGCGCGCGGCTTGGGCGTAAGCCGATTGCGTTGTTCCGATTTGGCAAAACCGTCTATGCCCTTGACGACCGGGAGCCTGGCAGCAGCGCGAACGTGCTTTCCCGAGGCATTCTTGGCGATGCGGCGGGGGAGCCGGTGGTGATCTCTCCGCTCTACAAGCAGCGTATTCGCCTGCGCGACGGCTGTCAGGTGGAGAACGGCGAACCCGCGGTGCGCGCCTGGCCGGTCAAAATTGAGAACGGCAAGGTGTGGGTCGGTAATGATGCCCTGGTAATGCGTGCGGAGGCCTCATGACGGAAACCCGGACAACGTGTCCCTACTGCGGGGTAGGCTGCGGCGTGGTCGCCCGCGTGGACGGTGAAACGGTCAGCGTTCGGGGGGATGAAACCCATCCTGCGAACTTTGGCCGCTTGTGCGTGAAAGGATCGGCCCTGGGGGAAACAATGGGGTTACAGGGGCGATTGCTGCGCCCCGTTGTTGACGGTGCTGAGGTGGCCTGGGCGCAGGCGCTGGGAGCGGCAGGCGAGCGCCTCCAGGACATTATCGACAAATGGGGGCCGCAGGCGGTGGCGTTTTACGCGTCCGGGCAATTGCTTACCGAGGATTATTACGCCGCCAATAAGCTGATGAAAGGGTTTATCGGCGCGGCGAACATTGATACCAACTCCCGGCTCTGCATGTCATCGGCGGTCGTTGGCTACAAGCGCGCCTTTGGTGAAGATGTCGTGCCGTGCAGCTACGAGGATGTGGAAAACAGCGATCTGGTGGTGCTGGTGGGCTCAAACGCGGCCTGGACGCATCCGGTGCTGTATCAGCGCCTGGTACAGGCAAAGCACAACAATCCGGAGATGAAAGTGGTGGTCATCGATCCGCGCAGAACCGCCTCCTGTGATATTGCTGACCTGCATCTGGCGCTCACTCCCGGCAGCGACGCCGGGCTGTTCGTCGGTCTGCTCAATGTGATTCAGGGAACGGACGCGTGGCCGATATCCCGCGTGGCGGCGTTTTGCGGCCTCTCGCCGCAGGATATTGGTACGTTTTACGACTGGTTTATGACGGCGCCCAGGGCCATCACGCTCTACACCATGGGAATCAACCAGTCCTCCAGCGGCAGCGACAAATGCAGCGCCATCATTAACGTGCACCTTGCCAGCGGGAAATTTAACCGTCCGGGCTGCGGCCCGTTTTCGCTGACCGGACAGCCAAACGCAATGGGCGGAAGAGAGGTGGGCGGGCTGGCAAATCAGCTGGCGGCGCACATGAACTTTGAGCCGGACGATCTCTCGCGGGTGGCGCGTTTCTGGGGAACGGAACGGCTTGCGCAGACGCCGGGCTTGATGGCGGTGGAGCTGTTTGACGCCATTGCCCGCGGCGAGGTGAAGGCGGTGTGGATCATGGGCACCAATCCTGCCGTCTCGCTGCCGGACAGCCACGCGGTGTGTCAGGCGCTGGGGCGCTGCCCGCTGGTCATTGTCTCTGAGGTGATGAACGATACCGACACCAGCCGGTTTGCCCATATTCGCTTTCCGGCGCTGGCCTGGGGAGAGAAGGACGGTACGGTAACCAATTCCGAGCGACGCATTTCGCGCCAGCGCGCGTTTCTGCCCGCGCCCGGTGAGGCAAAGCCGGACTGGTGGATCGTCGCGCAGGTGGCGAAACGGCTGGGGCACGGCGACGCCTTTGCCTGGCAGCATCCCCACGAGATTTTTTGCGAGCATGCGGCGCTGACGGCCTTTGAAAATGACGGCGCGCGGGCCTTAAACCTTCACGACCTGGCTACGTTAACCCGTGAGGAGTGGGAGCGGCTTGAGCCCTGGCAGTGGCCTGGGGGGGATTTTCCGTGCCGAAACATTGTTCCCGTTGACCCACAGTCGCACGGTGCGACGGTCAGCGCGTTGTACCCGCTGATTCTCAACTCCGGGCGCATCCGCGATCAGTGGCATACCATGACGCGAACAGGATATGTGGCCAGACTCATGCAGCATATCACCGAACCCTTTGTTGAGGTTTGCCCCGCAGACGCCGTTCGGTTTTCCCTGTGCGGCGGCCAGCTGGCGCGCATCAGTTCGCCGCGCGGCGTCATGGTAGCAAGAGTGCGCATCAGCGACGCTCAGCGTGAAGGGAACGCTTTTGCCCCGATGCACTGGAACGCTGAGTTTGCCCGCCAGGGAAAGGTGAATGCACTGGTGGAAGGGCGCTGCGATCCGGTTTCGGGGCAGCCGGAGAGTAAACAAACCGCCGTCAGAATCCAGCCCTGGCAGCCCGCCTGGCAGGGAGAACTCTATGCCCGCGAAGGACTGGAAATGCCCTCTCCGGTTTACTGGTGGCGTAAAGCTTCACGCCTGACGGTGGCGTGCGATAAACCGCTGCTGTCGTGGGTAATGGAATACGCCAGCGGCCGGGGCTGGCAACTGCAGGTTGCTCAGGCCGGTGAACGCAGCAGCGTGCTGGCCTGGTATGAAGGCCAGCTTATGCTGGGTTTCTGGGAAGGTACCGCGTTACCGGCGCTGGCGCATACGGTGATTGAAGCCGCTTTTCATTCACCACCCGTGCTGCCCGCAGAACGCCACGCCCTGTTGAACGGGCAGAGCGTCGGGAGGGCGACGGATCCGGGACGCATTATCTGTAGCTGTTTCAGCGTCGGGGAAGAGGCGATACGGGAGGCGATTGCCGGAGGGTGTGATTCCGTCACCGCGCTGGGGGCTAAGCTGCGCTGTGGTACGAACTGTGGTTCCTGCGTGCCGGAGCTGAAAGGGCTGTTTCAGGATAATCCTGAAATGTCCGCCAGGACTGCATTTCAGGGCTTATCGCGTTAACATAATAAGAGTTTATTCATAAACACAGGTTCTTATTGACGACGTTGATGGCTGTATCGTCCCGCATTCGTTTGCTGTTTTTACTCCCCCTTCTTACGGCCGGAGCCGTTCACGGTGCGCCGAATTCCTTTATGCATCAGGCGCAGCACCCCTTTGATAATAACGGGGACAGTCTGCCCGACCTCGGCATGGCGGCGCCCACCGGCGAAGGGGAAAAACATCTGGCCGAAATGGCGAAAGCCTTCGGTGAAGCCAGCATGACCGACAACGGTCTGACGACCGGCGAGCAGGCGCGTCAGTTTGCCTTTGGTCAGGTGCGCGACGCGGTAAGCGGGGAAGTGAACCAGCAGATTGAGTCCTGGCTGTCGCCCTGGGGAAACGCCAGCGTGAACCTGCTGGTGGATAACGACGGCAAATTTAACGGCAGCAGCGGGAGCTGGTTTATCCCGTGGAATGATACTAACCGCTACCTGAGCTGGAGCCAGCTTGGCCTGACGCAGCAGGCGGATGGCCTGGTCAGCAATGCCGGAATCGGTCAGCGCTGGGTCGCCGGGAAGTGGCTGCTGGGCTACAACACCTTTTACGATAATCTTCTGGATGAAAATTTGCAGCGTGCCGGGCTGGGGGCGGAAGCGTGGGGGGAAAATCTGCGTCTGTCAGCCAACTATTATCAGCCCCTGGCAGGATGGCGCGAGCGCTCCGATGTCCAGGAGCAGCGCATGGCGCGTGGATATGACGTCACCGCTAAAGCCTGGCTGCCCTGGTTCCATCATCTGAATACCAGCGTTAGCTTCGAGCAATATTTTGGCGATAACGTCGACCTCTTCAACAGCGGAACCGGCTATCACAATCCTGTGGCGGTGAATCTGGGGCTTAACTATACCCCCGTTCCGTTGGTGACGCTGACCGCCGGGCACAAGCAGGGCGAAAGCGGCGAGAGCCAGAATAACCTCGGGCTGAAGCTCAACTATCGCTTTGGCGTGCCGCTGGCTAAGCAGCTTTCCGCCGGTGAAGTCGCCGCCACGCGTTCCCTGCGCGGAAGCCGCTATGACTCGCCGGAGCGCACCAGCCTGCCGGTTATGGAGTTCCGCCAGCGGAAAACGCTGTCCGTGTGGCTGGCCACGCCGCCGTGGGATCTGAAAGGAGGCGAGACCGTTATGCTGAAGCTACAGGTTCGCAGCACGAACGGTATTCGTCAGATCCACTGGCAGGGGGATACGCAGGCATTGAGCCTGACGTCACCGGCGAAAAGCAACAGCAGCGACGGCTGGAGCGTGATTATCCCTGCCTGGGATGACCGGGAAGGGGCGACAAACCGCTGGCACCTGTCGGCGGTAGTGGAAGATGAGAAAGGCCAGCGCGTCTCGTCCAATGAGATCACGCTTGCCGTGGTGCAGCCGCTGGTCGCATTGCCTGACGACGATCCGCGCTGGAAGCTGCTGCCGGATGAGTAGTCCTTAAAAAATGCGTTCCTGATGCACCCATACGGCGGCTTCAACGCGGGATTTTAGCTTCATTTTCTTCAGCATATGCTTCACGTGTACTTTGACCGTGCTTTCGGTGATGTCCAGACGGCGGGCGATCATTTTGTTCGGCAGCCCCTGGGCGATAAGCTTGAGAATATCGCGCTCGCGCGGGGTTAACTGGCTGACGTCACGGTCAGAGGTGGCGCGGTTGGCGCGCAGGCTGGCGGCCAGGACCGGCGTTAAGGCTTCGCTGAGCACCATTTCGCCCGCCGCCGCCTGCTGTAGCGCCTTAAGCAAGTCTTCCGGCTCCATATCCTTCAGCAGATAGCCATCCGCCCCGCGCTTCAGCGCTGTGACTACGTCCTCCTCATGGTTTGACACGCTAAAGACGACGATGCGCCCGGAAAGCGATTTTTCCCGCAGCTTGTCGAGGGTCTCCAGACCGTTCATGCCGGGCATATTCAGATCGAGCAGGATCAGATCGGGATCGAGGGATTCGGCAAGCTCAATGCCCTGTTCACCGTTGCTGGCTTCGCCCACCACGGTGATATCGGGTGCCATGCTGACCAGCTGTTTCACGCCAGTACGCAGCATCGGATGGTCGTCGATCAACAGGATGGATGCCGGTTCCTGATTAGTCATGGGTTTCTCCTTGAGCAGTTGTGAGCGGTTTCTCGGGAATAAAGGTGACGACAACTTCCGTGCCGCCCGTCTCTCTCCGGCGAACCTGGCAATCACCGCGCAGGCTTTGGGCGCGGTCTCGCATAATGATTAAACCAT
Organism: Enterobacter sp. PL_is514; assembly: GCF_055816715.1. NCBI lineage: Bacteria > Pseudomonadati > Pseudomonadota > Gammaproteobacteria > Enterobacterales > Enterobacteriaceae > Enterobacter > Enterobacter sp. PL_is514. The sequence goes on along the minus strand of NZ_JBVPGN010000035.1, from coordinate 252,220 downwards.
AATGGTTAGTGCGTTCGGCATTTTCCGGCACGCCGCGGCCGTTATCGTGAACCGTCAGTTTGACCTGATTATCGTGCTGGCTGACGGTGACCGTGACCGCCGTCGCGTCAGCGTGTTTAAGCACGTTGCTCAGCGCTTCGCGGGCGATCTGCAGTAAATGTATGGCCTGATGGGAGGGGACAAACCGCGGCGGCAGCTGGTAATCCAGCTTCACCGGGAACCCCAGCCGGGCGCTAAATTCGTGACAGCTGGATTCCAGCGCCGGGCGCAGGCCCGGCTCGGTCAGCTGCAGGCGGAAGGTGGTCAGCAGCTCGCGCAGCTGCACCCAGGAGGTGTTCAGCTCGTTGCGGATCTGGCTGAGCAGCTGCTTGTTGCTTTCGGGCATCTCCGCATCCTGCATCTGCAGGCAGCTCACCTGCATTTTCATACAGGAGAGCGACTGAGCGATAGAGTCGTGAAGCTCGCGGGCGATGGTCGCGCGCTCTTCCATGACGATCAGCTGCTGCTGCTTTTCCTGATGCCTGTCGAGCGCCAGCGTGGCCGTCAGCTGTTCAACCAGCGTATCCACCAGCTGCTGCTGGTCGTGGCTCAGGTGACGCCCGGCTGGCAGCGTTGCCAGCAGAATACCGTACTGAGTGTGGCTGTCGGTCAGGCGCCACTTCAGGGTGGTGCCGCCGGTCGTCAGCGGCGGCAGGCCGCGAGGGCAAAGATGGCAGCCTTTGTCATCGCAGGACATATCGGACTGGCAGGTGAATTCCTGGTGGTTATCTTCGTCTTCCACATCGTAGACCCGCAGCTCAAGGTCGTGAAGCAGAGTCAGATTTTGCAGGCCGTTCAGTACCGGCGAGAGACGTTCACATAGCGGTATCTGCATGTGCAGCCGACGGTTGGCCTGCCACAGGAAGGAGAGTATCTCGTTTTTCTGCTCCAGCCCGGCCGTTTTTTCCTGAACGCGCTGTTCAAGCACCGCGTAGCTCTCTGAGAGCTCTGCCGACATGGTATTAAGCGCCTGGCCGAGCATGGCCATCTCGTTGCGCCCGCTGATGTGCGTGCGCTGGGTAAAGTCGCGTGCGGTGACCGCGCGGGCCATGGCCAGCAGCTGTTTCCACGGGTTCAGCAGCCGCGCGCGGAGCCAGACGATGGTGAAGATCAGCAGCAGCCCCATAAACAGCGCCATGGCCCGGTGTACCATCACCACCCGGTCGATGCGTAATTCGGTGGTCTGGTCGAAAGCGGAGACCAGCGCATCAATGCGGGAGACGAACCCCGCCACGTCCTTTGCGACGGTTTCTGTGCTGCGCGCCTGTTTCAGCCCGGGCTGCAGCTGGGTGTGCCAGTAGCCCTGAAGAGCGTTAAGCTGGGACTGCTGACCGGCGCGGATAGCGGCGTTTTCCAGCTCGGGGCTGAAGACCGTGCGCTCCATTTCATCAATCAGGGGACGATCGTCCTGCGTCAGGGGAACCGATGCCAGCAGGCGATAGCTCTGCATGCGTAGCGAGCCTGCCTCGTTGATGGCATGCGCATTACCCTGTACTCCCTGTACCAGCCAGCCGGAGATCGCCATGCCGGTCACACCGATGGCGGTGGACAGCAAAACGATCAGGGCGAGCTGATTCACGAGCGTCAGCGGAGATAAACATCTTTTTAACATAGAGGTGGCGTGCTCCTGACGTGGCCTGCTTGCAGGAATGGCGCTATTCTGGTGCATACCCTGGAGTATACCCATACCAATAAAGGATTACCCCTAAATTGCCAACGGAGTAGGGGGAAGGAGGTGGGGGTAGCCAGGAACCGTCAGCACCGTGAAAAACCACGTCTTTTTTACCGAATTAGCCTACTCACTAAGGGTGAGGCCTTATTTTTTGCCGCAAATCCTCCCACTTTTCCTTTGATTTATATCAACTTACCGCCGCTCTAAAACCCTAATGTTTGCAGCATCATTCGAGAATCAGAGGTGTCTATGAGTCACTCATCCGCTCCCGAAAGGGAAAATGGTGCCGTTATTACAGACTGGCGTCCAGAGGATCCGGCGTTCTGGCAACAGCGCGGCCATCGTGTAGCAAGCCGGAATCTGTGGATTTCCGTGCCGTGTCTGTTATTAGCGTTTTGCGTATGGATGTTGTTTAGCGCGGTGGCGGTCAACCTGCCGAAAGTGGGTTTTACGTTTACCACCGATCAGCTATTCATGCTGACCGCGCTGCCGTCGCTGTCAGGCGCGCTGCTGCGTGTGCCTTACGCGTTTATGGTGCCGGTGTTTGGCGGTCGTCGCTGGACGGCGTTCAGTACAGGCATCATGATCGTTCCTTGTGTCTGGCTCGGATTCGCGGTGCAGGATACCTCTACGCCATTTAGCGTATTCGTGATTATCTCCCTGCTGTGCGGTTTTGCGGGTGCAAACTTCGCCTCCAGCATGGCGAACATCAGCTTCTTCTTCCCGAAAGCGAAGCAGGGCGGCGCGCTGGGGATTAACGGCGGTCTGGGGAATATGGGCGTGAGCGTGATGCAGCTCATTGCCCCGCTGGCGATCTCGGTCTCCATTTTTGCAGCCTTTGGCGGCGGTGGCGTTGAGCAGGCGGATGGTTCTTCCCTCTATCTGCAAAATGCAGCCTGGATCTGGGTACCGTTCCTCGTGGTCTTCACCCTCGCAGCCTGGTTCTTTATGAATGACCTGTCCGCGTCGAAGGCGTCGCTGAGCGAACAGCTGCCGGTGCTGAAGCGTGGACACCTCTGGGTGATGGCGCTGCTGTATCTGGCCACCTTCGGTTCGTTTATCGGCTTCTCAGCGGGCTTCGCAATGCTGTCGAAAACGCAGTTCCCGGAGATTCAGATCCTGCACTTTGCCTTCTTCGGGCCGTTTATTGGTGCCCTGGCACGTTCGCTGGGTGGCATGGTATCTGACCGCCTGGGCGGTACCCGCGTGACGCTGGTTAACTTTGTCGTGATGGCTGTCTTCTGTGCGCTGCTGTTCCTCACGCTGCCAGCCGACGGGCAGGGCGGTAACTTCATCGCCTTCTTCGGCGTGTTTATGGTGTTGTTCCTTACGGCCGGGCTGGGGAGTGCGTCCACCTTCCAGATGATCTCCGTGATCTTCCGTAAGCTGACCATGGACCGCGTAAAAGCACAGGGCGGGAGCGAAGAGCAGGCCATGCGCGAAGCGGCGACGGATACGGCTGCGGCGCTGGGCTTTATCTCTGCCATCGGCGCGATTGGCGGCTTCTTTATCCCGAAAGCGTTCGGTATCTCTCTGGACCTGACCGGCTCTCCGGCCGGTGCCATGAAAGTCTTCCTCGTCTTCTATATCGCCTGCGTTGTGATTACGTGGCTGGTATATGGCCGTAATACCAAGAAAAATAAGTAAGTATGATTATCCGTTTACGCGGCCTTCGGGCCGCGTTTTTTTTGGCGTCAAAATAGTTACAACATACTGGTTGCCATGCAGAGGAAATCCGCAGGCAGCATTGTGATCGCCATCGCTTTACAGGGCGCTCTACCCCTTAATACCTGAGAGGTTAAATTTTGCCTGGCGGTTTGTACGATAAAATAAAAATAACGATATATTTCATGTGGATATGAAGTTTCAAAAGATACCGCTTTGGTGGTATTCGGTGTAACCCCTCGCCTGAAAGTCCCTCGTCGTCTTGATCGTTATCAATTCTCCCCCTCTTTCAGGGCGTTACCTTCGCTGCAAATCAGCAATGTCGATTTAGAGAGCCACAGGCTCCATACAGGAGATACCCGATGAGCAAATTTTTGGACCGGTTTCGCTACTTCAAGCAGAAGGGCGAAACGTTTGCCGATGGGCACGGCCAGGTTCTGGATACCAACCGGGACTGGGAAGACGGTTACCGCCAGCGCTGGCAACATGACAAAGTCGTCCGTTCGACCCACGGCGTGAACTGCACCGGCTCATGTAGCTGGAAGATTTTCGTTAAGAACGGTCTGGTGACCTGGGAAATGCAGCAGACCGACTACCCGCGCACCCGCCCGGATATGCCGAACCACGAACCGCGCGGCTGCCCGCGTGGCGCCAGCTACTCCTGGTATCTCTACAGCGCGAACCGTCTGAAATACCCCCTGATGCGCAAGCGCCTGATGAAAATGTGGCGTGAAGCGAAAGTGCAACACAGCGATCCGGTGGATGCCTGGGCCTCTATCATTGAAGACGCGGATAAAGCGAAAAGCTTCAAGCAGGCTCGCGGCCGCGGCGGCTTTGTACGTTCCTCCTGGAAAGAGGTGAACGAGCTGATTGCCGCCTCCAACGTCTACACCGTGAAAACCTACGGTCCTGACCGCGTGGCGGGCTTCTCGCCGATCCCGGCGATGTCGATGGTCTCTTATGCCTCCGGCGCGCGCTATCTCTCCTTAATCGGCGGTACCTGCCTGAGCTTCTACGACTGGTACTGCGACCTGCCGCCGGCGTCTCCGCAGACCTGGGGCGAGCAGACCGACGTGCCGGAATCCGCGGACTGGTACAACTCCAGCTACATCATTGCCTGGGGCTCTAACGTGCCGCAGACCCGTACGCCGGACGCGCACTTCTTTACCGAAGTCCGTTATAAAGGCACCAAAACCGTGGCGGTGACCCCGGACTACGCCGAAATCGCCAAGTTGTGCGATCTGTGGCTGGCACCGAAGCAGGGTACCGATGCGGCGATGGCGATGGCGATGGGCCACGTCATGCTGCGCGAGTTCCACCTGGATAAACCAAGCCAGTACTTCACCGACTACGTCCGTCGCTACACCGACATGCCGATGCTGGTGATGCTGGAAGAGCGTGACGGCTACTACGCAGCAGGCCGTACGCTGCGCGCCGCCGATCTGGTGGACGCGCTGGGCCAGGAAAATAACCCAGAGTGGAAAACCGTTGCCTATAACAGCAACGGCGAGCTGGTGGCGCCAAACGGCTCTATCGGCTTCCGCTGGGGCGAGAAGGGCAAGTGGAACCTTGAGCAGCGTAACGGCACGACCGGCGAAGAGACGGAGCTGCGCCTGAGCATGCTGGGTAGCCAGGACGAGATCGCCGAGGTGGGCTTCCCGTACTTCGGCGGTGAAGGTTCCGAGCACTTCAACAAGGTTGAACTGAAAAACGTACTGATGCACAAGCTGCCGGTGAAACGCCTGCAGCTGGCGGACGGGTCTACCGCTCTGGTCACCACCGTCTATGACCTGACCATGGCGAACTACGGCCTGGAACGTGGTCTGGGCGATGAAAACTGCGCCACCGGCTATGACGACGTGAAGGCTTATACCCCGGCATGGGCAGAGCAGATCACCGGCGTTCCACGCGCGCAGATCGTGCGTATCGCCCGCGAGTTTGCGGAAAACGCCGACAAGACTCACGGTCGTTCCATGATCATCGTCGGTGCGGGTCTGAACCACTGGTATCACCTCGATATGAACTACCGTGGCCTAATCAACATGCTGATCTTCTGCGGCTGCGTCGGCCAGAGCGGCGGCGGCTGGGCGCACTACGTGGGCCAGGAAAAACTGCGTCCGCAGACCGGCTGGCAGCCGCTGGCGTTTGCCCTCGACTGGCAGCGCCCGGCACGCCACATGAACAGCACCTCGTACTTCTATAACCACTCCAGCCAGTGGCGCTACGAGACGGTCACCGCGCAGGAGCTGCTGTCGCCGATGGCGGATAAATCCCGCTACAGCGGCCATCTGATTGACTTCAACGTGCGTGCCGAGCGCATGGGCTGGCTGCCGTCGGCACCGCAGCTGGGCACGAACCCGCTGCGCATTGCGGAAGCGGCGAAGCAGGCGGGCATGTCACCGGTGGATTACACCGTGAAATCCCTGAAGGATGGCTCAATTCGCTTCGCGGCGGAACAGCCGGAGAACGGTAAAAACCATCCGCGTAACCTGTTTATCTGGCGCTCCAACCTGCTGGGCTCGTCCGGTAAAGGCCACGAGTACATGCTGAAATACCTGCTCGGTACCGAAAACGGTATCCAGGGGAAAGATCTCGGCAAGCAGGGCGGCGTGAAGCCGGAAGAGGTGGAGTGGAAAGACAACGGTCTCGACGGCAAGCTGGATCTGGTGGTCACCCTCGACTTCCGCCTGTCCAGCACCTGCCTGTACTCCGACATCGTGCTGCCTACCGCCACCTGGTACGAAAAAGACGACATGAATACCTCGGATATGCATCCGTTTATTCATCCGCTGTCTGCGGCCGTTGACCCGGCGTGGGAATCGAAAAGCGACTGGGAAATCTACAAAGACATCGCGAAGACATTCTCAGAAGTCTGCGTGGGGCACCTGGGCAAAGAGACTGACGTGGTGACGCTGCCCATCCAGCACGACTCCGCCGCCGAACTGGCGCAGCCGCTGGACGTGAAGGACTGGAAAAAAGGCGAGTGCGACCTGATCCCGGGCGTGACCGCGCCGCACATTATTCCGGTTGAACGCGACTACCCGGCAACCTACGAGCGCTTTACCTCTATCGGCCCGCTGATGGAGAAAATCGGTAACGGCGGGAAAGGGATCGCCTGGAACACCCAGAGCGAAATGGACCTGCTGCGCAAGCTTAACTACACCAAAGCGGACGGCCCGGCCAAAGGCCAGCCAATGCTCAACACGGCGATTGATGCAGCAGAGATGATCCTGACTCTGGCCCCGGAAACCAACGGCCACGTGGCGGTGAAGGCCTGGGCGGCCCTGAGCGAGTTCACCGGTCGCGACCATACGCACCTGGCGACGAATAAAGAGGAAGAGAAAATCCGCTTCCGCGATATTCAGGCCCAGCCGCGCAAGATTATCTCCAGCCCGACCTGGTCAGGCCTGGAAGACGAGCATGTGTCTTATAACGCGGGCTACACCAACGTTCACGAGCTGATCCCATGGCGCACCCTGTCAGGCCGCCAGTCGCTGTATCAGGATCACCAGTGGATGCGCGACTTCGGTGAAAGCCTGCTGGTGTACCGTCCGCCAATCGACACCCGCTCCGTGAAAGCCGTGATGGGGGCGAAATCGAACGGTAACCCTGAGAAGGCGCTGAACTTCCTGACGCCGCACCAGAAGTGGGGTATTCACTCCACCTACAGCGACAACCTGCTGATGCTGACCCTGTCGCGCGGCGGTCCGATTGTCTGGATGAGCGAAACGGATGCCAAAGATCTGGGTATTGAAGATAACGACTGGATCGAAGTGTTCAACAGTAACGGTGCCCTGACGGCGCGTGCGGTGGTGAGCCAGCGCGTACCGGCCGGGATGACCATGATGTACCACGCGCAGGAACGTATCGTTAACCTGCCGGGGTCAGAGATCACCGAGCAGCGCGGCGGGATCCACAACTCCGTGACCCGCATTACGCCGAAGCCGACCCACATGATCGGTGGCTATGCGCAGCTGGCCTACGGCTTTAACTACTACGGCACCGTAGGATCGAACCGCGATGAGTTCGTGGTGGTACGTAAGATGAAGAATATTAACTGGTTAGACGGCGAAGGTAATGACCAGGTACAGGAGAGCGTAAAATGAAAATTCGTTCACAAGTCGGCATGGTGCTGAATCTGGATAAATGCATTGGCTGCCATACCTGCTCGGTCACCTGTAAAAACGTCTGGACTAGCCGTGAAGGGATGGAATACGCCTGGTTCAATAACGTGGAAAGCAAGCCGGGCACCGGCTTCCCTACCGACTGGGAAAACCAGGAGAAGTGGAAGGGCGGCTGGATCCGCAAAATCAACGGCAAGCTGCAGCCGCGTATGGGTAACCGCGCTTGGCTTCTGGGAAAAATCTTCGCTAACCCGCACCTGCCGGGCATCGACGATTACTACGAGCCGTTTGATTACGACTACCAGAACCTGCACAACGCGCCGGAAGGCAAACACCAGCCGATCGCCCGTCCTCGCTCGCTGATTACCGGCCAGCGCATGGACAAAATTACCAGCGGTCCAAACTGGGAAGAGATTCTGGGCGGCGAGTTCGAGAAACGCGCCAAAGACCAGAACTTCGAGAACATGCAGAAGGCGATGTACGGCCAGTTCGAAAATACCTTCATGATGTATCTGCCGCGCCTGTGCGAGCACTGCCTCAACCCGGCGTGCGTGGCGACCTGCCCGAGCGGCGCCATCTACAAGCGTGAAGAAGACGGCATCGTGCTGATCGACCAGGACAAGTGCCGCGGCTGGCGTATGTGCATCACCGGCTGTCCGTACAAAAAGATCTACTTCAACTGGAAGAGCGGCAAATCCGAGAAGTGCATCTTCTGCTATCCGCGTATTGAAGCCGGGATGCCAACCGTCTGCTCCGAAAGCTGCGTAGGCCGTATTCGCTACCTCGGCGTGCTGCTGTACGACGCGGACGCGATTGAAAACGCAGCCAGCACCGAGCACGAGAAAGATCTCTATCAGCGTCAGCTGGACGTGTTCCTCGATCCGAACGATCCGAAGGTGATTGAGCAGGCGCTGAAGGACGGCATCCCGCAGAGCGTGATTGACGCCGCGCAGCAGTCGCCGGTGTACAAAATGGCGATGGACTGGAAGCTGGCCCTGCCGCTGCATCCGGAATACCGCACCCTGCCGATGGTCTGGTACGTGCCGCCGCTGTCGCCGATTCAGTCTGCGGCTGACGCGGGCGAACTAGGCAGCAACGGCATCCTGCCGGACGTGGAGAGCCTGCGTATCCCGGTTCAGTATCTGGCAAACCTGCTGACCGCAGGCGATACCCAGCCGGTCCTGCTGGCGCTGAAGCGTATGCTGGCGATGCGCCACTTCAAGCGTGCCGAAACTGTGGATGGCGTAACCGATACCCGCGCGCTGGAAGAGGTCGGTCTGACCGAAGCGCAGGCGCAGGAGATGTACCGCTATCTGGCGATCGCTAACTACGAAGACCGTTTCGTGGTGCCGAGCAGCCACCGTGAGCTGGCCCGCGAAGCCTTCCCGGAAAAAAATGGCTGCGGCTTTACCTTTGGCGACGGTTGCCACGGGTCAGACAGCAAATTCAATCTGTTCAACAGCCGCCGCATTGATGCCATGGATGTGACCAGCAAAACGGAGCCGCACCAATGATTGAACTCGTCATTGTTTCGCGTCTGCTCGAGTATCCGGATGCTGCGCTTGCGCAGCATCAGCAGGAACTCTTTGATGCACTCGCGTCATCTGAAAACCTGGATAAGGACGATGCCCAGAAGCTGGGTGTTTTCCTCCGTGACCTGCTGGCGCGCGACCTTCTGGATGCCCAGTCGGACTACAGCCAGCTGTTTGACCGTGGTCGTGCAACGTCCCTGCTGCTGTTTGAACACGTTCACGGTGAGTCCCGCGACCGCGGTCAGGCGATGGTGGATCTGATGGCCCAGTATGAACAGCACGGCCTGCAGCTCGACAGCCGCGAGCTGCCGGATCATCTGCCGCTGTATCTGGAGTACCTCGCGCAGCTGCCGAAAGAAGAGGCGCTGGGCGGTCTGCAGGACATCGCGCCGATCCTGGCGCTGCTCGGCGCGCGTCTTCAGCAGCGCGAGAGCCGCTATGCGGTTCTGTTCGATCTGCTGGTGAAGCTGGCCAACACCGCGGTCGACAGTGAAAAAGTGGCGGAGAAAATTGCGGATGAAGCCCGCGATGATACGCCACAAGCGCTGGATGCGGTCTGGGAAGAAGAGCAGGTGAAATTCTTTGCTGACCAGAACTGCGGCGAGTCTGAAATCTCCGCTCACCAGCGTCGTTTTGCCGGCGCGGTTGCCCCGCAATATTTGAATATCTCTAACGGAGGACGGCACTAATGCACTTCCTGAATATGTTCTTCTTTGACATTTACCCGTATATCGCGGGCACCGTATTCCTGGTGGGAAGCTGGCTGCGTTATGACTACGGTCAGTACACCTGGCGTGCTGCCTCCAGCCAGATGCTGGATCGTAAGGGAATGCATGTGGGCTCTAACCTGTTCCACATCGGTATTCTGGGGATTTTTGCCGGTCACTTCCTGGGAATGCTGACGCCGCACTGGATGTATGAAGCGTGGCTACCGATTGAGGTGAAGCAGAAGATGGCGATGATCGCGGGCGGTGCCTGCGGGGTGATGACTCTGGTCGGTGGCCTGCTGCTGCTGAAACGTCGTCTGTTCAGCCCGCGCGTGCGTGCGACCACGACTGCAGCGGACATCCTGATCCTCTCCCTGCTGATGGTGCAGTGTGCGCTGGGTCTGTTGACCATTCCATTCTCGGCGCAGCATATGGACGGGAGCGAAATGATGAAGCTGGTGGGCTGGGCACAGTCCGTGGTGACCTTCCACGGCGGAGCCTCCGCGCACCTGGACGGCGTGGCCTTTATCTTCCGCGTTCACCTGGTGCTGGGGATGACGCTGTTTGTGCTGTTCCCGTTCTCTCGTCTGGTGCATATCTGGAGCGCGCCGGTGGAGTACCTGACGCGCAAATACCAGATAGTACGCGCCCGTCGCTAATTTGCCGTTTTGATACCAACCCCGCACTCGCGGGGTTTTTTTTCGCACCAGCCCAGGTTGTTCCCAGCGGCAGCAAACAGGATCAGCGCGCCGCCCGCCAGCTGCGTCAGATTCAGCGCGTGCCCGAACACCAGATTATCAACAACAATTGCCACCACCGGATAGATAAACGACAGGGAGCCGGTAATGGGCGTAGGCAGCTTCTGAATCGCGCTGTAGAGCAGCTGGTACATAATGCCGGTATGGACAATGCCCAGCGTCAGCAGGATCGGCCAGGGGAAATCACCGGAAAATGACGGCAGGCTGGCAAACGGCAAAAGCATCACGACGCCCGTCAGTACCTGGATAAAGGCAATATGCTGCGGCGCAACGGATCTGAGCTTGCGGGCAATAATGGCCGTGACCGCATAGAAGAAGGCCGCGGCCATCGCCAGACCGATTCCGGCGAGCCATTCACCGCCATGCGCGCCGGTCAGCTCGCTGGAGAGCAGTATCACCACGCCGCCAAAGGCGAGGAACAGCCAGCCCCATTTCACCAGGCTGACGCGTTCACCTAAAAACATCCCCATCAGTACCAGCATAAACGGCTGGGTGTTATACACCACGGTAGAAAGACCAATAGAGATCCGCTCATAGGCGGCGAAGAGCAGCAGCCAGTTCACCACTAATGCCGCGCCGCCGAGAATAGCCAGCAGCAGCGTGGTGCGGGTGAGGGGACTGAAGGGCTTTTGACTTACCCGGATAAAAATAAAAAGCGCCATAGCTCCGATAAGACAGCGCCAGAACACCACTTCCGTCACCGGCAGACCGGAGAGCAAAACAAACGCGCCGATAGAGCCGGAAATTAACATCGCCAGGCTCATTTGCCAGACGCCTTTATGTAAATCACGCATCATCCACCTCCTGATTAATGACGCTATTGTCGAAAATCGCTATCGGGTTTTACAGGGGTGATATAAGGTTGAATAGGTAAATCACTTTTTAAAATTAGGTGAAAAGAATGGAATGCCTTATCGATGATATCGATCGACAAATTTTAGCCTGTCTGGTTGAGGATGCGCGCATGTCGTTGAAGGTGCTCAGCGGCCGCATCGGTCTGACGTCCCCCAGCACGGCAGAACGCCTGAAGAGGCTGGAAGAACGCGGTGTGATTCAGGGTTATGGTGCACGGGTGAATCTGGCGGCGCTGGGGTATACGCTGCAGGCGCTGGTGCGCGTGCGGCCTTTGCCGGGGCTGTTGCATAAGGTGGATAAGTACATTCAGGCGATGCCGGAGTGTATTGAGAGCGACAAAGTCACCGGGGAAGATTGCTTTGTAATTAGGCTGGTGGTGCGGTCAATCGAACAGCTTGATGCGCTGCTTGACGGCCTGGCAGAACATGCCCAGTGTAATACGTCGATTGTGAAGAGTTCGCCGGTGAAGCGCCGTTTGCCGCCGATGTAGGTTTCTGTCGCCGGGTGGCGGCTGCGCCTTACCCGGCCTACGAACGCTTCCGCGTTACGGAAATGCATGATACCTGGTGCGAACAGAAGGTTTGGAGTCGTTTGAAAGTGATGGTGGTGGGGGAAGGATTACTCGGCGCGTTGCGCCTCGCCCTTCGGGTCGTTGCCTGCGGCAACGCTTTCTCGCTACGCTCGAATCGAACCTTAGTCGAAGCTTCTCATCCTTCCCCGTTACGGAAATACATGATGCCTGGTGCGAACAGAAGGTTTAGCGTCGTTTGGAAGTGATGGTGGTGGGGGAAGGATGACTCGGCGCGTTGCGCCTCGCCCTTCGGGTCGTTGCCTTCGGCAACGCTTTCTCGCTGCGCTCGAATCGAACCTTAGTCGAAGCTTCTCATCCTTCCCCGTTACGGAAATACATGATGCCTGGTGCGAACAGAAGGTTTAGCGTCGTTTGGAAGTGATGGTGGTGGGGGAAGGATTCGAACCTTCGAAGTCGATGACGGCAGATTTACAGTCTGCTCCCTTTGGCCGCTCGGGAACCCCACCAGGGGCAATTCAAATTTTGAGGTCGTGCTGAGAGATGGTGGTGGGGGAAGGATTCGAACCTTCGAAGTCGATGACGGCAGATTTACAGTCTGCTCCCTTTGGCCGCTCGGGAACCCCACCACGGGGTAATGCTTTTTTACTGGCCTGCTTCCTGCTGGAAGCGGGGCGCATCATATCAAATGAGACGCCCCTGTAAAGCATTCCTTTAGGGAAATGAAGTCGTTTGCCTGCTTTTTATCCGTAAAGGCGCAAAGCTAATCAATTCATTTTCCGAAAGATTAAAGAATGATGGTCCTGTTGCCGTACACGAAGACCCGCTGCGCCAGCACCTGATACAGCGCACGACTCAACACATTCTTCTCAACGTCACGACCCGCACGCATCATGTCCTCAGCAGTGTAAGTGTGATCCACATGAATGACGTCCTGCATGATGATTGGACCTTCATCCAGGTTGTCATTCACGTAGTGCGCGGTCGCACCGATGATCTTCACGCCGCGCTCGTACGCCTGGTGGTAAGGACGCGCACCAATAAAGGCTGGCAGGAACGAGTGGTGAATGTTGATGATCTTGTTCGGGAAACGCGCTACGAAGGATGGCGTTAACACGCGCATGTATTTCGCCAGCACCACGTAGTCCGGGTTATGCGCTTCAATGGCCTGTGCCATCAGATCGTCGTGTTCTTCACGGGTATGGCCTTCGTGGCTCACCAGCTCGAACGGAATATCAAAACGCTCGACCAGCGTGCGCAGCGTCTCATGGTTGCCAATAACGGCAGCAATTTCAACGTCCAGACCGCCGTAGTTGGCTTTCATCAGCAGGTCGCCCAGACAATGTGCTTCTTTGGTCACCAGGATCACGATGCGGCGTCGACCCGCTGGGGTCAGTTCGCGCACGGAACCTTCCGGAAGCGCGCTGTCCAGATCGGCAAGCAGGGTGGTGTCGTTGAAAATACCTTCCAGCTCGGTACGCATAAAGAAGCGACCGGTACGGTGGTCAACGAACTCGTTGTTCTGCACGATATTCAGTTCATGCTTGTAGCAAATGTTGGTAATTCGTGCGATCAGTCCTTTTTGATCGGGACAGATGGTGCGCAGAACTTTACGTTGTAATGATTGCATCGCCGGGAAATCCTGTTTGTATTTGCGAAGTCTGGGTTGTCAGGCATTACTGCCCGCAACACTTTTTAAATTTTTTACCTGAACCACACGGGCAGGGATCGTTACGACCAAACTGTGGGCGCGTTCCGTCAATATAATACCATTGCCCGCTTTCCTTTAAGAACCGGGAACGCTCGATAATGGCACCCGGTTTATTATTCTCGCTAAAACGGGCAACAAAGCTGACGTAACCTTCGTCAACATGACTGCCTGTTGCGGATTCATAGACGGTAAGGCCGAGCCACTGCGTGTTCGCGAACCCGGCTTCGATGTCCTGTTTGAAATCGGCTGCGCGGCAGGATGGATGCCAGGTTTTAATCAGGTAGTCTGCGTCCTTGATCACAAAAGCAGTGTACCGTGAACGCATGAGGTGTGACGGGTCTGGTGCAACCTGATCGCCAGACAGATATCGCTGGCAACATAGGCTATACTCCAGAGCGCTACCACAGGGGCAGAGTTGAGACACGATTCTCTTCCTGGAACAAAAAATAAAGGCGTTAAACGCTTCGGGTAGCACTATGTTAACTGAGCTGTTGCGTTGACGCTATGTCAGGAATCCAGGGGAAGTAAAACAGGGCTAATGAGAAAGGTTAAAATTGGACTGGCGCTGGGCTCAGGTGCAGCCCGGGGGTGGTCACACATCGGCGTAATTAATGCCTTAAACAAGATGGGCATTGACATTGATATTGTCGCAGGGTGTTCAATAGGATCGCTTGTCGGCTCTGCTTACGCGTGCGGGAAGCTTCCGGAACTCGAGACGTGGGTGCGCTCCTTCAGCTACTGGGACGTGCTGCGTCTGATGGACCTCTCCTGGCAGCGTGGTGGGCTGCTGCGCGGCGAGCGCGTGTTTAACCAGTTCCGCCAGGTTATGCCTCTCGAAGACTTCACCGATTGTCAGATGCCTTTCGGCGCCGTCGCGACGAACCTCAGTACAGGACGCGAGCTCTGGCTCACCGAAGGGGATATCCATCTTGCCGTGCGTGCCTCCTGCAGTATGCCGGGGCTCATGGCGCCTGTCCCACACAACGGTTACTGGCTTGTCGACGGTGGCGTCGTTAACCCGGTTCCCATCTCTCTGACGCGCGCAATGGGGGCGGATATCGTGATTGCCGTCGACCTGCAGCACGACGCCCACCTGATGCAGCAGGATCTCATGCCGGTCAATCTCCAGAGCGAAGATGTTGAGGGCGAGAAACTGGCCTGGCATGAACGCCTGCGCGGAAGAATCGGGCGTATGGCCGCACGTCGCTCGGTTACCGCACCGACGGCGATAGAAATCATGACCACGTCAATTCAGGTACTTGAGAACCGCCTTAAACGTAACCGTATGGCAGGCGATCCTCCGGATATTCTTATTCAGCCGTACTGTCCGCAAATCTCTACCCTTGATTTCCATCGGGCTGAGGCCGCCATCGCAGCGGGCTCGTTAGCCGTCGAAAAGAAAATGGACGAATTGTTGCCTTTTGTGCAGACCGCACGTTAAGCACCTTTTTTTGACTACTTCAGCAAAATCTGACAGGCGATAGTGCCGATCGCATGCCACTATTTAGTTACTGTCAGCCAGGGGAGGAACCATGACGCAGCCATTGGCCGGAAAACACATTTTGATTGTTGAAGACGAGCCCGTTTTCCGATCGCTACTGGATTCGTGGTTATCCTCGCTGGGCGCAATGACGTCACTGGCTGAAGATGGCATCGACGCCCTGGAAAAAATGATTAGCATTACGCCCGATTTGATGATTTGCGACATTGCGATGCCGCGCATGAATGGACTGAAGCTGGTTGAACATCTGCGTAACGAAGGTAATCAGACGCCGATTCTGGTGATCTCTGCCACCGAGAACATGGCGGATATCGCCAAAGCATTACGTCTTGGGGTACAGGATATTCTGCTCAAACCAGTCAAGGATTTGCATAGATTGCGGGAAACGGTCTTAGCGTGCCTTTATCCGAATATGTTTAATTCCCGGGTAGAGGAAGAGGAGCGTCTTTTCCAGGACTGGGACGCTCTGGTGAGTAATCCGCCTGCTGCGGCGAAGCTGTTGCAAGAACTCCAGCCGCCCGTCCAGCAAACTATTTCACACTGCCGTGTAAATTATCGCCAGCTGGTGGCCGCTGATCAGCCTGGACTGGTGCTGGATATTGCACCACTGTCAGATTCCGACCTTGCGTTTTATTCTCTGGATGTCACCCGGGCGGGGGATAACGGTGTATTAGCCGCGTTACTTCTTCGTGCGCTATTTAATGGCTTGTTGCAGGAACAGTTATCCCATCAGGGACAACGGTTGCCGGAGTTAGGCAGTTTACTCAAACAGGTAAACCAGCTTTTTCGTCAGGCCAATTTGCCAGGACAGTTCCCGCTGCTGGTCGGCTATTACCACAGCGGTTTAAAGAATCTGATCCTCGTTTCAGCCGGTCTCAATGCATCACTGAATACCGGTGAACACCATATTCAGGTGAGTAACGGTGTGCCGCTTGGGACATTGGGAACGGCGTATCTTAATCAAATTAGCCACCGCTGTTCCTCCTGGCAGTGCCAAATTTGGGGCGCCGGGGGACGGCTACGCTTAATGTTGTCCACGGAATAAGCAATTGGATCGTAATTTTAAGATTGCTTTACCTGTGTTTTGCGGGGAGTGCTACTATCGCTGCCCGGTTTCATGCGTATTTATCCTAATTGATCGGCAACGCGTTCTTTTCAGACCCGGACTGCGGGGCGAGGCTGATATACTCAACGCGTTATTTATTGCATAAAAGTTCAAAACTTGAACAGCTCAGGAGAATTTGAATGGCTGCCCTAAATTCGAAAGTCAGAAAGGCCGTTATCCCGGTAGCGGGATTGGGGACCAGGATGTTACCAGCAACTAAGGCGATTCCTAAAGAGATGTTGCCTCTGGTTGATAAGCCATTAATCCAGTATGTCGTTAATGAATGCATTGCAGCCGGCATCACTGAAATTGTGCTGGTTACGCATTCATCTAAAAACTCTATCGAAAACCATTTCGATACAAGCTTTGAACTTGAAGCCATGCTGGAAAAGCGTGTTAAGCGTCAGCTGTTAGAAGAGGTTCAGTCTATTTGCCCTCCACACGTCACCATTATGCAGGTTCGTCAGGGGCTGGCTAAAGGTCTGGGTCACGCTGTTATGTGCGCGCATCCTGTTGTCGGTGATGAGCCTGTAGCGGTAATTCTGCCTGACGTTATTCTGGACGAATACGAATCCGATCTTTCTCAGGATAACCTGGCTGAAATGATCAAACGTTTCGACGAAACCGGCAGCAGCCAGATTATGGTTGAGCCTGTTGAAGACGTAACGGCATACGGTGTGGTTGACTGCAAAGGCGTTAACCTTGAGCCGGGTGAAAGTGTGCCAATGGTTGGCGTCGTAGAGAAGCCTAAAGCCGATGTAGCCCCTTCAAACCTTGCTGTTGTAGGTCGCTATGTCCTGAGTGCTGAAATCTGGCCTCTGCTGGCTAAAACGCCTCCAGGAGCGGGTGATGAGATCCAACTGACGGATGCCATCGATATGCTGATCGAGAAAGAGACCGTTGAGGCCTACCATATGAAAGGTAAGAGCCATGACTGCGGTAATAAGCTCGGTTATATGCAGGCGTTTGTTGAATATGGTATCCGCCACAATACCCTTGGCGAAGAATTTAAAACCTGGCTCAAAGAGAGCGTAGGTATTAAGAAATAAGCCACGGTTGTAAATGTTCGAAACCGGTGAGGCGCTGCCCACCGGTTTTTTTATGCCTATACACTCCCGAAAACCTGTCTGAAAGTACAGTCGATAAAGTTGTTAAATAATGCTTTATGACAGAGTGTAAGAGGATGTTTGGGACAAATTTAGGTTAAAAAAAATCCCGCAATATGCGGGATTTCTCTGAATGTGCCGTGATTAATCCTTGATCAGGAAGTCATCCAGCTGTTTACCTTGCTCATCCATGGCTTTCTTGATAACAGCAGGAGTACGACCCTGGCCAGTCCAGGTTTTAGTTTCGCCGTTCTCGTCAACGTAGCTATATTTAGCAGGACGAGCAGCACGCTTGGCTTTGGTACCGGTTTTAGCCGCAGCCATGCTGTTCAGCAATTCATTTGGATCGATACCATCAGCAATCAGCATTTCACGATATTGCTGCAGTTTACGAGTACGCTCTTCGATTTCAGCAGCAGCAGCGCTTTCTTCTTCGCGACGTTCATTAACTACAACTTCTAATTTTTCCAGCATTTCTTCAAGCGTTTCGAGGGTGCATTCTCTTGCCTGCGCACGAAGAGTACGGATGTTGTTCAGAATTTTAAGTGCTTCGCTCATTGTAGTAATCTCAAACTTATAATGGGGGGGGTGGTTTGTTGAACTAATAATAGAGCCATAAATTCATATGTGCAATAGCCAGGAATGTAAGGAATTCAAAAAATACTAAATCGTCTCACTATTATTAATTACGCTAACTTAAATTTCATCACCCGACAGTCTCGCTTGTTATCACATCAACCTGCTTTGTCCGGTTGATTGCCTCTTTTTTTTGTGACATTTACCGCAGGAATTATAGTTGCGGCGGATAAATATCAGCCTTTTGTATTAGTTCCCCCCCGTGATGTTAAGGCTGAAATAGTTAATAAATGGTGAATTTTAATGAACGGTGATTCCACTATAAAAACAAGTGTTATGTTGAGCTTAACATATAACATATTGGCCTGGCTGCATGCGTTTACTTCATGTTTTAACGGATTATTTTCGAAAACAGAAGGTTCTGAACGCCGCGCTGAACTACATCCTCTGTGCGCTGTATCGCTGATGACCTGACAAAATATGGTACAATGACTCATCGGGAATATTACACATTGATTAGGGTTTTACGGCCAATGGCACAACTGTATTTCTACTATTCGGCGATGAATGCCGGTAAATCCACCGCGCTGCTGCAATCCTCGTACAATTACCAGGAGCGCGGGATGCGTACCGTTGTTTATACGGCTGAGATTGACGATCGCTTTGGGGCAGGGAAGGTGAGCTCCAGAATAGGACTCTCGTCACCTGCCAGGCTGTTTAACCCGAAAACCGATCTGTTTGAGGACATTCGCATGGAACATGCTGAGCGGCCTATTCACTGTGTCCTGGTCGATGAGAGCCAGTTTCTGACGCGTGAACAGGTTCACGCACTTTCCGAGGTGGTTGATGAGCTTGATATCCCCGTGCTGTGCTATGGGCTGCGTACGGATTTTCGCGGTGAGCTCTTTGCCGGGAGTCAGTATTTGCTCGCCTGGTCGGATAAACTCGTCGAATTAAAAACGATCTGCTTCTGCGGTCGCAAAGCCAGTATGGTGCTTCGTCTCGACCAGGCAGGAAAACCTTATGCAGATGGTGAGCAGGTGGTTATAGGCGGTAATGAACGCTATGTATCGGTCTGTCGCAAGCATTATAAAGAAGCGCTGTCTGTAGGCTCGCTGACGGCGATTCAACACGACAACAGAAAATAACGTCAGCTTTATTATTCAGACATAAAAAAACCCGCCATAAAGGCGGGTTTTTCATTTGCTGTCAATTAAGCGCTTTTCTTCGCTTTCTTGTCAGCTTTGATGACCGGAACTTCTGTTTTCACAGCGGCAACGTCACCTTCTTTGAACTCACGACCGTAGAAGGTATCCAGCAGAATCTGTTTCAGCTCGGAGATCAGTGGGTAGCGCGGGTTGGCACCTGTACACTGGTCATCGAATGCATCTTCAGACAGCTTATCTACATGAGCGAGGAAGTCAGCTTCCTGTACGCCCGCTTCACGGATAGATTTAGGAATACCCAGCTCAGCTTTCAGACTTTCCAGCCATGCCAGCAGTTTCTCAATCTTCGCAGCAGTACGGTCGCCCGGTGCGCTCAGACCAAGGTGGTCTGCGATTTCAGCATAACGACGACGTGCTTGCGGACGGTCGTACTGGCTGAAAGCAGTCTGCTTGGTTGGGTTGTCGTTAGCGTTATAACGAATAACGTTGCTGATCAACAGGGCGTTCGCCAGACCGTGAGGAATGTGGAACTGTGAACCCAGCTTGTGCGCCATAGAGTGGCAAACACCCAGGAAGGCGTTCGCAAACGCGATACCGGCGATGGTTGCTGCACTGTGAACGCGTTCACGTGCTACCGGGTTTTTAGACCCTTCGTTATAGGACGCTGGCAGGTTTTCCTTCAGCAGTTTCAGAGCCTGCAGAGCCTGACCGTCAGAGAACTCAGACGCCAGTACAGAAACGTAAGCTTCCAGGGCGTGAGTTACCGCATCCAGACCACCGAACGCACACAGTGACTTCGGCATATCCATGACCAGGTTCGCATCGACGATAGCCATGTCTGGGGTCAGGGCATAGTCAGCCAGCGGGTATTTCTGACCTGTCGCATCGTCCGTTACTACCGCGAATGGCGTGACTTCTGAACCGGTACCGGAAGTGGTGGTGACCGCGATCATTTTCGCTTTTACGCCCATTTTCGGGAACTTGTAGATACGTTTACGGATGTCCATAAAGCGCAGCGCCAGTTCTTCGAAGTGGGTTTCAGGATGCTCGTACATGACCCACATGATTTTCGCGGCGTCCATTGGGGAACCACCACCCAGTGCGATAATCACATCTGGTTTGAAGGAGTTAGCCAGCTCAGCACCTTTACGCACAACGCTCAGGGTAGGGTCAGCTTCAACTTCAAAGAACACTTCAGTTTCAACGCCAGCCGCTTTCAGCACAGAGGTGATCTGGTCAGCGTAGCCGTTGTTAAACAGGAAACGGTCAGTCACGATGAGCGCACGTTTGTGGCCATCAGTAATCACTTCATCCAGCGCGATTGGCAGTGAGCCACGGCGGAAGTAGATAGATTTCGGAAGTTTGTGCCACAACATGTTTTCAGCTCGCTTAGCAACGGTTTTCTTGTTGATCAGGTGTTTTGGACCAACGTTTTCAGAGATGGAGTTACCACCCCAGGAACCACAACCCAGAGTCAGGGAAGGTGCGAGTTTGAAGTTGTACAGGTCACCGATACCACCCTGAGAAGCAGGGGTGTTAATCAGAATACGGGCAGTTTTCATCATCTGACCGAAGTGAGCAACACGCTCTGGTTGGTTATCCTGGTCAGTGTACAGACAAGAGGTGTGACCGATACCACCCATGGCAACCAGTTTCTCGGCTTTTTCTACCGCGTCTTCGAAATCTTTCGCACGGTACATTGCAAGCGTTGGAGACAGTTTTTCATGTGCAAACGGCTCGCTTTCGTCGACAACTTTTACTTCACCGATCAGGATTTTAGTTGTTGCCGGAACGGTAAAGCCTGCGAGTTCAGCAATCTTGTACGCTGGCTGACCCACGATAGCGGCGTTCAGCGCGCCATTTTTCAGGATGATGTCCTGAACTGCTTTCAACTCTTTGCCCTGCAGCAGGTAGCCGCCGTGGCTGGCGAAACGTTCGCGAACGGCGTCGTACACGGAGTCAACAACAACAACAGACTGTTCAGATGCACAGATCACACCGTTATCGAAGGTTTTAGACATCAGTACAGACGCAACGGCACGTTTGATGTCAGCGGTTTCGTCGATAACAACAGGGGTGTTACCGGCGCCCACACCGATGGCTGGTTTACCGGAGCTGTATGCCGCTTTAACCATGCCAGGACCACCGGTCGCCAGGATCAGGTTAATGTCCGGGTGATGCATCAGGGCGTTAGAGAGCTCAACGGAAGGTTGGTCGATCCAGCCGATCAGATCTTTTGGTGCGCCAGCAGCGATCGCCGCCTGCAGGACAATATCCGCAGCTTTGTTGGTCGCGTCTTTCGCACGTGGGTGTGGAGAGAAGATGATTGCGTTACGGGTCTTCAGGCTAATCAGCGATTTGAAGATAGCGGTAGACGTTGGGTTAGTGGTCGGAACAATACCGCAGATGATGCCGATAGGTTCAGCGATGGTGATAGTACCGAAGGTGTCGTCTTCGGACAGCACGCCACAGGTTTTCTCATCTTTATAGGCGTTATAGATATACTCGGAAGCGAAGTGGTTTTTAATCACTTTATCTTCCACGATACCCATGCCGGATTCGGCAACGGCCATTTTAGCGAGAGGGATTCGAGCATCTGCAGCAGCCAGTGCGGCCGCGCGGAAGATTTTATCAACCTGTTCTTGGGTGAAATTGGCATATTCACGCTGGGCTTTTTTAACGCGCTCGACGAGGGCGTTCAGTTCAGCGATATTAGTAACAGCCATAATGCTCTCCTGATAATGTTTAAACTCTTTTAGTAAACCAGCGCTCGATACGTCACACAGTATAGACAGAGCCGATACGACTTGCGTAACACAAAGTAAAACAAAGAGTTACTTTCTGCGTCAGCACACTAATTTACTAAAAGAGCCTTACCTTGGCATCATCCCTTTTGTCAGGTGACCTCCCTGGGGGTGTAACCAAGATTACTCACTTCTGAGTACGGAAATCATGATCTGTGTCAATTTTCCCCCAAGCTGATACCTTTCAGCAGGGTTATTTCGTGCTGATTTTTCCAGTGTTAAATAATTACGTAAGTATTGGAAGCGGCGCTATCATTGATTATACATATGTTTAACATCCTGAAATGATAACGTTTTGGCACAGATTTCGAGTGAAGTATGCTAATAAAAAGGGTATCTTCAGCGCGATTTCTCATGACGAATTGTCAGTCCAGGGCATGTGTATAAGCGGAGCAAAACGTGATCCAAACGCTCTTTGATTTTCCAACGTACTTTAAATTTTTTATTGGTTTGTTTGCCCTGGTCAACCCGGTGGGGATCATTCCTGTCTTCATTAGTATGACGAGTTACCAGACGGCGGCGGCCAGGAACAAGACCAACCTGACCGCTAACCTGTCAGTGGCGATCATATTGCTCACCTCTCTTTTTCTGGGTGACGCCATTCTCCAGCTCTTCGGGATTTCGATCGACTCTTTCCGCATTGCGGGTGGGATCCTGGTGGTGACCATCGCCATGTCCATGATCAGCGGTAAGCTGGGCGAGGATAAGCAGAATAAACAAGAGAAGTCAGAAACCGCTATCCGCGAAAGCATTGGCGTAGTGCCGTTGGCCTTACCGCTGATGGCCGGTCCTGGTGCCATCAGTTCAACCATTGTCTGGGGGACGCGCTATCATAGCCTGATGCACCTGATTGGTTTTTCAGTGGCGATTGCCATTTTCGCGCTCTGCTGTTGGGGCGTGTTCCGCATGGCACCCTGGCTGGTGCGCTTACTGGGTCAGACGGGCATTAACGTCATAACGCGTATCATGGGCCTGCTGCTGATGGCGTTAGGGATTGAATTTATCGTTACAGGTATTAAAAGCATTTTCCCCGGTTTGCTGCACTGATATTGCATATGAAAGAACGGAGCCACGGCTCCGTTTTTTTACATCATTATTAGTAAATCCTATAACTAAAGTTGAAATGCTCACATATCATAATAAATTCTACTAATAATGTTCATTGCTTGTATTTCAACAAGTTATTAATTCCCCTCAAACCCGCCTGCGCAGAAAATCTTCGATCGCTCTGTTATTTTACTCACATGATACTCTGGGGCTTGCTGAGAGATAACCGAAATGATATTAGTAATTTCAACATTCCCCTAGATGAATGTGCTAAATAATAACCAGTTGTTAAATTTTTGTACAAAGTCACTCGATGATAGCGCAGCGACGCGCTTGTAGAGAAAAATTTCTCTATCTTGTTGAATATCATGTTTTTTAATTGATGTTCGATGTCCGGCAGGGCTGCCCTCAACGATGCGGTACTCACCGTAAAAGAGAATTGCTTAACAAATTTGCAAAATGTATTGGCGCACGTTTACGCCATTTGATACTTTCCGGCCTAATATTTTGCAGCATAAAACAAACAGATGAGAATTATTTTCATATGGTTCTCTTCTCAGATATCCAACGCAGGTCTCAAACAGGGTGGCCTGTAAAGAATCGACGCAAGACGGCCATACGAGCGGTCAGTAATAAAAAAGTCGGTGATAGCAAGCAGTAAAAGAAGAACCTGACAGCAGCAAAAAAAAACTCCTGCGCTGTACAGGCCCCAACAGGGGATTACACAGCTGGCGAAGGCCAGTCATTATAATGAGTGGAGTACCAACACAATGTCCATCATCACAAAAAAAAATCTGGTAGCGGCGGGGATTTTAACTGCGCTAATCGCGGGCAACGCTGCAATGGCTGCGGACGTTCCTGCAGGTGTTCAACTGGCTGAGAAGCAAACGCTGGTGCGTAACAACGGTGCGGAAGTTCAGTCTCTTGACCCGCACAAAATTGAAGGTGTTCCTGAGTCTAACGTTAACCGCGACCTGTTCGAAGGCCTGCTGGTGACAGACGTAGACGGCCACCCGGCGCCGGGTGTAGCCGAAAAATGGGAAAACAAAGATTTCAAAGTCTGGACCTTCCATCTGCGTAAAGATGCGAAATGGTCCGACGGTACACCGGTCACGGCCGAAGATTTCGTTTATAGCTGGCAGCGTCTGGCGAACCCAACAACCGCTTCTCCGTATGCGAGCTACCTGCAATATGGCCACATCGCCAATATTGATGACATCATCGCGGGTAAAAAACCTGTTACCGACCTGGGCGTAAAAGCGATTGATGCGAATACCTTTGAAGTGACGTTGAGCGAACCTGTTCCGTACTTCTATAAGCTGCTGGTTCACCCGTCCGTCTCCCCGGTACCAAAATCCGCCGTGGAAAAATTTGGTGAAAAATGGACGCAGCCTGCCAATATCGTGACCAACGGTGCCTATAAGCTGAAAGACTGGGTGGTCAACGAGCGTATGGTGCTTGAGCGTAACCCGCAATACTGGGACAACGCGAAAACCGTCATTAATCAGGTTACCTACCTGCCAATTTCGTCCGAAGTGACTGACGTTAACCGCTACCGCAGCGGTGAAATCGACATGACCTATAACAACATGCCGATTGAACTGTTCCAGAAACTGAAAAAAGAGATCCCTAAAGAAGTTCACGTCGACCCGTACCTGTGCACCTACTACTATGAAATCAATAACCAGAAAGCACCGTTCACCGACGTACGTGTACGTACCGCGCTGAAGCTGGCTCTGGATCGCGATATCATCGTAAACAAAGTGAAAAACCAGGGCGATCTGCCGGCATACAGCTATACCCCTCCATACACCGATGGCGCAAAACTGACCGAGCCAGACTGGTTCAAACAGACGCAGGAACAGCGTAACGCAGAAGCGAAGAAACTGCTGGCCGAAGCGGGCTATACCGCAGATAAGCCGCTGACCTTCAGCCTGTTGTACAACACCTCCGATCTGCACAAAAAACTGGCTATCGCCGTCGCTTCGATCTGGAAGAAAAACCTGGGCGCGAACGTGAAGCTGGAGAACCAGGAGTGGAAAACCTTCCTCGACAGCCGTCATCAGGGCACCTTTGATGTGGCACGTGCTGGCTGGTGTGCGGACTATAACGAACCGACCTCCTTCCTGAATACCATGCTGAGCGACAGCTCGAACAACACCGCGCACTATAAGAGCCCGGCGTTCGACAAGCTGATTGGCGACACGCTGAAAACCACTGACGAAGCACAGCGTACGGAACTGTACTCTAAGGCCGAGCAGCAGCTGGATAAAGATTCCGCGATCGTTCCGGTTTACTACTACGTTAACGCCCGTCTGGTGAAACCATGGGTAGGTGGGTATACCGGTAAAGACCCGATGGATAATATCTACGTTAAAAACTTGTATATTATCAAGCATTAATGGCAATGAGTGGGGCGGGCGTGCTCGCCCCACGGTGTCTAACCAACGTCACATAATATAGGCACACGCCAGAAGGTACGGGCAATGTTGAAATTTATCCTACGTCGCTGTCTTGAAGCGATTCCAACGCTATTTATTCTCATCACGATTTCCTTCTTCATGATGCGCCTTGCGCCGGGAAGTCCATTTACCGGTGAACGTACGCTGCCGCCAGAAGTCATGGCGAATATCGAAGCGAAATACCACTTAAACGATCCCATCTCCACCCAGTACTTCAATTATCTGAAGCAGCTGGCTCACGGTGATTTTGGACCGTCATTTAAATATAAAGACTATTCCGTTAACGACCTTGTGGCGTCCAGCTTCCCGGTTTCGGCTAAGTTGGGGGCTGCGGCATTCATTCTGGCCATCGTTTTCGGGGTCACCGCAGGCGTTATCGCCGCGCTCAGACAAAATACCAAATGGGATTATGCCGTAATGGGGGTGGCAATGACCGGGGTAGTGATACCCAGCTTCGTTGTCGCGCCATTACTGGTGATGATATTTGCCATCACGCTGAAGTGGCTGCCTGGCGGCGGCTGGAACGGCGGGGCATTGAAGTTCATGATTTTGCCAATGGTGGCATTATCTCTGGCGTACATTGCCAGTATCGCGCGTATTACCCGTGGTTCAATGATCGAAGTGCTGCACTCAAACTTCATTCGCACCGCGCGCGCTAAAGGGCTGCCGATGCGTCGGATTATCTTCCGCCACGCGCTCAAACCGGCGCTGTTGCCCGTGCTCTCCTATATGGGACCGGCATTTGTCGGGATCATCACCGGCTCGATGGTTATCGAAACAATCTACGGCCTGCCTGGCATTGGTCAGCTGTTCGTAAACGGTGCGCTCAACCGCGATTATTCGCTGGTACTGAGCCTGACCATTCTCGTCGGTGCGCTGACCATTCTCTTTAACGCAATCGTCGATGTGCTGTACGCCGTCATCGACCCGAAAATCCGTTACTAACTGGAGCACGCCATGATGTTGAGTAAGAAAAACAGCGAGGCGCTGGAAAACTTCAGTGAAAAACTGGAAGTAGAAGGTCGTAGCCTCTGGCAGGACGCGCGCCGTCGCTTTATGCACAACCGCGCGGCGGTTGCCAGTCTGGTTGTTCTGGTGATTATCGCGCTGTTTGTGACCCTGGCGCCGATGCTGTCGCAATTTACCTATTTCGACACCGACTGGGGCATGATGTCCAGCGCGCCGGATATGGAGTCTGGCCACTATTTCGGCACGGACTCCTCAGGACGCGATCTGCTGGTGCGTGTCGCTATCGGTGGCCGTATCTCGCTGATGGTCGGGATTGCTGCCGCGCTGGTGGCGGTGATCGTGGGTACGCTCTACGGCTCACTGTCCGGCTACCTTGGCGGCAAAATAGACTCGGTAATGATGCGTCTGCTGGAAATCCTGAACTCCTTCCCGTTTATGTTCTTCGTCATCCTGCTGGTGACCTTCTTCGGTCAGAATATTTTGCTGATCTTCGTGGCCATCGGGATGGTTTCCTGGCTGGATATGGCGCGTATTGTCCGCGGCCAGACCCTGAGCCTCAAACGCAAAGAGTTTATCGAAGCCGCGCAGGTCGGCGGCGTTTCTACCGGGAATATCGTGGTTCGCCATATCGTTCCTAACGTGCTGGGCGTGGTGGTGGTCTATGCCTCATTGCTGGTGCCAAGCATGATCCTGTTTGAATCTTTCCTGAGCTTCCTCGGTCTGGGTACGCAAGAGCCGCTGAGCAGCTGGGGCGCGCTGCTGAGTGACGGTGCAAACTCAATGGAAGTGTCTCCGTGGCTGCTGTTATACCCGGCGGGTTTCCTGGTCGTTACCCTGTTTTGTTTTAACTTTATCGGCGATGGCCTGCGTGATGCCCTCGACCCGAAAGACCGTTAAGGAGCGCCGTCATGACAATGATTGAAACGGCAACCGCGCCACAGGCGCAGCAGCGGAGCGACCTTCTGCTGGACGTAAAAGATCTTCGCGTCACCTTTAAGACCCCGGACGGGGATGTGACCGCCGTGAACGATCTCAACTTCAACCTGCGCGCGGGCGAAACGCTCGGCATCGTGGGTGAATCCGGATCCGGGAAATCCCAGACTGCCTTTGCGCTAATGGGCCTGCTGGCCGCTAACGGTGTGATTGGCGGTTCCGCGAAATTCAACGGTCGTGAAATCCTCAACCTGCCGGAGCACGAGTTGAACAAGCTGCGCGCCGAGCAGATATCGATGATTTTCCAGGATCCGATGACCTCGCTGAACCCGTACATGCGCGTCGGTGAGCAGCTGATGGAAGTCCTGATGCTGCACAAAGGCCTGGGCAAAGCCGAAGCCTTTGAAGAGTCTGTCAAAATGCTCGATGCGGTGAAAATGCCGGAGGCGCGCAAGCGCATGCGCATGTTCCCGCACGAGTTTTCTGGCGGTATGCGTCAGCGCGTGATGATTGCGATGGCGCTGCTGTGCCGGCCAAAACTGCTGATTGCCGACGAACCGACCACCGCGCTGGACGTTACCGTTCAGGCACAAATCATGACCCTGCTGAACGAGCTGAAGCGTGAGTTCAACACGGCGATTATCATGATCACCCACGACCTGGGCGTGGTGGCGGGCATCTGTGACAAAGTGCTGGTGATGTATGCCGGTCGTACCATGGAATACGGCAAAGCGCGTGACGTGTTCTATCAGCCTGCTCATCCTTACTCGATTGGCCTGCTGAACGCGGTACCGCGCCTCGATGCGGAAGGGGAATCCCTGCTCACCATTCCGGGCAACCCGCCAAACCTGCTGCGCCTGCCGAATGGCTGTCCGTTCCAGCCGCGCTGTCCGCACGCGATGGAAATCTGCAACAGCGCACCGCCGCTGGAAGAGTTTGCACCAGGCCGTCTGCGCGCCTGCTTTAAGCCGCAGGAGGAGCTGGTATGAACGCATTAGATGAAAAACGCAATGTGCTGCTCGAGATTGCTGACCTTAAGGTGCATTTCGACATCAAAGACGGCAAACAGTGGTTCTGGCAGCCGTCGAAGACCCTGAAAGCGGTGGACGGCGTCACGCTGCGCCTGTATGAAGGGGAAACCCTGGGCGTGGTGGGCGAGTCCGGCTGCGGTAAATCGACCTTTGCGCGCGCCATTATCGGTCTGGTGAAAGCCACCGACGGTAAAGTGGCCTGGCTGGGTAAAGATCTGCTGGGCATGAAACCCGACGAGTGGCGCGAGGTGCGCAGCGATATCCAGATGATTTTCCAGGATCCGCTGGCGTCACTTAACCCGCGTATGACCATCGGTGAGATTATTGCCGAGCCGCTGCGGACCTATCATCCGAAGATGTCCCGTCAGGAAGTGCGCGATCGCGTTAAGGCGATGATGCTGAAAGTCGGGCTGTTGCCTAACCTCATCAACCGCTATCCGCACGAGTTCTCAGGCGGTCAGTGTCAGCGTATTGGTATTGCGCGCGCCCTGATCCTCGAACCGAAGCTGATTATCTGTGATGAGCCGGTTTCCGCGCTGGACGTGTCCATTCAGGCGCAGGTGGTTAACCTGCTGCAGAAGCTGCAGCGCGAAATGGGGCTGTCGCTGATCTTCATCGCGCATGACCTGGCCGTGGTGAAACACATCTCTGACCGCGTGCTGGTGATGTACCTCGGTCACGCCGTGGAGCTGGGCACCTATGACGAGGTGTACCACAATCCATTGCACCCATACACCAGAGCGCTGATGTCCGCGGTACCGATCCCCGATCCCGATCTGGAAAAGAATAAGACTATCCAGCTTCTGGAAGGGGAATTACCCTCACCCATTAACCCGCCGTCGGGCTGCGTCTTCCGCACGCGCTGCCCAATGGCCGGGCCGGAATGTGCGAAAACGCGACCGGTTCTCGAAGGCAGTTTCCGACATGCGGTTTCCTGCCTGAAAGTAGACCCGTTATAATCGCAAGGGCTGACATGATGTCAGCCCTTATTTTTTGCGAGGTTACTGTGTCGCGTTTATTCACGTCAGCCCGTCGGCGGCTTTATCATGTTTTATTCGATCCTGAAACGGTATCCGGACGACGATTCGAAGGTCTTTGTGGGTTATTTGCGCTCCTCAGCGTGGTGGTCATTTTTATTGAATCGGGTGCCGGGACGCAATACCACCTGACGTTTGACGAATGGCATATCTTTGTCTGGCTTGAGCTGGCGATAACCCTGGTTTTTACCGCCGAATATCTGCTCAGAGTGATTGCCTGGCCCAACCCGGCCCGATATGTTTTCAGCTTCTGGGGATTTATTGATTTAGCCACTATTCTGCCTCTCTACGTCATGTGGCTGTGGCCGGAAATCAGCCTGAGCTATGTTTTTGCCTGGCGGGCGATGCGCGTGATTCGGGTATTACGTATTCTGAAATTACTGCGTTTTATGCCGTCATTACGCGTGTTCTGGAGTGCGATCGTCAGCGCACGGCATCAGCTTATTTTGTTCTACTCGTTTATTGCCATCGTCATGATTGTTTTTGGCGCGCTGATGTATTTAATAGAAGGGCCCAAATATGGCTTTACGACGCTCAATGCGTCCGTTTATTGGGCGATAGTAACCGTGACGACCGTGGGGTACGGTGATATCACGCCCCATACGCCGCTGGGCCGCATTGTGGCCTCAGTGCTGATTTTGATTGGCTATTCGGTCATTGCTATTCCGACCGGGCTTATTACCACGCACATGAGCAGCGCATTTCAGAGCCGCAAGCAGCAGCGCAAATGTCCGGCATGTCACCAGGGTGACCATGACCTTAACGCGCGGTTTTGTCACCGCTGCGGAAGTGCGTTGCCGGAGTAAATAAAAAAGGCTGCAATCGCAGCCTTTTTTATTATTCGCGCCAGAGTATATGGCACAGCTTATGGTCTTTCTCACGACAGAGCAGGACGCGGGCGAAAATATCGTTAATTTCGCCACCGTCTTCATCGGCCAGCCCGATGACAACTTCGGCAAAGAAGTCAGGATTCAGATCGAAATCCACATGTTCAGCCCAGTCTTCTGAAGGGTCGAACAGTTCGGCACCGCCGCGCTCTTCGAACTGCAGATTAAAGAGGATCACGTCTGCGGGATCGAGGTTATCAACCGCCAGTTCGAGAAAAATGTCATAGGCCTGCTCGAGCGTTTCGTCTTCGGTCAGGCGATTGTTCAGATCCATTTCCATGATGACTACCTGTTTAACATCGTTGGGCACGTTTTACAGCAACGGACTAAAGAAGTAAAACAGTCGTTCGGCAATTCTCTGCCACAGCGGACGTTTTACCCACAGTCTGGCATCCAGCAGCCGCGAGCGGGAGATATAATCATCCTGCACCGCGGCGAGATCGCCACCAAAGCCGGCATCATCAATAACCAGCGTGATTTCAAAGTTGAGCCACAGGCTGCGCATATCCAGGTTGACCGTTCCCACCAGGCTTAACTCGCCGTCGACAAGCACGCTTTTGGTGTGGAGCAATCCACCTTCAAACTGGTAGATCTTCACCCCTGCGGCCAGCAGTTCGCTAAAGAAGGCCCGGCTGGCCCAGCCCACCAGAAGGGAGTCATTTTTGCGCGGCAATATAATGCTCACATCGACGCCGCGCTGCGCCGCGGTACAGATCGCGTGAAGGAGGTCATCGCTGGGAACAAAGTAGGGCGTCGTCATGATCAGGTATTCACGCGCCGAGTACGTTGCCGTCAGCAGCGCCTGATGAATCAAATCCTCCGGGAAGCCCGGCCCGGAAGCAATGGTATGAATGGTGTGACCGCTGGCCTCTTCAAACGGCATAATATTGCCGTCCGGCGGTGGCGGCAGAATGCGTTTGCCGGTTTCTATCTCCCAGTCGCAGGAGTAAACGATGCCCATCGAGGTGGCAATCGGCCCCTCCATTCGCGCCATCAAATCCACCCACTGGCCCACGCCCGAGTCCTGCTTGAAGAAGCGCGGATCAACCATGTTCATGCTGCCGGTGTAGGCAATATAGTTATCGATCATGATCATCTTACGATGCTGGCGGAGATCCATCCGGCGCAGAAACACGCGCAGGAGATTGACCTTCAGCGCCTCGACCACCTCGATCCCAGCATTACGCATCATGCCCGCCCAGGGGCTACGGAAAAATGCCACGCTGCCTGCGGAGTCAAGCATCAGACGGCAGTGAATGCCGCGTCGCGCCGCGGCCATCAGCGATTCAGCGACCTGGTCAGCCATCCCGCCGGGCTGCCAGATATAAAAAACCATCTCGATATTATGACGCGCCAGCTGGATATCGCGGATTAATGCCTGCATGACGTCGTCGGACGAGGTCAGCAGCTGGAGCTGATTGCCCTTAACGCCACCAATCCCCTGACGGCGTTCGCACAGCTTAAACAGTGACGAGGCGACGCTGCTGTTCTCCTCGGCAAAGATATGTTTGCAGGCTTTAAGGTCGTTAAGCCACTTTGCGGTAGAGGGCCACATGGCACGGGCCCGCTCTGCGCGGCGTTTACCCAGATGAAGCTCACCGAAAGAGAGATAGGCAATAATTCCCACCAGCGGGAGGATGTAGATTATCAGAAGCCAGGCCATGGCAGAGGGAACGGCTCTGCGCTTCATCAGGATGCGTAATGTCACACCTGCGATTAACAGCCAGTATCCCAAAATGACCAGCCAACTCACCACGGTGTAGAAGGTTGTCATAGGTAAAAAAATCCTTTTGAAAGCGTATTGTTATGAGTGTACGCATCAGGATTCATCTGGCAAATAAAAACGCCAGGTAAAAGCGCTGGTTTGCCGCAGGGTTGGGTTTATAATGGCCTTTCTTTTAGAGAAAAAGTGTTAGAGAAAGAGTTGTAGACATGAAGCGCAGTAGAACAGAAGTAGGGCGCTGGCGCATGTTGCGACAGGTGAGTCGTCGCAAGGCTCGTTGGCTGGAAGCACAATCCCGCCGCAATATGCGTATTCACGCCATCAGAAAATGTGGAATGACCCGGCATCGCAACGCGTTGCTGTTCGCAGTCCAGGATATCTGAGTACCATGAGGGCACCGTAATGGTGCCCGCTGATTTTGTAGCGTCTGATTTTTAGGAGTAGCGTATTTGCAGCGCTATTCCTGCTGTATTGAGCAAAAGGAGGGAGAAGAAGTGTTTGCGGAGTTTGGCGTACTGAATTTCTGGACGTATGTTGTTGGCGCATTTTTTATCGTGCTGGTACCGGGGCCGAATACCCTGTTTGTGCTGAAAACCGGGATTGGTCACGGCGTTAAAAAAGGGTATCTCGCCGCCACAGGCGTGTTTATCGGTGATGCGGTTCTGATGTTTCTGGCCTGGGCGGGTGTCGCAGCATTAATCCAGACCACGCCGGTGCTGTTTAACATTGTGCGCTATCTCGGCGCCTTTTATCTGCTGTGGCTGGGGGGCAAAATGCTCTGGTCGGTGGTGAACCGTCAGAAAAACGCGCATGAGAGCGGCCCCGAACCTGCCAGTATGATCATGAAACGTTCGCTGGTATTGAGCCTGACCAATCCAAAAGCGATTCTGTTCTACGTATCGTTCTTCGTTCAGTTTATTGACGTGAACGCACAGAACACCGGCACCTCTTTCCTTATCCTCGCGACGACGCTTGAGTTGATAAGCTTCATGTACATGAGCTTCCTGATCTTCTCCGGTGCGTTTGTCACGCGTTATCTCAAAACGAAAAAGAAACTGGCAAAGCTGGGTAACGGGCTCATAGGGCTGCTGTTTGTTGGGTTTGCGGCGAGGTTAGCGTCGCTGCATTGATTGATGAAAGGCTCCTGCGGGAGCCTTTTTAATGTCTGACGTAACTGGAAAGCCGCGCCAGACAAGGCTTCACGTTTTACTACTAGCAGTCAAAAGCCATAAAAAGCGGCTAGGGTGTGGACACATTGTGGACACTCTGACCACCATTAGCACCCTTCAACGGGTTAAGCGAAATCGCGTCCTGCAGGTACTGAGGAGCGAAGTGCGCATAGACCATTGTCTGCGCAATTTTCGTATGACCTAAGATCCTCTGCAGTGTGATGATGTTGCCTCCGTTAATCATAAAGTGCGTCGCGAAAGAGTGTCGTAGCGCATGTGTTGCTTGTCCAGCCGGTAAATCGGGCTTAACCTCTTTGAGGGTTCGCCTGAAGTCAGCATAACTGGCCTCAGGAAACAGAAAACCTCGTGTTTTGCCGACTACGTAAGCCGCAACGTCATCAGAGATCGGGACCGTGCGCGGTGTGTTGGTTTTCGTCTTAACGAAAGACACCCGGTTATGAATCACATTCTCCGCCTTCAATCGCGCAGCTTCTCCCCATCTTGCTCCGGTACTCAAACACAAAACCGCAATTTTACGATTATCACCTGAGAGCGCAGCAAGTAAGGCGTCAATTTCCTCAAGAGTGAGATAGCCCGTTTCGGCTGTCTGCTCTTTCAGTTTTTTGAATCCCCTGAATGGATGCTCACCGTTATACAGTTCTGACTCAATCAGGGTTGTGAACATCCCACCTAGCGTGATCAGGTCGCGGTTGATGGTAGTTGGCTTAATACCTTCACTCCGACGTTGAGCACAATATTGCGTTATCAGGCTCTTGGTGATCTGGAAAGCGCACGGGTTTCCGGTCATCGTTTCGAAACGCTCAATTTTCCTGAGATACGATTGACCGTGCTCCTCATGTTTACCTTTCAGCTTCCACCATAACTCTTTCAGTTCCGACAATTGGCGTTTGTCCGTTGGTTTTGAAAGCCATTCCTTTGAGTGATGGTTATATTGAGTATGCTTTTCAAAAGCCATCGCCTCGCTTTTCTTGTCGAACTTCCGACGGATGCGTTTTCCGTTACGCCCGGTCGGTCTAATGTCCACTTCATATCGACCATCATCGAGCTTTTTAACAGACATAAAGCCTCCCGATGATGTTACTTCGTACTTCAATTTCCTGATTTAAATAGCAAAAACTCACTGTGCATTTACTGCACAAATAAGCGCCATAAATTGTTAGCCAGTTTTCTGGTCTGAGTGGGATGACGTTGTTGTCTGCTGCCCAAAGTGCGCGAGAGCCGGTGCAATCTGCCCAGCTTCAGGTGATATCGTCTCTGTCATGAACCACATAGTGTATTTTTTGAACTGAGGATGATTCAAAATCTTCATCACCGCCTGTATGCCCATATCTTTTACACCCTTCTCGTAACTCGAAAGAGAGCTGTATGGGACGCCTGTTAAGTCACTGAATTCTTTCCTATTCATACGTTCTGACTCACGCATGATCGCTAGCTTTTCATTTACGGGTATCATCGTAATTAACACTCCACTATTGATAGAAAAACGATAACGGAGTAATCTTCTATTCGTTATCGCAAACCAATGGCTCCAATATGGCAATTAATAGCCATTAGGAGCAATTAAAACACTAACGAGGAATACTCACAAATGAATAGGGTCATTGATAGTGTGAGCGACGCCGTTCCATACCAGGAATTCGCGCGCCTTATTGGTAAAACACCTGCAGCGGTTAAAGGCATGATTGAAAAGGGCAAGCTGCCTGTAGTCGAGATGACTGATCCACAGTCAACGAGTGGGCGCGCAGGGGAATATTGGGTCTACCTGCCAGCATGGAACAAAGGAATGAAGATGGCTTATGACAGCCGCCCTAAAGAGATTCGCGATGGTTGGTTGATGTGGCTCGGCTTAGGGCAACCTTCACGGTAATTAGATTCACCTATTTCATTCAAATTCAATCGAGAAATTGCATGTCAAAACCAATAAAACATGGCTGCATTCGTCATATCACTAATGGTATGCGGGTGCTGATCGACTTAAAAAGCGTGGCCGCTATCCGTGAGCGCACTGAAACAGCCGACAAAGTTGAGGTGCATCTTACGTCGGGAGAAGTTTTTGAACTTGATGTTGCCTATGAGGAGATTGCAGGTCTGTATCTAGAATTTTTAGCAAAAGAACGTGGGGTTATGGCAAACCCCACCAGTATTTGAGCTTAGTTGATATCTAAAAAGCTTTTATGCGTGACAGGCATTTTAGATTGAACTGCCTCTCTCAACTGGATTGACAGTTTGTTGATTTCCTCAGCCTTCTCACGATTAGAGATCGCATCAGAGGAAGAATTAACCAATGCAATGGCTGATTTTAGAGTGGCAATTAATTCATCATTTTGTTGATTAGTCATGAAATACCTCATGTGATTGGCTTGTTTTTGGCGATTCGATCCTATCACAAGGCCATGTGTCGGGCATGGTTAAAACCCGACTCCCTAAGGAGAATTTATGAAAGAGCCTCGCTGTATTGCACAGTTGCTTCGAAGAGAAAGCCCTAATCCGATCAACTTCACCATCACTCACGGTCGCGGCCGCAAGGGCATAATCATCCGAACCCGTAAGCCGGGCGTTATCGAGAAGGTTCGCCGTCTGGTCAAAAAGAGAGGACTGTGGTTATGACGGTAATGACACTGGACGTGATCCAGAAACAACCAACAGCGCTTCGCGGTCTGGTCTGCAAGTATCTGGCTCAGCCTCGCTGGCAGGACACTTGCGATTTTTACAATCAGATGATGGAGCGGGAGCGTCTTACGGTTTGTTTCCACGCTCAATTAAAACAGCGTCACTCTGTCATGCGCTTAGAGGAAATGACCGAAGCCGATCGTGAGCGTCTTGTTTGCGCGCTTGATGAATTGAGAAATGCATTCGCCCGGCACCGCCAACTTGGCGTGTCGAAAGCAACTTTCATCAGCCGCCTGACCGTTAGCCAAAGGCGATCACTGTTTCTTCATGCGGGACTGACAGAGCAGGAATTTATGATGCCGCACTGGCGTTTGAATGAAGAGGGCTGTTATTGGCGCGACAAACTTTTCCGCGCGCTGCGAGAGCTGTTTAGCCTTTTTGAGTACGCACCAACCATTTTAACCTCGGTAAAACCTGAGCAGTATTTACATTAATTAATCTGGATTCGATTTATTACGCGCCTTACAGCGTGGGGACTCCTTTTGTCCGGAGATAGGCAAATGCAAAAGCAAAATATAGCGCAGCGGGGGATGTATTCGGCACTTCTGGCGCAGGCAGTAAGCGAGGCACAGCGCGACGCGGCGACCCGTTTCTCTTCTCAGTTTGACGGGCTTATCGCGCACATCAGTAAGTCAGAACTTAATCGCACCGAGATTATCGAGTTATTAGGTCAGGAGTCGGAAAAGTTACACAACTCAATTTTCGGTAGAGCTGGCTAACCACTGTTAACTGGAAGCAAAAAATGAGTATACACATCGAGATTAATAACCAAAACGTCATCACCAGTGACCGCTATCAATTCATTTTGCAGGAAAAAAAGACCGCTACATCCGGGAAGAATGAAGGTAAGGAATGGTTGGACGTTGTGGGTTACTACCCAACTATCCCTAAGCTTTTCTCAGGCTTGGTATTGCATGATCTTTTGACCAGCGATCTTACTGGCTTCTCAGCTCTGGAAGCTCGGATTGAACGCTTGGGGAAGCTATGTCTGGACGCTTTTAAATAATATGTCCAACGAACCTCGGGGGCGTGTTGCCCCCTCGCCACCACCACCATTTTTGAAGGGCACCAGTGATTCATTCGTTGGTGCTTATCCCTGGAATAACGTCACCAAAGAGCCCGTTGGCCGCGACAGACTCCTTACACGTGCCGAACTCCGTCAGGTGCAAGGTGTTTTAAACCGGATTGACCGCCTGCCGTTTTTCCTGCAAACGCTGTTTACCTCGCGTTATAACTTCATCCGCCGCACAAAGAGCCCTTTGGGTGGGCTTTATTTCCTCAAAAACACGTTTGAGCGCAAGCTGCTGCCGCGTCTTGAGCGTGTTAATGAGCTGTGCGGGATGAATGAATCTGCCTCGATTGGGTTTCTGTCTGCGCGTGATGAATATGCACGCCTGCCGGATATGAACGACAAAGAGCTCAGGAAGTTTGCTGCCAGAATAGCCTCGCAGCTCTGGAGCAGATACGAGGAATTGAGCGACGCCTGGGCGCACGCGCACGGCGGTAAAGAAGCCCTTTTCACTGATGAGGCTCAGTCGCATCTATACGGGAAGGTTGCCGGCGTCGCGCGCGCTTTCAACTTCACCCCGATGTACTGGAAAAAATACCGTAAGGGTCAGATGACGATCCGCATGGCATTTTCCGCCATTTCACGTCTGATTAAGGATGAGTGGTGGGTTAACCAGCTCAAGGCGCAGCGGATGCGCTGGCGCGAGGCGCTGCTCATCGCTGCCGGTGAAGTCAATAAAGACCGTTCCCCCTACGCCAGCAAAATGGCGATCCGCGATGTTCACGCGCGCCGCCTGGCTAATCTCGAATACCTCAAATCATGCGAGCTGGAAAACAAAGTCACCGGTGAACGTATCGACCTCATCAGCAAGGTTATGGGGAGTATTTCTAACCCTGAAATACGTCGCATGGAGCTGATGAATACCATCGCCGGGATTGAGCGCTACGCGGCCAGCGCCGGGGACGTGGGGATGTTTATCACCCTGACTACACCATCCAAATACCATCCGACCAGACAGGTCGGCAAAGGCGAAAGCAAAACAGTGCAGCTCAATCACGGCTGGAACGACACCGCATTTACGCCAAAAGACGGCCAGCGCTATCTCTGCCGAATCTGGAGCCTGATGCGTACCGCGTTCAAAGATAACGATTTAGAGGTTTACGGGATGCGCGTTGTCGAACCGCACCACGACGGCACGCCTCACTGGCACATGATGCTGTTTTGCAAACCCGGTCAACGTAAAGCCATCAACGAAATTATGCGTCGTTATGCCCTCAAAGAGGACGGACACGAAAAGGGCGCGGCAAAACAGCGCTTTGAGTCCCGTCATCTTAATCAGGGCGGCGCGGCGGGTTATATCGCTAAATACATTGCCAAAAATATCGACGGCTACGCGCTCGACGGCCAGCTCGACCACGACACCGGCAAGCCCCTGAAAGATATGGCCGCAGCCGTCAACGCATGGGCGTCTACATGGCGCATCCCGCAGTTTAAACCGATTGGCCTCCCGACGATGGGCGCTTACCGCGAACTGCGCAAGCTCCCGCGCGGGGTGAGCATTGCCAGTGAGTTTGACGACAGGGTCGAGGCCGCGCGAGCGGCTGCAGATGCAGGGGAATTTGACCAGTACATCATCGCGCAGGGTGGCGCAAACATTAAGCGTGATGCTCAGGCCGTCAGGGTCGCCCGTAAGGTGACGGATGAGGTCAACGAGTACGAGGAAGATATCGAGAGGGTGGTCGGGATTTATGCCCCTCACCTCGGGGCTCATCGTGTCCATGTAACCCGAACAGCCGAATGGCGCATCGTTCCAAAGGTTTTGGCCGTTGAGCCTTTGACCTTGAAAAGCGGCTCTGCCGCGCCTCGGAGTCCTGTCAATAACTGTAGAAAGCTCACCGGCGGTAGCGATCCAGTTATGACCCCCACACCGTCTGAGCAAGCCGCAGCGGTGTTAAATCTGATTGAGCGCGGGGTTATCGGCTGGAATGAGCCGGACGTCGTGAAGGTGCTTAACGAGGCGTTAAAGGCTGGCGCACCGCGCAAACATCGGCAGCAAAGAAGCAATGCGCCGCTCAAAACCAGCGAGCAAGCGCCATCAGCCAGGATGACAAAACCCGAAAGGGATCGCATTGCAAAAATTCGTTTCGATTTAGCTCTGGAGGGCATTACCACGGAACGGTGGGATCTCGACGCGCTGGCGCGTGGGGCAACGGTGATTTATGGCGATAAAAAATTCAAATACGCGGCTGCTGATGGGTGGCTGGGATTTTCAATGCAAGAGGAGAGTAGTTAGAAACAACCATCGCCGATGTAGCTACATCAGTAATCCGAAATCATATGCGATCACATCGGTAAACATGGCGGCCACCACTGCGACTGTAAGAACAGCACCGGTGTTGAAACTCTCTTTCAGTGCCGGTGGTATTGAACAACGAGCCCGGCGAGGCGTTAGCATTTCGCCTGCATACTTGCTATAAACACTGTGTGTGTATACAGTGTTTATGCGGAGGGGCTATGGCGGGTCATGACTTGGATTTTCAGGTGGTCTATCGGGGTGAGACCTTAGAGCATTACTGTCCCGGAGGGTGGGTTTTCTTTCAGCGGCCTAAAGAGTGCGGCGGCGGGTACTGGCTGGGGCGCACTTTTGATGGTGTTTTTATGATTGAGTACGAGCGACCTGTATCGCTAAATGATGGTATGAATTTTCTGGCCTCAATGAAGAAAGTAGAGGCAAAAAGCGAGGAGTTTGACCCAAACTTTTCACTTTTCTAGTGGTGCACGCATCAGGTGCATGAGTTTGCATTCATTTTTGATTCCAGCGTTTGCGAGCCAGCGCCAGCGCAGGCGCGGCTCGGGGCTTCTGATGCACCTGCATGAAAAGCGACCCCTTAAGCGGGCAGGCGAGGCGGGGATAGCACTGCGCGCAACGTTATAAAACATTGCATATTTTTTATAAAATGGTATCCGTATATCTACTGCGCTCAATGCAATCAGATTGGGATGATTTTCTTATAAAAAAAGGGTTCTTATGTCTGTAAATTATGACGTTGTTATCAAAAGCGGGAATAGTTCGGTAGATATGGACTATGCTCTTGAGACTCTTTCGGGTGCTTCTGATGTGACATGCCTCTTGGCAGAAGCAATACTCAGAAAAAAGGTTATACAAAGACGCACTGCATCAAGTCCAGCCAGGGCCGTTTTGCATCAAAGTTTTAAAAGCTCGTATGGCCAAAATTTTGAATTGGTTATTGCCGACCCAAAGCTAAATGCTCGATTAACGGAAATGACGAATTCAGTCTTTACAGAGTTAATGAGTTTTTATATATCAGAAGCATTATATATACAAAACCCACCGTTAACTGCAAAAGCATTGGAGTATATTGAGGAGCTTGCAGACTTAGAGGATGACCTTGTTAGCAGGATTCGAAATCCACTTATTCAAATGCATAAGGTAAATTACCGATGCAAATGGGATGTTGAGTTTAACTACCATGGGGCGAACCAAAAAAGAAAGATTGTAAATTTAGATAATCGAACGGCATCTAATTTAACCTATACAGAAACAAAGCGCGAGCAAATTAATATTATTGCTGTTGTGACAAGGTTTAACTCCCGTACGGGGAATGGACGTTTAGTTCTTCAGGGTGAGGATGATACTGTTGCATTTGGGTTCTACGTTCCATTTGGAGTTGTACCTAGTGCTCAGAAAAAAATAATGTCACTAAATCTTCATAATAACAATGGAAGAAGAGATGATTTTACATTTCTTAGTATGGTGGTTAGTAGGGTTGTAATTAAAAGCGGTGACACTGTAAAATATTTAGTGCATTCAGCAAGAGTTCTGGAATAAGTATGAGTAGAATTAAGCAGTTATGTCTTGTGATACTCCTCATTACCTGGGGGGCATACTACTTCAATTTTGGTATTCACGGAGTACTTTCCGCCAAAACTGAGGTGTGGGGGCAATTCGGAGACTATGTTGGTGGGGTTGTCAACCCTATCCTTAGTTTTGTAACGATATATCTGCTTATTCAGTCGGTTAGCTTGCAGCGTGAGTCTAATGATAGCTTGATGAAGGAAATTAATCGCCAGGAAAAACTTGAGGAGTATAAAAAGTTTGAGTTGCGTTTCTTTCGCTTGTTAGAAACGCAGGAAGAGAGTTTTGACCGATTTAAAATAAGTATTGGTGAAACTGATGATGGCAATATTGAGGTGCTGCATGGCGTTGCTGCAGTTTCTTATATAGAAAATGAACTGTCTGTGCTTATTGATGCTAAGATTGAAAGGGAAAGGGTACAAGGTTGGCTCGATTCATTGGATGATGATGGGGCTTATTTTTCACTCACTAGAAGGTTTTATCTAATATTGAAACTGATTAATGATAATACTGCGTCTAGGAGTGAACGATTAGAATTGTATGAGATATTAATGAACTTGACTGATATCAAAGTGATTAGCATGATTGCTATTCTTAGTGTCTATTACGATTGGGATGTGATGAAGTATATCAAGTCTAGTGATATTTTAAATAGGGAAGGGTTGAAGGAGTTTGTGGAGCTTTATACTCCATAACTATTTTTAATCTCAGTTGATATATGTCGTAAAGCCGCCATTTGCGGCTTTTGATATTTTTTTAATCTTTATCGATACTGTAATCCTTAAAGCGGATCACCTCTATACCTAACCAGTCGTTTATCTCTTTGAAACGCTCCTGCAAAGGCGTCAGCTCGTTACGCACAAACACCCGCGCCACCTTCTCAATATCCCCCATCGAGCCAATATTTTCAGGCTTGCCGCCCATGAGCTGGAACGGCACGCGGTGCGCATCGAGCAGGTCAGCGGCGCTCACCTTCTTGATGTTAAAAAAATCATCCTTCGTGGCGACTTCACTCAACGGCACAATCTTGATGCCGTCTGGTTTCCCGTTCGGGGCGTAGAAAAACAGGTTTTTGAAATTCCCGAGCCCCTTCGAGTCGCGCATCGCGGAGCGCAGCGCCTCAACGTCGGTGCTGCTTTGCGCCGCATCGGTCACATACATGATGTAACCCGCGTGCGCGCCGTTCTGGTAATACTTGCGACGAAACAGCGTGGCAGATTCGTTCAGCCAGGCGGAATTAAGCGCGCTCAGATATTCTGGCATCCCGTAGAGCTCCTGATTGATATCGGGCTCAAGCAGATGGCACACCGAACCAGGGGCGAATTGGTGCGGGTTGGTAAAGCTCGAGACGTACCAGTAAATGCCATCCTCTACGCCACGGCGGGTGTATTTGGCCGGTGAGGTTTCCAGCTTCATGAGCTGGCCGGTCACGCTCATGCGCTTTTCGAGATAGCCGTTGGCAAACACCAGATAATCAAGCACAAGGCGGCTGAAGTCCTGACGGGACAGCAACGGGTGCGGGATAAAGGTGCTGGTCAGAATGTTGCGCTTTACATAAATCGGGGAGCTGTGGTGTACGGCGGCGCGCAGGCTTTTTGCCAGTCCCGAGAAGTTGACCGGCGGCTCGTACCATTTGCCGTTATTGATGCACTCGACATAGTCGAGGATGTCGCGGCGATCGAGTACAGGGGAAGGCTCGCCAAAGGTGAACGCCTCCATTTTCTGCGGAGCGCTGGCGGTCATGTTGATCGGTTGTGGCTGTTTCTTTTGGCGTTTTTTCATCTTAGTTAATATCCAGAATTGAACTTGATTGCATACCGCTACCGGCGGAAAGCGGCTCGTTTAACAGGGCGTGCATGGTCGCCCACGCGATATCCGCATGGCTGGCTTCCTCGCTGCGGCTGGCTTCATAGGTCGCGCTGCGGCCGCTGCTGGTCATGGTTTTGCGGATAGCCATAAATGACTGTGTGATGTCGGTTGCCCCGGCGTCGTATTCCAGACACCCGCGGCGAATGGTGTCTTTTGCTTTCAGCACCATTGCGGTTTTCATTTCCGGCGTGTAGCGGATGGCGCGCGCGGC
The DNA here is from genome assembly GCF_055816715.1 of Enterobacter sp. PL_is514. Classification (NCBI taxonomy): domain Bacteria; kingdom Pseudomonadati; phylum Pseudomonadota; class Gammaproteobacteria; order Enterobacterales; family Enterobacteriaceae; genus Enterobacter; species Enterobacter sp. PL_is514. Next base: position 209,455 of record NZ_JBVPGN010000035.1, on the reverse strand, counting down.
CGGGAAGAATGAGCGCACGAGCTGGTAAACACCCTGACCGATACCGGTCGCATCGATGCCGATATAGTCGACGGTGTATTTCTCGGTCAGCGCCCGGATGGCCTCGGCCTGCGCGGCAAAGTCCATGCCTTTCCACTGGTGACGCTCAAGGATGCGGAACTTGCCACCGGCAACCAGCGGCGGAGCCAGAACCGCACAGCCTGCGCTGTCGCCGGTGTGTGACGGGTCATAGCCAATCCAGACCGGTCGCCAGTTAAACGGACGGTCGGCGAACGGCTCGCAGTCCTCCCATTCTTCCATCGCATCGACCATACAGCGCTGCAGCTCCTCGAACGGGAATACCGACGCCTTATCGTCAACGAACTCGCACATAAACAGGTTACGGAAGTCATCCGCGCTGTTTTCCTGCTTAAGCTGGTCGAGGTTAAACAGGGTGCAGCCACCGGCCAGCGCGTCCTCAATGGTGACAATCTGCCGCCACTGGCCGTCACCGCACAGCACGCCACCGGCGAGCGCCTGATGACTGATATCGATGTCGACACGTTCGTCGCGGTTGCTGCGGCCACGGTTAAACAGCTCGCCTGACCAGAACGGGTAAGCGCCGTGCGCCAGCGTCGACGGAGTCGAAAAATAGGTTGTGCGCAGGTGTGACTGCGAGGCCATGCCGGAGGCCACTTTGCGCAGCTTCTGAAAATTGGGGATCCAGAAAATTTCATCGACGTACAGGTCGCCGTTGTGGCTCTGCGCGGTGTTGGAATTGGTTCCGAGGAAAATCAGCTCAGCGCCATTGTTGCCGATGACGATCGGGTCGCCTGACAGGTCGACATCAACCAGACGGGCAAAGGCGATGATGTACTTACGGAACACGTAAGCCTGCGTTTTACTCGCCGACAAAAATATCTGGTTTTGCCCGGTCTTAAGCGCGCGCAGAAGTGACTCGCGCGCGAAGTAGAAGGTCGCGCCAATCTGTCGCGATTTCAGGATATGGCGGATTCGGTGCTCTAACCCCGCTTTATGCCAGCGGAGCTGATACTCAAACGACTGGTCGAAGAAAATCTCTTCCAGTTTTTCGATTGCCTCCTCGCTGAAATAATTACGTTTCGGCTTTTTGCGATCGCCTTTGTTGCGGCTCGCAATATTGGGGTTTAAATCCACCTCGTTTCCGGTCTGGCCGTAGCGGTTCACACGCGCGAGTCGCTCAATCTGGCGCGACAGGAAATCAGCGACTTTGAAGTCATGCGCGGTCAGGTCAGGCTTTGCGTAGAGCTGAATAAGCCGCGCCTCTAATGTCGATTCCACGCGGTTAATCGGCGCGGTTTCTTCCCATCCATCGCGCTGTTTCCAGCTCTGCACGGTCGGGCGCTTGAGCTGCAGCATCTCGCAGATTTGCGGGACGGCAAACCCCTGCCAGTACAACAGCCGCGCCTGTCGTCGCGGGTCATTTAACAGAGAAAGGTCAGTTGAAATGGTCATGCTTGCCTCGTTTTTGGTGTGACGTGGCAAGGCTAAGGAAATGGGGTGTTATTAGCGCTAAGTGCCTGTTGTATCAGATCTAACAGGAGCGCAAGCGGTGGCTGATAAGGGGCAGAGTCGGGAAACTAAACCCGACCCGAAAACCCAACATCAGGACACCTGAACAATGGCAAAGAAAGTTTCTAAATGGTTTCGTATCGGCGTCGAGGGTGACACCTGCGATGGCCGCGTCATCAGCGGCGATGATATTCAGGATATGGCCGACACGTTCGACCCGCGCGTCTACGGCTGTCGCATCAACCTCGAACACATCCGCGGTCTTATGCCTGACAGCCCGTTTAAACGCTATGGCGATGTAACCGAGCTTAAGGCGGAGATTATCAGCGATGGCTCTGCGCTCGATGGCAAAAAAGCGCTGTTTGGCAAAATCGCCCCGCTCGACGAGCTGGTCAGCATGGTTAAGGCCGGTCAGAAGGTTTACACCTCCATGGAGATCCGCCCGAACTTTGCTAACAGCGGTAAGTGCTATCTCATCGGGCTGGCCGTCACCGATGACCCGGCAAGCCTCGGCACGGAATACCTCGAATTCTGCAGCCGCGCCACGCAGAACCCGCTCGCCGGTAAAAAAGACCAGCCGGACGACGTTTTCTCTGTGGCCTCACTGGCTGAGCTGGAGTTTGAGGACGTCCCCGACACCATGCTCAACAGCCTGACCGATAAGGTCAAAGCCATTTTTAGCCGTAAGCAGGCCAGCGATGACGCCCGTTTCGCTGATGTGCATGAAGCGGTGACCACCGTCACCGAGCAGGTGCAAACCAATCTCAACGCTACCGACCAGCGCGTCACCGAGCTTGAGACCGCTTTTGCGCAGCTTAAGCACTACGTGACCAGCAAAGTCGATGAAAACGCGCAGGCGTTTACCTCCCTCAAAAGCTCCCTCGACAGCACCGAAAGTCAGCGCCAGCCGCGCCGCGAGCTTTCAAAAGGCGGTACGGGCGACGAGCTGCTTACCAACTGCTGATAACACGCCGGGCGTGCTGCCCGGCCTGAACTTTTTTACCCGAACAGGAAAAACCATGCGTAAAGATACCCGCTTCAAATTTAATGCCTACCTGTCCCGCGTTGCGGAGCTGAACGGCGTTTCAACCGACGACGTTGCGAAGAAATTCACCGTCGAGCCGTCGGTCACGCAAACCCTGATGAACACCCTGCAGATGTCATCCGCGTTTCTGACCAAAATCAACATCGTGCCGGTCGACGAGCTGAAAGGCGAAAAAGTCGGGGTAGGCGTTAACGGTACCATTGCGAGCACCGCCGACACCGCCGGTGATGATGAGCGTAAGACCGCTGACTTTACCGCGCTGGAGTCCAACAAATACGAGTGCGCGCAGATTAACTTTGACTTCCATATCCGCTACAAACAGCTAGACCTGTGGGCGCGATTCCAGGACTTCCAGACCCGTATCCGTGACGCCATTATCAAGCGCCAGTCCCTCGATTTCATCATGGCCGGTTTCAACGGTACTACCCGAGCGGAAACCTCGAACCGCCAAAACAATCCGCTGCTGCAGGATGTGGCCGTCGGCTGGCTGCAGAAGTACCGCAATGAAGCGCCCGCACGCGTGATGTCCAAAATCACCGACGAGGACGGCAAGGTCATTTCAGACGTGATCCGCGTGGGTAAAAACGGCGACTATGCGAACCTCGACGCGCTGGTCATGGATGCCACCGGCAACCTGATTGACGAGATTTATCAGGATGACCCGGAGCTGGTTGTCATCACCGGCCGTAAGCTGATGGCGGATAAGTATTTCCCGATCGTCAACAAAGACCAGGAAAACACCGAATCGCTGGCCGCTGACATCATCATCAGCCAGAAGCGAATCGGCAACCTGCCAGCCGTGCGCGTGCCTTACTTCCCGGCCAATGCCCTTATGGTGACGCGCCTCGATAACCTGTCTATCTATTTCATGGATGACGCACACCGCCGCGCCATCATTGAAGAGCCGAAAAAAGACCGCGTAGAAAACTACGAGTCGATGAATATTGACTATGTGGTCGAAGCTTACGCCGCCGGTTGCCTGATTGAAAACATCAAGCTCGGTGACTTCACTGCACCTGCAGCACCGGAAGGCGGAGAGTAAGCCATGACGAGTCCCGCAGCGCGTCACATGATGCGGGTCTCGGCCTCTGAAACAGCGCAGCGGGCTGCCGTCCCGCTGCGCAATGCAACTGCATATGAGCAGATGCTCGTTAAGCTGGCCGCAGACAACCGCACGCTGAAACAAATCCGATCCAATGAGCGAAAGGCAGACAAAAAGCGCGAGCTGCTGCCGTTCTATCTGCCGTGGGTCGCTGGCGTCCTCGCAAACGGCAAGGGCGCACAGGATGACATCGTCATGACGGTCATGCTCTGGCGTCTCGATGCTGACGATATCGCCGGGGCGCTGGAAATTGCCCGTTACGCGATGACCTATGGCCTGACCATGCCGACCGGGCGACGTCCGACGCCTTACCTGCTGGCCGAAGAGGTGGCACTGGCCGCGCAGCGCCTGCTTGCTGCTAAACAGCCAGTCGAGCTGGCGAACCTGCTCGACACCCTCGCGCTGACTGAGCGTGCGGATATGCCCGATATCGTGCGCGCGAAGCTGCACAAAATCACCGGCTACGTGCTGCGTGATGCGGAACAACTGCCGGAGGCGCTGGCGCACCTGCAGCGTGCGATCCAGTTAGAGAGCTCCATCGGCGTTCGAAAAGACATCGAACAGTTAGAGCGTCAGCTCAGGCCAAAACCCGAACCGGCACCGAAAATCCAAAAGACTAAACCGCGCACGCGCAAAGTCGCCGAAAAACCGGCGGCACGGCGCGGGCGTCCACCAAAGGCGGCAAAAGCCGCAGGTTAACCGAGCGCTCCCCGAGCCGGGCGGCACGCCGGTCAATGCGGGTATCAATTGCCCTGACTGCGACCGGCGTCCACCGCCCACCCATTACCCGAGGTTGTCATGACGACGCTGATTATTGAGCCAAAAAAAGAGCCGCAGGATGTGCCGGGCGTGGTGATACCGCCACCGGGCGTGAGCGAGCCGGTAATCAAAAACACCCCGTTTTTTCCTGACGTTGATCCAAAGCGCGTGCGGGAAGAAATGCGACTGGAGCAGACCGTTTCCCCCGTTCGCCTGCGCCGGGCGATTAAGACCGCCATTGCGGAGACTAACGCGGAGCTGAGCGACTGGCGCGAAATTCAGCTCGATGCCGGTTACGCCACGCTGGCGGATGTCCCGACCGACAAGCTCGACGGCGAGAGCGTGCGCGTTTTCCACTACTTCAACGCCGTGTGTTCGATGACGACGGCCACGCTTTATGAACGTTTTCGCGGCGTGGATGCGACCGCCAAAGGCGACAAAAAGGCTGACAGCATCGACAGCACTATCGATGAAATGTGGCGGGATATGCGCTGGTCTGTCGCGCGCATCCAGGACAAAGCGCGCTGCATCGTGGGGCAAATCTGATGAAAGCGTATGCGCTGCAGGGCGACACCCTCGACGCGATTTGCGCCCGGTACTACGGGCGCACTGAGGGCGTGGTCGAAACCGTCTTAGAGGCTAATCCCGGCCTGTCTGAGATCGGCGTTATCCTGCCGCACGGCACGGCAATTGAGCTGCCAGAGACCGAGAGCGCGGCCAGAACCGAAACGGTGAATCTATGGGACTGAGTATGGAAAAAATCACCACGTTTATCGCCTACTGGCTGGCCGTGGGGCTGGCGTATGTCGGGGCAATGTCCCCCGAAAAGATGGCGCTTTACGTGGGCGGCGGATGCGCCATTTTTACCGCGCTGACGAACTACTGGTTTAAGCGCAAGACGTACCTCTATCTGACATCGCTCGGACTCGATAAAGGGGCTATTCGTGAAATCAATCGTTAAAAAATGCAGTGTGGCCGCCGTGCTGGCGCTGGCAGCACTGATGCCTGACTTTCGTCTGCTTAACACCTCGCCGGAGGGGCTGGCGCTGATTGCCGACCTCGAAGGTTGTCGCCTGACGCCTTACCAGTGCAGCGCGGGAGTGTGGACGTCGGGCATTGGCCACACTGCAGGCGTCGTGCCGAAGGGAGAAATCACCGAACGTCAGGCGGCGGCGAATCTCGTTGCGGATGTGCTGAACGTCGAGAAACGTCTGGCCGTATGCGCGCCGGTGAAAATGCCGCAGCACGTTTACGACGCGCTGGTCAGTTTCTCATTCAACGTGGGAACCGGCGCGGCCTGCCGGTCGACGCTGGTCTCGTTTATAAAGCGCCAGCAATGGCCGCAGGCGTGCGACCAGCTCACCCGCTGGGTTTATGTGAATGGCGAAGTTAACAAGGGGCTGGAAAACCGCCGCGCGCGCGAGCGTGCTTACTGCCTGAGGGGGCTTCAATGAAAGTGATGTTGTTTTTACTGGCCGCACTGATGGCGGTTGTGCTCTGGCAACGTCATGAAAACGGCAACCTGACCCGCTCTTTTGAACGGGCGAACAGGGTCGCGGCCGAACAAAAAACCGCGATCGGAATGCTGAAAAATCAGCTTTCCGTTTCGCAGGGAATTGCCAGGCGAAATGAAACCGCGCAGGTCAGTTTACGCGGCGAACTGCTGGCCGCCGGTGCGATGGCCGTGCGGCGTGAAGAAACCATAACGAGGCTGATAAATGAGAATGAAACCTTACGCCGCTGGTATAGCGATAAGTTGCCTGATGTTGTGCGTCGGCTGCACACCCGCGCCGGTTGCGTCTCCGCCGGTCATTGTTTACAGCGCCTGCCCGAAGGTGAGCTATTGCCCGATGCCGGAAAGCGACCCGGTCACTAATGGCGACCTGAGCGCCGATATACGCAGGCTTGAGCACGCGCTCGCCGCCTGCGCGCTGCAGGTTGAAATCGTTAAAGACTGTCAGGATAAACTCGATGAAGAAAGCACGCAGCCTGCGCGAAGCACTGATTAAAGCCGTTCCGCAGCTTGAAACAAATCCGGAAATGATGCGCATCTTTGCCGATGAGGGCAATATCGATGCGCGTCTCGCGGCCTCGCTGTCGCATGAGAAAATTTATACACTGAATGTGATCGTGTGTGACTTTGTGGGCGACCCTGACCTGATTTTCGTGCCGGTGGCCGCATGGCTCAGGGAAAACCAGCCAGATATCTGCACGCTCGATGACGGCCGCAAAAAAGGCTACCGTTTCCAGATGGATTTAAACGACGGTGACAGCGTCGATATCAGCATCAGCCTGCAACTCACCGAGCGCACCCTCATCAAAGAGGAAAGCGGCGCACTGCATGTAAGCTATGCCCCTGAGCCGCCGCTGCCGGAGCCCGTCACCCGGCCAAAGGAGCTCTATATCAACGGCGAACTGGTGAGCAAATGGGATGAGTGAATTTAAGCCCTTTGACGACAGGCTCAATGGTCTGATTGCTGCCCTGTCACCGGCAGCGCGCAGGAAGCTGGCCGGGGAGATTGCAAAGGAGCTGCGCAAGGCGCAACAGCAGCGTATCAAACAGCAAAAAGCCCCGGACGGCTCACCGTATCAGGCGCGAAAGCGTCAGCCTCTCAGGGCTAAAACCGGGCGGATTAAACGGGCGATGTTCCAGAAGCTTCGCACGAGCCGCTACATGAAAGCCACTGGCCGTGAAAACAGCGCGGTGGTGGAATTTACCGGCAAAGTGCAGCGCATCGCACGAGTTCACCAGAACGGGCTGAAAGACCGTCCTAACCAGCACAGCCGCGACGTGCAGTATGCAGAGCGCCAGTTACTCGGATTCAGCCGGGAAGATAAACAGCTCGTCGAGACACTGATAATAAAACATCTTGACTGAAATATTGGCGATGACAGTCTTTACGTCATCGCCTTTGCAATAGTTAACTATGAACTCTGACCCATTTTCTTGATTTTCCAGAGGGTAATGCGTCTTTTAAACCAACTAAAAATGATTTGAGATACAACTTTCTTTTCTCGTATTTTTGTTTTTAACTGTTCTAATTCAGTAAAGGCAATGTATTGAAACTTCGATACTTCATTCCTACCGTTGTCTCGAAGTTTATCTATTAAATCAATGTCGCCACTTTTGTTGTAAAGGATGAAAGATGAAACGGCGCTCTGTAATTTGAAAGCATGTACTCGTATGAAATCATCAGATGTGATACTGATTTCATTATGCAGTCTTAAATAATCAAGGTAGTCGTCGCTACTACCATTACACTGTGTAAAAAGATATTTTTGCATCAACGATTGAGAAGTTGTTAAGAAATCAACGTACCTTTTTGTTTTGTCATCAATATCTTTATTAATTTGGGAAAAGATCTGTTTTTTATTTTCATGGTTCTGAGAGAGTTTAAGGGTGAGCCAGCTACTAGCAAGTGCGATCAGTGACCCTAGTCCAATTTTAACGGCATTATCTGTAACATCAATCCAAGTCAAAGCCATTTTCATATCCATTTTATGTCTGAGTTAGCGTGATTGTAAATCGAACTCTATATGTAAAAAAATGCGAGTCATTGGTACGGGCATGTTTCACAAGGTGCTTGTCGCAAGAGATACAAGGAAACCCCTTCTCATTGCTGCTGAACTTGTCAGGCGGCATCCTTTCCCCATGAGTAATCTCAACCCTCTGCAGGAAATCGCACACACGCTAGGAAACATTATCTTTCCTTCCTATGTGGCATCAGGATTGTTTATTATGCTTTCGGGGATATCATTGCTTTCGAGGGAGTTAAGAATATTCAAATGTGCATTACGTGTATCTCTCGCAAGATTAGCCGCAGCCTCAGTGTCTCTCATCATGTTACCAGCCCCGAGAAGTTCATTTCTGAGTTCATTCAAAATTTGTGTGTAAAAATACATGGTCAAATGAAAAACATGATTGTCGCCATATTGTTCAAAGCCCGCTAGAGATTGTGGGTGAAGTTCAATAATCATTGCTTTCATTTTTTCTTTATTAAATAGGTTGGGGTCAATTTTTAATCCGGGCAGTGACAGCACTTTCATGATTGTTACTGCATTGAGAATGATGGCCTCGTAAGCCTCAAAGGTTTTTATTGTGCGCTCGCTAAGGTATAAGTATGCGAGGGTTCTGTCGATTGCTTTAAAATTAACTAGTTTCTCGTCAATCTTAAATGGATCGATTAATGTTTTAATGAAGTTTGTTATCTTGGGGTCGGAGTTTCTTTTTATGATTTCATCGGTGTTAAGCATTATTAAATAATCAGCCAAACCTGAAAATTCTGCAATAAGTTGACGTGAGCGTAATAAACTTTCTGCCGCCTCGAAGCGTTTAGATTGTAGGGCTGAATCACGCTCTCTACGTGCAGAACTCATAAATGTTCTGATTTGTTCGAGCTCCTTTTCGTTGTCGCGTATCTCAGCCTTAAACTTTTCAAATTTTTTCTCGAAATGATGCTCCACTGACTTAGTGAAGAATTTAGCCAACGTTGAACGTGTTAGGAATGCAAGCAACGTAAGTGCCCCCGCAGATGTAATAATACTAATCATCCATCTAGAGATTTGTTCGGCCATTTTCTTTCCTGAATGTCTTTGATTTTATTCGAGAGGATTTGTGAGTTGCAGTAAAGATAATGTTTAACAATGAGAAATGCCAACAAAACTAGTAAGGTGAGCATTGGTTAAGCAGCGACGCTAGTGCATTTGTAGGTAAATATGTGTTGCTAAACAGCTCGTCGAGACGCTGATAATTAAACACCTCACTCTCTGAGCGTTGTCACAACAACCACAAAACACCGTTTCATTGCCGCTGGCCTTGCCCGGCGGCATCCTTTCCCCATGAATAACCTAAATTCTCTGCAGGAAATCGCACGCGCGATCCGCAACCTTATCCGCACCGGCATCGTGACCGACGTCGACCACGTCGAGGGGCTTTGTCGTGTCCAGACCGGCGGCATGGAAACCACCTGGCTGAACTGGCTTACCTGTCGCGCCGGTCGCTCGCGCGTATGGTGGGCTCCCTCCGTTGGTGAGCAGGTGCTTTTACTGGCTGTTGGCGGCGAGCTCGATACGGCGTTTGTGCTGCCCGGCATTTTCTCTGACGACCATCCCGCACCGTCTGCCTCCCCTGATGCGCTTCACGTGTCCTTTCCTGACGGGGCGGTTATCGAGTACGAGCCCGAAAACGGCGCGCTCACCGTATCCGGCATCAAAACCGCAGACGTCACCGCGTCGGATTCCATTACGGCCACTGTGCCGGTGGTGCTGGTGAAAGCGTCGAGCCGCATCACGCTCGATACGCCGGAGGTGGTTTGCACCAACAAGCTGACGACCGGCACGCTCGAAGTGCAGAAAGGCGGGAAAATGAGCGGGAACATCGAGCACACCGGCGGGACATTTAAATCAAACGGCGTGCAGGTGGATAACCACGCGCACGGCAACGTTCAGAGCGGCGGAAGCTGGACTAAGGGGACGCAATGACGGTGCGTTATCTGGGAATGAACAGTCAGACCGGCCTCAGTATCTCAGAGGTTGAGCATATCCGGCAAAGCGTGCGCGACATTCTGGTCACGCCGGTTGGCTCGCGCGTCATGCGTCGTGAATACGGCTCGCTCCTGTCGCAGATGATTGACCAGCCGCAGACCCCGGCGCTGCGCCTGCAGATTATGGCCGCGTGCTATTCCGCGATCCAGAAGTGGGAGCCCCGCGTCAGCCTGACGACCATCACCTTTGAACGGTCGGACACCGACGGCGGGCTGTATGTCGATATCACCGGCACGCGCTCAACCGGCGGCCAGCCTTTTTCCCTCACCATTCCACTGAGTTAAACGCTATGGCTATTGTTGACCTTAACCAGCTCGCCGCGCCCGACGTCGTGGAAGAACTGGACTATGAAACCATCCTGAGCGAACGAAAGGCGACACTCGTTTCGCTGTACCCGGAAGACCAGCAGGACGCTATCGCGCGCACGCTGGCGCTTGAGTCGGAGCCGCTGGTGAAGCTGCTGCAGGAAAACGCCTACCGGGAAGTTATCTGGCGACAGCGCGTTAACGAGTCCGCGCGCGCGGTCATGCTGGCCTATGCCGCCGGTGCTGACCTCGACCAGATAGGCGGAAATTACAACGTCCAGCGCCTTGTCATCACCCCTGCAGACGATACGACGTTACCGCCGACGCCTGCCGTGATGGAGTCGGACACCGACTACCGTCTGCGCATTCAGCAGGCATTCGAGGGGCTGAGTACCGCAGGCTCTACCGGCTCCTATCAGTTTCATGGTCGCAGCGCTGACGGGCGGGTCGCCGATATTTCGGTCATCAGCCCGGAGCCTGCGTGCGTCACGGTTACGGTGCTGTCACGCGAAAATAACGGCGTGGCGTCTGACGAGCTGCTCGCTGTCGTGCGCACCGCGCTCAACGATGAGGACGTCAGGCCGGTCGCTGACCGTGTGACCGTCCAGTCGGCGAACATAGTGGACTATAAAATCACCGCATCGCTTTACCTTTACCCAGGCCCCGAAAGCGAGCCGGTGCTCAGCGCTGCAAAAACTAAGCTGCAGGCGTATATCACCGCGCAGCACCGGCTCGGGCGCGATATCCGCAAATCGGCCATTTATGCCGCGCTCCACGTCGAGGGCGTGCAGCGCGTCGAGCTGGCCGAACCGGTGGCCGACATTGTGCTCGATGACACGCAGGCGTCATGGTGCAGCGACTACAGCGTCACCATAGGGGGTAACGATGAGTAATACCCGCCTGCTGCCGGTGGGCTCGTCACCGCTTGAGGTGGCGGCGGCGCGCGCCTGCGCAGAGATTGAAAATACCCCCGTCCCGCTGCGTCGCCTCTGGAGTCCTGACGACTGCCCGGCAAACCTGCTGCCGTGGCTGGCATGGGCGTTTTCCGTTGACCGCTGGGATGAGAACTGGCCGGAGGCCACAAAGCGGGATGTGATCCGCGCGGCGTGGTTTATCCATGCGCACAAAGGAACGATTGGGGCAGTGCGTCGCGTGGTGGAGCCGCTCGGCTATCTGATTAACGTGTCCGAGTGGTGGGAAACGAACGACCCACCCGGCACGTTTCGCCTCGATATCGGTGTGTTAGAGACCGGCATCACCGAGGAAATGTACTACGAAATGGAGCGGCTCATTGCGGATGCAAAGCCAGCCAGCCGCCATCTTATCGGCCTCAACATTATTCAGGATGTGCCGGGCTATCTCTACACCGGCGCGCTGACGTATGACGGCGACATCATCACGGTTTACCCGGATAAGTGAGAACATAATGACAGTAAAATATAAAACGGTCATCACCAAAGCCGGTGCGATTAAGCTTGCTGCAGCGACCGTCCCGAACGGGAAAAAAGTGAATTTTACGGCAATGGCCATCGGTGACGGTGGCGGCACATTGCCGGTGCCTGATGCCAGCCAGACAAAGCTCGTCAATGAAGTCTGGCGCTATGCACTGAACAAAATTAGCCTGGACAACAAGAATCAAAATTATGTGATCGCGGAGCTCGTCATTCCCCCTGAAACCGGCGGTTTCTGGATGCGCGAAATGGGGCTCTATGACGACACAGGCACGCTGATTGCTGTCGGCAACATGGCGGAAAGCTATAAGCCGGAGCTGGCTGAGGGGTCAGGACGTGCGCAGACCGTGCGTATGGTCATCATGGTAAGCGACATCGAGTCAGTCGAGCTGACGATTGACACCTCAACGGTGATGGCAACGCAGGACTATGTCGATGATAAGCTCGCGGAGCATGAGCAGTCCCGCCGTCATCCTGACGCCACGCTCACCGCAAAGGGTTTCACGCAGCTAAGCAGTGCGACAGACAGCGCGTCTGAGAGCGTCGCAGCGACGCCGAAAGCGGTCAAGGCGGCGTATGACCTTGCTAACGGTAAATACACGGCTCAGGACGCGACCACGGCGCAAAAGGGTATCGTCCAGCTGAGCAGCGCGACCGACAGCACGTCTGAGAGCGTCGCAGCGACGCCGAAAGCGGTCAAAGCGGCGTATGACCTTGCTAACGGGAAATATACGGCTCAGGACGCGACCACGGCGCAAAAGGGTATCGTCCAGCTCAGTAGCGCAACCGACAGCGCGTCTGAGTCGCTCGCGGCCACGCCAAAGGCCGTGAAGACGGTCAATGATGACGTTACAAAGCTCAAAAACAGCCTTGGTACCGCCGCGGGTAAAAATGTTCAGGAAAGCCGTGACGACATTACGCCGGGGCGCGTGCTGGTAAATGGCGGTGCGCTTGCGCTTCGGACTGTCGCAGCAGGAGCAGATAGAGAGATTAAAGACGCAAGCGGTCTGCCAGCTAACTCCGTGAGTTTTTGCTATGCCAGTGCGGCGTTTTCACCGGGCTATGAAGCCACCATTCTTGACGTGGGTGGTTTGGGCGGTGATGGCTATCGTGTGCAGTATGCCGCGTCCTATGCTGATGGCGGGAAGCGGCTTAAATTCCGCACCTTAAATGCTGATAACGGCTACTGGGGAGGCTGGACTAATGTTTTAACCCAATATGGCGGCAACGTCGATTATTTAGACGGCGCAAGTTACTACAAAACAAATCCAGCGGACTGGCCGGGTGTTGGCGCTTTTGCACATCAATACAGCAATCCGGTGGCACCGTTTACCATCCCGTTCGGTCGCTCAACGCCCAAGGGTGTATCTCAGTATCTTCCAATTATTAAAGGTATTTCCAGCACTCAGGAATATGGTTTTGGATCTGCTGTAAGCTTTGGAATTCTGCGCACAGGAAATAATGATTTCGGCTCTGCCGTCGTCCATATCATCGGTGACAATGGTTCCGGCGCTGTATATCAGTTTGATGCTAACGGTGTTTTTAATGCTCCGGGTCAGGTGTATAGCGGGGGGATTATTGGGGCTGCGGGGGATATTCGTTCTAACGGTGGCAGCCTGTATGCCGCCGGACAGGTTAGTGTGGGCGGGAATGTTGTCGCAGGTTCTGGCGTGTTTGAGTCAGGCGGCAATGTACGCGTTTATTCACCTAACAACCCCCCGCCGCGTGACCAGTACGCCGCGCCTAATACAGCCGGATTTAATGGTGCTGCCTTATGGTGGCGCTGCGGAAGTACAGGAAAAATGACGATGGCTGCTCAGGTCGGAGGGATACCAAACGGGGGGCGGGTTTACTTCCCAACCGCATTCCCGAATGTTTGTGCGTCAGTGGTTCCTACTCGTAATGAAGAGCCAGGAAACGGCGCTGCAATGCAGCCCTATAACGTTGACAGAACCGGGTTTAATTTGCGTATCTCTGGCGGTGGTACGGTCACACTGATGTATGTGGCGGAGGGATATTAAAAATGGGATATGTATATCGCGCCAGCACTGGCGGTTTTTATTGCGATGAACTGGAAGCCGTATATCGCAAGGCGGGAACGTGGCCGGGATTTTTCGTGCGTGTGTCGGATGAGGATTACCGCAACCTGATGGAAGGACTTTCACAGGGGAAAATGATTGTTCCGAACAAGCAGTGTTATCCGGTTCTACAGGAGCGTCCGGCTCCATCCCGTGACGAACTTATCGCAGAGGCGGAGGAAAAGCGCCGGGAGTTGATTGAGTCTGCGCTTCAGTCGATTTCCGTTATCCAGCTCAAGCAAATGAACGGGCGCAGTTTAACCGAAAAAGAAGTTACCAGGCTGAATGACGTGCTTGATTATATCGAAGCGCTTGAGGCGACCGAGACCGACCCCGCCCCGGATATTCACTGGCCTGAATTAGCCGCGTGACTTGAGCCCTCCACCCGGAGGGCTTTTGTTTGTTGTTTTATCCCTCCGCCAACGCCATTTCATCGCGCCTGCAGAATACACAACAGAAAATAGTCGCACCCCTTAACCACGGAGTTAAACAGATGGGCGACTATCATCACGGCGTCGAGGTCATCGAGATTAACGATGGCACGCGCACCATTTCCACCGTCTCAACGGCCATCATCGGCATGGTCTGCACGGCCAGCGATGCAGACGCAAAGACATTCCCCCTTAACGAGCCGGTGCTGATTACCAGCGTGCAAACGGCTATCGGTAAAGCCGGTAAAAAAGGCACGCTGGCAAAATCCCTGCAGGCCATCGCCGACCAGTGCAAACCGGTCATTGTGGTGGTGCGCGTTCCCGAAGGTATCGACGACCCGGACGACCCGGAAGCGGCGCAGAAAGAAACCATTTCCAACATCATCGGCACGACCGATGAGAACGGCAAATACACCGGGCTGAAAGCGCTGTTAACGGCGAAAACCGTCACCGGCGTTAAGCCGCGCATTCTCGGCGTGCCGGGGCTGGATACGCAGGAAGTGGCGACCGCACTTGCGTCAACCTGCCAGAGCCTGCGCGCGTTCGGCTATGTGAGCGCGTGGGGCTGCAAGACCATTTCCGATGCCATTAAATACCGTGAAAACTTCAGCCAGCGCGAGCTCATGGTCATTCACCCTGATTTTTTGGCATGGGACACCACGGCAAACGAAACCGATATTGCATGGGCGACCGCCCGCGCGCTCGGCCTGCGCGCCAAAATTGACCAGGAGACCGGCTGGCACAAAACGCTGTCCAACGTCGGCGTGAATGGCGTCACCGGCGTCAGTACCTCGGTCTCATGGGATTTGCAGGAGCAGGCCACCGACGCCAACCTGCTGAATCAGGCCGGGGTGACAACGCTCATCCGCAACGACGGCTTTAAATTCTGGGGCAACCGTACCTGCTCGGACGATCCGTTATTCGTATTTGAAAACTACACCCGCACGGCGCAGGTGCTGGCCGACACGATGGCGGAGGCGCACGCGTGGGCGATGGATAAGCCCGTTTCCGCAACGCTCATCCGCGACATCGTCGCCGGTATCAATGCCAAATTCCGCGAGTTGAAAAATAACGGTTATATCGTTGACGGCTCCTGCTGGTACGACCCGGAGTCAAACAGCGTGGAAACCCTCAAAGCCGGGAAGCTGTATATCGATTACGACTACACCCCCGTCCCGCCGCTGGAAAACCTGACCCTGCGCCAGCGCATCACCGATACCTATCTGGCCGACCTGTCAGACTCGGTCAACAGCTAAGGAGCTCAGAACATGGCGTTACCGCGCAAACTTAAATACCTGAACATGTTTAACGACGGACTCAGCTACATGGGCGTTGTTGAATCCGTCACCCTGCCAAAGCTGACCCGGAAGCTTGAGAAATATCGCGGCGGCGGGATGCCGGGCGCGGTGTCGATTGACCTCGGCCTCGACGACGACGCGCTGTCGCTTGAGTGGACGCTGGGCGGTCTGCCTGACGTTGAGCTGTGGGCGCAGTACGCGTCACCGGGCGCAGACAGCGTGCCGCTGCGCTTCACCGGCTCATTCCAGCGCGATGACACCGGCGCCATTTCTGCTGTTGAGGTGGTCATGCGTGGCCGTCACAAGGAGTACGACGGCGGCGAGAACAAACAGGGGGAAAGCGGCACGACCAAAATCGCGACCGAGTGCTCGTACTACCAGCTCACGATTGACGGCAAAGAGGTCATCGAGATTGACGTCATCAACATGGTGATGAAAGTCGACGGCGTCGACCGTCTGGCGGAGCACCGTAAGGCAATCGGCCTGTAACCCGTTAACCGGTCAGCCAGGCTGGCCGGTCACTTACTGAATTTCAGAGAGAGTAACATCATGGAAAACATCAACGAAACCGCCACCACCGAAACCGAAAACCCGAACATTGTGATCCTCGATAATCCAATCATGCGTGGTGAGCAAAAAATCGAACAGGTGACCGTGACCAAACCCAACGCCGGGACTCTGCGCGGTGTCAGTCTGGCCGCGCTGGCAAACTCTGACGTCGATGCGCTGATTAAGGTGCTGCCGCGAATGACGTACCCGGCGCTGACCGAGCCCGAGGTCATGCGTCTGGAAGCATCAGACCTGATTTTGTTCGCCGGTAAGGTGGTCGGTTTTTTGTCACCATCTTCGGCTCGCTGACTTTCCCGGATAACCTTTCGGTCGATGACCTGATGGCGGATATCGCGGTGATATTTCACTGGCCGCCATCAGAGCTGAATTCCCTGAGCGTGACCGAACTCATCACATGGCGCGAAAAGGCGCTGCAGCGAAGCGGACACCACCATGAGCAATAACGTCAGACTTGAGGTACTGCTGAACGCAGTTGACCGGGCAAGCAGACCGCTTAAAGCTATCCAGACTGCCAGCAAGACACTTGCTGGCGATATCCGCACTTCTCAAAACAGCCTGCGCGATCTGAATGCGCAGGCGTCCCGGATTGACGGATTCAGGAAAGCGAGCGCACAGCTTGCCGTGACAGGCCAGTCGCTTAACAAGGCCAAACAGGAAGCCGCCGCGCTGGCCGTGCAGTTTAAAAACACGCAGAACCCTACAACCGCGCAGACGCGGGCGATGGAAGCGGCGAAGAAATCCGCTGCTGACCTGCAGCTCAAATACAACAGCCTCAGGCAGTCGGTGCAGCGCCAGCGCACGGAGCTCGCGCAGGCTGGCATAAACACCAGAACGCTGTCCGCGGATGAGCGCCGCTTGAAAACCAGCATCAGTGAAACGAGTGCGCAACTAAACCGGCAACGTGATGCGCTGGCGCGCGTCAGCCAGCAACAGGCCAGACTCAGCGCGGTAAAAAGCCGCTATGGATCCGGGCAACAGCTCGCCGCCGGTGCGCGTAATGCCGGGATGGTGGGTGTCGGAGTGGCTACCGCCGGGCTTTATGGTGCGTCACGCTTTATTGCACCGGGCATCGGTTTTGACAAACAAATGTCAGGCACGCAGGCGATCCTTGGGCTCGATAAGGGCGACGACAAGCTCGCGGCCATTCGTCAACAGGCGCGCGATATCGGCGCGACTACGGCCTTTTCACCGGGTGATGTGGCGCGTACTCAGACCACGCTCGCGCGCTCGGGCTATAACGCCGATGACGTGCTGGCCGCGACCGGCTCGACCGTAAACCTGAGCCTTGCGGCCGACGTGGATATCGCAGAAGCCGCCGACATTATCACTAACATGCAGTCGGCATTTAACCTGCCTACCACTGAGATTGAGCGCGTCGCGGATGTGATGACGAAAGGTTTCACGTCATCAAATACCGGTCTCGTCGAGCTGGGCGAGGCGATGAAGTATGTCGCACCCATCGCAGAGGCTGCAGGGGGGAGCATTGAAGACACGACCGCCATGCTCGGCATTCTGGCGGATAACGGGATTAAAGGCTCGATGGCCGGTACGGGGGCTAGCGCCATTTTCAACCGCCTGCAAGCGCCAATGGGTAAGGCCGTTGAGGCTATTTCAGAATTAGGCGTGAAAACCCGCGACGGCAAAGGGAACATGCTGCCGGTCGAGAAAATCCTCAAAGATATTCATAAGTCCTTTGCTAAAAACAAGCTCGGTACGGCGGAGCAGGGCGAATATCTGAAAGTGATTTTCGGTGAAGAAGCCATGAAGGGCGCGATTAAACTTGTCGCCGCTGCCGGTGATGGCTCGCTCGATAACAAGCGCCAGCAAATCCGCGACTCAAAAGGCACGACAGAGCGCATTGCGACAATACAAACGGATAACCTCGACGGCGATCTGAAAAACCTGCAGTCAGCATGGGAAGACCTGCAGATTGAGGTTTTCGAAAAAGAAGACTCAGCACTGCGTCGCCTGACGGTTTCCGCGACAGACTGGCTCGGCAAGGTTGCCGCATGGGCGAAAGCAAACCCTGAACTGACGCAAACCCTGTTTAACCTTGTCGCCGGTGGGCTGGCGCTGGTCGGCGTGCTTGGCGGGATTGGGCTGATTGCATGGCCGGTCATTGCCGGGATAAACGGGATTATTGCTGCAGCCGGTCTGCTGAGTGTCGTTTTCACCACTGCCGGAAGTGCCATTGTCGCTGCAGTTAGCGCAATCAGTCTGCCGGTGGTGGCGGTGGTCGCTGCCGTGGTGGCCGGTGCGCTCCTGATTCGTAAATACTGGGAGCCAATAAGCGCATTCTTTTCCGGCGTGGTTGAGGGGCTTAAAGCGGCCTTTGCGCCGGTGGCGGAAATTTTCGCACCGCTCGCGCCGGTGTTTGATTCTTTCATGGAGAAATTGCGTGGAGTCTGGCAGTGGTTTAAAGACCTGATCGCACCGGTTAAGTCGACGCAGGAGACGCTCGACAGCTGCAAAAATGCGGGTGTGATGTTCGGTAAGGCGCTGGCCGATGCGCTGATGTTACCGCTCAAAAGCTTTAACACATTACGTACCGGCGTTATCTGGCTGCTGGAAAAGCTCGGGGTTATCAATAAAGAATCGACCGACCTCGACCAGAAGGCCACAAAAGCCAATGTTGCCACCGGCTCGCAAAATAAATCTTATATTCCGGCAACCTCAACATATGGCGGTTATCAGTATCAGCCAGTTACGGTGCCCACTGGTAAGACTTACGTCGACCAGAGTAAGCCAGAATATAACATCAACCTGAATGGTGGCATCGCGCCGGGCAGCGACCTCGACCGTCAGCTGCGTGAGGCTGTCGATAAACTCGACCGTGAAAACCGTGCGCGTCAGCGCTCAAGTATGCGTCATGACTGAGGGGGATAAAGCATGTTGATGGTTTTAGGTTTGTTTGTGTTTGAGCGCCGCACGCTGCCCTATCAGTCTATGCAGTATTCGAAGGATTACCGCTGGGCGTCAAACGACCGTATCGGAAAGCCACCGGCTTACCAGTATCTCGGGGAAGGGGAAACCACGCGCACGCTGTCGGGTGTGCTCTATCCCGAAATTACCGGCGGACGCCTGTCACTGACCGCCATCGAGCTGATGGCAGACGAGGGGCGCGCGTGGCCGCTGATTGACGGAACGGGCATGATCCACGGCATGTATGTCATCGACAAAGTGACGCACACGCACACCGAGCTATTCAGCGACGGAGCGGCGAGAAAAATCGAGTTTAGCCTGTCCCTTAAGCGGGTCGATAAATCGCTGGCGGCCATTTATGGCGACCTGAAAACGCAGGCCGGCAATCTGGTCACGTCTACCGGTGACTGGCTGGGAGGGCTGGCAGGATGATTACGGGAATGGATATTCAGGCCGGGGCGAAGATTGCCCCGGCGTTTATGCTCAAGCTGGATAACGACGATATCACGCAGGATTTTAGTGACCGCCTTATCAGCCTGACCATGACCGATAATCGCGGATTCGAGGCCGACCAGCTCGATATCGAGCTCGATGACACCGACGGCCAGATAGCAATGCCACCGCGCGGAGCAACCTTGACGCTGTGGTTAGGCTGGCAGGATTCAGCGCTGATAAAAAAAGGGACGTTCACGGTCGACGAAATCGAGCACAGGGGTGCGCCTGATATGCTGACCATCAGGGGACGCAGCGCCGATTTTCGTGGGACGCTGAACTCGCGCCGGGAACAGTCATGGCATGACACCACGCTCGGGCAAATTGTTGAGACGATTGCGGCACGCAATAAACTGACGGCCAGCGTGGCCGACACGCTGAAAGTCGTCGCAGTGCCTCACATTGACCAGTCGCAGGAATCCGACGCAGTGTTTCTGTCCCGCCTGGCTGACCGGAACGGGGCGTCGGTTTCGGTAAAAGCGGGGAAACTGTTATTCCTGAAAGCGGGGACCGGTAAGACGGCCAGCGGGAAGCCCATTCCGCAAATGACGCTTGAGCGCGGCGACGGCGATAGCCATCAGTTTGCCATTGCTGACCGGGAGGCGTACACCGGCGTGTCGGCAAAATGGCTGCACACCAAAGACCCGAAGCCGCAAAAGCAAAAGGTGAAGCTCAGGCGTAAGCCCAAAGAGAAGCACCTCCGCGCGCTGCAGCACCCGAAAGCGACCAAAGCCCCGGTAAAGGCCAAAGCCAAAAAAGAGCAGGAAGCGCGCGAGGGTGAGTATATGGCCGGTGAGGCTGACAACGTGCTGGAGCTTACAACCATCTACGCGACAAAGGCGCAGGCCATGCGCGCCGCTCAGGCGAAGTGGGACAAGCTGCAGCGAGGTGTCGCGGAGTTTTCAATCTCGCTGGCGATAGGCCGGGCAGATTTATTTCCTGAAACGCCAATCGCGGTGAGAGGGTTTAAGCGCGTCATAGACGATCAGGCGTGGATAATTAGTCGGGTGGTGCATAACCTCAACGGGAACGGCTACACGACGGGCTTAGAGCTTGAGGTTAAGGTTTCGGATGTGGAGTATGAAAGCGAAGAATTAACGCAATGATTTATAATTAACTATTTGTTATGTAAGGATAAAGTGAGTAAAATTAACGCATCGGAAATTAAATGAGGTGCTCGACATGTTTCACTGTCCAAAATGCCATTTCGCCGCTCACGCCCGCACAAGTCGCTATTTTACTGACACGACCAAAGAGCGGTATCACCAGTGCACAAACATCAACTGCAGCGCGACGTTTGTGACCACCGAAACGGTCGAGCGCTTTATCGTATCGCCGGGCGTTGTAGTACCTGCGGCACCGCACCCGACATCATCAGGACAGCAACAAATCCACTGGCAGTGAACAAAAGCTACCCCCGCGATTGCGGGGGTTTTTGAATCTTTTACATTTTTACTATTAAAAACGCTCGTCCGTAAAGTGCAAAGAACGGAGATTACTAAGACCGCACTATGCTGCTTTTTTGAGGAGCGCAACAAAAATCTGAATAAATGAAAAAGTATTTTTGAAGTTGGCTTCAGAAAACTGCATGATGTTCTTACGAAAACCGTTCTGGTTTAGGTTAAGTTTAACGGTTGCTAAAGTTTAAGATGATAGTCAATAAGGAAAACTGATGAATCTCGGTATTGTTATTGGTGTTGAAAAATATAAAATTGATCTTTACGACGATCTTAAAGCCTGCAAAAATGACGCTAAAATCTTCAAGGATGTTTTAGAAAACGTTAAGGCATTTGACGAAATACTCTATTTAAATAATGATGAATCCGGTACTTCGATAAAAAGAAGTATCGCAGATTTCATTGAGAAATATAAGGATAAGGATGTTGCAGAGTTTTTATTTTATTTTAGTGGTCATGGCGAAAGATTTGAAGAGGATTTTTTCTATTTACCTTCCGATTTTGATAATAAAAAAAGAGAAACAACAGGGTTACGAAATTCCGAACTTGATGAGTGGATGAAATCCATTTCTCCGAAACTATGTGTAAAAATTGTTGATGCTTGTTTCAGTGGGACTCAGTATATAAAAAGTGAGTCAAGCGCAGAGCAGAATTTAAGAAAGTCAGCAAAAAAATATGGTTTAAACGATATCTATTTCTGGTTTTCTTCTCGAGATGATGAAGTTTCCTATGCTGGAACAGAAATTAGTCGCTTTACAGAAAGTATTCTAACTTCATTGCTTGAAAGAGATGGAGACGTGCGCTATAGAGAAATAATGGATGCGGTTGCTGATGATTTTTCTAATTCTGGCAGTTCCTCACCTATTTTTGTCACTCAATCTAGTAATTTAGAAAAATTTGGATTGATTACAAATGATACACATCAACTAATTTATAAAGCTTTCGGCATCACTTCCGATGATGATATAAAAGGTAATGAAACTGGAGAGGATTTACTACCATTAGAAGCAAACACCCAACCCATCCTTAATGTTTATGATTTGGTATCAAAAAAATCAAAAGAAGTTTGTTTTGATGAAGATACGTTATCTTCTTTTATCAGTGATTTTAACTCACGACTATCATCGTGGAATGATGATATTAAAAAATTATATACAATTACTGTTGATGCTTCGGTTTCAACTTACAACATCCCAAATAAAATAAAATTGGGGGAATGGCTTGAAAAAAACAAAGAAAAAAAATATTTCGCAAGTGCAACTTTCGCTATAGAAGAATATCAGTCAGAAGAATATAAAGCGTTACCTAAAAAACCAAAATCAGGTTATTCGTCTATTATAGAGCGAATGGGGATATTCGGTGGGCTTGAAGATGAAATTGAATACAAATTAGAAAAAGTAACAAAAGAAAAAAGTTATGTTGACGGTTTTCAGTACAATCACTTTTTGGGGAATAGGATTTTGCAAATATCTTTTGAACCATTGTTTGAAATAATTGAGCCGATCTGTATATATGTGGTCCCATTCTACTCCAACAGGGATGTTACAATAAATTTCTCTTACGAGTTTCTGAAAAGACGGAGTTGGGGAGAGTATTTCAATCCGGAATGCAATAGGTGGAGAAACATTAAAGTCAATATTAATACAAAGGATGCAGCTAACACAGCAGCCGAACATATTCAAAAAGAAGTGAAAGGATGGTTAGAAGATAATATCAGCAAGACTATCGAGTATTGATACTATTAATCAACCCGCTTTGAGAACCGCTTATCGCTCATCAATTACGATAAAGAGCATTCCTGTTGCACATTATAAATGCTCTTTAACATAACTGGCAGTTCACAACAGAAGCCCCGCTTATACGGGGCTTTAGATTTGATGTGGTCGATATGTGGACGAAAACTGAAATAAATCCTTTTTTTTCAGTATGTTGAAGTTCTTAAAAAAGCTCCTGCGGGAGCTTTTTTCATTCTGTTTGACAACGCCTCACCATTTAGTTGTATAGTACAACTAAATGGTGAGGACAGAACATGCACAGCGAAACCCCGGTAGTCAGCGTTATTCGACGTTCCTCGCGCCTCATGGTGCGAGAGTTAGGTTTTATGGGTTCTACCCTGGCTTCAACGAGCTACTCACCTTCGGCCGTCCATACCCTGGTCGAAATCGCCTTACGCAAACAGATGACGGCGAGTCAGCTGGTGCAACTGCTGGGCCTGGAAAAGTCCAGCGTCAGCCGGATGCTTGCTCGCCTGATTGCCGCGGGCGAACTCGAGGAAGTTATTTCTGCTGAGGATGCGAGAGCAAAGAGCCTCAGGCTGACCGCGAAAGGTCACGAGACGGTCAGCAAAATTAATGCCTTCAGCAATGAGCGCGTGGTCTCAGCAATAAAATGTCTTGCTCCTGCCCAGCAGCAGACCATTTCGGAGGGGCTCACCCTTTATGCCAATGCGCTGCAGGCATGCCGTGAGTCGGGCAACGAGACGCACCCTGATGAGCTTACGATAGTGCAGGGGTATATCCCCGGCATGATTGGCCGTATAGCGGAAATGCACGGGAGTTATTACGCTCGTGAACATCATTTTGGCCGCTTTTTTGAGGCCAAAGTGGCGACGGGACTCGCAGAATTTAGTGAACGGTTGGATAAGCCGTGCAACCAGATCTGGCTGGCAATGATGAACGGCAGGATAGTGGGGTCAGTGGCGATCGATGGCGAGGATCTGGCGCCGGGTGAAGCCCATCTTCGCTGGTTTATTCTTGACGATGGCTGTCGGGGACACGGCGTGGGGAAAAAACTGCTGAATGAAGCGATGCGGTTCTGCGATAGCGCCGGTTTTTCAGCCGTGCACCTCTGGACATTCAATAAGCTTACCGCCGCCCGGCGTCTGTACGAGTCGTTTGGGTTTACGCTGGTAAAAGAGTGGGAAGGCGACCAGTGGGGAAGCCTGATTACAGAGCAGCAGTTTACCCGGTATAAAGACGCACAACCGGCGCTATAAAAAAGGCTCCTTGCGGAGCCGCTTTGGTATCAGAACACTTTCTTATACGGTCGAACCGTCACTTTCGCATATACACCTGCCGCAACATACGGATCTGCGTCAGCCCAGGCCTGAGCGGCTTCCTGAGATTCAAACTCAGCAATAACCGTAGAGCCGGCAAAACCGGCGGCGCCCGGATCGTTGCTGTCTACTGCAGGCATAGGGCCGGCGGTCAGTAATCGACCTTCATCCTGAAGCAACTGCAAACGTGCCAGATGCGCAGGGCGCACAGCCTGGCGTTTTTCGAGCGAATCAGCAACATCTTCAGAGTAAATCACGTAAAACACGGCGAAGCTCCTTAACCGGTAAAAGTGTCAGTTACGTTATGTGAAAGGGCAAACGACTGCAATGTAAAATAAAAACAATGTTAATACCCTGATCTGAATGCGCCTTTTTTGGCCTCTCATGCGCTAAAGTTGCGTCAGAACAAAGTGTCTTATTGAATATGATTGCTATTTGCATTTAAAATCAGTGTTCGGTTTTTTAACGTTGATGATTATGACTTCGATGACCCTTGATTTACCTCGCCGCTTTCCCTGGCCGACGCTGCTTTCTGTCGTGATTCACGGTGCCGTTGTGGCGGGTCTGCTGTATACCTCGGTTCATCAGGTTATTGAAATGCCAGCGCCCGCGCAGCCGATTTCGGTGACGATGGTATCGCCAGCGGATCTCGAACCGCCGCAGGTTGCCCCTCCGCCGCCACAGCCGGTGGCTGAACCGGAGCCAGAACCCGAGCCTGTTCCGGCGCCACCGAAGGAAGCCCCGGTGGTGATCCACAAGCCTGAACCGAAGCCAAAACCTAAGCCGAAGCCAAAACCGGTGAAGAAGGTCGAAGAGCGTCCGAAACGCGAGGAACGTCCGGTTGAACCGCGCGCGACCCAGCCGGTAGAAAATGCAGCGCCTTCACGTCCGGTGATGAACAATACGGCAACGACTTCAAAGCCAACGGTTACCGCGCCAGCGGGCCCGCGTGCCGTAAGCCGCAACCAGCCCCAGTACCCGGCGCGAGCTCAGGCCTTACGTATTGAAGGTCGCGTACGGGTGAAATTCGACGTGACCGCGGATGGGCGCGTGGATAACGTGGAAATCTTGTCCGCTCAGCCTTCTAATATGTTTGAGCGCGAAGTGAAATCTGCCATGCGCAGATGGCGCTATGAGCCTGGCAAGCCGGGCAGCGGATTGATTGTTAATATCGTTTTCCGCCTGAACGGCGGGGCGCAGATGGAATAAAAAAAGCCTCCGAAAGGAGGCTTTTTTTTTGCCTGTCGATCAGGCTTGTGGAAGTTGACGAGGTTTACCCTCGCTGTCCACTGCGACATAAATAAACAGCGCTTCAGTGGCCTTATAACGCTGCCCAATCGGCTCAGAAGAGACTTTCTTCACCCAGACTTCGATGTTGATGGAAATGGAGGTATTGCCGCGTTTCACGCAGCGCGCGTAGCAGCAAACCACATCCCCTACCGCAACCGGGCGCAGGAAGGTCATGCCGTCCACCCGCACCGTCACCACGCGCCCGTGGGCGATCTCTTTTGCCAGAATTGCGCCGCCCATATCCATCTGCGACATCAGCCAGCCGCCAAAAATATCGCCGTTGGCATTGGTGTCAGCGGGCATTGCCAGTGTGCGTAAAACCAGTTCGCCCTGAGGGGCGTTAGTTGTTGTCATTGTTTTAACTCGTAACGGAAGACTTCAGGCGGGATGCTACTATGATTTCAAAGCGGAGAGAATAGACCAGAACGCCTGTCGTTGACGTTCTGGTCAGTCATTAATCAGTGCTTGTCGTCCTGCGGCATGTGGCGATAGATATATACGCCGCTTAACAGCGTGAAGATAAGCGTCAGCGCAGTCAGACCAAAGACCTTAAAGTTGACCCAGATATCCTGCGGCAGCCAGAAGGCGATATAGATATTAGCGAGACCACAGAGAATAAAGAAGATTGCCCAGGCAGTATTCAGACGCGACCAGACTGCCTGCGGCAGCGTTAGTTCTTTACCTAACATGCTCTGGATAAGGGGCTTTTTCATGAACCATTGACTGAACAGTAATGCTGCTGCAAACAACGCATAAATAACAGTCACCTTCCACTTAATAAATTCAACATCATGCAAGGCAATGGTCAATCCACCGAACACCGCCACCAAGATGAACGTAATAAGCGCCATTTTTTCGACTTTGCGATAGCGAATCCAGCTATAGATCAGCACAACGGCGGTCACAACGATTAATGCTTTTGTTGCAGCAAAAATGTCGTACAACTTATAGACAGCGAAAAAAACCGCGAGCGGTAAAAAATCAAGAAACTGCTTCATTCTGTGATTCCATCTTCTGAGCGGGGCGGGAGACAGCGATGCCCCCCGCCTCGGGATTACTGACGAATTAACATATACAGGCGGAACAGATAGACCAGCAGTACCGCTGAAATCAGATTGCTCAGCGTATTCGCCACTACCGCGCCAACATTGGGCGTTAATACCGCAAAATTCGGCGCAAACAGTAACAGCAGCGTTTTGGCGAGCAGCCAGACGATCACGGCGGGCGCCACCAGACGCATATTAGCCCATGCCAGTCGGATGCTGCCGCGCATCGCGGTAAAAATCCCCATTTTATCCTGCACGACCATCACCGGCGCAAATGAGAGCACGATAGCCAGTAACACACCCGGCACCACGACCAGCATAATCCCCATCTGCACCAGCAGGGTGGTTAAAAAGATCAGGATAAACAGCTTAGGTAAGACCGGCGCGCTGGCACCAATCGCCCGCAAGGCGCTGACCCGGTGACCCGCCGATACCAGCTGAATCATCAGCAAAACGCCGCCCGCCAGAATTGCATTACCAATCAGGCCTGAGAACGTGGACGCGGCAGAAGCGCGCAGCAGAATTTGCTGCTGCTCAGGCGTCATGTTTTGCACCAGTTCAAACAACCCCACGCTACCCGCAAGGTGGTCGCCCTGGCTGAGGCTGGCAATCTGTTCTTCACTCGGTGAGAAGGCATGGCCCAGCACCACCGTGATAAAGGCACATAGCAACGCGATCAGTAAAAAGGTTATGAACTGATTGCGGAAAAAGTTTCCCGTGTCACGGTAGACAGACTTCGCCGTGATAGACATGCACTCTCCTTGAGTATTGCAGGTGTTAATTAGCCGGCAATTGTACACCGGATGCACCTGCTGTGGCAGCATCAAGGCTTGTATGGAAAAGCATATCTTTGTAAAGCGGCGGTAATCCAACGCGGGCGCGGGCGCGGTTACAGGCTTCGTTGACCTGCCCATCTTCCCCCGACATGGCAAATTCCCGGCACGGGCTGGGGCGATCCTCATAGATAGAACACCGGGTAGAGACCCCAGGCTCGCCTTGTAGCGCGACGCAGCGGACCTGCTTTTGGTTTGTGCCGCTCATGCAGCGCAGAAAGGGGGTTAACGGCTCAGTAAGATGAACCGGAACGGCACCGCCGCCATCGCTGGCTTCGGCCCAGTAGAAAGAGACTCGAAAATACGCACAACAGGCTCCGCACGTCATGCACGGGTTAATATCACTCATGGCACACCTGCAAAAGAAGAACGCATCAAATCAACTTGTGAAGCGATAAATTATCCAGCCGCCAGAGGAAGAGCAAGAGGGGGAAAAGGGAAAATTTTGTAACCGTGAAATGCCAAAAATTGACATGGAAACAACTTATTGGTTTTGGATGCGTAACAAAAAATTAATCCAGATCAATGAATGTTAAGTTACTGGTTTTAATGTGATCTGTGGCAGATCACTTATTACCCTTTTGTGAGTATATTCTCACCCGCGATTAAAACCACAACGATGGAGCGGATATGAAAAAATTAGCGGTGGCAGCCCTTGTATTAAGCAGTCTCTCTGGCGGCGCGTATGCGCATGAAGCAGGCGAATTCTTTATTCGTGCCGGTTCGGCTACGGTTCGCCCAACTGAAGGATCGGATAACGTGCTGGGTATGGGCGGTTTTAGCGTCAGTAATAACACCCAGTTAGGTTTAACGTTCACCTATATGGCGACGGATAATGTTGGTGTTGAGCTTCTGGCAGCAACGCCGTTCCGTCATCGCGTGGGTCTCGGGCCGACCGGTGATATCGCCACGGTTCACCATTTACCGCCAACGCTGATGGCGCAATGGTACTTTGGTGACTCAAGCAGCAAGGTGCGCCCTTATATTGGCGCCGGTGTGAACTACACCACCTTCTTTGATGAGAAATTCAACGATACCGGTAAAGAGGCGGGTCTGACGGATCTCAGCCTGAAAGATTCGTGGGGCATGGCGGGACAGGTCGGTCTGGATTACCTGATTAACCGCGACTGGCTGATCAACGCCTCGGTCTGGTACATGGATAT
This sequence comes from Enterobacter sp. PL_is514, assembly GCF_055816715.1. NCBI lineage: Bacteria > Pseudomonadati > Pseudomonadota > Gammaproteobacteria > Enterobacterales > Enterobacteriaceae > Enterobacter > Enterobacter sp. PL_is514. Next base: position 181,084 of record NZ_JBVPGN010000035.1, on the reverse strand, counting down.
TGATACGGACGTACGCTTCAAGGCGGGCGGTCAGCAGCAAAGTATCAATACTCGGCTGGATCCGTGGGTGTTCATGTTCTCTGCGGGTTATCGTTTCTGATCCGCCGTCAAACTGGCCACAGGGTGGCCAGTTTGATTTGCTCACTTCAAAACGACGGATAAACCGGCCGCTCATCAAGCTTTACGCAATGCCTCAGGATCGTTTCCCCATCATATAAATAGCTGAAAGCGTCGCTCGACAGGGAATGGAAGAGAATATCGCCGTTGGCAAACGGGATAATTTCGGTATCACCCGCACGTTTGTGCCCCGCGCCGGTTTCAAAATGACCGTGCCATCGTTCCTGGGTGTGGTCATAAACGTGAAGAATAACTTCGACAAGTCCTCTTTGCGGACAATTAAGGCGCAGGAAGGTAGAAGAGAAATTCAGGGACAGTGCATGGAAGGGAATCAATAAGGCGAAAACCAGTAAAGCTCGTAAATACATCAAACCGCGAAAACCTCCTTCAAAAGGGAAATGAGATTTTACTTAAGTCGAAAACTGCGTTTTTGCGGTGGATCAAGATGTCTTATAATTCAATACGATAAAGGCCCCTTACGAGGCCCTTAGCGATCATTTTTGAATCAGATAGCGAATGGTGGGGCCATCCTGCTGGATATCCAGCACCGTATAACCGTGGTTTTTCGCATCCAGCGGTATGTTGTTGATGGACTGCGGGCAGTCGCTGACCACCTCCAGAATTTCACCTTTCTTAAGCTGCGGTAGTGCTTCAAGCGTAGCAACCGCCGGATAAGGACAGGGCTCACCGACCATATCCAGACCGTAATCAGGCACGATCTCTTTCATGCGGCGTTCTCCTGCGTTTCAGGTTTGACAGTGGCACGGCGGAAGAAGCGTTTCTCCTGTGCGACGACCAGTAAAAAAGCGACCAGCAGCAGGGCGTAGGTGACCAACAGGCCGCCGAGAGGCCCGAAGGTATTCAGCAGGTTGACCTTGTCCCAGCTGGTGGCCAGGACGGGAGACAAGTCATCCCAGTAATACGCCAGGATCGTAGAACCAATCACATTTCCCAGACCCACCCACCAGTAATGCACCTGGCCTTCGACGGCGCGATACATCCAGCCGGTTTCACACCCGCCAGCCAGCACGATCCCGAAGCCGAACAGCAGGCCGCCAATGACCGCGTTAGGACCGGCCCACATGATTTTTGGTTCGACGCCCAGTTGAACATAGCTGAAGATGCCGATGGCGCTGACCGCCATCCCGGCGATAATCGCCTTCGCCATCATCGTGCGCCCGGTGATCCACATATCGCGAAACGCGGAGGTGAAGCAGATCTGCGCGCGTTCAATGAGCAGACCAAAACCCACACCGAACAGCATCGCCAGACCGAGTTTGGGCTGATTCAGAGCGGTGCAGAGCGCCCATGCGATCATGGCGAAAAAGACCAGCATTCCGAGGCGGAAACGGTGGCGTGCCTGAGAGGGCTTCTGGGTTAATGGAGACGCTGCGCTGACTTTTACCATTTTCACTGGAATGCGAAACAGCGGCAGTAGAGTGAATTTTGCACCAAAGTAAGAGCCAATGGCCGTGGCGACAGCAAAGAACCAGGCGTGAAGAGAAAACTGAGGGATCCCGGTAAAGAAGGCGGCAAGGTTGCACCCCATCGCCAGGCGCGCGCCGAATCCGGCAATTATGCCGCCGATAATCGCCTGCAGAATGCGGATACGGCTTTTGGGCATACGCAACTTAACGTTGTTTGCCCACAGCGCCGCCGCGAAACAGCCGCCGAACATGCCGATGATCATCATCCCGTCGATGCGGGTGAGCGGCGTACCGTCCAGATGAATGAGTTTAAAGTAGCCCCACTCTTCGGCATGTACGCCAGCGAGTTGCAGCAGTTGGCCACCCCAGCGGGTGAATTCGCCGGTTACGGCCCAGAAGGTACCGGTAATGCCAAAATAATAAGTAGAGAGAATGCCTGCCGCGATAACGGCCGGAACAGGTGACCAGAACTTAACCAGGTAAGTCTGTTTGAAGAATTGCCATGACATGAAGAAGCCTCTGAACTCAGAAGGAATATGTGGAATTAACGGACTGGAATATATAACTTTTTTCCTTACTCTAAAACCTCGCTGATGCCTTTCTCTAAAATACATCCCTTTTTCATGACTTTTATCATTAAACCGAGCGGCTTATTCAGCCACGCCTGGCTTCGGGAGGCGACAGCACAGGCGTTGAATAAATATTTAAATAGTTAATGTTATGTTAAGGCATGCTAAAGCTTGATGCAGGCGTTTTCAATGGCGAAAACTGATTCTATAACCACTGATGAATTCATGGTCATTCATCAGAAGTTGTACCGAATTTCAAAGACGTGGGGTGATTTATGGTTGACGTTATTTTTTTTACGTACTGAAAGCTGCCGGGTTGTAAACATAAAATACAGTGATATTAACGATGATCTGTTGTATCTCGCGGCAACACCAAAATTTGAGTCGCGGACAGTGAGACTGTGCAAGATACTGCGGCAATTATTTAATAAAAGAAAGCTGGCTAACCCCCTGGATATCTATGTTTTTCAGAGTAAATCAAATCGCGTAAAAGGCGTTGCAAAGCCAGTAACAACGGTGGCGATGAATATAGCCCTTAAAGAGGCCGCAAGAGAAATTGCAAACAAAAATGTCACCATGAAAAGTGCTCAGCAGATAATGGACTAAGAAGTTTGCAAAGATCCGAGTGGCCGTAGTCTTATTTTTTATAAGACGTACAGCTAAGGTACGTCATAAAATTTCATCAAAATACACGTCTCAGAGGAATGATATTACACCACTGTTTTTTATACTCCATTCCGGCGAAGTTTTTTCCCAATGAGAATATGATTTGTTTCTCATCCCGCGCACACAGCTCTCGGGCGCGATTATAATTTTCCCAGAGCAAGACGCTCCCCGCACCAATGTCATTATATTGGGGATCATATCCACCATTGATGTCATCGAAATAAATCCATTCGGGGCATTCAGTTTTGAATATTAAATCAATTGCTATGATTTTTTTATTGAATGCGAGCGCGGAGCCAAAAACCATATGCCTCAGATTTTCAATAGCATCCAGCAGGTTCTCTCTTGGATAGGGTGATATCTTACCGCGCCAGCGAGCATTAAATAAGTTTATGTAACTGTCGCAAATTTCCTCAGCAGAAAGAGTGTTCACATCCAGTATTTCCCCTCCAAGCTTGAGGAAGCGATTCCTTTCGCCATTTCTTTTCTTAATCGTTTTTGGAGAAAATACAGATTTCATATGACATATCTCATCATTCAGCATTTTACTGCTGAATGAATTGATGAACGCATTTTTCTGTAATGGCGAAAGTTTTTTTGTCCTGACGGGAAGGAAAAATTTTGAATGAGGGGCGCTGGGTAATATTATATCCTCAAAAACAAACGGGTGCGATTTTGAATAGAGATTCAGGGATCCACTGATGGAGTAAGTTGATGAGACAATAATACCATCTTTTTTTCTACAGAAAAAACGAATGTCTTTTTTTCGTTTGTTTGCCAGGTAAGTTAGCACATCCGGGTGTGTGCATACACTTCCGCCATAAACAGAATAAGCCTGACGGTAAATACTCAGGTCACACTCTTCCCATCCACAAATTAAACTTCTTAACATTTTGACCAAATATTTTTTTGCAATAACAGATATACGCATACTTTATACATTCTTTGCAGTATGTAAATCGACAAAGAGATATTGTTGACTACTTGTTTAGTGAAGGGATGAATTAAGTATTAGTGTGCTATTTATTGCAACTGATATGAATGCTGGAAATGAAGAGAGTGTGTAAAAAAAGAGGACCGTCTGGCTGGGATGCCAGACGGTCGAAGGGTTAGGCTTTACGCGTCGCCGCTTTCATTGCAGTCACAAACGCTTTCAGCTCGGCCAGCATCTGCTCGGGCTTGTCCACGTTCTTTTCGATGATCTTCACAATCGCAGAGCCGGAGATGGCACCTGCCGCTTTCGCCTCAATCGCTGCGGTGACCTGATCCGGGGATGAAATCCCGAAACCCTGCAGCGGAGGCGCGGCATGGTACTCGGCCAGCTTCTCCACAAGGTGATGCAGCGGCAGCGCGGCTTTATTCTCGGCACCGGTCACGCCTGCGCGGGAGAGCAGGTAGGTGTAACCGCGCCCGTAAGAGGCTATCTGGCGCAGCAGCTCATCGTCCGCGTTTGGCGGGCAGATAAAAATAGGGGCGACATTGTGACGCATCGCAGCCTGGCGGAATGGCGCAGACTCCTCAACCGGCACGTCGGCCACCAGAACGGAGTCGACGCCCACGCGCGCGCACTCGGCGTAAAACTCATCGATACCGCGGTTGAATACCAGGTTGGCGTACATCAGCAGGCCAATCGGGATAGTGGGGTGCTTCTGACGGATCGCCGCCAGCATCTCGAAGCACTGGGTCGGCGTGACGCCCGAGGCAAACGCGCGCAGCGTCGCATTTTGAATGGTCGGGCCATCCGCCAGCGGGTCAGAGAACGGGATCCCCAGCTCCAGCGCATCGGCACCGGCTTCAATCAGGGTGTCGATGATCTTCAGCGACTGTTCAGGGCCAGGGTCGCCCAGGGTGACGAAGGGAACGAACGCGCCTTCCTGGCGGGATTTCAGTTCTGCAAATACGTTATCGTAGCGTTCCATCAGATTTCCCCTCGTGCTTTCAGAATATCGTGAACGGTGAAGATATCTTTGTCACCGCGACCGGAAAGGTTCACCACCAGCAGCTGTTCTTTTTCCGGATTGTCTTTCATCATTTTCAGCGCATGGGCCAGAGCGTGTGAAGACTCCAGCGCCGGGATGATCCCTTCGCTGCGGCACAGCGTTTTGAACGCCTCCAGCGCTTCGTCATCGGTAATGGAGACATAGTCCGCGCGACCGGTACTGTTCAGATAGGCGTGCTGCGGCCCGACGGATGGGAAGTCGAGGCCGGCAGAGATAGAGTAAGACTCTTCAATCTGGCCTTCATCGGTCTGCATCATCGGGGATTTCATGCCGAAGTAGATCCCCACGCGGCCATGCTTCAGCGGCGCGCCGTGTTCACCCGATTCAATGCCGTGACCCGCAGGCTCGACGCCAATCAGACCCACGCTGGTGTCGTCGATAAAGTCTGCGAACATACCGATGGCGTTAGATCCGCCGCCGACGCAGGCGATGACCGCATCCGGCAGGCGACCCTCTTTTTCGAGGATCTGCGCTTTGGTCTCTTCCCCGATCATGCGCTGGAATTCACGCACGATGGTCGGGAACGGGTGCGGGCCCGCCGCGGTACCGAGCATATAGTGCGCGGTTTCGTAGCTGCCAGACCAGTCGCGCAGCGCTTCGTTACAGGCATCCTTCAGCGTCGCGGAGCCGCTGTGCACCGGGATCACTTCCGCACCCATCAGACGCATACGGAAAACGTTCGGAGACTGACGCTCAACGTCTTTCGCCCCCATATAGATGCGGCATTTCAGGCCGAGCAGGGCGCTGGCGAGCGCCGAGGCCACGCCGTGCTGGCCTGCGCCGGTTTCGGCGATGATTTCGGTTTTACCCATACGCTTCGCGAGCAGCGCCTGGCCCAGCACCTGGTTAGTCTTATGTGCGCCGCCGTGCAGCAGGTCTTCACGCTTCAGATACAGCGTGGTTTTGGTGCCTTCCGTCAGGTTGCGGCATTTGGTCAGGGCCGTTGGGCGGCCTGCATAGTTTTTCAGCAGGTCGGTAAATTCCGCCTGAAACGCCGGATCCTTCTGCGCGCTCACAAACGCTTCTTCCAGCTGGCGCAGCGCGGGCATCAGGATTTGCGGGACGTACATCCCGCCGAACTCACCAAAATACGGGTTAAGTAATGTCGTCATCTTCTCTTCCTTAATATGCACGCAGAGTTTTAAAAACCGAGGCCAGTTTGCTGGCATCTTTAATACCCGGCTGGGACTCTACGCCTGAATTGAAATCGAGGCCTGCGCAGCCGGTTTTCGCGGCTTCTACACAGTTGTCCGGGCTTAATCCGCCCGCCAGCAGAACGTTGTCCAGCTTTTCGCCGTTCAGCAGAGACCAGTCAAAACGCTGGCCGGTTCCGCCCTGGCCGTTATCGAGGACGTATTTATCCACGTGGTTCAGGTTACGCGGGGGCAACGTATCGTCAACGCGTTGCGCTTTCCAGATCTGTACCTGCGGTGCCAGCGTGGCGCGCAGGGCATCGATATAGGCCTGATCTTCTTCGCCGTGGAGCTGCACCGCGCTCAGGGATAACGCGTCGGCTTTTTCAACCACCTCTGCGATGTCTGCGTTGCGGAACACGCCAACATAGCTGAGCGGAGCCGCGGCGATGACCTTACGCGCCTGCTCTTCGCTGACCGAGCGAGGAGAGGAATCCACAAAAATCAGCCCGCCATAAATCGCTCCGGCTTCATACGCGGCCTGGGCGTCCTGTTCGCGGGTTAAGCCGCAGACTTTGTTTTCACCCAGCAGCACGCGACGTACTGCCGCATTGAGATCGTCATGTTCCATCATGGCGGAGCCAATCAGGAAACCGTTGGCGAAGTGGCTCAGCTCGCGCACCTGGGCGTAGCTGTTAATGCCGGATTCGCTGATGACCGTGACGCCAGCGCCCAGACGCGGCGCCAGCTGGCGCGTGCGGTTCAGGTCAATGGACAGGTCACGCAGATCGCGGTTGTTAATGCCAACCACTTTGGCTTCCAGCGCAATCGCGCGTTCCAGCTCTTCTTCATTACTCACTTCGGTCAGCACGCCCATGTTCAGGCTGTGCGCCACGGCGGAAAGCTGGCGGTACTGCTCGTCGTCAAGTACCGAGAGCATTAGCAGGCAGGCGTCGGCCTGGTAAAAGCGCGCCAGCCAGATCTGATACGGATCGATAATAAAGTCTTTGCACAGGATCGGCTGCGGCGCGATGCCGCTGACGATCGGCAGAAAATCGAAGCTGCCCTGGAAATATTTCTCATCCGTCAGCACGGAGATGGCTGACGCATGATGCTTATAAATGCCGGCAATACGTGCCGGGTCGAAATCGTCACGAATAACGCCTTTTGACGGGGAGGCTTTTTTGCACTCAAGAATAAACGCGGTGCGCGCACCCTGCAGGGCATCATAGAAACGACGTTGGCTTGGTACGACGTCGTTCTGGAAACTGGCAAGCGGCTGCTGTTGCTTGCGGGCTTCCACCCAGATGGCCTTATCGGCAACGATTTTCGCTAAAACGGTCTGCATTCTTTACCCTCTTGCCGCAAGTGCGGTAACGCGATCGTAAGCTGCACCGGAGCGCAGTACATCCAGAACTTTTTGAACGTTGGCCTTCAGGTCTTCCTCACCGTGCAAACGCATCAGCATGGCGACGTTGGCAGCAACGGCGGCCTCATGAGCGACCTCTCCCTTACCTTGTAATAAGCGCGTCAGAATGTCACGGTTTTCTTCCGGCGTACCGCCGGCCAGCGCTTCCTGGTGATACGGGGTTAAACCAAAGTCAGCGGCTTCCAGTTGGTAGCTCAGGATTTCACCGTCGCGCAGTTCGGCTACCAGCGTTGGCGCATGCAGTGACACTTCGTCCATACCACCGCTGTGCACCACGGCGGCACGCTGGTAACCCAGCACGCGCAGCGTCTCGGCAATCGGCAGTACCAGTTCCGGACTGTAGACACCGATCAGCGCCAGCGGCGGGTGCGCCGGGTTGATCAGCGGGCCGAGCACGTTAAACAGCGTGCGGGTTTTAAGCTGCTGACGAACCGGCATCGCGTGGCGGAAACCGGTGTGATACTTCGGCGCAAACAGGAAGCAGACGCCCAGGTCATCCAGCGCTTCACGGGAACGCTCGGCGTTCATATCGAGATTAATACCGAATGCGGCGAGCAAATCGGAAGAACCAGACCGGCTGGAAACGCTGCGGTTACCGTGTTTCGCGACCTTTAAACCACACGCCGCCGCCACGAAGGCGCTGGCGGTGGAGATATTGATGCTGTTACTGCCGTCTCCCCCGGTGCCAACAATATCGGCAAACTGATAGTCCGGCCGCGGGAACGGGGCGGCATTTTCCAGCAGGGCCGTAGCGGCACCGGCGATCTCCTGCGGACTTTCGCCGCGGACTTTCATGCTCACCAGCGCGGCCGCCAGCTGTTCCGGCTTCAGCTCACCGCGAACCACGGCGGAGAAGAGCTGGTGGCTCTCCTGCTGGCTCAGGGTTTGCGCCTGATACAGTTTTTCCAGAATCGGCTGCAGGGTGTTGGTCTGCTCCAGCTTCTGTAACGCCCAGTCGAGGGTCTGCTCCAGCAGGCGGGCACCGTGGGAGGTCAGGATGGATTCCGGATGGAACTGCATCCCGCAGACGCGATCCGCGTCGTGACGGACCGCCATCACCATCCCTTCAAACGAGGCGTTGATCGTCAGCCCGGCGGGAATGTTGCTGCCGACCAGCGAGTGGTAGCGCGCGACCGGGAGCGGGTTCGGCAGCCCGGCAAACATTGCCTGGCCGTCATGTTCGATGCTGGACGCTTTACCGTGAAGGATTTCACCTGCCTGGCCAACGTAGCCGCCATAGGCTTCAACAATCGCCTGATGACCGAGGCAGATGCCGATAATCGGCAGCTTGCCGCGCATACGGGTCAGCAGCTCCGGCATACAGCCCGCCTCGCTCGGTGCGCCTGGCCCCGGAGAGAGCATCAGCACCGGGTTTTGCATGGTGGCCAGACGGTCAATCAGGGTCTGCGCCGGGACGTGGTTGCGGTAGATAACAACGTTGTGGCCATTCGCACGCAGTTGATCTGCCAGGTTATAGGTAAAGGAGTCGATATTATCGAGCAGCAGAATGTCAGCCATCAGAAAATCTCCTGTGCATGGTGTGCGGTAGCAATGGCGCGAAGGACCGCACGGGCTTTGCTGCGCGTTTCGTCAGCTTCAGATTGCGGAACAGAATCAAGAACAATCCCGGCACCCGCCTGGACGGTGGCAATACCGTCTTCGACATAGGCGGAGCGGATCACGATGCAGGTATCGAGGTCACCATGGGCGGTGAAGTAACCCACCGCGCCGCCGTAGCTGCCGCGACGACGCCCTTCGGCGGCGGCAATCAGCTGCATGGCGCGCACTTTCGGCGCACCGCTCAGGGTGCCCATGTTCATGCAGGCGCGATAGGCGTGCAGCACGTCGAGGTCGTGGCGCAGCTCGCCCACTACGCGAGAGACCAGGTGCATCACGAACGAATAGCGGTCGACTTTAGTCAGGTCCGCCACGTAGCGGCTGCCCGGGGTACAAATACGGGCCAGATCGTTACGCGCCAGATCGACCAGCATCAGGTGCTCGGAGAGCTCTTTATGATCGGTACGCATTTCCAGTTCGATACGGCTGTCCAAATCGCGATCCAGAGAGCCATCGGCGCGACGTCCGCGCGGACGGGTCCCGGCAATCGGGTAGATCTCAATCTGACGGCTGGTGGCGTCGTACTTCAGCGAGCTTTCCGGCGAGGCGCCGAACAGCGTGAAGTCGTTGTCCTGCATAAAGAACATGTACGGGCTCGGGTTGCTTTTTTTCAGCACGTCGTAGGCTGCGAGCGGCGACGGGCAGGGCAGTGAGAAGCGACGGGACGGTACCACCTGGAAAATTTCCCCGGCGCGAATCGCCTTTTGCATCTGACGAACCACGGCGCCGTACTGATCGTCGGTCTGGTTCACATCGCAGGTCATTTTTTCCACGCGCTGCACCGGAAGTGCAGGGGGCGCTTCCGTCATCTGCTGCTGGAGCTGCGCGATGCGGTGCTCAAGACGGTTTTTCTCAGCTGTCGAAGGCGTGAACAGGCTGGCCTGGATACGGGTGTATTGTTTCTGATGGTCGATCACCAGCAGGGTTTCAGCCAGATAGAAACAATAGTCCGGGCAGCGATTACCCTGCTCGGTTTCCGGCAAATCTTCAAATCCGGCGACCAGGTCATAAGCAAACAACCCACCAAAGAACATCGCCTCACGCTCGTCTTCCGGCACGGTAACCAGGTTCTGCAGCAGGCGGAAGGCATCGAAAACGGACAGGGAGCAGAGGCGCGCGTCTTCGTCCAGCAGTTGGCTCACCGGCGGGAAATGCAGAATACGCATTTCTGGATGACGTTCGTTTTCAATGCCTGAAGGCAGGGCTGCATCCAGCAGCGGCAGCAGCGATGCGCCGTTATCTGACAGCGCCTTAATTGTGACAGTGTCACCTAAAGCGGTAATGCGCAGCGCGCTGTCGACCAGCAGCAGGCTCTTGAGATCGTCTTTGCTGTCGATGTCTGCAGATTCCAGTAGCAGCGTTGCCGGACGTGCCCCGCACACCTGATGAAACAGCGCGGTGGGGTTGTGGCGATAGGCCGCCTCGCAGGTCAGCAATTCGAGATGAGGTTTGGCTGTTTGCATGTTGGTGTTCTCATTTATTCTGTTCAAAAAAAAGCCCGCTGAGTAGCGGGCGGGTATCTGTTTGCATTTCGCAGACGCGTGACACTGCCCGATGATCAGGAAGTACGCCACCAACCGTGCAGAGTGAAATGTGCTGTCATTTTCAGATACCTTTCTCGTGTGAACTTGCGTACTAGTTAACTAGTTCGATGGCGTGTTGTCAACCCTTGATTTCAGAATTTCGCGTGAAGTCGGTATCATGGGGTTTTCGGATGTCTCCAACCTGTTATGGGAAGTGCTTTGAGCGATACCACCTACGCCATTATTTATGATTTACACAGCCATACTCAGGCCTCTGATGGCCTGCTGACACCCGAAGCCCTGGTTCATCGTGCCGTTGAAATGCGCGTCGGTACGCTGGCGATAACCGATCACGATACGACAGATGCCATTCCGGCGGCGCGCGCTGAGATCGCCCGCAGCGGGCTGGCGCTAAATCTGGTGTCCGGCGTTGAGATTTCGACCGTCTGGGAAAACCATGAGATTCATATCGTTGGCCTGAACATCGATATAGACCATCCGGCACTTATTGCCTTTTTGCAAGAACAAAAAACGCGCCGCAACCAGCGCGCAGAGATGATCGGCGAGCGTCTGGAAAAGGCGCATATTCCGGGCGCGCTGGAAGGTGCGCAAAAGCTGGCGAACGGCGGGGCAGTCACCCGCGGTCATTTCGCCCGTTTTCTGGTAGAAGCAGGCAAAGCGACGACCATGGCGGATGTTTTTAAAAAGTATCTGGCGCGCGGGAAAACCGGATACGTTCCGCCACAGTGGTGTACAATAAAACAAGCTATTGATGTGATTCATCATTCTGGCGGTAAGGCCGTGCTGGCACATCCGGGGCGGTATAATCTTTCTGCTAAATGGCTGAAAAGACTGCTGGCACACTTTGCCGAATGCGGTGGCGAGGCGATGGAAGTCGCCCAGTGTCAGCAGGCGCCCAACGAGCGCGCGCAGCTCGCGACCTATGCCCGCCAGTTCGGCCTGCTTGGGTCACAGGGGTCTGATTTCCATCAGCCCTGCGCCTGGATCGAACTGGGGCGCAAGCTCTGGCTGCCCGCTGGCGTTGAGCCGGTCTGGCAGCTCTGGGAACAGCCGCAGCAAATTGAAGAGAGGGAAGTATGAGTCAGTTTTTCTATATCCATCCGGATAACCCGCAGCCACGTCTGATCAACCAGGCCGTGGAGATCGTCCGCAAAGGCGGCGTGATTGTCTACCCGACCGATTCAGGGTACGCGCTGGGCTGCAAAATTGAAGATAAAGGGGCGATGGAACGCATTTGTCGTATTCGCCAGCTGCCGGACGGCCATAACTTTACCCTGATGTGCCGCGATCTCTCTGAACTGTCGACCTATGCGTATGTCGATAACGTGGCGTTTCGCCTGATTAAGAACAACACGCCGGGCAACTACACCTTCATCCTGAAAGGGACGAAAGAGGTGCCGCGCCGCCTGCTGCAGGAAAAGCGTAAGACTATCGGCATGCGCGTGCCGTCGAACCCGATTGCGCAGGCGCTGCTGGAAACCCTCGGCGAGCCGATGCTCTCTACCTCGCTGATGCTGCCGGGAAGTGAATTTACCGAGTCCGATCCGGAAGAGATCAAAGATCGTCTGGAGAAGGTGGTCGAGCTGATTATTCACGGCGGCTATCTCGGCCAGCAGCCGACCACCGTGGTCGACTTAACCGAAGATGCACCGGAAGTGATTCGTGAAGGCGTGGGTGATGTAAAGCCTTTCTTGTAATGGTATAAGCAGATATACTACGCGGCCATCAAAGCAGGGCTCAGCCCTCTTTTGACCTGATTCGACGCCTGTGAAGGCGACACCTGAGGAAGCTCAATGAGCGAGAAGTTACAGAAAGTGCTGGCGCGTGCCGGCCACGGCTCACGCCGTGAAATCGAAGCCATTATTGAAGCGGGTCGCGTGAGTGTGGACGGTAAAATCGCCACGCTGGGTGACCGCGTTGAAATCGTACCGGGGCTGAAGATCCGCATCGACGGTCATCTTATCTCCGTGAAAGAGTCCGCTGAACAAATCTGTCGCGTGCTGGCTTACTACAAGCCGGAAGGCGAGCTGTGCACCCGCAACGACCCGGAAGGTCGTCCGACGGTGTTTGACCGTCTGCCTAAACTGCGCGGTGCTCGCTGGATTGCCGTTGGTCGTCTGGACGTGAACACCTGCGGTCTGCTGCTGTTTACCACCGATGGTGAACTGGCAAACCGTCTGATGCACCCAAGCCGTGAAGTGGAACGTGAATACGCGGTGCGCGTATTTGGCCAGGTTGATGAGAATAAACTGCGCGATCTGTCGCGTGGCGTTCAGCTGGAAGACGGTCCAGCGGCGTTCAAAACCATCAAATTTACCGGTGGGGAAGGCATCAACCAGTGGTACAACGTGACCCTGACCGAAGGCCGCAACCGCGAGGTGCGTCGTCTCTGGGAAGCGGTAGGCGTACAGGTTAGCCGTCTTATCCGTGTCCGTTACGGCGATATCCTGCTGCCGAAAGGTCTGCCACGCGGTGGTTATACCGAACTGGATCTGACCCAAACCAACTATCTGCGCGAGCTGGTCGGCCTGACGCCGGAAACCACCTCAAAAGTGGCGGTGGAAAAAGATCGTCGTCGCATGAAGGCGAATCAGATCCGTCGCGCGGTGAAGCGCCACAGCCAGGTGAGCAGCAGTCGCCGCTCCGGCAGCCGTAATAACAACGGTTAATGTAAAAGCCCGGTGAATGCACCGGGCTTTTTTCTTTAGTAATCAACGCCAATTTGCGCTTTGATGCCCGCATCAAACGCATGTTTGACCGGACGCAGCTCGCTGACGGTATCGGCCATCTCCAGAATATCCCGATGACATCCGCGCCCCGTGACGATAACCGTCTGGTGTACAGGACGGTTCTTCAGAGCATCCAGCACGGCCTCCAGCGGCAGGTAGTCGTAGGCGACCATATAGGTTATCTCATCCAGCAGAACCATATTCAGCGAGGGATCGGCCAGCATTCTCTTTGCATGCTCCCAGACGGCGAGACAGGCGGCGGTATCCGTTTCACGGTTCTGGGTATTCCACGTAAACCCGGTTGCCATTACCTGAAACTCGACGCCGTGAGGCTCCAGCAAATTGCGCTCGCCGTTGGGCCATGTGCCTTTAATAAACTGGATCACGCCCACTTTTTGCCCGTGTCCGACGGCGCGTGTCGCCGTACCGAATGCGGCGGTGGTTTTCCCCTTGCCGTTGCCGGTAAAGACAATGACGATCCCACGCTCGTCCTGTGCCGCCGCGACGCGCGCATCGACCTGTTCTTTCAGACGCTGCTGGCGCTGCTGATGACGTTCTTCACTCATTGCGAAATTCCTGGTTTACGGCCCGGCTGGGCGTCAAAGGTCATCCCGGTTTTGCGGCGGCTGTCGTCGCCCATCAGCCAGAGATAGAGCGGCATAATGTCTGCCGGGGTTTTCAGCTTCTGCGGATCTTCGCTCGGGAACGCACTGGCGCGCATTTTGGTGCGCGTACCGCCCGGGTTGATGCAGTTTACGCGCAGATGGCGGCTCTGGTACTCCTCCGCCAGCACCTGCATCATGCCTTCGGTCGCGAATTTTGATACGGCATAGGCTCCCCAGTTTGCGCGTCCCTCACGGCCAACGCTGGAGGAGGTGAACACCAGTGAACCTGAATCCGATTTGAGTAATAAAGGAAGCAGTGCCTGAGTCAGGAAAAACGTCCCGTTGACGTTGACCTGCATGACCTCCTGCCAGATATCAGGATCCTGTTCATCCATGGGACGCACTTCGCCTAACAAACCGGCGTTATGCAGTACGCCGTCGAGTCTCGGATAGTGGGCGCTGATGCGCCGGGCTAATTCCTGGCATACTTCGGGCGTGCAGGTCAGTAAATCGAGTGTATACCACGGGGCCGGTGTGCCGCATACAGCCTCAATCTCCTGCGCGACGCTTTTCAGTTTTTCTTCGTTGCGCCCGATCAGAATGACGTTCGCGCCGTAATCGGCGTAGGTCAGGGCCGCCTCGCGGCCAATCCCGTCGCTGGCACCGGTGACAAGAATAATCCGGTTTTGCAGCAGATTTTTTTGCGGTTGATAATGCACGGTGACTCCTCAGGCGACCGATGATGCAATGGCGCCTTTATGATGACTTTTCGGCTTTATGCCCGAATTAGCCTAATAATTCAATCAGTCTACAGGACGCATTACTGTAAAATTAACAATTTGCAAATATTTAAACGCCAGTGCGGGGATTCCTGAAGGCGGCTCGCAGAGGTAATGTCACGAGCGAGACGCATGGGCAGGGCTGATGTACACTGCCGTGAAAGATTCGTGGTTAAATCAAGGTGGAACGCGTGGAATTACTTTCTCAATATGGGTTGTTTTTGGCCAAAATCGCGACGGTGGTGATTGCCATTGCGGTGGTTGCCGTTCTGATTGTCAACCTGACGCAGCGCAAGCGTCAGCGAGGGGAGTTACGCATCACCCGCCTGAGTGAGCAGTATAAAGAGATGCAGGAAGATATGTCTCTGGCGCTGCTTGATAGTCATCAACAGAAACTCTGGCTGAAAGCGCAGAAGAAAAAGCATAAACAGGAAGCCAAAGCGGCAAAGGCAAAAGCGAAGCTCAATGCGCCGCAGGATAAGGCCACGCCACGTGTCTATGTGCTCGATTTTAAAGGCAGTATGGATGCGCATGAGGTTTCCTCTCTGCGGGAGGAAGTGACTGCCGTTCTGGCCGTGGCGACACCGCAGGATCAGGTTGTCGTGCGTCTTGAAAGCCCGGGCGGGGTGGTTCACGGTTACGGACTGGCCGCCTCACAGCTGCAGCGCCTGCGTGAAAAACAGATCCCGCTGACCGTGGCCGTGGATAAAGTGGCGGCCAGCGGAGGCTACATGATGGCCTGCGTGGCGGACAAAATTGTGGCCGCACCGTTCTCTATCATTGGCTCGATCGGCGTGGTCGCGCAAATTCCGAACTTTAACCGCTTCCTGAAAAATAAAGAGATTGATATCGAACTTCACACGGCGGGTCAGTATAAACGTACCCTGACGCTGCTGGGAGAAAACACGGAAGAAGGGCGTCAAAAGTTCCGTGAAGATCTCAACGAAACGCATCACCTCTTTAAAGACTTTGTGCATCGTATGCGCCCGACGCTCGATATTGAACAAGTTGCGACAGGCGAGCACTGGTACGGCGTCCAGGCGCAGGAGAAAGGGCTGGTGGATGAAGTCGGAACCAGCGACGATCTGCTGCTTAACCTGATGGAAGGCCGGGAACTGGTGGGCGTGCGCTTTACCCAGCGTAAGCGACTTCTTGACCGCTTTACCAACAGTGCGGCAGAAAGCGCGGACCGCCTGCTGCTGCGCTGGCTACAGCGCGGACAAAAACCGCTGCTGTAAACAAAAACGCGAGGCACATGCCTCGCGTTTTGCGTTAATCGACCAGGTGATATTTCTCGGAAAGCGTATGCGCCAGGTATTTAAACATGTTAAACACGGCGGTGCTTTTCGGGGTCGGCAACCCCTGTTCGTCAAGGAAGTATTCGCCGCTGAAAATCAGCACGCCATTACGCTGCTCTACGCCGGTGGCTTCAATGCCCGCCAGCGTATCTTCGTGGTCACGGATAAGCTTGTTTGCTTCGATAAGCAGAGAGGCTCGGTCAATAGGTTGGGTCGTATTCTGCATAATCCACTCCTTAAACAGTGACAATAGTCTACGCCGAGGGCGCTTTGGGGGCAAATTTTCCCTGTAATGTGAGGGGATAAGGTACAGGGACCTGGCTGGCGGGATTTGCTTTTGCATGCTAATAAAGTTGCGTAACGAATTTTATCAGGTAGAGTGTGCGCTTTCGTCATTCTGGCAACAGAATTGCTTGACATTCAACCGGGAATTCGTCACGAATTACACGAGATGTGAGAAAAATACCCGAGAACTCAATCACCTGGGCGTCTTTTCTTTAACGCCCGGTAAGACAAAGGGGTTGATATCTCCTGACGCAGTCGCAATATCATTGGCTCGTCGTCAGCGGAAGGGAAATCAACGTGCGGCGTATTCCTGGAAGAATTAAATTAGGTAAAGGTGAATATGGGTAAAGCTCTCGTCATCGTTGAGTCCCCGGCAAAAGCCAAAACGATCAATAAGTATCTGGGTAATGACTACGTGGTTAAGTCCAGCGTGGGTCATATCCGCGATTTGCCGACCAGTGGCTCAGCCAGCAAAAAGAGCGCAGACTCTACCTCCACCAAAGGGGCTAAAAAGCCTAAAAAGGATGAACGTAGCGCGCTTGTCAACCGCATGGGTGTTAACCCATGGCATAACTGGGACGCACAATATGAAGTGCTGCCCGGGAAAGAAAAAGTCGTTAACGAGCTGAAGCAGCTGGCTGAAAAAGCAGACCACATCTATCTCGCAACCGACCTTGACCGCGAAGGGGAAGCCATTGCGTGGCACCTGCGGGAAGTGATTGGTGGTGATGACAAACGCTACAGTCGTGTAGTGTTTAACGAAATTACGAAGAATGCGATTCGTCAGGCGTTTGAGAAGCCGGGCGAACTGAATATTGACCGTGTAAACGCACAGCAGGCACGTCGCTTTATGGACCGCGTTGTGGGCTACATGGTTTCTCCACTGCTGTGGAAGAAGATTGCCCGTGGCCTGTCCGCAGGGCGTGTGCAATCCGTTGCCGTGCGTCTGGTCGTTGAGCGTGAGCGCGAAATTAAAGCTTTCGTGCCGGAAGAGTTCTGGGAAGTTGACGCCAATGTGACCACGCCGGGCGGTGACGCTCTGCCGCTGCAGGTCAGCCATCAGAACGATAAGCCTTTCCGTCCAGAAAACCGCGACCAGACCATGGCCGCCGTAGCGCTGCTGGAAAAAGCACGCTACCAGGTGCTGGAACGTGAAGACAAACCGACCAGCAGCAAGCCGGGTGCGCCGTTTATTACCTCAACGCTGCAACAGGCTGCAAGCACGCGTCTGGGTTACGGCGTGAAGAAGACCATGATGATGGCTCAGCGCCTGTATGAAGCGGGCTACATCACCTACATGCGTACCGACTCAACCAACCTGAGCCAGGACGCGGTCAACATGGTGCGCGGTTACATCAGCGACAATTTCGGTAAGAAATACCTGCCGGAAAGCGCTAACCAGTTCGCCAGCAAAGAGAACTCTCAGGAAGCACACGAAGCGATTCGTCCTTCTGATGTCTCTGTGTTAGCGGAATCACTGAAAGACATGGAAGCCGACGCGCAGAAGCTGTATCAGCTGATCTGGCGCCAGTTCGTGGCGTGCCAGATGACCCCGGCACAGTATGACTCCACCACGCTGACCGTTGGTGCGGGTGATTTCCGTCTCAAAGCGCGTGGACGTATCCTGCGTTTCGACGGCTGGACGAAAGTGATGCCTGCGCTGCGTAAAGGTGATGAAGACCGAACGCTGCCGGCAGTGAATAAAGGGGATGAGCTCTCGCTGGTTGATCTCGTGCCAGCCCAGCACTTCACCAAGCCGCCTGCACGCTTCAGTGAAGCATCTCTGGTAAAAGAGCTGGAAAAACGCGGTATTGGCCGTCCGTCGACCTACGCGTCGATCATCTCTACGATTCAGGACCGTGGTTACGTACGCGCTGAAAACCGTCGTTTCTATGCGGAAAAAATGGGTGAGATCGTCACCGACCGTCTGGAAGCTAACTTCCGCGAGTTGATGAACTACGATTTCACCGCGCAAATGGAAGACAGCCTCGACCAGGTTGCCAGCCATCAGGCGGAATGGAAAAAGGTCCTCGACAGCTTCTTCAGCGACTTTACCGACCAGCTTGAGAAAGCGGAGAAGGATCCTGAAGAGGGCGGCATGCTGCCTAACCAGATGGTTCTGACCAGCATCGACTGCCCAACCTGTGGTCGCAAGATGGGGATCCGTACTGCCACGACGGGCGTGTTCCTTGGCTGCTCCGGCTACGCGCTGTCGCCAAAAGAGCGCTGCAAAACCACCATCAACCTGGTGCCTGAGAACGAAGTTCTCAACGTGCTGGAAGGTGACGATGCGGAAACTAACGCTCTGCGTGCCAAACGCCGCTGCAAAAAATGCGGCACGGCAATGGACAGCTACCTGATCGATCCAAAACGTAAGCTGCACGTCTGCGGTAATAACCCAACGTGTGACGGGTATGAGATCGAAGAGGGCGAGTTCCGCATTAAAGGCTATGACGGCCCGATTGTAGAGTGCGAGAAGTGTGGCTCTGAAATGCACCTGAAAATGGGGCGTTTCGGTAAGTACATGGCCTGTACCAACGACGAGTGTAAAAACACGCGCAAAATTCTGCGTAATGGTGAAGTGGCTCCGCCGAAGGAAGATCCGGTTCCGCTGCCAGAACTGCCGTGCGAGAAATCCGACGCGTACTTTGTGCTGCGTGACGGCGCTGCGGGTGTCTTCCTGGCCGCCAACACCTTCCCGAAATCGCGTGAAACGCGCGCGCCGCTGGTGGAAGAGCTGCATCGCTTCCGCGATCGTCTGCCTGAGAAACTGCGTTATCTGGCCGATGCGCCACTGCAGGATCCGGAAGGCAACAAAACCGTGGTACGGTTTAGCCGTAAAACCAAGCAGCAGTATGTTGCGGCCGAGAAAGAGGGTAAAGCGAACGGATGGTCAGCTTTCTTTGTCGATGGCAAATGGGTTGAAGGCAAGAAATAATCTTCCCTTACCGTAACTTACCTGTAAAAGGGCCGGATTTCCGGCCCTTTTTTATTGCCTTGTTATTATTTTTTGTTCCGTACTATACAGTCAGGCTATAAATGATATAGTGGTTATAGTTAACCTGTTTCTTATTATTAAATCGTCTTAAGCGATTGACCGCATGCGCTAAATCGGATGGTCTGGCATGAAATTACAGCAGCTTCGTTATATCGTTGAGGTGGTGAATCATAACCTTAACGTCTCTTCTACCGCCGAGGGGTTGTATACCTCGCAACCGGGCATCAGCAAACAAGTTCGTATGCTGGAGGATGAGTTAGGTATCCAGATATTTGCCCGCAGCGGTAAGCATCTCACTCAGGTGACGCCTGCGGGGCAGGAAATCATCCGCATTGCGCGGGAAGTCCTCTCTAAAGTCGATGCGATTAAGTCAGTGGCAGGGGAACACACCTGGCCGGATAAAGGTTCGCTGTATATTGCCACGACGCATACCCAGGCGCGCTATGCGCTTCCCGGTGTCATCAAAGGCTTTATCGAGCGTTATCCCCGCGTCTCTTTGCATATGCACCAGGGCTCGCCAACGCAAATTGCTGAAGCCGTTTCCAAGGGTAATGCAGACTTTGCCATCGCCACCGAAGCGCTTCACCTCTACGACGATCTGGTCATGCTTCCATGCTACCACTGGAACCGTTCTATCGTAGTGACCCCGGATCACCCCCTGGCGGGTAAAGGGTCGGTCTCTATCGAAGAGCTGGCGCAGTATCCATTGGTGACGTATACGTTTGGTTTTACCGGCCGCTCCGAGCTTGATACGGCCTTTAACCGGGCAGGGCTAACGCCGCGCATTGTCTTTACCGCGACGGATGCCGACGTGATTAAGACCTATGTGCGGCTTGGTCTGGGGGTGGGCGTCATTGCCAGCATGGCGGTGGATCCGGTGTCAGACCCTGACCTGGTGCGTCTTGATGCGCACGATGTTTTCAGTCATAGCACCACAAAGATTGGATTCC
Source organism: Enterobacter sp. PL_is514 (assembly GCF_055816715.1). Classification (NCBI taxonomy): domain Bacteria; kingdom Pseudomonadati; phylum Pseudomonadota; class Gammaproteobacteria; order Enterobacterales; family Enterobacteriaceae; genus Enterobacter; species Enterobacter sp. PL_is514. The sequence continues at coordinate 160,938 of NZ_JBVPGN010000035.1, read as the reverse complement.
GTCGCAGCACCTTCCTGCGCAGCTATATGTATGATTTTATTCAGCGCTTTGCCCCTCATTTAACGCGTGATGTGGTTGATACCGCCGTTGCATTACGCTCAAATGAAGATATTGAAGAGATGTTTAAAGACATCAAACTCCCCGAAAAATAATCACACCCGGTATCTTTCCCTTAGGGAAAGATACCGAAATAACGCCTCAAAGCTAAATTAGAATTATCATCATCTACGTATCCCCTGTCATATAATGTCATTATCCATTTAGTCCGTAAGGTTATAATGTCGTGAATTGGCGACAAAAGTAGAAACTAATTTACGCCTTCGCAAATTTTTCTTTTCAATTATTTATTTCTGGTCAAAAGATTGAATATTTCATACCTCCCGGTGCGTAAATTCACTGGCTTTTCGGCTAAAGTTTCTTTAGGATTTATCTCAACAGATGATTAATTGTACCAATTGTTTGGTCCTAAATGATAAGCGATGTCGATTGTATGAGGTTAGCAATGCCTTCAGGAAGTGAAGAACCGCAAAGGGATCCTGCGCTCAAGCGTAAAGCCTGGCTGGCGGTCTTTCTCGTCTCTACCCTGTTTTGGGTGGTGGTTGCTCTCCTGGCCTGGAAATATTGGGGTTAAATATGGCAGTGACGGTACGTACAGCTTCGGTAAAACAGATGTGTCAGCATCGTGACAATGGCCACAGAGGGCGTAAAGCACCTGCGACTGTTGTACCCGCGACCTGGAAACTGACGCCGCAGCAGCAAGCGTTTATTGATGTGTTCGCAGAAGACGAACCCAAAAAACAATAATTTAGTTAATTGCGTAATGATGCAAATAGTCTGAATATCGACTCTGCACTTTTGTACTCTTTAATAAATACACATCAGCAATATAGCACTGAGGTCAAACCTCGGAACGTTTTATAAATAATGCCTGGTGTCCCTATGATGAATAACATGACGTCTCACAAATACTGGTCATGGATCGGCGTTTTTACCGTGTCGATTCTGTTCTGGAGTCAGCTCATCTGGTTGGCCCTCCACTAAATTGTAAAACCTCGCTACGGCGGGGTTTTTTGTTTTCCTGTTCTGGACCAATCCTAAATTTATCAATTTGGGTTGTTATCAAAACGTTACGACATCTTTGTGTTATCTTTAATTACGGCCCTGATAATTGTCAGGGCATCTCTGTGATTAAGGAGGAGCTTATGTCGTTAACCCTACGCGAAGCCAGTAAGGACACATTACAGGCAGAAAACAAAACCTGGCATTACTACAGCCTGCCGCTGGCTGCCAGAACGCTTGGGGACATTTCGCGTTTACCCAAGTCATTGAAAGTTTTACTGGAAAATCTATTGCGCTGGCAGGACGGTGACTCTGTCACCCTCGATGATATCCAGGCGCTGGCAGGGTGGCTTGAAAAAGCCCATGCCGACAGAGAAATCGCCTACCGCCCGGCAAGGGTGCTGATGCAGGACTTTACCGGCGTCCCTGCCGTCGTTGATTTAGCCGCAATGCGCGAGGCCGTTAAGCGTCTCGGCGGAGATACGGCAAAAGTGAATCCGCTTTCCCCTGTTGACCTCGTCATTGACCACTCCGTAACCGTCGATCGCTTTGGTGATGATGACGCCTTTGGCGAGAACGTGCGTCTGGAGATGGAGCGTAACCACGAGCGCTACGTGTTCCTGAAGTGGGGGCAGCAGGCGTTCAGCCGGTTTAGCGTGGTCCCGCCAGGTACCGGTATTTGTCACCAGGTTAACCTTGAATATCTGGGTAAAGCCGTCTGGAGCGAATTGCAGGATAAAGAGTGGGTCGCCTATCCGGACACGCTGGTGGGTACGGACTCCCATACCACCATGATCAACGGTCTGGGCGTGCTGGGCTGGGGCGTCGGGGGGATCGAAGCGGAAGCGGCCATGCTCGGCCAGCCGGTGTCCATGCTTATCCCGGATGTGGTGGGCTTCAAGCTCACCGGCAGGCTGTCTGAAGGCATTACCGCCACCGATCTGGTGCTTACCGTCACCCAGATGCTGCGTAAGCATGGTGTGGTAGGCAAGTTTGTCGAATTCTACGGGGACGGACTGGATTCACTGCCGCTGGCCGACCGCGCCACCATTGCCAATATGGCGCCGGAATACGGTGCAACCTGCGGCTTTTTCCCTATTGATGATGTGACGCTGGAATACATGCGTCTTAGTGGACGTAGCGAAGAGCAGGTCGCGCTGGTGGAAGCGTACACCAAAGCGCAGGGCATGTGGCGCAATCCGGGTGATGAGCCTGTTTTCACCAGCACGCTTGAACTCGATATGGGAAGCGTCGAAGCGAGCCTCGCAGGGCCGAAACGCCCGCAGGACAGGGTTGCGCTGAGTGACGTGCCAAAAGCCTTTGCCGCCAGCAATGCGCTGGAAGTAAACGTGGCGCAGAAGGACCATCGTCCCGTCGACTATGTTCTGAACGGACATCAGTATCAGCTTCCGGATGGTGCGGTGGTGATTGCCGCCATTACCTCCTGCACCAACACGTCCAACCCCAGCGTATTGATGGCAGCCGGTCTGCTGGCTAAAAAGGCGGTAGAGCTTGGGCTAAAACCTCAGCCATGGGTCAAGGCCTCGCTGGCCCCGGGATCCAAAGTGGTGTCGGATTACCTGGCGCAGGCCAAACTGACGCCGTACCTTGACGAGCTGGGCTTTAACCTCGTGGGCTACGGCTGTACGACCTGTATTGGTAACTCTGGTCCACTGCCTGAACCCATTGAAACGGCGATTAAGCAGGGTGACCTGACGGTAGGCGCGGTCCTGTCCGGCAACCGAAACTTTGAAGGGCGTATTCACCCGCTGGTAAAAACCAACTGGCTCGCCTCACCGCCGCTGGTGGTCGCTTATGCCCTGGCAGGGAACATGAATATCAACCTGGTGACCGATCCGATTGGCCACGATCGCAAGAATGACCCTGTCTATCTGAAAGATATCTGGCCATCTTCGCGTGAAATCGCGCTGGCCGTTGAAAAGGTCTCAACCGAGATGTTCCGCAAAGAGTATGCGGAGGTCTTTGAAGGCACGCCGGAATGGAAAGCCATCAACGTCATTGGCTCTGATACCTATGACTGGCAGGATGACTCGACCTACATTCGTCTGTCGCCGTTCTTTGATGAGATGCTGGCCGAGCCGGCGCCGCTTAAGGATATCCACGGCGCGCGTATCCTGGCGATGCTGGGGGATTCTGTCACAACTGACCACATCTCACCGGCGGGGAGTATCAAAGCCGATAGCCCGGCGGGTCGTTATCTGCAAAGCCGGGGCGTCGAACGCCGTGATTTTAACTCCTACGGATCGCGCCGCGGTAACCATGAAGTCATGATGCGCGGGACCTTTGCCAACATCCGCATTCGTAACGAAATGGTGCCGGGCGTGGAAGGGGGCATGACGCGCCATCTGCCGGGGACGGAAGTGGTGTCGATTTATGATGCGGCGGTCAAATATCAACAGGCAGGTACGCCGCTGGCGGTGATTGCCGGGAAAGAGTACGGTTCCGGCTCCAGCCGCGACTGGGCGGCGAAAGGTCCGCGTCTGCTTGGCGTTCGCGTGGTTATCGCCGAATCGTTCGAACGTATTCACCGCTCGAATCTGATTGGTATGGGGATCCTGCCGCTTGAGTTCCCGCAGGGCGTGACGCGTAAAACGCTGGGCCTGACCGGGGAAGAGCAGATTGACATTAGCGGCCTGCAAAACCTGCAGCCGGGTAAAACGGTGCCGGTAACGTTAACGCGGGCAGACGGCAAAACCGAGGTGCTGGATTGCCGATGCCGTATTGATACGGCAACCGAGCTGACCTACTACCAGAACGACGGCATTTTACATTACGTGATTCGTAAGATGCTGGATTGATGAACGAGCCCGGCACGCGTGCCGGGCTTTTTATATCACTCTTTCAGCAGATGGCCCATTTTGGCAGCTTTAGTATCCAGGTAGTGGGCGTTTTTCGGGTTACGGCCGACAATCAGCGGTACACGCTCGACGATGTTGATCCCCGCTTCGGTCAGGATCTCCACTTTTTTCGGGTTATTGGTCAGCAGACGAACTTCGTCCACGCCCAGCAGCTTGAACATATCGGCGCACAAGGTGAAGTCGCGTTCGTCAGCGGCGAAGCCGAGCTGATGGTTTGCTTCCACCGTATCGTAGCCCTGGTCCTGAAGCGCGTAAGCGCGGATTTTATTCAGCAGACCAATATTACGACCTTCCTGACGGTGATAAAGCAGCACGCCGCGGCCTTCTTCTGCAATATGAGACAGGGCGGCTTCCAGCTGGAAACCACAATCACAGCGCAGGCTGAACAGCGCGTCGCCGGTAAGACACTCTGAATGGACGCGGGACAGCACCGGCGTCTGCCCTGAAATGTCGCCATACACCAGCGCGACATGATCCTGTCCGGTTGCCAGTTCTTCAAAACCCACCATCAGGAAATCGCCCCATGGGGTTGGCAGTTTGGCTTCTGCCACACGTTTAAGCTGCATGTGATTCTCCAGAGTAGGCTGACACGTTTCGTGCCTTTGCCCTGTTTTGCTTTCTGTATCAGTTCATTTTGCCACAAGCTCAGCAGGTTCGCCTAATAGGCACCATGCTATATGAACGTTAAACGCACGATCCGACATATCCACCCATCGAATGAATTTCAGTTATGATTGTGAGGCTTAGCGAAAAAGGAGAAGACATGCTTTCAATCGCCAGACGTACGGCAGCAGGCGCGGCCATTTTACTGATTATGCCCCTGGCCGTATGGCTCTCAGGCTGGATGTGGCAGCCGGGGCAGAATGCCACGTGGCTGAAAACGTTATACTGGATAACGGAAACGGTCACCCAGCCGTGGGGAATTATTACCCATGTCCTCCTCTGCGCCTGGTTTCTGTGGTGCCTGCGCTTTCGTTTGCGTGCGGCGCTGATGCTTTTTGCGATCCTCGGAGGCGCTATCCTTGTTGGTCAGGGCGTGAAGTCCTGGGTAAAAGATCGCGTTCAGGAACCGCGTCCTTTTGTCGTCTGGCTGGAAAAAACGCATCATGTTCCGGTGGATGAGTTCTACAATTTAAAGCGTAAAGATCGCGGAACCCTGGTGAAAGAACAGCTTGCGGAACAGCAGGATATCCCGAAATTCTTGCGTAAACACTGGCAGAAAGAGACGGGATTCGCGTTTCCTTCCGGTCACACCATGTTTGCGGCCAGCTGGGCGTTACTGGGGGTGGGGCTGCTGTGGCCAAGGCGTCGAACGGTCACGCTCGTGATTTTACTGGTCTGGGCGACAGGGGTTATGGGCAGCCGCTTACTGCTGGGGATGCACTGGCCGCGGGACCTGGTCGTTGCCACGCTTATCTCATGGCTGCTGGTGACGCTGGCGACCTGGCTCGCTGAACGATTCTGCGGCCCGCTTACACCACCGCCAGAAGAGAAAGAAGAAATAGCCGAAAGGGACCAAACGGACGCCTGACGGTTGATAAACCGTATTATGCCCATAGATACATGACTGGCGCGTCACTTTTTCCGTTTCGCGCCCGTCGCTAAAATGGTAGTTTATAAGGCTGATTGCGGTGAGTTGAACACACTTTATTCGCTTGAACCACATAACGGGAAGTAATGTGAAATATTTACTCATTTTCTTACTGGTATTGGCGATTTTTGTCATTTCAGTCACGTTGGGTGCACAAAACGATCAGCAGGTGACGTTTAACTATCTGCTGGCTCAGGGTGAGTATCGCGTCTCGAGCCTGCTGGCGGTCTTATTTGCTGCTGGCTTTGCCATTGGCTGGCTGGTTTGCGGTCTGTTCTGGTTGAAAGTCCGTGTTTCTCTTGCGCGCGCTGAACGTAAAATTAAGCGACTCGAAAATAACATTGCCCCTGCGTCTGACATCCCGGAAAGCTCTGGTGTGCCGGTCGTGAAGGAATAATCGACTATGCTGGAGTTGTTGTTTCTGCTTTTGCCTGTAGCCGCAGCCTATGGCTGGTATATGGGCCGCAGAAGTGCGCAACAAACAAAACAGGATGAGGCCAACCGGCTCTCCCGCGACTACGTTGCGGGGGTGAACTTCCTCCTGAGCAATCAGCAGGACAAAGCGGTAGACCTGTTCCTCGATATGCTGAAAGAGGATACAGGGACGGTTGAAGCGCATCTCACCCTGGGTAACCTGTTCCGCTCGCGCGGCGAGGTCGATCGCGCCATTCGTATTCACCAGACCCTGATGGAAAGCGCCTCGCTGACCTACGATCAACGTCTCCTTGCGGTGCAACAGCTGGGGCGTGATTACATGGCTGCGGGGTTGTACGATCGCGCCGAAGATATGTTCGCGCAGCTGGTGGATGAAACAGATTTCCGCATCGGCGCGCTGCAGCAGCTCCTGCAGATTTATCAGGCCACCAGCGACTGGCAAAAAGCCATTGATACGGCTGAACGTCTGGTGAAGCTGGGTAAAGATAAGCAGCGCGTTGAGATAGCCCATTTCTACTGTGAGCTTGCGCTTCAGCAGATGGGTAACGACGACATGGATAAAGCCATGGCGCTGCTGAAGAAAGGCGCCGCCGCGGACCGCAACAGCGCGCGAATCTCCATCATGATGGGGCGCGTCTTTATGGCGAATGGCGACTATGCCAAAGCCGTTGAAAGCCTGCTGCGGGTTATCGACCAGGATAAAGAGCTGGTCAGTGAAACGCTGGAAATGCTGCAAACCTGCTATCAACAGCTGGACAAGCAGGAAGAGTGGGTAGCATTCCTGCGTCGCTGCGTGGAAGAAAATACCGGCGCCACCGCTGAACTGATGCTCTCAGACGTTGTTGAGCAGTATGAGGGAAGCGACACCGCGCAGGTGTATATTACGCGCCAGCTGCAGCGTCATCCGACCATGCGGGTGTTCCATAAGCTGATGGATTACCACCTGAACGATGCTGAAGAAGGGCGCGCCAAAGAGAGCCTGATGGTCCTGCGCGACATGGTTGGCGAGCAGGTGCGCAGCAAGCCGCGCTATCGTTGCCAGAAGTGTGGTTTTACCGCTTATACGCTCTACTGGCACTGTCCTTCCTGCCGCGCCTGGTCCACCATCAAGCCCATTCGTGGTCTGGACGGGCAGTGATTTTTTAAAACGCCCCATTTTAGTTACAACATACTGATGGTTTTTACCGTATCCTTTACTCTGTGCGGTTTGCCGGCCTGGCAGGCGCGTAAATGGATCCTGTCAATTTGCGGCGTCGGCAGGTAGAATGCTGGCCGTTTATCTGTTCCGCGCCGCTGCGCGCCCATAGACGAAAAGGGCTGGTCATGACGTCTGTTACATCCTCCACTTCCCGCGCAATTACGGATTCTCCTGTTGTTGTTGCGCTTGATTACAATAAGCGTGACGCTGCACTGGCGTTTGTCGACGGTATCGACCCTCGCGACTGCCGTTTGAAAGTTGGCAAAGAGATGTTCACGCTGTTTGGACCGCAAATCGTTCGCGATCTGCAACAGCGCGGCTTTGACGTTTTCCTCGACCTCAAATTCCATGATATTCCGAATACTACGGCCCGCGCCGTTGCCGCAGCCGCAGAGCTGGGCGTATGGATGGTCAACGTCCATGCGTCGGGTGGGGCAAGAATGATGACCGCCGCTCGTGAGGCGCTCCTGCCGTTCGGTAAAGATGCGCCGCTGTTGATCGCAGTCACCGTGCTGACCAGTATGGACGAAAGTGATTTACGCGACCTTGGCGTGACGTTGTCACCTGCGGAACATGCCGAACGTCTCGCGCGTCTGACGCAGCAGTGTGGCCTGGATGGCGTCGTCTGCTCCGCGCAGGAAGCGGTACGTTTCAAATCAACGCTGGGCCGGGATTTTAAACTGGTCACGCCGGGGATCCGCCCTGCAGGCAGCGACGTGGGCGATCAGCGCCGCATTATGACGCCTGAGCAGGCGCTTGCGGCGGGCGTTGACTATATGGTCATCGGGCGTCCGGTGACGCAGTCTGCAAACCCGGCTGAGACGCTTAAGGCTATCAACGCATCGCTGAAAAAGGGGGCGTAATGACCGATTCCAACAGTCGTCTGGTCTATTCAACCGAGAGTGGGCGTATAGACGAACCGAAAGCGAAAGTGGAACGTCCTAAGGGGGACGGCATCGTTCGGATCCAGCGCCAGACCAGCGGACGAAAAGGGAAAGGCGTTTGCCTGATCTCCGGCATTGACCTGGATGATGCTGAACTGACTGCGCTGGCGGCCGAGCTGAAAAAGAAATGTGGCTGCGGCGGTGCCGTGAAAGATGGCATTATTGAAATCCAGGGCGATAAACGCGATTTAATAAAATCGCTGCTGGAAGCCAAAGGCCTGAAAGTCAAACTGGCAGGCGGCTAAAATAAATGAGCCACGGCAGATGCCGTGGCTCGTGTTATATACGTGCGTATGTCAGACCTGAAATGCGTTTAAATATCGCAATATCGAGGAAGGCTTAGATAATAATTATTTGCCAACCTGGTGACCGATAATACCACCGACAGCAGCGCCACCTAATGTACCCAGCGTACTACCATCCGTTAATACTGCACCACCGAGAGCACCGGCACCGGCACCAATAGCGGTGTTACGGTCACGTTTAGACCAGTTAGAGCATGCGCTCAGGGACATTGCTACAGTGATTGCCAGAACAGCGGCGGCTAATTTTTTGCTGGTTAAGGTCATAATACTTTCTCCTGAATTATCGATTCACGGAAAGATGTACACGTTAAGTATAGACGAATCGAATACTTAATTCTGTTCTCCGTGAAAGCTGGTCGCGCAGGCGTTACGTAATCACGCAGGTGATAGTCACTTCCTGTTATATCGCTAACATTAATTTTACGACTTTAAGGCGGGTTAAACAGGTAAAAACTCTTAAAGCAGGGTTAAGAATCATCTCAGAGAAAGAAGGGCGTATGCGCCCGAAATTCGGGCGCGGAGGGGACTCAGGCGGTCGTTTTAATAATATTGACGATCAGTCCGTCATCTTCCAGTTTATTACGGTGCGCGTCGCTCAATCTTTCGTCGGTAATCACGCGGCTAAAGCGTGAAGCGGGGCCCATCGTATACGGGTGAACGGCGCCAAATTTAGAGCTGTCGGTGAGCACAATGGCTTCACACTCTTTTTCCAGCACCGCATTCACGACGTCAGAGCGCATCATATCCCGACCGGTAAAACCTGTCTCCGGTTGCCAGCCGTCAATCCCGATAAAGGCCTTGCTGAAATGAACCTGCTGGACATACTGACGGGTCAGCGGGCCTACCATGCTTTCGCTTTTTTTCTGGTAAATACCCCCGAGCAGAATCACCTCGCAGCGCGTCTCTTTGAGCAAATGCGCGATATAGCTGCTGACGGTGATGATAGTAACGTCCTTTTGATCGGCAAGCGTGCGTGCCAGAAGGGCATTACTGCTGCCGTTTTCAATAAAAACGGTCTCGCCGTTGTTCACCAGGGACGCGGCAAATTCCGCCAGTTCACGTTTGAGCGCGTAGTTATTCATCATGCGCGTCTCAACGTCATCACTGTCCAGCGGGACAGCATATCCGTGCGCGCGACGCAGGTAGCTCTGTTTTTCCAGCAGATTAAGATCCTGACGGATTGTGACTTCAGACACGCCGGTGGTTTTAGCGAGATCGACTACGCTTACGCGTCCCTGATCGATGACCATCTGCAAAATGAGTTGTTGTCGGGAATTCATAGCATCCATTTAATAAAGCGAAACGAGGTCGGAGACGGTGGGGTTAAACTTCCCACGGCGCTTTTGGCTGTCTTTTTTCAGGCGCGTTGTCAGCACCATTCTGAGCAAGAAGTTCAGACTTCAGGATCTCGAGATTACGGATAGCAGAGTGATAATCGCCCGCCACCAGGATATCCAGCACGGTATCAATTCGTTGTGCTACAGCTTGTGCGTCAATAGTAGACATAATCTCACCCCAGGCGCGAAAAGTTAATATTTTCAATGATGCAGAAATTAGAATCAAAAGAGAAGGGAAAAAATGCAATAACTAAATTACATAAACGTAAGTGATAAATTTATCCCCCCTCATGCAGTGGGCTTATTGAGTGGATTAGTCTAAAACGGCGCGCAAGGCGCTTTTTTATAAGAGGAATTAGACTATGACAGTTATCAATCAGCCTACCTGCACACTGTTTACCGATACTGAACGGTTCACGCAGCTGTCAGGGTATTACGAAGCGGAGCGTCACACCGTCTGGATGATGTTGCGGGCCCAGCCACGGCCTTGTTTTAACCATGCGTTAATTGAGGAGATCATGAACTTCTCATGGCTGGTTCGCCAGTCTGGCTTTGCGGTTGATTTTTGGGTAACCGGTTCGCTGGTTCCCGATATGTACAATGTGGGCGGTGATTTACAGTTCTTCGTCGAGTGCATTCAGAACGGACGTCGGGAGGCGTTACGGGCGTACGCTCGCGCCTGCGTTGATTGCGTCCATGCGGCCTCACGGGGGTTTGATACAGGGGCCATCTCTCTGGCGATGGTCGAAGGCAGTGCTTTAGGGGGCGGGTTTGAGGCTGCTCTGGCGCACCATTTCGTCCTGGCTCAGCGCGATGCCCGTCTGGGTTTTCCGGAGATTGCCTTCAACCTGTTTCCGGGTATGGGGGGATATTCCCTGGTTGCACGCCGTTCTGGCATGAAGCTGGCGGAGGAACTCATCTATAAAGGGGAATCCCATACGGCTGAATGGTATGAACAACACGGGCTGGTGGATGTCCTGTTTGAGCCCGGACAAAGCTATGTCTCCACCCGAACCTTCATCGATACGCTGCGGCCAAAACTGAATGGCGTAAGGGCGATGCTGCGCGCCCGCACGCGCGTTCTGCAATTGCCCCGCAGTGAACTGATGGATATCACGGAAGACTGGGTTGATGCCGCTTTCTGCCTTGAGCCGAAAGATATCGCCTACATGGAGCGTCTGGTCACGCTGCAAAACCGCCATCACGCGGCAGGGTTGCGTAAAGCCAGTTAACGTTGATTTCGCGCTTGATATCGTTTTAGCCATCGCTCGAATGCGGCAGCGGGCATCGGCTTAGCAAACAGAAAACCCTGCCGTTCGTTGACGCCGTTCTTGGTGAGAAAGGCGTCTTCTTTTGCGCTTTCCACACCTTCGGCAATCACCTGCAGATTTAACGCCTGCGCCACCGCGACGATAGCGCGCACCAGAGACTGGGAGATGGACTGCTTATGAATATCCCTGACAAACGATTGATCGAGTTTAATGGCATCGATAGGGAAGCGGGCCAGTTGAGAAAGGGAAGAGTAGCCGGTGCCAAAATCATCCAGATGAATTTGCGCCCCGAGTCGGCTGAACTGCTGGATCACGGACAGCGCCAGCTCTTCGTTCTCGATAAGACAGCTTTCGGTTAATTCGACATCGACAGGGCAGTATTCAAAATTCAGATCCTTCAGCGCCTGCTTTAAGTCACTGAAAATAGTCTGGTCGGCCAGCTGGCGTGCAGAGACGTTCACCGCCACGCGCAGGTTTATTCCCTTATCACGCCATTTCGCCACCTGGCGAACCACATCGAGCATCACCCAGCGGCCCAGCGGCACAATCAACCCCGACTCCTCGGCATAAGAGATAAACTCCAGCGGCGGGATCAAACCCCGTTCTGGTGATTGCCAGCGGACCAGCGCTTCAAGGCTTCTGACCTCCCCGCGCCAGGTGATTTTCGGCTGATAGTGAATCAGGAGCTGATCGTTATCCAGCGCCTTACGCAGGTTGGTATCCAGCCAGAGATACTCAAACACGCGCTGGTTCATCTCGGGCGAGAAGACGCAGAACTTGCCCCGGCCGTTCTCTTTGGCGGTGTACATGGCGGTATCGGCGTTACGAATGACGCTTTCCCGGTCGTTGCCATGCTGAGGGGCGAGGGCGATGCCCAGGGAGCAGCCGGTATAAATCTCAATCAAACCGATGCGGAACGGCTGGCGCAGACGGGTTAAAATGCGCGATGCCATCGCCTCCAGAGAGCCCTGAGAGGTATTGGTGGCCATGACGATAAACTCATCACCGCCAAGTCGCGCCAGCACCTGTTCCTCATCCAGGCAGCTCAAAATGGCGAGGGCAACGGCCTGTAACAGCTGATCGCCAAACATATGCCCGTAAGCGTCGTTGACCTTTTTAAAATTATCCAGATCGAGATACACCACGCCCACCTGCGTGTCCCCGCGGTTGGCGATGGCGTCAGAAATCAGGTCGTGGATCGCATTACGGTTTGGCAAGCCGGTGATGGTATCGGTATTGGCCAGCACGCGCAGCCGCTCCTGAGCGCGGCGCTCCTCGGTAATATCGGTACCGGAACAGATAAGGAAAATTTCATTTTTACCGCTGCCGCTGTGTACGAATTTGTTTCTGAACAGAAACAGCCGTTGCCCTTTACGCGTTTTGATCCAGCGTTCGACTTCGTAGGAGCTGCCGTTGCGAAAAAAACCGGTAATATTGCGCTTTGAAGCTGCCGCTTCGCTGCGGCTCATAAACAGCTTAAAGACGTTCTGGCCAATGACTTCATGTTCTTTCAGGCCGGTGTACTCTTCGCTAAGCCGATTAAAACGCTGGATATTGCCGTGCCGATCGAGAATAACAATGACGGAGTTAGCCTCTGAGACAACCTGTTCCGCGAAAGAGAGCCCCTGAGCCAGATCGCGTGCCACGGAGGGGGTATCGTTCCAGGCAGAAGCGGTTCCGGCCCACTCGTTACGGGTAATTTTACGGCCCACAAGATGAACCGGAACATCTTCACCGTAGAGGGAGAGCGACATTGAAATACTGGAGGTAATAACGGTTAAATGACGGATGAGATCGGCCTGTTCATCGTCCAGCGCCACGACCTGAGTGACATCGGCATTTTCGCTGGTGGAAAGGTGCAGAGCGTTGCTGTCAGCTGACAAGCGCCACCACGGGCTGTAAGTCCCCATGTAGCGAAACAGCAAATTCGGCTCCAGATCGTCCATCATGTTTTCTCCCGCAGCTTTCATTAGCGCACAAATTATTCATTTGCAGTCGACTTTTCCGTTGAGAAACAGCGGCAAAACCGAAGTGAACTTATTGTTTTTCCCTAATTTCTTATAATAAAACGAGTCAGGCAAAAAAGGATACGGAGCGTATAAAAATTCACGTAACCGAATATAACAACACTCTTTTACTGTAGATAATTATGGCGAATTTGGGCGAAGGGAGACTGAAAATAGTAAGGAAAAATAATGATTTTGTGGCGGGGATAAACAGAAAAATTGCCGGCCTTTCCGCGAAGGAAAGGACCGACAATTGAACCGGTTATCAGGCGACAGGGCGCGCGATAATACTGCGGGTTTCCATGCGAACTTCGGCGATAGTGACGTCAATCACGTCGGTGACCTTGTAAACTGTTTCACCCTTAATTTGCACGGTACCGTTTTCCTGACTACAGACCATTTCGTCACGAACCGCATGCAGGAACGGCGCAGGAATAAACGCGACAGCACCGTTATCGACCAGGCGGACGCGCATTCCCCCGCGGCTGATATCGATGATCTCCGCGGCGAAACGGGTATCCGTCCCGGCTTTATCCTGCAGGAAGCGAGCGTACAGCCAGTCTCCAACGTCACGTTCCGCCATGCGATTCAGACGGCGGCGATCGGCCATCTGCAGCGTGGTGTCCTCCTGAGGACGAGCAACGGTTTCGCCTTTGATAATCGCTTTCAGCAGACGGTGGTTAACCATATCGCCATACTTACGGATTGGCGATGTCCAGGTGGCGTATGCTTCGAGGCCAAGACCAAAGTGCGGGCCCGGCTCGGTACTGATTTCCGCGAATGACTGGAAGCGACGAATGCGGCTGTCCAGGAAGCCCGACGGCTGCGCGTCCAGTTCGCGGCGAAGCTTGCAGAAGCCCGGCAGGGTCAGCACTTCTTCCGGATCAACATGCACATCGTGATTCTTCAGCAGGGCCGCCAGCGCTTCGGTATTCGCCGGATCAAACCCGGTGTGGACGTTGTAAATGCCAAAGCCCAGCTTGTCGCGCAGCACGCGTGCGGCGCAGATGTTGGCGGAAATCATCGCTTCTTCAACAATGCGGTTCGCAATGCGTCGCGGTTCGGCCACGATATCCAGCACTTCGCCTTTCTCACCCAGAACAAAGCGATAATCCGGGCGATCTTTGAACACCAGCGCATGGGTTTGACGCCACTCGCCGCGGTTGAGACAGATGCGATGCAGCAGACGGATCTGCGCGGCAATGGCGTCTGATTCAGGTTTCCAGCTACCGGTATTTTCAAGCCAGTCGGAAACGTTATCGTAGGCCAGCTTGGCTTTCGATTCGATAGTGGCAGCAAAGAACTCGATATCGTCTTCAATCGCGCCATCCGCAGCAATGGTCATGCGGCAGGCAAGGACCGGGCGCACTTCATTTGGACGCAGCGAGCAGAGATCGTCTGACAATTCGCGCGGCAGCATCGGAATATTGAAGCCAGGCAGGTAGTTTGTGAAGGCGCGGATTTTCGCCGCGTCATCCAGCTTGCTGCCTTCGGCAATCCAGGCGGTGGGATCGGCAATGGCAACGGTCAGGTGCAGTTTGCCATCGTCGCTCTCTTCAGCGTAGAGCGCATCGTCCATATCTTCGGTGCTGGCGCTGTCGATGGTGACAAACTCCAGCGCGGTGAGATCGCGACGCGTCAGACCTTCGTCCTGCATCTCGGTCGCTACGCCGTTCGGCGCTTCTTTTTCAAGATTGTGGCGTGCCAGCGTGACCCACCATGGCACGAAATGGTCGGCGCCAAAGGTGATGAATTGAGTCAACTCAGCATAAAAACCGCGATCGCCTTTCAGAGGATGACGGCGCATTTCTGCTACGGCCCAGTCACCTTCTTTAAAATCATGCTCAACGCCACGGGCGGCGCGGCAGGGAATGGCATCTTTCAGCAGGGGATGATCCGGCACGATAGAAAGACGATCGTCTTTTCGCTGCACCTTACCCACAAAACGGGTCAGGAACGGTTCGATCAGTTCTTCTGGTTCAGCGGACTCGCGATCCTTCTCGGTATGAATGACGGCCATGACGCGATCGCCATGCATCACTTTCTTCATCTGCGGTGGCGGAATGAAGTAGCTTTTCTGCGCGTCAACCTCAAGGAAGCCAAAGCCCTTTTCCGTGGCTTTTACGACCCCTTCTGCACGCGGCGTCTGGGAATGCAGTTGCTGTTTAAGCTGCGCTAGCAGCGGGTTGTCCTGAAACATAATGTTCTATTTTCGTAGCCATTGAGCGGCTGACAGTTTTACGCGATTCTCACTGTCTCAGCAAGCGGTCTTTGGGTAATGAGTGTGGTTATTCCTCTTTACCAAACGCCACTTTCAGACGATTGAGCCAGCCATCAAACGCACTTTGGGTAAGCAGCGTGATGGCATATTCGCCCTGGAGTCCTTGATCCGTGAGCGGGGTAAACTGCGCGGCGCTGAAGCGGTCCGGAGAGCGGGTCAGCAGTTCGACCGCCGCCGAAAGTGCGGGTGACGTCTGCGGGATCTCTGCGCGGCTGTTTAACAGGATCTCTCCGGTCAGGTCGAGCAGCGACGGCTCATGGCAAAGCACCGGCGTCAGCGCCTCCAGCGCGGGTTCGGCCTGCCAGCGAGACAGCGACTCAAGCTGATGCGCACTCGCATAGCGCAGCTCCACGACGGGCAAAAGCGGCACCCATGCATCGTGGCTCGCGGGAAGCGTGTGCGGCTGAATATGATGCCCCGGCAACCAGCGAACAGGATGCCCCAACAGGGCCTGAAAAATCGCGACGACGCGCGCCTGAAAACCGATAAACCCGATAATCTGGTTTATCACCACAATGTCATACGTTGACAGGCCAACCTCATCAAGCTGGTTCTGCGCTTTATCATCAATGACATCAGGAGAGCTGGCGAGCTGGCGGGCATACTGGGTGATCTGTGCCAGGCGGCGGTTGCTTTCGCGCGAGGAGTCCGGGCCGGGAAGCGGGGCGAGCAGGGCGGCGTAGTGGTTACAGAGCCGCTGAACGCCACAGGCCTGTGCGACCGTTAGCGCGGTACTGAGCCGATCGTAAGCGCTGAGCGTATGCAGGCGGTTCACGGGGATCGAGAGCGGAAACAGCTGGTGGCATAAGGCTCTGGCAGGAGTAAGCCAGCCAGAACAGGCGGCGACAATCTCATCAGGCAAGGCTAAATCGAGCAAAAAACGATCGTCGACGTTAGCGGCTTCGGGCACCAGGGGCAGAACATCCGTCTGCGCGTGGTTTGACTGGGTTTCGTGATACCAGTGGCCTTTGCCGGAAAAACGGCGTTGTTCCATGTGCGTTCCTTGATCTCAAAATGGCGATCAATATCCTGGCGTAAGGCAGATAAAGGGAAAAATATTGTTAGGTGATAACAAATAGCAGAACGGAATAACGAAGGGGTAACGCGGGGAGAAATACTCTCTTCCCGGGCGGGAAGAGAGTCACAGCTTATTTAATTTCCAGCTCGTTCATTGCAGCGATGTTGAAGCCGCCGTCAACGTGAACCACTTCGCCGGAGATACCCGCGGAAAGGTCAGAGCACAGGAATGCTGCAGAGTTACCCACATCTTCAATGGTAACGGTACGACGAATCGGGGTAACCGCTTCGCAATGTGCCAGCATTTTACGGAAATCTTTAATACCGGAAGCGGCCAGGGTGCGGATAGGACCTGCAGAGATGGCGTTAACGCGCACGCCTTCAGGACCCATTGCGTTCGCCATGTAGCGTACGTTCGCTTCCAGAGACGCTTTAGCCAGACCCATAACGTTGTAGTTAGGGATAGCACGTTCAGCGCCCAGGTAGGACAGGGTCAGCAGGGCTGCACCCGGGTTCAGCATCGCGCGGCAGGATTTTGCCATCGCAACGAAGCTGTAGGAGCTGATGTCGTGCGCGATTTTGAAGCCATCACGGGTAACCGCATTCACGTAGTCGCCGTCCAGCTGGTCGCCAGGAGCGAAGCCGATGGAGTGAACGAAACCGTCGAATTTCGGCCATGCTTTTGCCAGTTCAGCAAACATGCCGTCGATGCTTTCGTCTTGTGCAACGTCACATTCCAGAACAATGCTGGAACCCAGCTGCGCGGCAAACTCTTCAACACGGCCTTTCAGCTTGTCGTTCTGGTAGGTGAACGCCAGCTCAGCGCCTTCGCGATGCATTGCCTGTGCGATGCCGTATGCGATGGACAGTTTGCTGGCAACGCCAGTCACCAGAATGCGCTTACCGGAAAGAAAACCCATAGCTTTAATCCTTATATTCATTGCTTATTTTGCCTTGTAATTCATAGCGTTACAGGCAGTATTTCAAAATCATTCGAAATTAGCTCGAAATTATAGCCCACTCACAGCCCCTTGTGTCACGATATTTCTCGCACTTCTCCGAAGTCGCATGTCCCGAAGAATGCGTCGAGGACACGCGGGGGCGCGAAATTTCAGCATTCGTCCAGTATATCACCCGGCAACAGCTTCGCCTCATCCAACCAGAGGGGCAGCGTGATTCCACCAGGGTATTCACGCTTTCCTGATGTTGTCGACGAAACGCGCAATGACGATAAAGAAAACCGGTACGAAGAAGATCGCGAGAAGCGTACCGCTAATCATGCCACCAAATACGCCGGTACCGATGGCATGCTGCGTACTGTCGCTCGCCCCCCTGGCCAGCATCAACGGAACAACCCCTAAGCTGAAGGCT
Source organism: Enterobacter sp. PL_is514 (assembly GCF_055816715.1). Classification (NCBI taxonomy): domain Bacteria; kingdom Pseudomonadati; phylum Pseudomonadota; class Gammaproteobacteria; order Enterobacterales; family Enterobacteriaceae; genus Enterobacter; species Enterobacter sp. PL_is514. The sequence continues at coordinate 143,244 of NZ_JBVPGN010000035.1, read as the reverse complement.
AACGATGTCATCAGAATCGGACGCAGGCGCTGACTGGCGGCATGAATGGTCGCCGCCAGCAGGGGTTGCCCTTCGCGATGCAGCTGCCTGGCAAACTCCACAATCAGAATGGCGTTCTTGGCCGACAGGCCGATAAGCGTAATCAGGCCGACCTTAAAGAACACGTCATTGGTCATGCCGGCAACAAACACCGCTATCACCGCGCCGATAAGGCCCAGTGGAACAACCAGCATGACCGCAAAAGGAATAGACCAGCTCTCATACAGGGCGGCGAGCACCATAAACACGACCAGTATCGACAGGGCGATCAGGCCCGGAAGCTGCGATTCCGATTTTTTCTCCTGCAACGAACTCCCGGCCCACTCGCCCGCCATGCCCTGAGGCAGGCTCCTGGACAAACCCTCCATGATCTTCATTGCGGTGCCGCTGGATACGCCTGACGCCGCACTTCCGGTAATCCGTATAGCAGAATAACCCTGGTAGCGCGTCAACTGCTGCGGCGCAACGTTCCAGGAGATCGTCGCAAACGTTGATACCGGCACCATCTCACCCATCCGGTTTTTCACTGATAGTTTCAGTATCTGCTCAGGCTGCATTCGGTAGGGGGCATCGGCCTGCATAATCACCTGTTGAACGCGGCCGTTGTTCGTATAGTCGTTGACGTAATTTGAGCCCAGGGTGACGGAGAGCGTCTGGTTAATTTCATCGAATGGGACGCCCATCGCTTCCGCCTTTTCCCGGTCAACCAGGAGCGCAAGGCTGGTTCCTTCCGGCAGACCGTCTATATAGACATCACTGAGTTCAGGGCGTTGATTAGCCTGCAGAACCAGCGCGTCGGCGGCCCTCTTCAGAGCCTCATAGCCCGCTCCCGCTCTGTCCTGAACGTACCAGGTGAAGCCCGAGGAGGTGCCCATATCCGAAATGGCTGGCGGGAGCAGGCTCATTGTGACGGCATCAGTGACGTTCGTCATGCTGGCCTGTATGTGGTCGGCTTCATCCTGAGCCGTCGAGCCCTGCCGATTTTTCCAGTCCTTCAGCGTGGTGAAGGCCATAGCCGAATTCGGTCCTGAACCTGAAAAGCCAAACCCCAGGATCATAATGTTGCTTTCAATGTCCGGCCGGGCCGCAATTTCTGCTTCAAATTTTTTAACCACGTTGAGGGTGCGCTGGATCGTGGCATCAGAAGGCAGCTGGATAGAGGACATAAAGTAGCCCTGATCTTCATCCGGCAGAAAGGACGACGGTAGCGAAGACAATCCAACAAACAGCGCCGTGCAAAGCGCAACGTACAGGAGCAGCATACGCCCGGTTCGCTTCAGAACGGCACCCAGCCCGGCTTCGTAACAGGTGGTAAGCCTATGAAAGCGCGCATTAAACCCTGCCGCGAACCGCCCACCTCCGCTCTTTTCTCCCTGATGCGGCTTGAGTAGCGTAGCGCACAGGGCAGGCGTCAGCGTCAGGGCAAGAAACGCGGACAGCAGTATGGAGACCGCCATGGAAATACAAAATTGTCGGTAGATAATCCCGACGGATCCTTCAGCAAACCCCATGGGGATAAAGACGGCGGTCAGCACCAGCGTGATCCCGATAATCGCCGGAGTGATCTCCTGCATGGCTTGCCGGGTAGCGTCCCGTGGGGACAGACTTTTTTCCTCCATCAGTCGTTCAACGTTCTCTACGACCACAATGGCATCATCAACGATAATCCCTATCGCCAGCACCATGCCGAACATCGTCAGAATATTGATGGAGTATCCGCTCAATAACATCACCGTGAAGGTGCCAAGAAGTGCGACGGGAGCAACAATCGCCGGGATAAGCGTACAGCGTATCTTGTGCAGAAACAGCAGCATAACCAGAAAGACGAGGACCATCGCTTCCACAAATGTCTGAACAACCTTCACGATAGAAAGTTTCACAAACGGCGCGGTATCGAAAGGAACCGTAAACACCATTCCGTCGGGTAACACCCGGGAAAGCTCGTCGATGCGCGCACGCACGCCTGAAGCCGTACTCATTGCATTGGCGCCTGGCGACAGCTGGATTGCCGCCGCCGTCGAGGGCACGCCATTTTCACGGATACCAAAAGCGTAGCTTTGCAGGCCGGATTCAATCCGCGCAATGTCGGATAATTTCAGGCGGGCGCCGGATGCGTCAGATTTCAGGGTGATATTCCTGAACGCCTCGACCGAGGAGAGCTGTCCCTTTACGGTGATGGGATACGTTACCCCTTGTCCTTCAGATGCGGGCTCATCTCCCGTTTTGCCGGGCGAAACCAGGGCATTTTGCTGGCCAACAGCAGTAAGCACATCGCTCACCGAAAGGCCGTAGCTGTGGAGCTTCATTGGATCCAGCCAGATACGCAGCGCTTTTTCGCCGCCAAACAGCTGGACTTTCCCTACGCCGGGCACGCGACGAAGCTCGTCACTGACGTTTCGGGCAAAATAGTCGCTTAAGTCGGCTTCCTCGAATTGACCGTTGGTGGACTTCAGCCCCACCATCATTAAAAATCCAGAATTAGCGGCCTCGACGTTAATGCCATTTTGTCTTACCGCCTGAGGAAGACGAGGCTCGACGATCTTAATCTGATTCTGTAGATCCATCTGTGCCAGCTTGATGTCCGTGCCGGGTTTAAACGTGACGGTAATCGATGCCGAGCCGGTTGTGTCACTGGATGATTCGAAATAGAGCAAATTATCGACTCCAGAGATTTCTCGCTCGATTAACGACACCACCGACGTATTCATGATATCGGGGCTGGCCCCCGGGTAACTGACGGAAATGATGATGCCTGGCGGCGCCACCGCCGGATACTGCGCAACCGGCAAACGAGGAATAGACAGGAGACCCGTCAGGACGATAAACAGCGCCACTACCCAGGCGAAAATGGGACGTTCGATAAAAAAATGAGGCATTGAGTTATTTTTGTGCAAAAGAGTGAGGTAGAGACTCTACCGCGCACCTGTTTAGCGGAAGTGGGCGGTTTATGGAGGCCGTGTGGATCAAGGGCTCAAATCATTCTCATAATGAGGTACAGCGGTGATCCACCAAAAAAAATGATCAAATAACACTCGTAATAAAAGACCAGATCCTCGATATCGGGCATCGCGTTTAACAGCACGGTGAACGTAATAATGAGATAAACAAAAATCACCATCAGCCAGAAGGCGACGACAAATAGCTCAGTTAGCGCACCAGCTTTATTTTGGATGATCAGTGAGACCACCGACAACGCGATGCAGCCATAGATAATAGGGGAAGAGAGCAGCGTCGAGGCGACTTTTTCATCCACTCTGTGTACCAGCACCAGCCAGGTATAAAGTAATCCCCACGATAGCAGCAGAAACAGGGAATATATGCCCAGTTTTTTAGGAGAGAAATATTTTGAAAGTTCCATGTTCATTATTTCAGCCAACTTCATAAAATCTTTAAGAAACAGTGGTAATTTGCAGCGCGCAATGCACAACGCGTTATGCCTCAATAGCGATTTTGAACGGACATTGTCGAGTCTTTATTGACTGAATGTGTAGGCTGTGTGGAGAAATAACCGGGCATTTAAATCAACCGGGAAATTTTCGTAACTACGGCACTTTTTCCCGGAGGCTGTGTCTTATTGTGCTAAAGATATCTGATAGCGTGCTTAAAGGGATTTCACCCGCGGAGATAATATGAACAAAAATACGCTGATCCTTGTTGTTGAAGATGAAGACGAAATCGCCGATATACTGATGAGCTACTTAGAGCGTTCGGGAATGAAAACGCTGAGGGCAAGGCAGGGCGAGCAGGCGATAACGCTTAATCGCCTCCATAAACCGGATCTCATCTTGCTGGACATTCACCTGCCCGTGTGTGACGGCTGGAGCGTGCTTACTACGCTTCGCCACGAAAGTGCTGTCCCCGTCATTATGGTTTCCGCTCTCGATCAGGACGTCGATAAGCTTATGGGTCTGAGGCTCGGGGCGGATGATTACGTAATCAAACCCTTTAACCCCTCTGAGGTTGTCGCACGGGTTGAGGCGGTGCTGCGCAGGACAAAACCTGCGCTTCAGCAGGCGGGTTCCCTGCCGCTCAGAACGCCCTTTATTACGGTCTATCCGGATGATTTCTACGTGGAAGTCACCGTGGGCGAAGAGGTTATCTCCCCGGTATTAACGACGACCGAATTTAAATTACTTACCTGGCTGGTGCGTTATCCGCGAAAGGTCTGTTCCCGTGAAGAGTTACTCAACGCGTGTCTGCCAGAAGGCGATACGCTCGACAGAACGGTCGATAGCCATATGAGCAAGTTGCGTAAAAAACTGGAGCTTGCAGGCCTTTACGGTGTTCCCGAGAGCATCAGAGGCATGGGATACCGGCTTGGGGAAAAGAAATGAACAAAGAGTCTGTCCTGAGTCGTCAGATCTTAACGTATATGCTGTTGCTGACGTTTACGATAATTGCCATCGCCATTCTGGGCTCCTGGTTTTTTTACTCCTTTATTCTGGATCACCTCCCGGGCGGCCCTGCTGCGGGCGATGATGAGCAGATGACGATGTGGGACTGGGCATGGATTGGGACCGCGACTACGATCAGTATGATTATTGCCCTCTTTTTCACGGTCAAACTGTCATCGCGAATACTCACCCCGCTAAACGCGGTCGCGTCCAGCCTGAGAAAGATTTCTCAGGGAGATCTGGATGCCCGGGCATTCTGTGCCAGTTCCCGGCTGGGTGAGATCAATCACCTTGTGACGGATTTCAATGAAATGGCGGAAAAATTACAGACGCTGGATATTCAGAGGAAATCCTGGAATGCGGCTATTGCGCATGAGCTGAGAACCCCGGTCACGATCTTGCGCGGACGGCTTCAGGGGTTGGTTGACGGTGTTTTTACCCCGGACCCGGTGCTGTTTAATAATCTTCTCAAACAGACGGAAGGGTTAACCCGCCTGATTGAAGATCTCCGGGTTGTCAGTTCGGATGGCGGGGCGGGATACACGCTATACCAGTCCAGAACAGATTTAAAAGGGACAATACAGGACGCGCTCGATACCTTCATGCCCGAGTTCAGCCGTAAGGCATTTACCGTCAATACAGAACTGAGGGATCAGCAATGCGTATTCGATCCGTTACGCATCAATCAATGTCTGACCGTTTTATTTGACAATGCCTTACACTATTCTACCTCGCGCAAACTCATCGTGAAAAATGGCGTTTCTGATAAAGGCAATTTTATCCTTATTCAGGACGGGGGACCGGGCATTCCCAGGGAATTTCATGATTTCTTATTTCAGCCCTTTCAGCGCGATAATGGCGCCAGGCAGTTGAACCCGGAAGGCTGTGGTTTGGGCTTGTCAGTGGTAAAAGCCATCATGCTGGCGCATGGTGGCGATGTTACCTATACCTTATCGACGCAAAACCACTCGATATTTAAACTTACCTGGCCCGACTCGTGAGTTTCAGCGGCAGGTCAAATGCACCTGCCGGCGATAAATGCCATATTTTTCCTAACTTAGCATCCCATTCCTGCGGGGTAATCGTCAGTTTACCGCGTCTCGGGCTTAAGGTTATTTCACTGAAATAGATGTCTTCTTTTTTTAGCATGAGGTCAACGCGGCAGTAGTCAATGCCATCCGCCAGCTCCTGGGATGCCAGCAACGCTTGTCGGAACAAGACCGGTTCGTCTGGATTTACTGAAGTATTCGGATACTCCATCTGGAAGGGTTGTAAGTTCCAGTGCCTGTCGTAAACGTTGATAAAACCGTTGCCGTTATCATCCGTAAAATCCGCTTCAACATAGTGGGCGACGCCATGAAAGCAATGGATCCTCAGCATTTCGGGCGTCGTATTCCTGTCAGCATCATCGAAGAGATCGACGAATGGCTCGCAAAGTATACTCGGCGTAATGTTTTTGTACTGCCACTCACGCGTGGTGTAGTACAAATTTTTCTTTAACGCGAGGCTCAGTTTTTTACGCGCTTTCTTGTCGTTAAATTGCGCTTTGTTCGTACATATTATTGTGCTGCCGCTATCATGGTTGCACTTAAGGACGAATTTGTCAGGGAGCACGGAAAAATCAATCTGCGACGCCCTGGTATAAACGCCAATTAATGGCACCGTTTTCACGCGCGTTGTTCTGGAGGAAACGTATGCCCGAACGGCGAGTTTATCGGCAAGCATCGTGTAGAGGTTATTATGGTCATAGACCAGACGATGACATATTTTTTCACTCAACGTCGTGGGTGATTGAATATCAGGTTTTGTCCCGGATGTTTTCTTGAGCCTCACAGTATGAAAGTGCAGGTCCGTCATTAAGAATGAACGGCATTTTCTGATGAGATACTCTGTGTATTTTAGAGCATAAGTGGCGGTATTCATTTCTTCTCCTCCGTAATGTCCGGATATTCTGGAGAAGAACTGTTGAATGATATTGCTTAAAAGATGGAGCAGGGATGGAGACGAAAATTAAAAGGATTAAATAGCGTGTAAAGGCTATTTAATCCTTATTGAGCGGTGCAACGTTTGTTTACCGGTCTTTGCGCCATGCATCGGCGGTTAATGCTTCACCGAAATGACCGGCTATCAGTCGTTTTGTCAGCTCATGAAGCGGGGAGGCCATCACATCCGCCGTGCTGCCGCGCTCGACAACCTCTCCCTGGTGCATGACCATCACCTGATCGCTGATGTGCTTCATCATTCCCAGATGTTGGGTGACATAGATATACGAGATACCCTGTTTTTCCTGCAATTCCAGCATCAGGTTAATCAGCTGAGAGCGCATAGACATATCCAGCGAGGCAAGCGCTTCATCAGCAATGATCACTTTTGGCCGCAATATCAACGCACGCGCCAGACCCAGACGCTGTTTCTGGCCGGGGGCCAGCATATGCGGGTAGTAGCTTTCGTGATCCGGTAACAGCCCAACCATGCGCAGAGTTTCAAATACGCGCTTACGGCGCGCCTCTGGCTCCAGGTCGGTGTTCAGACGCAGCGGAAAATCGAGGATCTGCGAAATGCGCTGGCGTGGATTAAGCGAGGTAGACGGATCCTGGAAGATCATGCGGATGCGCTGGCTGCGGAAAGAGTAATCCCCGAACGTCAGAGGATGATCGTCAATCAACACTTCGCCTGCCGTCGGTTCAACCATGCCGGCGAGCATTTTTGCCAGGGTGGATTTCCCGGAACCGTTTTCGCCAATGATCGCCAGCGTCTGTTTTTCACGCAGCGTAAAGCTCAGCGGCTTCACCGCGTCGACAGTTTGGCGATGAAACAGCCCCGTGCGGTAGCGAAAGGTCTTACTCAGGTTGCGGACTTCCAGTAAGGTTTCGACCATTTCACTCTCTCTCCATGTTCAGCGGGAAATGACAGGCGTAAAGATGATTTTTCGCCCCGGTCAGGCGTGGCGTCTCGATACATTTACGCTGAGCATAGGGACACCGCGGCCCCAGACGACAGCCTATCGGCAGGGATTCCAGCAGCGGAATCGCCCCCGGCAGGGTATTCAGGCGGCTTTTATGCGGCATCGCGCTGCCAAAATCCGGAATCGCACGGATAAGCGCCTGCGTATACGGATGATGCGGCGCGGTGATCAGGTCTTCACTCGGCGCGGTTTCGACCGTTTGCCCGCAGTACATCACGTCAATTTTATCCGCCCATTTGCTGAGCATTTGCAGGTCATGGCTGATCAGCAAAATGGTGGTGTTGTTATTCTGGTTGAGACGCGACAGCAGGCGGAAGATTTGCGCCTGCGTGGTGGGTTCCATCGCGTTGGTGGGCTCATCCGCAATCAGCAAACGCGGCTGATTGGCCAGCGCGATGGCAATCATTACTTTCTGACATTCGCCGTCGGTCAGCTCGTACGGGAAGCTGCGCATCGCATCTTTGTGATCTTTGATCCCGACGCGGTGTAAAAGCTCGATGGCGCGACGCTTGCGCCAGCCAACGCGCTGCCACCAGCGGCCTTTATAGGTCCAGCCGGGGATGTTCTGCATCAGCTGTTTGCCCACGCGTTCGGACGGGTCGAGACAGGACTGCGGCTCCTGGAAAATCATCGAGACGTTATGCCCGACCAGCTTACGCCGCTCGCGGGGGGAGAGGCGCAGCAGATCGATATCATCAAAACGCATACGGTCTGCGGTGACGCGCCAGTTGTCTTTCGCTACGCCGCAGATGGCTTTGGCGATCAGGCTTTTGCCTGAGCCGGATTCACCCACCAGCCCACGAATTTCACCCTCGGCGAGGGTAATGCTGATGCGATCGACGGCTTTAACCCAGCCTTCACCGGTTTTGAATTCGATGGTGAGGTTGCGAATATCAAGAAGCGGCATTATTGCACCCCCGCATTAATTGCACGGCGAATACCGTCGCCCAGCAGGTTGATGAGCAGCACGCTCACCATAATGGCCGCACCCGGCAGCATAACCGTCCACGGTGCCACGTAAATTAATTCCAGCGCGTCACCGAGCATCGCACCCCATTCGGGCGACGGCAGCTGCGCGCCGAGGTCGAGGAAGCCGAGCGCCGCAATGTCCAGGATCGCCATCGACAGGGCGCGGGTGATCTCAGTGACCAGCCCGGCGGCGATGTTAGGCAGCACGGCAAACCACAGAATGTTGAAGGTCGTCGCGCCGTCCAGACGGGCTGCGACGACATACTCTTTTTCCAGTTCATCATGCACCATGCTGTAAACCGAGCGCACGATGCGGGGCAGGATAGCCAGCCAGACGGCGAACATGGCATGCGACAGATGGGGACCGGCAAAGGCAACCACAATGATCGCCAGCAGCAGGGACGGAATCGACAGCAGCGTATCCAGAATGTGGTTAAGCACCGCCGAGCGCAGGCCATGTGTGGATCCTGCAAAAATACCGAGCGCCAGCCCGCAGATCGTTGCCGCGAGCGTCACCACAAATGCGCCGCCAACCGTCGGGGCTGCACCGCTCAGCAGGCGGCTCAACACGTCACGTCCGAGGTCGTCCGTTCCCAGGAAGAAAGAGACTTCACCGTAGCGCGACCAGGACGGTGGCAGCAGCTGATAGCCAAGGAACTGCTGGTCAATGCCGTACGGTGCAAACCACGCGCCAAAGACGCACAGCAACACCAGACCGGCACAGCCATAAAGGCCGATCATTGCCGTGGTGTCACCATAGAATTTACGCCACACGGTGCGCAGCACACCGGGCGTGCGCTTTTCACTGTATACGCTATCGTAAGGCATACCATTCCTTATGCTTCAATGGGTTAGCCATAGCACCCAGAATATCGGACAACACGTTGACAATAATTACCAGCGAACCAATCACCATCACACCCGCAGAAATAGCGGCGTAGTCCTGCTGGCGGATGGCGTTAATCAGCCATCGCCCAAGTCCTGGCCAGCTAAAGACCATCTCGGTGATCATGGCCAGCGTCAGCATGGTGGAAAACTGTAATCCCAGACGCGGAATAACCGGCGGTAGCGCGTTGTGCAGGACGTTGCGACGCAGTATGGTCAGGCGTGACAACCCGCGCGTGGCGGCGGCTTTGACGTAGTTCTGGTCAAATACCTCGATGGTGCTCAGGCGCATCAGGCGGATCACTTCGGTTGTCGGCGCAACCGCCAGGGTCAGCACCGGCAGTACCATATGGCGCAGGGCGCTGACGATCATCTCGTGGCGCCACACCGAATCGGACAGCCACGCGTCAATAATGGCAAAACCCGTCACCGTTTTAACCGTATAGAGCAGGTCAAAACGCCCCGAAACCGGCAGCCAGCCCATCGTCAGCGAGAAGAAAAGCGTCAGCAGCAGCGCCAGCCAGAATACCGGGATGGAGAAGCCGAACAGGGCGAGGGCGCTGATAAACTTATCCTGCCATTTGTTGCGATAGATCCCGGCCAGCATGCCCACGGGAATGCCAACCATCAGGGCAAAGCCGAAGGCCAGAATGCACAGCTCCATCGTGGCCGGGAACACCTCTTTCAACTGCTGGGAAATCAGCTGCCCGTTAATGCTGGACACGCCGAAATCCCAGTGCAGGAGCCCGTTAAACCAGAAGAGCCAGGCATCCCACAGCGACGACCCCTGAAGCGGGGCATGGGGCGTGAAATAGCTCAGGCTGAAGCCGACAAAGTTCAGGAAAAAGAGCGTCACCAGCAGCAAAAGGAGCCGACGTAAGGTAAAAATAATCATGGTTTTTTCACCTCTTGTTCTTTTTCACGCGACACGCCAGCGAACGAGGCGTTGCCGAACGGACTCAGTACCAGACCTTTAATATCATAACGATAGGCCTGAAGACGCAGGGAAGAGGCCAGCGGCAACACCGGCAGTTCCTGGGCGAGGATCTTCTGCGCTTCATCATAGGCGTCAATACGTGAGGCCAGCTGCTGGGAAGCCAGCGCTTTTTGCAGCACGGCGTCAAACTCCCGGTTACACCAGTGGGCGTAGTTGGTCTGCGAGTTTATCGCCGCACAGCTCAGTAGCGGCCGGAAGAAGCTGTCCGGATCGTTACTGTCGGTCGCCCAGCCGGTAAGGGTTAAATCATGATTCATGTCCATCAGGCGCGCCTCCTGGAAACGGCCCTCAACCGGTACGATGATCACTTTGACACCCACCTGCGCCATATCTGCCTGCAGCAGTTCGGCGGTCTTGAGCGGGCTGGGGTTCCACGCCTGGGAACTGGTGGGCACCCAAAGCTGCAGCGTCAGGTTTTCTGCCCCCAGCGCTTTCAGCTGTTCACGCGCTTTTGCCGGATTGTATTCCGTAATTTTAGCTTCACCGTCATAGGCCCACGAGGCGCGCGGTAAAATTGAGGCAGCGGTTTCCGCCGTGCCGTAATAGATCGACTGCATCAGACGCTGGTTGTTAATGGCCAGCGCAAGGGCGTGCCGAACGGCAGGGTTGTTCAACGGCGGTTTATCTGTGTTAAAGGCCAGATACGCGATGTTCATCCCCGGGCGTAGCGTCAGACGCAGACGCGGATCGTCGCGCAAAATCGTGAGCTGGCTGGCCGCGGGCCAGGCAAGGACGTCACATTCCCCGGTGAGCAATTTCGACAGACGTCCCGTTCCTCCAGAGCCGAGATCCACCACCACCTGCGGCATCAGCGGCGTACCGCGCCAGAAGTGTTCATGGCGCTGCAGACGAATATATTGACCGGCGCGATATTCGGCCAGCTGGAACGGACCGGTGCCAACCGGCTGGCGATCGAGCAGTTCCTGACGATCCTTTTTCGTCAACTGAGCCGCGTATTCGGCCGACATGACGGATGCATAGTGGGTTGCCAGGTGCCAGAGGAAGGAGGCATCCGGGCGCGTCAGCGTGAATTCAACCGTGCGGTTGTCCAGTTTACGCACGCTTTTCACGGTGTCGGCAAACTGCAGGCTGTCGAAATAGGGGAAATTGCTGCCGTTAACGTTATGCCACGGGTGGTTGCGGTTAAAGATACGCTGGAAGGTGAAGACCACGTCATCTGCGTTCAGCTTGCGCGTAGGGGTAAACCACGGTGTGCGTTGAAACGCGACGTCATCGCGCAGGTGAAAACGGTAGGTTGCGCCGTTATCCAGCACTTCCCAGCTTTCCGCAAGCTCAGGCACCAGACGGTAGGTGTACGGGTCAACATCAAGCAGACGATCGTAAAGCTGCGCGGCAAGGGTATCCACAATCAGGCCGCTGCCCGCTTTTTGCGGGTTGAAGGTATCCACCTGGCCGCTTACGCAATAGACGAAGCCGCTGTCACGAATGTCAGGCTGCGGCGCTAGCCCGGGCGCGGCAAAGGCCAGGCTGCTAAACAGACCAAGTGCAAAAAAGGACGATAAAACCAGACGCATAATTTTTAAGGTATTATATATGAAGTGGCTATCCTACTAATTTTAAACGACATTATCCAGTGTCGTTTAAGCCTGAGGGCATAATGGGGGCAGTAACGTTTGCAGTCGGTCACTCAGCGTCACAACCAGATGCACGTTCATACCTGCAATCCACTTTGAATATACCTCATGGACTATCTTAGCATTTTCGTGGCGCATCTGACTCGCTATAAACGAAGGATTCGCTCCGGCGGATAGCATCAAGCTTGTGAATGTATGTCGCGAATGACAGGAAGACATGTTGTCGCTATCAGATCTGGGATCATACTTTCTGAAGAAAAATAGCTGGTAAAATGCGGCCGTTTATCACCAGATCTGAGAGCAGATCAAGTACGGGTAAGGCAATGGCATACGCACAGTCTAAATAGCATAGAGTAAAAATGCTCACTTTGTTGTTACGTGCGTACCTGCCACCCTGGTTCATTTTTTCAGCACTTTCATAAGCATCATCAGTACAAACGCTATCATTGCAGACAGGCCAAACTTGATCAGAATTGCTGTGAAATCATAGTTATTCATGGCTTCTTCACCATCGCCTGAAATCTGGATATGTTGCATGAAAACATCATTAATCCAGCTGTCCGGTAAGAGGATAAAACAGGCAATAAGTAAAACAACGAATATTATGATTTTCATCTCACACCACATTTACTGAAGTCAGGTACACCACGAACATCAATACGTCCGTAAGCCATCAATCCTTTACCGCCGGGTACAATCACTTTTTTCCGGTTGAGTAACGTATTCCGTAAAATCTGGAAGTCGGCCGCTCTGTAAAGGGTGATACAGCCCCACGACACACCAGAACCATCGGTGTTGAGAGGATGAAGTCTGAAACTCCCGCGTCTCGCCCCATTAACATAGACGTAATCGCTCATGGTTTGTGCGCTATACAAACCGAACCATTCAGAGTGATGGTTTTTGTACAGGTGTACCATATCGATAAATTCTGCTCTGACCTGGTTAACAAAACTGCCAGCGGGGCGGTCAACAATCCAGTAAGTACCCGGCGGTATAGCGGCTTTTTCGATATCTGAACAGTTTGGATTGTTTATATACCGTTCAATTCCTGACAGTACGTCAAACGATCCAATACCGTAACAATCCAGCTTGAGCGTTTTCCCATCTGGCGACAGCCGACCATAATCCATCATGCAAATCTGCAAGCTCATACTCCCGTTGCGATTGTCATTTTGCAGAAATGATAATCGATAATAAATGGCTGGTTAACCTACTAAATTTTCATTACAGGCAGGTTAGTGATTAAGCATGTTTGGTAGTAACGGGGTGAGGATGCCAGCAGAGTGCTGTAAACCTTATGAAGAATATCTATCAGACCATGCTCCGTGAAAATCTCTGCGGTTAAGTGCTGATATTGTCAGCGCATTTGATGCTTTTTAAGCAATGCCCTTAACTGATGGTAGGTCAGACCCAGCAGTTCAGCCGCCCGTTTCTGGTTGTATTTCGCCATCTTTAGGCTTTGCTCCAGCAGCTGTTTCTCCTGGTCGTGCTGGAACTGGCGTAAATCAAGGGGGAGAGTAGGGTGATCGCCTGAAGACGTTGGCACGGTCAGAGACGGTACGCTGCGCTGAAAAGGATCGATAATGATGTTGTCCAGCTCGGTCTCGCTGCTGCCGTGGCGATAGACGGAACGCTCCACGACGTTTTTCAGTTCGCGGATATTTCCCGGCCAGTGGTAAGCAAGCAGCGTCTCCTGTGCATAATCGCTGAAGCCGGGGAACAGCGGCAGTCCGAGCTCGCGGCACATCTGAATCGCAAACTGGTCTGCCAGCAGCATGATGTCGCTTTTGCGCTCGCGCAGCGGAGGAAGCTGAACGACGTCAAAGGCCAGGCGGTCAAGCAGGTCGGCACGGAATTTCTCCTCCGCCACCATCTCCGGCAGGTTGGCGTTCGTGGCGCACACCAGGCGCACGTTGACCTGCAGCGGCTGGCTACCGCCGACGCGCTCCAGCTCGCCGTATTCAATCACGCGCAGCAGTTTTTCCTGCACCAGCATGGGCGCGGTGGCCAGCTCATCAAGAAACAGCGTACCGCCGTCGGCGCGCTCAAAGCGTCCGGGATGGCGCTTCTGGGCACCGGTAAATGCGCCCGCTTCATGGCCGAAGAGCTCGGTATCGAGCAGGTTTTCATTCAGCGCCGCGCAGTTAAGGGAAATGAAGGGGCCGTCCCAGCGCCCGGATAAATAGTGCAGACGGTTAGCTATCAATTCCTTTCCCGTTCCGCGTTCACCGATGATCAGTACCGGTTTGTTGAGCGGCGCCAGGCGAGAAACCTGTTCCAGCACTTCCAGAAAACTGTTTGCTTCGCCGAGTAAATTGTCTTTGTATCCAGGCATGATGAAATTAACCACTCCTTAGCGATATTCACCAGGCAAGAATAGTTCTTTACTGCATGAAAATCAATCAGTCTCAGTAAAATCAATAAGATAAAAAGTTGGCATGATGTTTGTATTATCTGTACAGCAGGGCATAGCCCGATAACAGAACTATGAGGATTTAATTATGGGTATTTTTTCTCGTTTTGCCGACATCGTGAACGCCAACATCAACTCACTGCTTGAGAAGGCGGAAGATCCGCAGAAGCTGGTTCGCCTGATGATTCAGGAGATGGAAGACACGCTGGTTGAAGTGCGTTCTACCTCCGCCCGTGCGCTGGCGGAGAAAAAACAGCTTACGCGTCGTATTGAACAAGCTACCGCTCAGCTGAACGAATGGCAGGAAAAAGCGGAACTCGCGCTGCGTAAAGATAAAGAGGATCTGGCTCGTGCGGCGCTGATCGAAAAACAGAAGCTGGCAGAGCTGGTCGCGACGCTCGAGCATGAAGTGACGCTGGTGGATGACACGCTCACCCGTATGAAGAAAGAGATTGGTGAGCTTGAAAACAAGCTGAGCGAAACCCGCGCGCGTCAGCAGGCGCTGACCCTGCGTCACCAGGCGGCAAGCTCTTCCCGCGACGTGCGTCGCCAGCTGGACAGCGGTAAGCTTGATGAAGCGATGGCGCGTTTTGAATCGTTTGAACGTCGTATCGACCAGATGGAAGCGGAAGCCGAAAGCCACGGCATCGGTAAGCAGAAGTCGCTGGATCAACAGTTCGCCGACCTGAAGGCCGATGATGAAATCAGCGAGCAGCTGGCGGCACTGAAAGCCAAAATGAAGCAAGACAACCAATAATAATTCCTGCGGCACCTGAGCGTGCCGCATCGTAAGACAAGGAGTACACATGAGCGCGCTTTTTCTGGCCATTCCCCTGACAATTTTCGTGCTGTTCGTTTTGCCGATTTGGCTATGGCTGCACTACAGCAACCGTTCTTCACGGGGCGAACTTTCCCAGAGTGAACAACAGCGTCTGGTTCAGCTCTCCGATGAGGCGAACAAAATGCGCGAACGCATTCAGGCGCTGGAAGCCATCCTGGATGCTGAACATCCAAACTGGAGGGACCGTTAATGTCTGGACTGAATCTGAACAAAAAGTTGTGGCGTATTCCGCAGCAGGGCATGGTGCGCGGCGTTTGTGCCGGGCTGGCTCATTATCTTGATGTCCCGGTAAAACTGGTGCGCGTGGTCACGGTGCTATCGATCTTCTTCGGACTGGCGTTTATTACCCTGGTGGCATATATCGTCCTGTCGTTTGTCCTTGACCCGATGCCGGAAGGAGAACTGGCTGCGGAAGGTGCCCCCACCAGCAGCGATCTTCTCAATGCGGTTGATGCGCAACTCGCCGCCGGTGAGAAGCGGCTACGGGAAATGGAACGCTATGTCACGTCGGATACCTTTACGCTGAGAAGTCGTTTTCGTCAGCTTTAAGAGAGAGATGAGATGAAACAACACTGGCAACAGGCCGGTCAGAAGGTAAAACCCGGCCTGAAAATCGCAGGTAAACTGGTCCTGCTGACCGCGTTACGGTTCGGACCGGCAGGTGTGGCGGGGTGGGCAATAAAATCCGTTGCCCGCAAGCCGGTCAGAATGGTGCTGGCCGTGGCGCTCGAACCGCTGTTGCAAAAGGTGGCAAAACGGCTTTCTCGCCGCTACTTATCCCAATAACCCCCGCTGGCGTTAGCCCTTTCCCTTCCGGGAGAGGGACTGACGACGGTTAACCGCATTTTCTCTTTTTCCCGTGCTTTCTTTGCGGCAGCTCACAATATTACGCTGAGCTGCTTTGCAATCACCTTTTTCCTCTTCCCGGTCCGTTGACAGATATTTTTCATGGGAGTAGATTGCCACTTCGTGGGACCGCTACCATGGAAAATGAAATGAAGGCAAAAATTAAAGAACTCATTAATCTTGTTTATGGGGTAACGTTTTCTGAAGCCCAGTTTAAGGTGCTGATGGAAAATATTGGAAAGGCCGCTTCTGTTATTACAGAGAAGCGTAAAACGGGATGGGATGAAAAAGATGTTGTTCTGATTACCTATGCCGATCAGTTTTCAGCGAAAGGGGAGATAGTACTGCCGATTTTTACACGTTTTTATAACAAATGGCTTTCCCAATCTTTTTCTCATGTCCATCTTTTGCCTTTTTATCCATGGTCTTCGGACGACGGATTTTCTGTTATTGATTATCATGAGGTTGCGCCTGAAACGGGTACGTGGCGAGATGTAGCTGAATTAAAACAGTCCACCAGCTTAATGTTCGATTTCGTCTGCAACCACATGTCATCCAAAAGTAAATGGTTCTCTAATTATCTGAAGCAAACGCCTGGCTATGATGATTTCTTTATTTCTGTCGATCCTGAAACAGATTTATCCGCGGTGACGCGTCCGCGTGCCTTACCGCTTCTTACACCTTTCACGCTGCATGATGGCAGCGTGCGACACCTGTGGACCACCTTCAGCGAGGACCAGGTTGATCTTAACTTTGCCTCTCCGCAGGTGCTGATCGCGATGGTGGACGTGTTGCTGCATTACCTGATTGAAGGGGCGCGATACATTCGTCTGGATGCTGTGGGCTTCATGTGGAAAATACCCGGAACAAACTGCATCCACCTTGAGCAAACCCACCAGCTTATCCAGCTTTTCCGCGCTATCACTGAAGCTGTCGCCCCGGGGACGGTGATTATCACCGAGACGAACGTTCCGCATAAAGATAACGTCGCTTACTTCGGTGACGGTGAAAATGAAGCGCAGATGGTTTATCAGTTCTCTTTGCCGCCGCTGGTATTGCATGCGGTGCATTGTCAGGACGTCCGGACGCTGAGCCAGTGGGCAGCGTCGCTGAGGCTGCCTTCGACGAAAACCACCTGGTTTAACTTCCTGGCCTCGCATGATGGGATTGGTCTGAATCCGTTGCGCGGAATTTTACCTGAGTCGGAAATCCTCTCTCTTGTGGAGAAACTTCAGGCTGAAGGGGCGTTGGTTAACTGGAAAAATAACCCGGATGGTACACGCAGTCCTTATGAAATTAATGTGACCTATCTGGATGCATTAAGTACACGTGACAGTCTTGATAGCCATCGGATTGCCCGGTTTATTCTGGCGCATGCCGTCCTCTTAAGTTTCCCCGGCGTGCCCGCGGTTTATATCCAGAGTATTCTCGGCTCGCGTAATGATTATGCAGGTGTTGAACGTCTGGGATACAACCGCGCGATAAATCGTGAAAAATACATTGCAGGACAAATTGATAGCGTGCTTGAAGATAAAAATAGCCTGCGCTCTCAGGTCTATTGCGCATTAAGCCAGTTAATCGCGCTGCGTCGGGCGGAAAAAGCATTCCATCCTGACAGTGAAGCTTATTTTAGTGCGTCAGGTGAGCATGTATTAAAAATCGTTCGCGTTGCGGATTGTGGCGAAAAAATAACGGCGCTGTTTAATTTCAGCGATGGCATTCAAACGGTGGAGTCCGATATTCAATCCGGAACGGAGTTGATTGCCGGAAAAGATATTACAGATAAAACGCTGACCCTATATCCATGGCAGGTGTTGTGGATTAAAGAAAACTAAAAAGGACCTTAAAAATGAAAATGCCCAGAATTGTGCTGATATCAGCACTGGTTTCGTGCGCCCTGTTATCAGGCTGCAAGGATGACAAAAAGTCTGCTGTCACCATTGAGTTTATGCACTCATCTGTCGAGCAGGAGCGTCAGGCGGTTATCACGAAGCTGATCGAAAAATTTGAGAAAGAGAACCCCGGCATCACGGTGAAACAGGTGCCGGTAGAAGAGGATGCCTACAACACCAAGGTTATTACGCTCGCCAGAACGGGCGCACTGCCTGAGGTAATTGAAGTCAGTCATGACTACGCGAAAGTCATGGACAAGGAACAGCTGCTGGATCGCAAAGCTATTGGTGAAGCCATTAAAGCGGTAGGCGAGAACACCTTCTATGACGGCATCTTGCGTGTTGTGCGTACGGAAGATGGTTCTGCCTGGACGGGGGTGCCAGTCAGTGCCTGGCTATCCGGCGTCTGGTATCACAAAGATGTGCTTGCTGCAGCGGGTATCCAGGAGCCGCATAACTGGGAACAGCTGCTGAAAGCCAGCCAGAGCCTTAACGACCCGGCCAAAAAACATTACGGCATTGCGCTGCCCACCGCGGAAAGCGTGATGACAGAGCAGGCATTCTCCCAGTTTGCGCTTTCCGGCGGCGCGAACGTTTTTGATGCCAAAGGGAACGTCGACATCGATACCCCTGAAATGGCAAAGGCCCTGGCGTTTTATAAAGCCCTGGCCGCGACCACCATGCCGGGTTCAAACGACGTCATGGAGATCAAAGATGCCTTCATGAACGGTTCTGCGCCGATGGCGGTTTACTCCACCTACATCCTGCCGGCGGTATTCCAGGATGGAAACCCTGCCAACCTGGGTTTCGTCGTCCCAACAGAAACATCTTCTGCAGTTTACGGCATGGTCACGTCGCTGACGATTACCACCGGTCAAACCGAAGATGAAACTCAGGCGGCTGAAAAGTTTGTGACCTGGATGGAGCAGGCTCAAAACGCAACCGACTGGGTCATGATGTCGCCTGGCGCGGCACTGCCGGTGAACAAGCTGGTGGTGGGCACTGATACCTGGAAAAACAACGATGTGATTAAAGCGTTTGGGCAACTGCCTTACGAACTGATTGCGCAGTTCCCAAATGTTCAGGTGTTTGGTGCCGTGGGCGACAAAAACTTCACCCGCATGGGCGATGTAACCGGGTCCGGCATCATCAGTTCCATGGTGCATAACGTCACGGTAGGTAAACAAGATCTCAGCAACACGCTTAGTGACAGCCAGAAGCGACTGACTGATCTGATTTCACAACGATAGGAGCGCTCTGCGGAAGGAAATTATGAAGACGTTGTTTTCTGGTCGTTCAGATATGCCTTTCGCCATGCTGCTGTTGGCCCCCAGCCTGATTTTGCTGGGGGGCCTGGTGGCCTGGCCAATGATTTCCAATATTGAAATCAGTTTCTTACGTCTGCCACTGAACCCGCGTATAGATGCGGTGTTCGTCGGGCTCGATAACTACATCCGCATTCTCGGGGATGCTGCTTTCTGGCACTCGCTGTGGATGACCTTCTGGTACACCGCGCTGGTGGTGATTGGCAGCACGGGGCTGGGGCTGGCTGTTGCGATCTTCTTTAACCGTGAATTCCGTATGCGGAAAACGGCGCGTTCACTGGTAATTCTGTCCTACGTTACGCCGTCCATTTCGCTGGTGTTTGCATGGAAATACATGTTCAACAACGGCTACGGCATTGTGAACTATCTGGGCGTTGACCTGCTGCATCTGTATGACCAGGCGCCGCTGTGGTTCGACAATCCTGGCAGCAGTTTTGTACTGGTGGTGCTGTTCGCCATCTGGCGTTACTTCCCGTACGCGTTCATTTCGTTCCTGGCGATTTTGCAGACCATTGATAAGTCGCTGTATGAAGCGGCGGAAATGGACGGCGCGAATGCCTGGCAGCGTTTTCGAATCGTTACGCTACCCGCGATTATGCCGGTGCTGGCAACGGTGGTGACGCTGCGCACTATCTGGATGTTCTACATGTTTGCGGATGTCTACCTGTTGACGACCAAGGTCGATATTTTGGGCGTCTACCTCTACAAAACGGCATTCGCATTCAATGATTTGGGTAAAGCAGCGGCGATCTCCGTCGTGCTGTTCGTGATCATCTTCGCGGTGATTCTGCTGACCAGAAAAAGGGTAAACCTCAATGGCAACAAATAAACGCGTACTGAGCCGCATTGGTTTTTATCTGGGGCTGGCGGTGTTTCTGGTCATCACGCTGTTCCCGTTCTTCGTGATGCTAATGACGTCATTTAAGAGTGCGAAAGAGGCGATATCGCTTAACCCGACCATATTGCCGCAGGCGTGGACGCTGCAGCATTACGTCGACATCTTTAACCCGCTGATTTTCCCGTTTGTGGACTACTTCAAAAACAGCATGGTGGTGTCGCTGACCTCATCGGTGATTGCCGTATTTCTCGGCACGCTGGGGGCCTACGCCCTGTCCAAACTGCGTTTTAAGGGCCGCACGACGATCAATGCGAGTTTTTACACCGTCTACATGTTCTCCGGGATATTGCTGGTGGTGCCGTTGTTCAAAATCATCACTGCCCTTGGGATCTACGACACCGAGCTGGCGCTGATTATCACCATGGTGACCCAAACGTTACCGACAGCGGTGTTCATGCTGCGCAGCTATTTCGACACCATCCCGGACGAGATCGAAGAAGCCGCGATGATGGACGGCCTGAACCGCCTGCAAATCATCTTCCGCATCACCGTGCCGCTGGCGATTTCCGGGCTCGTGTCGGTGTTTGTCTACTGCTTCATGGTGGCGTGGAACGACTACCTGTTTGCGTCCATTTTCCTGTCCAGCGCCAGCAATTTCACCTTGCCGGTCGGGCTGAACACGCTCTTTAGCACGCCAGATTATATCTGGGGTCGCATGATGGCGGCATCGCTGGTGACGGCGCTTCCGGTGGTCATCATGTACGCCCTGTCTGAACGTTTTATTAAAAGTGGTTTGACCGCCGGTGGCGTGAAGGGCTGAGGCGGCCAATTTTAACAAGGAGTCAGTCATGAAAAAATTAGTTGCGACAGCGCCTCGTGTGGCGGCGCTGGTGGAATATGAAGATCGTCCGGTTGCGGTTCATGAAGTGAAAATTCGCGCTCGCTTTGGCGCGCCGAAGCACGGTACCGAAGTGGTGGATTTCCGCGCCGCCAGTCCGTTTATCGATGAAGAGTTCAACGCGGAGTGGCAGATGTTTACCCCGCGTGAAGAGGGTACGGCCCGCGGGATCGAATTCGGTAAGTTCCAGCTGGGCAACATGATTGTTGGCGACATTATCGAATGCGGTGATGACGTCACTGAATATCAGATCGGCGACAGCGTCTGCTGCTACGCACCGCTGCAGGAAACGGTGATCGTTAACGCGGTGAACAACTACAAGCTGCGCAAAATGCCGCAGGGTGCCTCCTGGAAAAACGCCGTTTGCTACGATCCAGCGCAGTTCGCCATGAGCGGCGTGCGTGATGCCAACGTGCGGGTCGGCGATTTTGTAGTCGTGGTGGGGCTGGGGGCGATTGGGCAGATTGCTGTCCAGCTGGCCAAAAAAGCCGGGGCGTCCGTCGTGATCGGTGTCGACCCAATCGAACACCGCTGCGAGATCGCCCGTCGTCATGGGGCCGACCACTGTCTGAACCCAATCGGCACTGATGTCGGTCTGGAAATTAAAAAGCTGACCGGGAAGCAGGGCGCGGACGTGATCATCGAAACCAGCGGCTATGCAGATGCACTGCAGTCCGCGCTGCGCGGACTTGCCTATGGCGGCACCATCTCCTACGTAGCCTTCGCAAAACCGTTCGCGGAAGGCTTTAACCTTGGCCGCGAAGCGCATTTCAATAACGCGAAGATTGTCTTCTCCCGCGCCTGCAGCGAACCCAACCCGGACTACCCGCGCTGGAGCCGCAAACGTATTGAAGAGACATGCTGGGAACTGCTGATGAACGGCTATCTGAATTGTGAGGATCTGATCGACCCGGTCGTGACCTTCACCACCAGCCCGGAAAGCTACATGACGTATGTCGATCAGCACCCGGAACTCAGTATCAAAATGGGCGTCACTTTTTAAGCTAAGGAGAGCAAATCATGAAAATCGCAACGCAAAACCAGGCCTTTTTCCCGACCAATATCATGGAAAAATTCGAGTACATCAAAGCGATGGGTTTTGATGGCTATGAAATTGATGGCCGACTGCTGGTAGAAAACCTCGCCGAGGTAAAAGCGGCCATCAAAGCCACCGGTCTGCCGGTGACGACGGCCTGCGGTGGATACGATGGCTGGATTGGCGACTTCATCGAAGAACGTCGTCTGAACGGGTTAAAGCAGATTGAACGCATTCTGGAAGCGCTGGCTGAGGTGGGCGGCAAGGGCATTATCGTGCCTGCTGCCTGGGGAATGTTTACCTTCCGCCTCCCGCCAATGACCTCCCCACGCAGCCTGGAAGGAGACCGCAACGCGGTAAGCGCCTCCTTGCGCTGGCTGGATGAGGTCGCGGCGCGCACAGGGACGACCGTCTACCTGGAGCCGCTGAACCGCTATCAGGATCATATGATCAACACCCTTGCTGATGCGCGTCGCTATATCGAAGAGAACGGCCTGAAGCACGTGCAGATCATCGGCGATTTCTATCATATGAACATCGAAGAAGACTCGCTGACGGATGCGCTGCATCAGCACCGCGATCTGCTGGGCCATGTGCACATCGCAGATAATCACCGCTATCAGCCGGGCAGCGGTAGCCTCGATTTTGCCAGCCTGTTCGATCAGCTGCGTGCGGATAATTACCAGGGTTACGTGGTGTATGAGTGCCGTGTCCGCGCCGAGGATCCGGCGCAGGCTTATCAGGACTCCCTCACTTATTTGCGTGAATGCTAAGGATGACGAGCGTGATGAGTGCTTCTTCACCTTTGCCTCTGCGCGTCGCCATTATTGGCGCCGGGCAGGTCGCGGACAAAGTGCATGCCTCGTATTACGCCACGCGCAGTGATGTTCAGATGGTGGCTGTCATGGACAACCATCCTGAACAGGCTCGGGCGTTTGCGGAGCGTCATGGTATTCCCTCGGTATGGCAGGATGCGCGAGAGATGCTCGAGGCGGTTAAGCCGGATGCGGTGAGCGTCTGTTCGCCTAACCGGTTCCATTTCGAGCACGTCATGGCCGCGCTGGAAGCGGGCTGCCACGTAATGTGTGAAAAACCGCCGGCTATGACGCCGCAGGAGGCCGATAGGATGCGCATGGCCGCGCGCAAGGCGGGGAAAGTGCTGGCGTATGATTTTCACCATCGTTTTGCTCTCGATACGCAGCTGCTGCGTGAGGCTGTGATGAAGGGGGCGCTGGGAGAAGTTTATTACACCACGGCCCAGGCGCTACGCCGCTGCGGGGTTCCAGGCTGGGGCGTCTTTACCAACAAAGCGCTACAGGGCGGTGGGCCTCTGATTGATATCGGTATCCATATGCTCGATGCCGCAATGTACGTGTTGGGGTTCCCGGCGGTAAAAAAGGTGACGGCACACGGCTTCCAGAAGCTGGGAAACCGTAAAAGCAGCGGCCAGTTTGGCGAGTGGGATCCCACGCAGTTTACCGTTGAGGATGCCCTGTTTGGCACGATTGAGTTCTGCAACGGTGGCATTCTGCGCCTCGACACGTCGTTTGCGCTCAATATCCGGGAGCAATCGATCATGAACGTCGCATTCTGCGGTGAAAAGGCGGGCGCTACGCTGTTCCCGGCGCACATCTACAACGATGAAGGCGGTGTTTTAGTCACCCTCACGCAGCGTGAAGAAGCTGACGACCAGCGTCATATGCGCAGTATGGATGCCTTCGTACGGCATGTGCTGGGAGAGCCCGTTACGATAGCTGATGCGGAGCAGGGGCTGGTTATCCAGCAGCTTGTCGCCGCGCTGTATGAATCAGCAGAAACAGGGGAAAGCGTGACCTTATGCTAAACGTGTCTGTATTAACCGACCCGGGCTTTTGTCCACACAGCCTGAATAAATACGCCTCCATCATGGCCTGCGGTAATGGCTACATGGGGGTCCGCGCTGCGCATGAAGAAGATTACACCCAGCAAACCCGAGGCATGTATCTTGCGGGTCTCTATCATCAGGCGGGTCGTAACGAGACCACTGAGCTGATCAATCTGCCGGATATCACCGGTATTGATGTTGAGCTGGATGGCGTCAATTTCACGCTCCTGTCAGGCGAAATTCTCGAGTGGCAGCGCGAGCTGGCGTTTGCCAACGGCGAACTTCATCGCCGCGTCGTCTGGCGCTCCCCCAACGGAAAGCGCTATCGCCTGGAGAGTCGTCGTTTTGTCTCTCTGGATCAGCTGCCGCTTGTGGCCATGCAGCTTTCGATCACACCGCTTGATGATGTCACGCAGGCCGTGCTGAAAACCGGCATTGATGCAACGCAAACGAACAGCGGCAGACAGCATCTGGATGAAATGTCGGTCAGAGTGTTTGACCAGCAATACATGCAGGGCGTGTATGAAACGCAGGACCGTGCGTCAGAAGTTGTTGTTTCGGCGTTTTGTCAGCTCTCTGCGAAGAGCGACAGCTGCTTCACCGCCAAAAATCGTCGTCTCAGCGTTCATCATTCGCTGACGATTGCGAAGGGTGACACTGTCACGTTAGAAAAGATCGTCTGGGTGACGCATCGCAGTGATAAAGCACTGTCGCAGGCCTCTTTCGCTCGCAACGTGCTGGCCGATCTTAAGGTCTGTGCGGCAAGAGGCTACGACGCGTTGCTTGAGAGCTCATCGTATGCCTGGGAAGAGGTCTGGCGTGACGCTCGGGTGGAAGTGGACTCTACGGAGTATCAGGATCAGATGGCGCTGGATTACGCCGTCTGGCATTTGACGACCATGACACCTGCCCATGATGAGCGAAGCAGTATCGCCGCCAAAGGGCTGACGGGCGAGGGGTATAAAGGCCACGTCTTCTGGGATACCGAAATTTTCCTGCTGCCTTTCCATCTCTTCACGCGGCCCCGAACCGCCCGCAGCCTGTTGCGCTATCGTTGGCTGAACCTGGCCGGGGCGCGGGAAAAAGCCCGTCGCAACGGCTGGCCAGGCGCGCTGTTCCCATGGGAGAGCGCCGCGAGCGGCAAAGAGGAGACGCCGGAGTTCGCGGCTATCAACATCCGAACCGGCACGCGCCAGAAGGTGGCCTCTGCGCTGGCGGAACACCACATCGTGGCGGACATTGCCTGGGCCGTCGTCGCTTACTGGCAGGCGACACACGATGATGCCTTTATGCGGAATGAAGGTCTGACGCTGCTGATGGAAACCGCTGCGTTCTGGATGGGCCGCGCAACGGAAATCAATGGTCGTCTCGAAATCCATGACGTCATCGGACCGGACGAATACACCGAGCATGTGAACAACAACGCTTATACCAACTATCTGGCCTGGCACAACGTCGCCTGCGCTCGCCAGTTTATGGCGATGTTTGGGCGCGAGGATGAAGGTTTTACGCAGAATGCCTCACGGTTCCTGGCGAGCTTATGGCTACCAGAGGCTGACGCGGACGGTGTGCTCCCCCAGGATGATACCTTCATGGCAAAACCTGCCATCGATCTGAGCCGCTACAAAGCCAAAGCGGGTAAGCAGACCATTCTGCTCGATTATTCCCGCGCGGAAGTGAACGAGATGCAGATTCTTAAGCAGGCCGATGTGGTGATGCTTAATTATCTACTACCGGAGCGGTTTACCCCGCAGCAGTGTGCCGCCAATCTGGCGTTCTACGAACCCCGCACAATCCATGACTCTTCGCTGAGCAAGGCCATCCACGGCATTGTGACCGCCCGCTGTGGCGATACGGAAGGGGCCTACGCCTTCTGGCGCGCCGGCGTGGCTATCGATCTGGGCGACGATCCGCACAGCAGCGACGACGGCATTCATGCCGCGGCCACGGGTGCTATCTGGTCCGGCGTCATTCAGGGCTTTGCCGGCATGCAGATAGTGGAAGGGGAGCTGCACCTTGCGCCCAGGGTGCCAGCCCACTGGCGAAGACTTGCTTTCCCCCTGCGCTGGCGGAACACCACGCTGCGCTTTACGTACGAAAACGAGGTTTTAACCATTGAAGCTTCGGCACCTGTCACGCTGACGCTGTGGGGCAAAACGCTACACGTATCGGGGCATAAAGTTTGTGCCTGTAAGGACTTTCTTGCATCTGTGAATGGGACCGCTACCACGGAGGTGCACCATGACGCTTAAGGCTGTTGTATTCGATCTGGACGGTGTGATCACCGATACCGCACACCTCCATTTTTTGGCCTGGCGTGCAGTGGCGGAGGAAATCGGCATCACCATCGATGAAGTGTTTAACGAACAGCTGAAGGGTATTAGCCGCATGGATTCCCTTCAGCGCATCCTGAAGCATGGCGGGAAAGAGGGAACGTTTAGCGATGAGCAGTGCCTGGCGCTGGCGACGAAGAAAAACGCGTTCTATGTCCAGTCTCTGGCGTCACTGACGGAAGATTCACTGCTTCCCGGTATTCGCGACGTGCTGGCGGATATCCGTGCGGCGAACGTCAAAATTGGGCTCGCCTCCGTTTCCCTGAATGCCCCTGGCATCTTGCGCGCCCTGGGCATTCAGCACGCTTTTGATTTTTGCGCTGATGCTTCCCTCATTATCTGTTCGAAGCCTGACCCGGAGATCTTCCTCGCCGCCTGTGCTGGCCTGAATGTGCGTCCTGAAGAGGCCATGGGTATCGAAGATGCACCTGCAGGCGTTGAGGCGATCAACGCGGCGGGCATGCTGTCGGTCGGGATTGGCTCAGGCCTGACCCATGCGGGATTACAGCTTCATTCAACGCAGGAACTGACCTGGAAATGCCTGACCGATTTCTGGGCCTCCCGGGCGTATTGATAAGGAATTAAAAATGGCACAACTGTCACTGAAACATATTCAGAAAATTTACGATAACCAGGTCCACGTGGTGAAGGATTTTAATCTCGAAATCGAGGACAAGGAGTTTATCGTTTTTGTCGGTCCGTCTGGCTGCGGTAAATCGACAACGCTGCGCATGATTGCAGGGCTGGAGGAGATCAGCGCGGGTGAACTGGTCATTGACGGCGTTTGCATGAACGACGTGCCCGCCAAGTCTCGCGATATCGCGATGGTGTTCCAGAACTATGCGCTTTACCCGCATATGACGGTCTACGACAACATGGCGTTTGGCCTGAAGATGCAGAAAATCGCTCCGGCGGTTATCGAAGAGCGCGTTCACTGGGCGGCACAGGTCCTCGGCTTACGGGAGTACCTCAAGCGTAAACCCGGCGCGCTGTCCGGCGGACAGCGTCAGCGCGTGGCGTTGGGCAGGGCGATCGTGCGCGAAGCGGGCGTGTTCCTGATGGATGAACCGCTCTCCAACCTCGATGCCAAGCTTCGCGTGCAGATGCGGGCTGAAATCAGCAAGCTGCACCAGAAGCTTAATACCACCATGATTTATGTGACCCACGATCAGACGGAAGCCATGACGATGGCAACCCGCATCGTGATCTTAAAAGACGGCATTATCCAGCAGGTCGGTGCCCCGAAGCAGGTGTACAACGAACCGGCGAACATGTTTGTCGCAGGGTTTATTGGCTCGCCAGCCATGAACTTCATTCGCGGCGCTATCGATGACCGCTATTTCGTCACGGAAACGCTGCGTCTGGCGATCCCGGAAGACACGCTCGCTTCACTGAATGCCGCAGGGTATCAGCGCAAAGCCGTAGTCTTTGGCATCCGCCCGGAAGATATTCTCACTCTGCAGAGCCGCGGTGAAAACATCGCGGCGAAAGTTAGCGTCGCCGAACTGACCGGCGCGGAGTTCATGCTCTATGCCACCGTTGGCGGCCATGAACTGGTGGTTCGCGCAGGCGCCGCGAATGACTATGCCGCTGGGGATAATATCGACATCCAGTTCGATATGAGTAAGTGCCATTTCTTCGACGCTGAAACCGAAGCGGCTATTAGATAAGAAAGGTGTTTGCCGGAAATGCAAATTTCCGGTTTTTTTGTTTGTAAATTATAAAGGGAATATTTAATGGGTACTCTACTAAGAAGTGCTGCGCTCGTTCTGTGCGCAGGGGTTAGCTGCGCACAAGCATCAGAAACAGCTAAACAGTGGGAATTTAATATTGGCGCGATGTATGAAATAGAAAACGTTGAAGGTCAGGCCGACGATAAAGATGGATTATATGAACCCTCCGTGTGGTTTAATGCAACCTGGGATGCGTGGACTATTTCTCTGGCGATGTATCAGGAGGGGCCGGTTGATTACAGCAGTATGACCCGTGGAACCTATTTTGACCGTCCTGAATTTGAATTACGCTATCGCTTTATCGGAACCGATGATTTTACTTTCGGTCTGACCGGTGGTTCCCGAAATTATAGTTATCATTTTAAAGATGAACACGGTGCCAAAGACGGCAGCGCGAATATGCAGCGCTACAAAATTCAGCCTGACTGGGACATTAAATTAACCGATGACTGGCGCTTTAGCGGCTGGTTTGCCATGTATCAGTTTGCCAACGATCTGGAAAAAACCGGCTATGCTGACAGCCGCGTCGAAACCGAAACGGGCTTTACATGGACCATTAACGAAACCTTTGCGGCTAAAGTGAATTACTATTTAGAGCGCGGCTTCAATATGGACAGTACCCGTAATAACGGTGAATTCTCCACCCAGGAAATTCGCGCCTATCTGCCTATTTCATTGGGCCAGACGACCCTAACGCCTTACACGCGACTGGGACTTGATCGCTGGACGAACTGGGACTGGCAGGACGATCCTGAGCGTGAAGGGCATAATTTCAACCGACTGGGTATGCAGTACGCCTATGACTTCAACAACGGTTTATCCATGACGCTGGAATACGCCTATGAGTGGGAAAATCATGACGAGGGTGAAAACGACCGCTTCCACTATGCGGGGGTTGGCGTAAACTACGCGTTCTGACCGACGGCATGCCAGGGGCACTAAGCCCCTGGTTTTAGCGAAGGGAAGCAGCCAACAAAAAGTGGGTATCAACCAGCACTTTTTGCGGGGCGGGCTGACCGGCAATACGCCTGAAAAGAAGATCGCAGCTCTCTTCCCCCAGTTTTCGTGTGGGGATATCAAAGCCGCCAGGTGCGGGCGTTAAAATGAGAGACAGCATCGGGTCGCTGTATCCGGCTATCACCACCTGTTCCGGGATCATCAGATTCAACTCATCCGCCGCACGATAGAGGCTGAGCAACTTCATGCTGTCGGTCGCAAATACCGCATCAGGCGGCGTGGGTGACGACAACAGTTCCAGAGCCGCCGCGAGCGCACTCTCATGGGTATAACCGCCATCCCTGATCCAGTCCGGGTTAATGGCAATACGGTGCTTTTCCAGACTGGCTTTATAACCCGCCAGACGATCGATCGAAACATGATAATCAAGCGGCGCATGCAGACAGGCAATTTTTTGCCGACCGTTTTT
This sequence comes from Enterobacter sp. PL_is514, assembly GCF_055816715.1. NCBI lineage: Bacteria > Pseudomonadati > Pseudomonadota > Gammaproteobacteria > Enterobacterales > Enterobacteriaceae > Enterobacter > Enterobacter sp. PL_is514. The sequence continues at coordinate 113,955 of NZ_JBVPGN010000035.1, read as the reverse complement.
TATAAAGGTTTCGGTCAGCGTGGCGCTGTCATGAAAATTATCCGTGTCGACGGAATAAATATTCTGATACTCACCTTCCACTTTGCCGATAACTACTACCGGTACGCCATATGCATCCAGCGTGGTGAAAAAGGATTCATTTGCGGGTGAACTCAGCATAATGATCCCTTTGATCATTTTCTGTTTTATTTTACTTACACATTTCAGCAGATCGTCTTCGCTGCTTTTTGAGGTTTGCAAAATAACATCAAACCCTTCTTCTTCCGCTTTAGCCGTAATGGCATGAAGGACATCGGAGAAAAAGGGATTACCGGCAGTGGTTTTGGTTGAACGGGTCGAAATAACCATAATGGCATCGAAGCCTGAAGAGGTCAGGGCGCGAGCCAGTTTGTTGGGTTGATAATTTAATTCGTCAATCGCCTTCAGCACTTTGTCACGTGCTTCGGGAGAAATATTCGTTTGTTTATTCAGAACGCGGGAAACGGTTGATTTCGATACGCCCGCAACCCGTGCGATATCATAGATGGTGGGTGACATACACCTTACTCACTCCGGACTGACAGCAATGCCGTTCATCTTACTGGAGAGAAAACGGCAATAGCAATAAATAAGAATTGATAATCAACGATCTGCCCCCATTTATTGTATTCTGAAGCCATGCATTCAAGGCTTCCAGGCAACGAAGGACGGCGATGAAGCGACTTAAGAACGAAATCAATTCACTGGTGAACCGTGGCGTTGACCGTCATCTGCGTCTGGCCGTGACGGGGCTGAGCCGCAGCGGTAAGACGGCGTTTATCACCGCGATGGTAAACCAGCTCCTGAACCTGCACGCCGGGGCGCGTCTGCCGTTGCTTAGCGCGGTGCGGGAAGAACGCCTGCTGGGCGTGAAGCGCGTCCCACAGCGGGATTTTGGTATTCCACGTTTTACCTATGACGAAGGGCTGGCGCAGCTCTATGGCGATCCGCCCACCTGGCCGACGCCGACGCGAGGGGTCAGTGAAATTCGCCTCGCGCTGCGTTTTCGCTCGAATGAATCCCTGATGCGCCACTTCAAGGATACCTCCACGCTGTACCTGGAAATCGTCGATTACCCCGGCGAATGGCTGCTCGACCTGCCGATGCTGGCGCAGGATTACCTTAGCTGGTCCCGCCAGATGACGGGCCTGTTGCAGGGGCAGCGCGCCGGGTGGTCGGCCAAATGGCGACAGCTGTGCGAAGGTCTGGACCCGCTTGCCCCGGCCGATGAAAACCGTCTGGCGGCCATTGCCGACGCCTGGACGGCGTATTTGCACCAGTGCAAGCAGGAAGGGTTACACTTCATTCAGCCGGGGCGATTTGTTCTGCCGGGTGATTTAGCGGGCGCGCCTGCGCTTCAGTTTTTCCCCTGGCCGGATGTGGACGGGGTGGGCGAATCGACGCTGGCGCAGGCGGATAAGCACACTAACGCCGGGATGCTGCGTGAGCGTTACCATTACTACTGTGAAAAAGTGGTCAAGGGATTCTATAAAAACCACTTTTTGCGATTTGACCGCCAGATTGTGCTGGTGGATTGTCTGCAGCCGCTTAACAGCGGGCCACAGGCCTTCAACGATATGCGCCTTGCGCTGACGCAGCTGATGCAAAGTTTTCACTACGGGCAGCGGACGCTGTTTCGCCGTCTGTTCTCACCGGTAATCGATAAACTGCTCTTTGCGGCCACGAAGGCCGATCACGTCACGGTCGACCAGCATGCCAATATGGTGTCGCTGCTGCAGCAGCTGGTGCAGGACGCCTGGCAAAACGCCGCCTTCGAAGGGATCGGCATGGATTGCCTTGGTCTCGCGTCCGTGCAGGCGACGCAAAGCGGGCTGATTGACCTTAACGGTGAGAAAATACCGGCATTACGCGGGAACCGGCTCAGCGACGGTGAACCGCTTACCGTGTATCCGGGCGAAGTGCCTGCGCGGCTGCCGGGTCAGGCCTTCTGGCAGAACCAGGGCTTCCAGTTTGAAGCCTTCCGCCCGCAGGCAATGAGCGTCGACAGGCCATTACCACACATCCGTCTGGATGCGGCGCTGGAGTTTTTGATTGGAGATAAATTGCGATGACGGAACCGTTAAAACCGCGCATAGACTTTACCGGAACGCTTGAGAAGGATCCTCAGGAGGCGTTCAAAACCTCGCAGACGTTCAGCGGCACGCAGGCGGATAACTTTGCCCCGGCCCTGACTGAGGAGCCTGGCGTCGAAGAAGGACCGGCGGAGGCGGTTGTGGAAGCTGCTCTGCGTCCAAAACGCAGTCTGTGGCGCAAGATGGTCACCGCCGGTCTGGCGCTGTTTGGCGTAAGCGTGGTTGGGCAGGGCGTGCAGTGGACGATGAATGCCTGGCATACTCAGGACTGGGTCGCGCTGGGCGGATGTGCCGCGGGCGCGCTGATTGTGGGGGCGGGCATCGGGTCGGTTGCCACCGAGTGGCGTCGGCTCTGGCGTTTGCGCCAGCGCGCGCACGAGCGTGATGAAGCGCGGGATCTGCTACACAGCCACGGCACCGGGAAAGGTCGCGCGTTCTGTGAAAAGCTGGCCAGCCAGGCCGGAATCGATCAGTCGCATCCGGCGCTTCAGCGCTGGTATGCCGCCATCCATGAAACCCAGAATGACCGGGAAGTGGTGACGCTCTACTCCCATATGGTTCAGCCGGTGCTGGATGCCCAGGCGCGACGCGAGATCAGCCGCTCTGCGGCGGAATCCACCCTGATGATTGCCGTGAGCCCGCTGGCGCTGGTCGATATGGCCTTTATCGCCTGGCGTAACCTGCGCCTGATCAACCGTATCGCGAACCTTTACGGCATAGAGCTGGGTTACTACAGTCGGCTCAGACTGTTCAAACTGGTCCTGCTCAATATCGCGTTCGCCGGGGCGAGTGAGCTGGTGCGCGAAGTGGGCATGGACTGGATGTCACAGGATCTGGCGGCGCGTCTTTCTGCCCGTGCCGCTCAGGGTATCGGCGCGGGATTATTAACGGCGCGTTTGGGAATTAAAGCGATGGAGGTCTGCCGTCCGCTGCCGTGGATTGATGGCGATAAGCCCCGGCTGGGGGATTTCAGGCGTGAGCTGATCGGCCAGCTCAAAGAGACGCTCAATAAAAAACCGACTCCGTGAGGTTTTGTTCACTAATCGTGCTGGCTGTCAATATTTGTTGACAGCCATCTTCCGGATCACCGTGTTCTGACATATCATTTTACTGTTATTGGCTTAAAACGGTGAATTTCCCATGCGTCTTGAAGTCTTCTGTGAAGACCGTCTCGGTCTGACCCGCGAATTACTCGATCTTCTTGTTTTACGTAGCATTGATTTACGTGGCATTGAGATCGATCCTGTCGGGCGAATTTACCTCAATTTTGCCGAAATTGAATTTAATACCTTCAGCAGCCTGATGGCGGAAATCCGCCGTATCGCTGGCGTTACGGATGTACGCACCATTCCCTGGATGCCCTCTGAGCGTGAGCACCTGGCCCTGAGCGCGCTGCTGGAAGCCATGCCCGAGCCGTTCCTCTCCCTGGATTTGAAGAGCAAAGTTGAGCGCGTTAACCACGCGAGCTGCCAACTGTTCGCGCAGAGTCAGGAGAAGCTTAGCAATCATAACGCCGCGCAGCTGATCCCCGGCTTTAACTTCCAGCGCTGGCTGGACAGCAATCCGCAGAACACGCTTAGCGAGCATGTGGTGATTAACGGACAGAATTTCCTGATGGAGATCACGCCGGTCTATCTGAAAGGAGAAGGGAATACTCGCGTGTTGACCGGGGCAGTGATCATGCTGCGCTCGACGTTACGCATGGGTCGCCAGCTGCAAAACCTCTCCAGTCAGGACGTTGGTGCATTCAGCCAGATTATTGCCGTCAGTCCGAAAATGCGCCATGTGGTTGATCAGGCGCGCAAGCTCGCAAGCCTGACCGCGCCGCTGCTGATTACCGGGGATACCGGCACCGGGAAAGACTTGCTGGCTCATGCCGTGCATCTGGCGAGTCCGCGTGCGGCTAAGCCCTATCTGGCACTCAACTGCGCCTCTATTCCGGAAGATGCCGTTGAAAGCGAGCTGTTTGGTCACGCGCCGGAAGGCAAGAAAGGGTTCTTCGAGCAGGCTAACGGCGGCTCGGTGCTGCTGGACGAAATCGGCGAAATGTCGCCGCGTATGCAGGCTAAGCTGCTGCGTTTCCTGAACGACGGAACGTTCCGCCGCGTCGGTGAGGATCACGAAGTGCATGTGGACGTGCGCGTCATTTGCGCCACCCAGAAAAACCTGGTTGAACTGGTGCAAAAGGGGATCTTCCGCGAAGATCTCTATTACCGCCTCAACGTCCTGACGCTGAATATTCCGCCGCTGCGCGATTGCCCCCAGGACATCATGCCGCTTACGGAGCTGTTCGTCGCCCGCTTTGCCGACGAGCAGGGGGTGCCGCGTCCGAAGCTGTCTGCCGATCTTGGCACGGTGCTAATGCGCTACGGCTGGCCGGGCAACATTCGTCAGCTCAAAAACGCCGTATATCGCGCGCTGACCCAGCTTGAAGGGTATGAGCTGCGTCCGCAGGATATCCTGCTGCCGGATTACGACGCCGGAACGGTATCGGTAGGCGAAGAGGCGATGGAAGGGTCGCTGGACGACATCACCAGCCGTTTCGAGCGTTCTGTGCTGACGCAGCTGTACCGCAGCTATCCCAGCACCCGCAAGCTGGCAAAACGTCTTGGCGTCTCGCACACCGCGATCGCGAATAAGCTGCGTGAGTACGGTTTGAATCATAAGAAAGGTGACGAATAACAAAAAAGCCTCTGCAAAGAGGCTTTTTACTTTACGTTTATTCCTTCGCCATCGGCGTGTTAACGATTTCTGTTTTTGTCTCTCCCTGTATCGACGCAATCCTGCTTTCGACGTCTTTCACCTGCTGCGGGCTGTGCAGCAGGGTATAGGTCAGATCGAACTGCGCGCTGGCGCCTGGCTCCAGCTGCTTAACCCGCTTCTGCTCGCGTTCAATCGTCACGGGGTAGGCGTAGCTGGTACCCGGTTCGATGCCCGTGACATAACCCTGCTTCAGCGTGTCGGTATTTTTCCATAAGGTCAGCACGGGCAGCTGGCGCGTATCAAACTGGATTGATGCGCCTTTATCTCCGGCTTTATTGACCACTGCCGCGAGCGTTTCGTGGTTATTGTCTGCGAGCGGTTTAATGTTAAAGACCATCTCATCAAAGCCTTTTGTCGGCCCGGCGTAGGTTTGCCAGTCGTTAACGCCCGCTTTGGCGTAGTCATTGAATGGGCTCACGCTCACCGCAGGCGCAAGGAATCGGGCGCCTTCTTCGAGGATTGGCGTGCCGAAGTTGCTGTGATAGATGATTTGGTAATCATGAGGGTAATCTGCATGGTTGGTCAGAACATCATGCAGGCTGAACTGGTTGGTTCCGGGGACGTAGCGCAGTTCGGTCATGGTTTGCAGATCCGCTTTTTTAAACGTGCTCTCTTTGATCAAACCCCGAACGCGGATCTCATGCGGAGCGGCATCCGCAACCTCGACCTCTACCTGCGATACCGGTGTATTACCCGCTCTGCCATGCAGGGTGTAAATTTGCCCGTCCGCGGTGACCGGGTGCCCTGTCCACTCATAGCCACAGCGCACCATCATCTCGTTGAAACCATCCAGCCAGCCGAGACCGTTGCGGCTTTCAAGATTGATATAAGCCGGATTAACGACCTCTTTGACGGGGGAATTCCAACCCAGTCTGGTGCCAAAGCCTTCTACGTGCAGAAGGTTCATCCCGCGGGTCGGGCTCAGGGTGATGGTGAGGCCATCTTTGCTGCTAATAATGATGACTTTGCTGCCTTCCTGCTTGCCGCCATGTAAGACTTTTTGCTCAATGCTGAACGTTTGATCCTTAACTTTCAGCTCGTCACTGGAAATCTTCCAGTTTCCTTTCTCTACGCTGCTTTCAGCGCTTGTCAGCACCCAGGTTTTAGCCGCAGCATGACCAGAAATCAGGACCGCAAGGAGCGTAAAAGCGAATTTAATCTTCATATATTATCCTTTTTGCTGAAACGATTATTTTCTTTCGTAAGCAAATCTAATGTTTAGACAAAAAGGGAAATGTGATGTGCTTCACTGGGGATGAAAATAGGGAATTTTAACGATTATTATGCGTTACTGATCACGCTCATGTTACATATTGCCTAAGTTATTGCATGATTAATGTGACTTACGAGCATTTAAGCTTTAACGATTCAGCTCTGAAGTAATAAAAAACCCCGCCGCAGCGAGGTTGAGAATAAGTTGTATAGAATGCTAAGGACTTATTATGCTTTCAGCACGTCCAGCGCGGCAGTGTAGTCCGGCTCGGTGGTGATTTCGTTAACCAGTTCGCTGAAGACGACGGTGTCGTTTTCATCCAGAACCAGTACAGCACGTGCTGCCAGACCCTTCAATGGGCCTTCAGCAATGCTGACGCCATATTTCTCGAGGAAATCTGCGCTGCGCAGGGTGGAGAGGGTAATAACGTTGCTCAGGCCTTCGGCACCGCAGAAACGGGACTGGGCAAACGGCAGGTCAGCGGAAATGCACAGCACAACGGTGTTGTCCATTTCAGTCGCCAGCTGGTTGAATTTACGCACGGATGCGGCACAAACGCCGGTATCAATGCTTGGGAAAATGTTCAGTACTTTGCGTTTGCCCGCAAACTGAGCCAGTGTGACGTCAGACAGATCTTTAGCCACCAGAGTAAAAGCCTGCGCTTTGCTGCCAGCCTGCGGAATGGAACCTGCTACAGCAACCGGGTTGCCCTGGAAATGAACGAGTTGTGACATAGATATCTTCCTGTTTACATATAGTTAACGTCGGGGCTAGTGTATGCCATCAGCGGATAACACGGCAAACCAAATTTTTCGCCTTACCGGGCCGCAAGGAGTCAGTGATGAGAAGCGTTAAGGTCTATGAAGAAGCCTGGCCATTGCATACCCCGTTTGTGATCTCCCGCGGCAGCCGAAGTGAAGCCAGCGTGGTCGTAGTTGAAATCGAAGAAGAGGGTATGAAAGGCGTCGGGGAATGTACGCCTTACCCGCGCTACGGAGAAAGTCCTGCGTCGGTGATGGCGCAGATCATGACCCTGGTGCCTGACCTGCAAAAAGGGCTCACGCGCGAGGCGTTACAGCAGCGTTTACCCGCCGGGGCGGCGCGCAACGCCATCGACTGTGCGCTCTGGAGCCTTGAAGCCGCTAAGCAGCAAAAATCGTTGACGTCCTTGCTGAGTGTGGTCGTGCCGGAGACCGTCGTGACGGCGCAGACGGTCGTGATTGGTGAGCCGGAGCAAATGGCCGCCAGCGCAAAAGCGCTCTATGACGCCGGGGCCACGCTGTTAAAAGTGAAGCTCGACGATCGTCTGATCAGCGAGCGGATGGTCGCTATTCGCTCGGCGGTGCCCTCAGCCACGCTGATTGTGGACGCCAACGAGTCGTGGCATCCCGAGGGGCTGGCCGCGCGATGCCAGCTGCTGGCCGATCTGGGCGTAGCGATGCTGGAGCAGCCTCTGCCGGTAAAAGAGGATGCAGCTCTGAAGAATTTTATCCATCCGTTGCCCGTGTGCGCGGATGAAAGCTGCCACACCCGCGAAAATTTGAGCGAGCTTAAGGGCTGCTATGAGATGGTCAATATCAAGCTCGACAAGGCAGGCGGACTGACAGAAGCCCTGGCCCTTGCAGCGGAAGCCCGGGCGCAGGGGTTCGCCCTGATGCTGGGATGCATGCTCTGCACCTCCCGGGCGATCGGCGCGGCGCTGCCGCTGGTCAACCAGGTTCGTTTCGCCGATCTGGATGGCCCGACGTGGCTGGCGGTTGACGTTTCACCGGCCCTTAAATTTACCAGCGGCGTGCTTCATCTCTGAGGCTGCCAGCGCAGAAGCTCCATCATCGCTTTTAGGTAAATTTCGCTGGCTTCGTCGGAGGATATCGGCGGGAATTCAGCGGTGATGCAGGGCAGGCTCAAATCGGCACACCAGCTTCCGAATGATCCGGGTGTTTCATACCCCACGCTGGTGACGAGCGGCAGGGCGAAAGCCTGTGCCAGCCACGCGCCCAGGTCGGAGTGACGCGGATCTTCAATGCAGGCCAGCGGATCGTGGAAGGAGACAACCCACGCGGGGTGGATCTTATGGATAAGCTGGCACAGCGCCTGCGTTTCTGGCTCCGAGCCGGGCTTGTCTCCCGTCAGCAGCACCACGTCCCGCTCCTCGGCTGAGCTGTTCCAGCGATACACCGTTTCTCCGGCGCGCCAGTTTGCCGCCGGGAAATTACGGTTCAGGTCGACCCCCCTCGCATTTGCCCGTAATCCAAGCTGGCAGCCATCCGGATTCACGGCAAGAATCACGTGATGGCGTCGTAATGACGGCGTCAGCGTCCGCAGCGCGCACGAGAGCGTGACGACAGACGAGTTCTCATCACCGTGCGTGCCGGCAATGATCAAACCGCTGTCGCGATCGGCATCGGGTGCCGGGAACCAGATCAGCGATGCGCCTAAAAATGAGCGGCCATATTGTTCCGCTCCCGGAGGAAAGGCGCCGCGTTCCGCGCGTGGTCGGGTGGTTGCCATACGAAATCCTGATAAAAAAGTCTCTACTGGCAGTGTTGTGCAAAAGCCGCTGTTAATCAAATAGTTTCCGTAACGGCTGAGAATTGCCTTAAATCACTATTCAGGCGTAAGTTATTTGCATTTCTTATTGTCGAAACAAATAATTACGCATCTGCTTGTTACCTGAATTTATTAAAGGGGATCTTATGAAGCATCCTGTTTCGCGTCTTTTTACCGCACTGTGTCTGTGCGGGCTCTCTACACTCTCATACGCTGCTGATGTGCCGCAGGGCACGGTACTGGCGCAAAAACAGGAGCTGGTCAGGCATATTAAAGACGAACCTGCCTCGCTCGATCCGGCAAAAGCGGTGGGGTTGCCCGAGATTCAGGTAATTCGCGATCTTTTCGAAGGGCTGGTGAATCAGAACGAGAAGGGGGAACTCACTCCGGGCGTGGCGACGCGCTGGCAGAGCAACGATAACCGTATCTGGACGTTCACCCTGCGTGACAACGCGAAATGGTCTGACGGTACGCCCGTCACCGCGCAGGATTTTGTCTACAGCTGGCAGCGTCTGGTTGACCCGAAAACCACGTCTCCGTTTGCCTGGTTTGCGGCGCTGGCGGGTATCAACAACGCGCAGGCCATTATCGATGGCAAAGCGGCGCCTGACACCCTGGGCGTGACGGCGGTGGATGCCAGAACCTTACGCGTCCAGCTGGACAAACCGCTACCGTGGTTCAGCAACCTGACGGCAAACTTTGCCTTCTATCCGGTACAAAAAGCGAACGTTGAAAGCGGTAAAGAGTGGACGCGTCCGGGTGCCCTGGTGGGCAATGGCGCATACGTCCTGAACGACCGCGTGGTGAATGAAAAACTGGTTGTCGTTCCGAATACTCACTACTGGGACAATGCGAAAACAGTCCTGCAAAAAGTGACCTTCATTCCGATCAATCAGGAATCATCCGCCACCAAACGCTATCTGGCGGGGGATATTGATATCACCGAATCGTTCCCGAAAAACATGTATCAGAAGCTCCTGAAGGACATTCCGGGACAGGTGTATACGCCGCCTCAGCTCGGAACCTATTACTACGCGTTTAACACGCAAAAGGGCCCGACGGCCGATGCACGGGTTCGTCTTGCCCTGAGCATGACCATCGATCGCCGCATTATGGCGGAGAAGGTATTAGGTACCGGTGAGAAGCCGGCCTGGCATTTCACGCCTGACGTGACGGCGGGCTTCACGCCTGAACCTTCACCGTTCGAGCAGATGTCGCAGCAGGAGCTGAATGCTCAGGCGAAAACCTTGCTCCAGGCCGCAGGCTACGGTCCTCAGCGTCCGCTGAAGTTGACCCTGCTGTACAACACCTCGGAAAACCACCAGAAAATCGCCATTGCGGTGGCGTCAATGTGGAAGAAAAATCTCGGTGTGGACGTCAAGCTGCAAAACCAGGAGTGGAAAACCTATATCGACAGCCGTAATACCGGTAATTTTGATGTGATCCGCGCGTCATGGGTAGGCGATTACAACGAGCCATCGACCTTCCTGTCCCTGCTGACCTCAACCCACAGCGGCAATATCTCGCGTTTCAATGAGCCAGCCTACGATAAAATTATCCATCAGGCGACGCTGGAAACCACGGCGAAAGCGCGTAATACGGACTACAACATGGCGGAGAAAATCCTCATGGAGAAAGCGCCCATCGCGCCAATTTATCAGTACACCAATGGTCGTCTGATTAAGCCCTGGGTGAAAGGCTACCCCATCGATAACCCGGAAGACGTGGCGTATAGCCGGACAATGTATATTGAGAAACACTGACGCCCAGGACTTAACTACTACCAAATCCAGAACTGGCGCGGAGTACAGCGCCAGTTGCTCCGTCTGATCCTCTCCCGCCACAGCAGAAAATAACACTTTCCTGACGATACTCGCGCTGATATTTATCAGGCGATTCAAAAAACACAATACGTAATTGTGGGTAAAAATTGCATGTGTTGAAAATCGCCATCTACACTTGAACAAAATAATATCTTGTGTTCTGCATATTAAAAACATGCAGTAACTCCAGTGAGGTCAATATGTCTTTCACTAACAGAGAGTTGCGTGAACTTGTCGAAACACAATTAAAATATACGTTATGCGTTAGCCTGGACAAGGCTACCAACGGCGATATATTCAATGCTGTGGCGCTGGCAGTGCGGTATTTTCAGCAAGATCGCTTTCTCGATAGTCAGGCCCGGCAGCGCGCTGAAAAGAAAAAACGCGTTTATTATCTCTCAATGGAATTTTTACTCGGGCAGTCATTGCGTAACAACCTGATGAATATGAATTTGCTAGATGATATGCGTCAGGTTGTCAATGAGCTCGGATTTGATTTTGATAATATTTTTGATGAAGAACCCGATGCGGCACTTGGGAATGGGGGGTTAGGGCGCCTGGCCGCCTGCTTCATCGATTCTATGGCTACGTTAGATATTGCTGCTTCAGGGCATGGTATCAAATACGAGTATGGTTTATTCAGGCAGACGTTTGAGAATGGTCAGCAAGTCGAACATCCAGATGACTGGCATTCCATGCACTCCCCCTGGCTAGTTGAACACCATAGCCAGGCTATGCTGATCCCCATTGGTGGTTTCATTGAACATTCAGATGATGTTAATGGTAATTACAACCCAATGTGGATGGGATGGAATACCATCGTAGGCATTCCTAATGATTATTTCGTTTCTGGTTACAGAGGTAACACCACTAATAAACTTCGTTTATACAGTGCCGTAGCTTCTAACTCTTTCAATATTCATATTTTCAATCATGGCGATTATATAAAAGCAGTTAGTGAAAAAATAGCTTCTGAAAATATCTCAAAAATACTCTATCCTTCTGATGAAATTCTCTCAGGTAAGGAGCTCAGACTTACTCAGGAGTATTTTCTTGTGGCATGTACTTTGCGTGATATTTTTCGTGAATATACTGAAATTGAAACGGATATTTCTTTATTGCCGAAGCATGTTGCTATCCAGCTTAATGATACGCATCCCGCGCTGGCTGTTGTCGAGTTGATGCGAATACTTGTAGATGAACATAACCTTCCCTGGCACCAGGCCTGGGATATCACCCAAAGAACTTGTGCATACACGAACCACACGCTGATGCCTGAGGCCCTGGAAACCTGGCCAGTGGCGTTGTTTGAAAAACTGTTGCCGCGGCACTTGCAGATTATTTTTGAGATTAACCACCGTTTTCTTGAGGATGTCGCCTCCCGTTGGCCCGACAAACCGCATTTGTTGACCTCCTTGTCTCTGTTTTCGGGGGACAACGAGAAAAGTATCAGGATGGCAAATTTGGCCATCGTCGGGAGTCATTGTGTAAATGGGGTGGCGATGCTCCATTCCGAGCTTATTAAAACGCACCTGGTTCCCGATTTTTATTTTATTACGCCAGATAAATTCATTAATCAGACCAACGGCATTACGCCGCGCAGATGGTTGCAGCAGGCTAACCCAAATCTTGCCGCGTTTCTGAATCAGCAATTGGGTACCCGATGGCCGACGGATTTACATATGCTTCGACAGCTGGAGAAGCATGCGGATGATACGGGGGTGATCGATCATATCCGCGGCATTAAATTCAAAAATAAATCCGCGCTGAGCCAGATTGTTTCACAACGTTATGGGATTATGTTGGACCCTATGGCAATGTTTGATTGTCAGGTAAAACGCATTCACGAATACAAGCGCCAGCTTCTGAATATTCTTCACGTCATTTCTCTCTATATTGATATTAAAGAGAATGGGAGAACCATAGCGCCTAAGGTGCATCTTTTTGCAGGTAAAGCGGCACCCGGTTATCGAATGGCAAAGCTTATTATTCAGTTAATTAATGCTGTTGCGAATAAAATCAACAGCGATGCGCGTATTGCCGGACAGCTGAAAGTCATTTTTCTTGAGGATTACAAAGTCTCCTTAGCCGAAAGCATAATACCGGCAACAGACCTGTCTGAACAGATATCCACAGCAGGTACGGAGGCATCTGGAACCAGTAATATGAAGTTCGCGCTGAATGGTGCGTTAACAATGGGTACGTATGATGGTGCCAACATAGAAATTCTTAATGCTGTTGGGGTAGAAAACTTCTATCTTTTCGGCGCGACGGCTGAAGAAATCAATGAAATGCGTTCAAATGGCGATAATAATCGTTTCTATCGTCAGAGCGATCCTCGAATGATGCGTATAGTGGATACGCTTATTTCTGGCGCTTTTACCGCCGATCGTGAAATTTTTGCACAGCTACACCATATGTTGACAACAGCCGATCATTATTGTCATCTGCTGGATTTTGACAGCTACAGTCAAACCCAACGTCAGGCAATGGCGGATTTTGAACATCCGCGCCAGTGGCATCGAAAAGCGTTGCTAAATATTAGCCGAATGGGGGAGTTTTCGAGTGACAGAACCATTCAGGGATATGCAAGGGATATTTGGGGAATAAATTGCTGAGGGTCATGCTTCCGGTTGCCTTCCGGGAGCGATGCCGGTGCACTAAGATCTGCATTCGGGAACACGTTACGCCTGATGTGAGGGTGATTATGAACTTTGAAATACAGAGTGAAAATGACGTACAGATTGTCGTTCCGCTGGTTCGCAGGCTGGATGCTTCTGTCGAGCAGACCTTTAAGCAGCAGGTGCTGGAGGTGATTGAAAAAAGCAATAAAAAGATATTGCTGGATTTCAGCCACGTAGATTTTATTGACAGCAGCTGTCTCGGCGCGCTGGTATCCATACTCAAGAGTTTAAACGGCAAGGGTGAGCTGGTGCTGTGTTCGCTTAACAGCAATACACACGATCTCTTTAAGCTGACCAGGATGGATCGTATTTTTTCTATTAAGGCCAATCGGCAGGATGCCCTGCAGGTGCTGATGGGCTAATATCACATTGCTTTTAGGGGAGAAAGCGGGATGTGCCAACGGTTAAAATGAGAACTGACGCATCCTCGCGCCAGTCCTGAAAACATGGCTCCGCTCCACCCGCACGGTATTCGCCCGGGCTGATACCGGCGCGCTATTGTGCTAATAACGCACTAAACTTCGCCAGCCACTGCGGATGCGCGGGCCAGGCGGGAGCCGTCACCAGGTTGCCGTCTACGTGGGCCTGATCGATGCCGATAGTGGCGAAGTGTCCTCCGGCGAGGCGCACCTCAGGCGCGCAGGCCGGGTAGGCGCTACAGGTTCGTCCTTTCAGGATGCCCGCGGCAGCGAGCAGCTGCGGGCCGTGGCACACTGCCGCAATCGGCTTACGCGCGGCGTCAAATGCCTGCACCAGCTTTAACACGTCCTCATTTAGCCGCAGATACTCGGGCGCTCTCCCGCCGGGGATGAGCAGCGCGTCGTAATCCTGTTCCTTGACGGTGGAAAAGTCGGCGTTGAGGGTAAAGCGGTGACCGGGTTTTTCGCTATAGGTCTGGGCGCCGTCGAAATCATGGATTGCCGTCATGATGTAGTCGCCCTTTGGTTTATCGGGACAGACTGCATCCACCTGATGGCCAATCATCTGCAAAGCCTGAAAAGGCACCATGGTCTCGTAATCTTCGGCGTAGTCGCCAACCAGCATCAGGATCTTCTTGCTCATCATTCCTCACCTTTTTCAATAAAGATGATTAAGATATAGCCTGGCGTGGCTGAATTGCCGGAAATAAAAAAGCCCGTCAGAGCACGGGCAACATAAGCAAATGAATAAGTGATTCGTTATCAACGTTGTTGGAGGATAACGCCGAGTATTTTACGCGGCTGTAAGGGAAGCAGATACCTGACATATTCGGTAGGTGAAACAAGCGATTAAACGTGCGTTACGGTGCGTCGAAGGTCGGGTAAAGGCTATTTTCAAGGAATTCGACGAGATACCAGACCTCACCGCTAAAAATAAACCAGAAGCCAAATATAATAAGGAGTAAAATAATTAAGGTGAGTATTATTTCTGTTTTTCCCATTGCAGCTTTAACCCACCTGAAGCTAATTGATTCGAGGTGGGCATTGTAGCGGGGCTTTACTGGATACTCCAGTTTCATGCAGCAAGGACTTTATTGCGTCCGTCATTTTTAGCGCGATACAGGGCATCGTCCACACGCTTAAACAGCTCATCAATACTCTCCCCCTGATCGTGCCGCGCCACGCCAATGCTGACGGTAAACCGCGGTAAGCCCGGAATCGTAATGCGGGCTACGGCTGCACGGATCGACTCGGCAATCTGCAACGCGGTGTCGAGAGAAGTGCGCGGCAGCAGAATTACGAACTCTTCGCCACCCCAGCGGAACACCATGTCGCCCTCCCGACTACAGGCTTCGAGCGTTCGCGAGAGGGCGATAAGCACCTCATCACCTTTCAGATGACCGAACAGATCGTTAATATTTTTGAAATGGTCGGTATCCACCAGCAGCAGGCTAAATTGCTGTTGCGCTGGAAGATAATTGAGGCTGTTTTGATCGGTAATGGCATAGAACTGGCGCCGGTTGAGTAGCCCGGTCATGGAGTCACGTAACGCCGCATGCTCCAGCTCCTGCTCCAGCCTTTTCTGCTCGGTGATATCGTGAATGATGCACAGCATCAGCTTGTCGCCGTAGATCTCAATGGGCCCGGCATACGTCTGAACGTGGCGGGTGGATCCATCGGCCAGGCGGTGAACAAAATTGAGAGGCTTATGACCACCGGGCAGCGCGGCAATCGCCGTCATAATGGGCATCACATCCCGCCCCAGGGTATTAATTTCCCAGGTATGCTTACTGCACATGTCGTCGTGTGAATAGCCATAAAAATTGAGTGCAGCCAGATTCGCATCGACGATTTGACCATCGCGGGCAGGATCGATCAGCAGCATCGGGGCGCTGTTGGTCAGAAAAAAGCGCGCATAAAATCCCTGTTTTTTCCGCCGGTAGGTGGCGGAACGGCTGGCCTTCAATCCTGAGAGTAATTGTGGTGAGGTCCCCTCGAAAACAATCACGTCACCCCAGGGGGCGTAGTGGGCAAGCGAGAGACGACAGCTTAACGGCGTATCCTGGCCATCCCAGCTGATTGTCCAGATTTCGACGATCTCCTGATCTGTTTTCAGTTCAGGTACATACATCGACAGGAGGGGTTGCGCATTCGCAGAATAGGTGCCTTTGCGCAGGTCATCGAGCGTTTTATCCCCCATGACCTGCGTTGCGGCCACATTCGCAAAAATGATCTGTTCCGACACGGGTGAAATGAGCCACACGGGTGTTTTAATTACATTCAACGCATCAAAACAAGGTTGCGACATAGGCATTTCCTGTTCATTGGCACACTGTGGCTGACATGTATGACAGAATTGACTCGCGTGTACTGCTTTGAAACATACTCCACTTCATCCCGTCAGGCATGATTTTTTTGTGAAGCAAATGCGTTTTCCGAATGAATTTTACCAATTGGTATAATTTGTTTGTCCGAGTTTATTTGCAGCAGCAGCCACGGTACCTGTTCGGCAGGTAAGGGGCGGGAGAAAAGGTACCCCTGCAGATAATCGCAGCCGAGACGGGTGAGGACCGCCTCCTGTTCTTCCGTTTCGATCCCTTCTGCCACCACATTCATTTCCATGGTCCGGGCGATACTGATGATGGTTTCAACCAGCTTGTAGCTTTTTTCATTTTCCAGCATCGAGGTTACGAAGCTTCTGTCGATCTTAAGTTCTTTAGCCGGAAGCACGCTCAGCATCAGCAGGTTGGAATAGCCCGTACCGAAATCATCAATCGAGACGGTGATCCCTGCGTGATTAAACGTATTGAGCAACTCAATGCTGCGGTCGAGATTTTTAAGTGCGGTGCTCTCAGTTACCTCAAGGATCAGCCGGGACGGAGACAGGTTATATTTTTCCAGCATCGACGAGATGATAGGGAAAATGTCCGGCTGTTCGAACTGGACGGGGGATAGGTTAAGCGACAACGTCCACTGGCTGAACCCTTGTTCAGTCCAGAAATGCAGCTGCCGGCATGCCGCTTCAATGGCCCAGTTGCCCACCGGGATAATTAAGCCTGTTTGCTCGAGCGAGGGGATAAACAGACCTGGCAGTACAACGCCTTGCTCAGGATGCCGCCAGCGCAGAAGGGCTTCAAAACCATGAATGGTTTTCTCTCCCGCATGCCAGGTGGGCTGGTACCACAGTTCAAACTGATCGCGTTCAAGCGCCTGAGAGAGTTCCTGCAGGAAACCGGGTTTCGCCGGGATCGCTGTTGACATCTCGGACTGATAAATCGCCCAGCCGTTGCGCCCATCGTCTTTGACATGATGTAAGGCTGCATCCGCCTTAAGTTTGAGCTCGTGCAGCGTTTCGCCATCCTGAGGATAGAGGCTGACGCCCGCGCTGATCGTCGTGCTCAACGTATGTCCGCAAACAGACAGAGGGCGTCGTACATCCCCGAGCAGTGAAGTGAGCAGGGCGTTGAGCTTGTCGTCATCACATTCCGGCACCAGCAGGATAAAGGCGTCTCCTCCCAGTCTTGCCAGGGTCATCTCACGCGTGAGTCGGGCCGTGATGCGCTGTGCGACGGTGATCAATAACTCATCGCCGACGCTGTGACCCCAGGTATCGTTGACGCGTTTGAAATGATCGACGTTCAGGAAAATGACGGCAAATTGCCTGTTACTCAGCAACGCGCTGCGCAGGCAGTCCTGCATACGGAGATCCATCTGGTGGCGGTTCGCGAGTCCGGTGAGCGCATCAAAGCGCGCCTGTAGCTCAAGCTGCCGATTGAGCTGCCGCAGATTGTCCGTCAGCCGGCCGGTGCGTCGGTGAGAATCGACAAGGGAAATAATTAACATCACGCCAAGCAGGCAGAGCGTGGTGACCGAAACCCAGATGGATAACCCCAGTTCGCCGATCCCGCCGGGGAGGGTATGCGACATTTCCGGGTAATGCGCGGCACTCATGCCGGTATAGTGCATCGCACAAATGGCGGCGGCCATGACCAGGGCCGCGAGAAGACGATCGATAAAGACGCCTTTGTGTTTATCTCGCAGACGGAAAGCCAGCCACAGCGCCGTGCCGGAAGCCACCACGGCAATGACCACGGACAACCCCACAATACGGCGATCCCAGATGATGCTGCCATCCAGCATCAGGGCCGCCATACCGATGTAGTGCATGGATACTACGCCTGCGCTCAGGATCGCGGTGGCAACGATGGGGCGAAAAAGAGACCGTTTTTTTCCCGCGACGGCAATATCAAGGGCCGTGGTCGACGCAATAACCGCGACGCCTAGCGATGCAAGGGTTAACCAGAGGTCGTAGCTCATCATCATGGGCATTTGCATCGACAGCATGCCGATAAAGTGCATCGACCAAATGCCAATGCCCAGCGTAACCCCACCGGCAATACGCCAGAACAGGGCAGCCTTTCGGCTGGAAGGGGGGATCTTTCCGGCGCTGTCCAGCGCCACAAAGGAGGCGATAAACGCCACCAGATAAGAGATAGCGATTAACACAGGGTCCCACGATATATTGAGCATTATGCAATCCCACGCCTGAGAGGGTTACCGATTTCGCCTGCCGGGTACATCTTTATCGGGAAACGAACATGCGCATTCAAACCATATTAGTTATTTATCGTGAAAAATGGCCAGTCATATTAATACTCTAAAACTTATTAAGAATATAAAATATATTCCATTGTTAATGTATTAAGCATTGCTAAACAAAAACGAATAAAAGTAGCAAAGCTCCTTAAATATGAGGGAGATCGTATCGTCTCACCGCGGGCGATACTATCGCTTAAGATGGCGAGAGACCAGTATCACAGCATCCTGCGCAGAACATTTTCACTAATACACTCTTTTTGTCTGACTTAAGACAAATCTCAGGATGCTAACGGCGAAAAAACAAACCCGTGAAGTTTGCGAGGAAAAACGTCTGAGCCAATGCTATAAGTCTTAATGCCGACCAAAATATAAAACGTGGGTATTATCATGCTAAAAAATATTAGTGTCAGGACCTTTATTATTGGGTTCCTTTTATCTCTTTTTTTGGTGAATGCAGGTGTCGTTGTTCTATTTTCCAGCAATCCTTCTCTCTTTATTTCGCTTAATGTCATCAACTTCATTGCGCTATTTTTGCTCTGGGTCTATATGACGAAGTATCTTGTGACGCCGATCAATACGGTGAAGAAGAGTATTGAAGAGGTGACAGCAGGTAATCTTGGTGTCTCTATCCCTGAATTTGGCAATAACTGTGCCGGCCGACTCATCCCGGGGATAAACAGCCTCTCCGGCAACATTGCGACGCTGGTGCGCGAGATCAGGGCGTCGTCGCAGACCGCGATGACCTTATCGGATCAACTCTCGGCACGTAGCGCTCAGCTTTCGGTGAAAACCGAGCAGCAGTCTGCGTCTTTAGTGCAAACCGCAGCCAGCATGGAGCAAATGGCGGCGAGTACTAAAAACAATGCCGATAACACCCGCCTGGCGAGCGAACAGGCTAATGTGGCGACGCTGCAGGCGCGCAAGGGCGGGGAGCTGATGGGGCAGGTCGCCAACAATATGCAGTCCATTACCGAATGCGCCCAGCAGATGACGGAGATTATTTCGTTGATTGACGGCATTGCGTTCCAGACCAATATTCTGGCGCTCAACGCGGCCGTTGAGGCGGCAAGGGCAGGCGATCATGGAAAAGGTTTTTCTGTCGTTGCGGAAGAGGTAAGAAACCTGGCACACCGCAGCGCAGAGGCCGCGAAGAATATCAAAGCGCTGATTGAAGTCACCAGCAGTAACGTCACGCAGGGCGCTACCGTTGTGTCGCAGGCAGAGAAGAATATGCATGAAATCGTGACGGGCTCGGGGAATGTCAGTCGCTTAATGGACGATATTTCCGCGTCGACATCAGAGCAGGAAAAAGGCATTTCTCAGATCACGCTGGCGCTTTCGGAGCTGGAGCGGGTCACGCAAAGCAACGTGGCGATGGCAGAGGAACTCAACGGTTCCTCTGATGTCCTGCGCAATCAGGTCATTGAGCTGCAGGCCCGCACGCGTAATTTCAGACTTGACCAGGGCTCTTCTTCCTCATTACCAGGCGGCTCGCCATCCTTCCTCCAGCGGCCAGAGCACTCACTCTGACTGAATCTCAAAGCCTGGCATGCCAGGCTTTTTTTACGCCTCTGGCCAGTATGTACATTTCCTGAGCGATATCAGCGCGATGGGAGACATAGTTGTTGCTTAACCCCTGATGGAAGCTAGACTGACACCAAAAGAGCTAAAAAGGTGGAGGCGCTGTGGAAAGCATTAAAGGATCTGAACTTAACGTTCCTGACGCAGTTTTTGCGTGGGTGCTGGACGGCCGCGGCGGTGCGCGACCGCTGGAAGATAATGATGTGATCGACAGTGCGCATCCCTGCTGGCTACATCTGAACTATACCCACCCGGACAGCGCTGACTGGCTGGCCTCGACCCCGCTCTTGCCAAATAACGTGCGCGATGCGCTGGCGGGTGAAAGCCTGCGGCCGCGCGTGAGCCGAATGGGGGACGGTACGCTGATCACCCTGCGCTGCATTAACGGCAGCACGGATGAGCGTCCGGACCAGCTGGTTGCGATGCGGGTCTATATGGACGATGGACTGATTGTCTCCACCCGACAGCGTAAAGTCCTGGCGCTGGATGACATCGTAAACGATCTGAAAGAGGGCACCGGGCCGATCGATTGCGGCAGCTGGCTGGTGGACGTCTGTGACGCGCTTACCGATCACGCGAGCGAATTTATCGAAGAACTGCACGACAAAATCATCGACCTGGAAGATAACCTGCTCGATCAGCAGATCCCGCCGCGCGGTTTTCTGGCCCTGTTGCGTAAGCAGCTAATTGTGATGCGCCGCTATATGACGCCGCAGCGCGACGTGTACGCGCGTCTGGCCAGCGAAAGACTTGCCTGGATGAATGACGATCAGCGACGCAGAATGCAGGATATTGCCGACAGGCTGGGGCGCGGGCTGGACGAGATTGATTCCTGTATTGCCAGAACGGCGGTGATGGCGGACGAGATCGCGCAGGTGATGCAGGAGTCGCTGGCGAGAAGAACCTACACGATGTCCCTGATGGCGATGGTCTTTTTGCCCAGCACGTTTCTTACCGGACTGTTTGGCGTAAACCTGGGCGGTATCCCGGGCAATGCCTATCGCTATGGTTTTACCGCGTTTTGCGTCATGTTAGTTGTTTTGATAGGCGGTGTTGCATGGTGGTTGCATCGTAGTAAATGGCTGTAAATTTACGTTTTTTCCAGCTTTTACCGGGATCAAAACGCTCTTTTAATTGAGCGAAGTCAATAAACATCTACCCCGTAAGGTGCAATATTACTCCCGCAGGTGAATGCAACGTCAAGCGATGGGCGTTGCGCTCCATATTGTCTTACTTCCTTTTTTGAATTACTGCATAGCACAATTGATTCGTACGACGCCGACTTCATAGTCGGCTTTTTTTTGCCTCCTGATTCTCAACGTCTACCCTAAAAGGGACGACAGTAAATTATGGAGGGAATGATGAGCATCCTGAACGCTCTGCTACTGCAACAATCGCGTCAATCCGATCCTATCCCCAGCGATCCGGTCCCCATGCCCGATCCCATCCCGCGCCCACAGCCGATGCCCGACCCGCCGCCCGATGAAGAACCGATTAAATTGTCGCATCGAACCGCGAGATCTGCGAGGATACGCGCCATCTGACTGCAAAGATGACCACGAGAGACTATTGTGACCGCTTTTTCTACCCTGAATGTTTTGCCCGCTGCCCAGCTCGATAACCTCAACGAGCTGGGATACCTCACGATGACGCCTGTTCAGGCGGCCGCGTTGCCTGCCATCCTCGAGGGCCGTGACGTGCGCGTACAGGCGAAAACGGGCAGCGGGAAAACGGCGGCATTCGGCCTCGGCCTGTTGCAGCATATTGATGCGGCGCTTTTTCAGACCCAGTCTCTGGTGCTGTGCCCGACCCGCGAACTGGCAGATCAGGTTGCGGGTGAACTGCGTCGCCTGGCGCGTTTCCTGCCTAATACCAAGATTTTAACCCTCTGCGGCGGACAGCCGTTCGGCGCGCAGCGTGATTCACTCCAGCATGCGCCGCACATTATTGTCGCCACGCCTGGCCGCCTGCTCGATCATCTGCAAAAAGGCACCGTCTCGCTGGATGCGTTACAAACGCTGGTGATGGATGAGGCAGACAGGATGCTGGATATGGGCTTCAGCGATGCGATTGACGAGGTGATCCGTTTCGCACCCACCGACCGTCAGACGCTGCTGTTCTCTGCGACCTGGCCGGACGCTATCGCCGCCATCAGCGGGCGCGTGCAGAAAAATCCACTCACCATTGAAATCGACAGCGTAGATGCGCTGCCCGCTATCGAGCAGCAGTTCTTTGAAACCTCGCAGCAGGGGAAAATTCCGCTCCTGCAGAAGTTGCTGAGCCAGCATCAGCCTGCCTCCTGCGTGGTGTTCTGTAATACCAAAAAAGACTGTCAGTCGGTCTGTGATACCCTCAATGCCGCCGGGCAGAGCGCACTGTCGCTGCATGGCGATCTGGAACAGCGCGATCGCGATCAGACGCTGGTTCGATTCGCTAACGGCAGCGCCCGTGTTCTTGTCGCAACCGACGTCGCTGCGCGCGGTCTGGATATTAAATCCCTTGAGCTGGTGGTGAACTTTGAGCTGGCGTGGGATCCCGAAGTGCACGTGCACCGTATTGGCCGTACCGCACGTGCAGGAAACAGCGGTCTGGCGATCAGCCTCTGCGCACCGGAAGAGGCGCAGCGCGCCAATATTCTCTCTGAGATGCTGCAGATGAAGCTGAACTGGATGAATGCCCCTGCTGGCGTCAGCCTGGTGCCGCTGGAAGCCGAAATGGCGACGCTTTGCATTGATGGCGGTAAAAAAGCCAAGATGCGTCCAGGTGACGTATTAGGCGCGCTGACCGGAGATGTGGGACTGGACGGAGCGGATATCGGTAAGATTGCGGTTCATCCGGCGCATGTTTACGTAGCGGTTCGCCAGGCGGTGGCCCATAAGGCATGGAAGCAGCTGCAGAACGGGAAAATTAAGGGTAAAACCTGTCGCGTACGTCTGCTGAAATAAAGCATCAAGCGTCTCAGAAGATGTTTCTGAGACGCTAATCGCTTACTTCACTTCAAGCACGTTCAGACGCAACTCTTCAAACTGATTGTCATCTTCTTCCGGCTGCCAGCCGGCTGGCTGCATGGGAATATCTTCCCGGTCAAACGCCAGATCGCCGCCATTCACCACGTCTGAGTCATGGTTAATGCCTTTGAAGTCAAACAGTTCTACATCCGCGAGATGGGAAGGGACAACGTTCTGCATCGCGCTGAACATAGTTTCGATACGACCCGGATAACGCTTATCCCAGTCGCGCAGCATGTCGCCAATCACCTGACGCTGCAGGTTCGGCTGAGAGCCGCAAAGGTTACATGGAATGATCGGGAACCCTTTAGCCTGAGAAAAACGCTCAATGTCTTTTTCACGACAGTAGGCAAGCGGGCGGATCACAATGTGTTTACCGTCATCGCTCATCAGTTTAGGCGGCATGCCTTTCATTTTGCCGCCGTAGAACATATTGAGGAACAGCGTTTGCAGGATATCGTCGCGGTGATGGCCCAGCGCAATTTTGGTCGCGCCCAGCTCCGTCGCGGTACGATACAGAATGCCGCGGCGCAGGCGAGAGCACAGAGAGCAGGTGGTTTTCCCTTCCGGGATTTTCTCTTTCACAATACCGTAGGTATTTTCTTCGACGATTTTGTACTCAACGCCCAGCTTCTCGAGGTATTCCGGCAGAATGTGCTCCGGGAAACCCGGCTGCTTCTGATCAAGGTTGACCGCCACCAGGGAAAATTTCACCGGTGCACTTTGCTGAAGATTACGCAGGATCTCCAGCATGGTGTAGCTGTCTTTACCCCCTGACAGGCAAACCATGATGCGGTCGCCTTCTTCAATCATGTTGAAGTCTGCAATGGCTTCGCCCACGTTACGGCGCAGTCGCTTTTGCAGTTTGTTCAGGTTGTATTGCTCTTTTTTGTTAATCTCTTGATTCTCTTGCATTGAGTACTACCTTCGGAGCCAGCAGGGGCAAAAATTGTATGCCGCGTATGGTACGGATTCCGGCGGCGAATGCCAGCACGTTTTGCAGCGAGGTTATATCTGGCGTTGCAACACTGTCAGCGTGCGCTGTGGTTTCAAGGCCTCCTATAGCACATTACTCGTCCTGGTTTTCCATATTTGTTCTATGACGGGAGGAAACTTGTATGGCATAAGAGCGTTAAACGAACATCAAAAGGAATGACGTTATGTCGCTTTATGACCTCAAAACCGAAGCACTTGCATTACCGGAGGCCTGGCACTCTCATGTATTAGGCCGCTTTGGAACTGCGAATCTCAAAGTTTTACGAATGGATGAACGCTCAGTGATTGAAGAGGTTCATGAGTATGACGAGGGGTTACTGGTCATTGATGGGCGTCTGGAGCTGAGCGTGAAGGGTAAAAAAATCTCTGTGACGTCTGGACAACTTTATGTAGCCAAAGCTGGCACTCCCCATACTGTCGAAACAGGCAGTTTTGGCACACTGGTTATCATTGATTTACCAGAAACGGAAGTGGCCTCGCTTTAAGCGGCTTGCGATGAAGTGTCAGGGTGTCGTTTTGATCTGGCTCTCAGTCTACCTGAAATTAATGAAAACGTATCAGCAGGGCTGCCATTCGGTGGCCTTATATCTTTCCCCTCGATGATGTTGTTTATTGCGCCATGGGAGCAGACCAAATATTCGGGTCTGAATGAAAATTTTCGACGCCTGACATGGTAATTATTATGTTATCTACCATGATTAAGACGATGACAATTCAATCGCTTCAGCATCGCTGAAGCGGTTACTTCACTCTAATCGAGAACCCTAAATGCGCCATGCATCTATCCCCGTAGCTGCAGCCACGGCAATATTTTTGCTGGGCGTTTTTATTATCAATTTACAGGTTTGGTATTCTGCACGGGCTGACAGCTTTGCAGGGGCGCACTATGTCGTGCGGAACATGAACGTCATTCTTAAAGAAGCCCGTCATGCGACCCAGATTGCAATGCAGCTTGCTGAGAATGAGTGTGATGCTGAAGGACAGTATCGGCTCGGCACTGAAGCGGCATTACAACCACATCTGAGAACGATCGTTATTCTGAAAAAAGATGCGGTCTGGTGCTCCTCCTTACCGGGAAACCGCGTGTTGTTGGTTAACGGCTCTGCGCTGCCTGCAGCATCGTTACTACTCGTTCCAGCGAAAAGTACGGTCAACGGCCTGCCGGTTCTCTTATACCAGACAAATCATGCCGGAAGCCGAATCATGGTGAGCATCAGTGACAGCCATATCCGGGATGCGCTGAATATGCCATTACGTGGCGTGGGATATTCACTGAACGTCGGCGATCGTATCTTAGGCCAATCAGGCGATGTGTTGACGGCAGCCCATTCGAACAAAGATGTACTGACGGTAAAAGATGCTGATTTTCCTTTCGCGATTCAATTTAACGCTCCGCCTCTGTTTAGCCTGACGAGATTATTCGACCAGGCCGGTGGGGTGTTGTTATTTCTGTTGCTCATTTCCTCTCTTCCTGCTTATCTTTTGCAGCGTTATCTCTCTAAGGATATTTCGCCTGAGGAATCTCTGCGTACTGCCATCTACAGAAATGAAATTATTCCCTATTACCAACCCGTCGTGAGCGGAAAAGAGGGCACCTTGCGTGGCGTAGAAGTGCTGGCCAGATGGAAGCATCCGCAATCGGGGTTTATTTCTCCCGCGTCCTTTATTCCTCTCGCTGAAAAATCAGGGTTAATTATTCCGTTAACTCAAAGTTTAATGAGACAGGTTGCAAAGCAGATGAATTCTATTTCAACGTTGCTGCCAGAAGGGTTTCACGTAGGAATGAACTTCAGCGCTTCTCATATCGTTGCGTCCACCTTTGTTGAAGAGTGCCTCCACTACAAACACAGTTTTATTCAACAGGATCTTAATCTTGTCGTTGAGGTGACCGAGCGCGAACCGCTCCACATCGATGAACATCTCGTTAAGACGCTGAATGAGCTGCATAACAACGGATTTGCTATTGCCCTGGATGACTTTGGTACGGGATACTCAGGTCTATCCTATCTGCAAGCGCTGCATATTGATTACATTAAAATCGACCAAAGCTTTGTTGCCAGGGTTAACGCGAATGAGGATTCAACGTTGATCCTGGATTCGGTGCTGGAGTTGGCAAAAAAACTTTCAATTAGTATCGTGGCGGAAGGTGTTGAAACAGAAGAGCAGCTTGATTACCTCACGCGCAATCATATCCGTTTTTTACAGGGTTTTTTCTTCTATAAACCTCTTCCTTTCAAGGAGCTGCTCAAAGTTCTCTTGTCGAAGCCAAAAGTTAAAGTGAGGGTGGAATGAGGTTTAACCCGCAATCAGCGTTTCAGCCTGAAACATTTCTAAGATAGCGTATACTCCCTCTTCCAAAACCGCTCAACAACCCGGTGGCTTGTGCTATGACCCTCAATCGCTTTTGTTACTTACTCCTGATCTTTGCTGCAATCGGTAGCTTTCTGGCCTCGAATCCTGTGGTGATGTGGTTTCTGCTGATCAATGTGCTGACGTTGGCTCTGTATGGCGCTGATAAAATGGCGGCGCGTAAAGGGATGCGCAGGGTACCGGAAGCTACGTTGCTGGTATTTGGCGTGACAGGAGGTTGGCCTGGCGCCATTGTGGGCCAGCAGCTTTTTCGCCATAAAACCCAAAAGCAGCCCTTCAAAACCTACTTTTTCTTAAGCGTCGTGGTCAGCATCGGCATGATGGCGGTGCTTTACCATTTCTCTCCTGTTTCTTCTTTATGAACGTATTGACATCAAGTTAACTTGAGCTTTTAAGATGCCAGCACCACGTTGATAAGGGAGTAACATCTTAAAATGAAAGAGATTGATGTAGGTTTCACTCATGTCGCGTTTATGGTCAGAGACCTGGAAAAGAGTATTGCCTTCTATCGTCGCTATGCCGGTATGGAGGTCATTCATTTGCGTGAACCCGATATGCCTGATGCAAGAAAAGTGGCATGGCTTAGCGACCATACTCGTCCTTTTGCACTTGTTCTTGTACAGGCCGATACCGTGACCGATACGCCGCTGGGTAGCTTCGGGCATCTGGGTATTGCCTGCGCGACCCGCGAAGAAATTGACAGAAAAACCGCGATGGCCACCGCTGAAGGCGTGCTAAGGAAAGCGCCTGAGAACGTAGGCGAGCCCGTCGGCTACTATGTCTTTTTTGCCGATCCCGATGGAAATACGTTAGAACTGTCATTTGGACAGCGTGTCGGTCTGGAAGCGATTCGAACGATGAATCGGGATAAATAACGCGGGTAAACGTCTGGAACGAAGAAATGGGGCGCATCGCACGTCGTTAATTAATCCTCCATCACTGCCAATAGTAGTAGGACTATTCTTAAGTGGTTGCTGTTTTTTGCACAATCTGAATAATACGTGCAACAACAAGGAAGACAACATCCCATGAAAATAAATTCTATTATACTGGCAGTGCTGTCTGTCTTTTCTGCGCCTTCCTGGTCTGCTTTTCAGGAACGGGAATATAATACCTGGTATATCAAAAATGCGGTCCTTTATGATATGACACAAACCTCGGAAGGCTTTCCCGTCATGGTGAGTGTTTCTCAGCCAGGGCGAAAATCCGCTAACTTGCTGGTGTCATATATTACTGAAGGCCGTTGTGGTGATAATAACCTTCCGCTAAATGTGAATGGTAAAGTCCTGCCCGCTAAATATGATTGTGTTCAGATAGGGCAGAACAGAATTGAACATTTTTCAGTGGTGGATGCGGACAGCGTCAATGGCATGGTGACGCATTTGAAATCTGATTTCACTATTCTCCTGCAAAACGATATCAAAATTTGGGCGGCAAATATAAAAACGCCAAAATACGGGCTGGCACCGAGATTCTAACGATGAAATGTCTGTCTCGCGACAGGTATTATTTCTATCATGGTAATCATTTATGAAATAATAGTGTCGTGGTGTTATTAATCAAAATAAGGAGTAAGTGGCCCTGTTTTTTTACGTATTGAAATGGACTGTATGCTAAACGGTACGAAACCGCACAAATAATCCTTTCTGACATTATGGATAAAGCTCACTACCAGACTTACGCTTGCTAGCGGCGTTTTAGTTGTTCAGCACATCTTTACTGGTAAGGAGCAGAAAATGTCGCAACGTAATAGTCTGGATTTACTAAGCCGTAAAGAGGGAATGTGTCTGTTAGAGCAAAGCATGGGTTTTGTCTGGCAGGCAGCACTTCGGGCGGTCGCGGTATTAGGGGTCGCAGATCGTCTGGTTGAAGGAAAAAAATCCGTTACGCAACTGGCGGATGAGCTTAATGTCGATGGCGACTATCTTCATCGGATCATGCGCGTATTGTCCTCTCGCGGGGTGTTCAACGAATTATCTGAAGCTGAATACAGTCTTAGCCATTCAGCACAATTCCTCTGTTCTGAGCATGAATTTTCCTTGCGTGCGGCGGTGCTCATGCTGACAGACCCAACATTCTGGCAGCCAGCGGCTAAAATGGATGAAATATTGCAAGGCAAACCTGTTTTTAATGATTTGTTTGGCAAGCCTTTTTACGACTACTGGCAGCATGATGACACGATGACTGACAGCAACATTTTTCATGCGGGTATGGCCTCTATGTCATCCGTAGAGAATGAAGTCATCGCAGATAGCTATTCGTTCCCTCAAAACGCTGTCGTTGCCGATATCGCCGGTGGGCTGGGTAACTTATTGTTGGCCGTTTTACGTCGAAATCCGACCTTAACGGGGATCCTCTTCGATCAAAAAGACGTGCTTGAGCGGAATCGACTGCACCTGTTAAAGGATAATCGTCGATGGAAGACCGTTGAGGGCAGCTTTTTTGAATCCTGTCCTGTAGCGGACATTTACCTGCTTAAATATATTTTGATGGACTGGCCTGATGAGAAGGCCATTCAGATCCTTCAATGCTGCAGAAAGGCTATGAAAGAAAACTCCCGGCTATTAATTTTTGAGCCGCTTATTAAAAAAGAAAATAATGAACAGGGACGATTTGAAATTGACCTTCTTCTGTTAACAAGTTTTGATGGAGGGCGGGCACGAACAGAGTCTGAGTATCAGGCCTTGTTTGAACAGACCAATCTGAAATTGAACAAAATAATAGACACCCGTTCGTATCTGTCGATTTTAGAAGTCATACCTGCCTGAACTGTTTAAATAATATTCACAGAGCATGTGCCCGGCATTCCGTTTTACCGTATTCCTGCTACGCTTGTCTGTTGTACCAGGAGCATGAATATGAAAAACAAAGATGAACAAACCGGATTAGTGGGGCTGGCGATTGGGGCCGCCGTTATTGGGCTGGTTTCAGCGCAGAAACCGATCCATCGCAACAGTATTGTCGATGAGCTGGTCAGGCTAGGCAGGCAAAAAGGCGATGGTGTAGAAGACGAGGTTTTCGTGAAAGCCGCCGAGCTGGTGAGAAAAGGGGTATAGCCTATGGCTGAATGTCGTAATGCGCAGTGCCATTGCGGTGCGGTGGCCTTTACCGTTGCGCTCACGGATGGCCTGAATACCGCGCGGCGCTGCAGCTGTTCTTTTTGTCGCATGCGGGGTGCGGTCGTCGTCTCTGCGCCGCTGTCAGGGATTACCGTGACAAAAGGTGAGGATAAGCTCACGGAGTACCGTTTTAACACGGGAACGGCACGGCACTTCTTCTGCTCGGTGTGCGGGATCTACACGTTCCATCAGCGGCGTTCCAATCCAAACGAATACGGCGTGAATGTTGCCTGCTTTGAAAACGTCTCACCGTTCGATTTCTCTGAGGTGAAGGTAATGGACGGGGTAAACCATCCCTCGGATGGAGACAGCGGGGTGTTTGGCTATCTCTCTTTTCGCAAGAAAGGGACAGTTGAGGCGTAATTGCCGCCTGGCCATTCTTTAATCAGCCTGGCTATAGTGGAGGGTGGTTATCTGAAACAGGAGAGACTATGCTCTGTGTTGAAAAAGACGATCCGCGAGAGGCGCCTGAATCAGGTGATAAAAAGCCTCAACCGGTGAAAAAATAACGCGACCTGTGCGTTTATCCGCCACCGGCACTGCTGGTGGCTTTTTATTTTCCAGGAAAACCTGTTAACCGCCATCCAGGTGGGTTAACACAGCGCCGAGATGCCCGACAATATCAGCAAAATCAAAAATTAACGCCATCCACAGCAAGGCTAAAAGGGCAAGTACGGCAAGGGATACACGACCAAACAACGCTGTTATCCTTAGTGACGAAAGGGCTATCACCTGAGTTTAACCCGTTTTCTTTCAACTTACCTTCAACCAACCCTTTTCTGAAACTGTCTTTTGTGACGTACTTCAAAAAAAATTGAGCCCGCATCATAATGCGGGCTCTGGCAATCAGAACTGGTAAACCAGACCTAACGCGACGACATCATCCGTGCCGATGCCGTTGTTTTTGTAGAAGCTGTCATCTTCATCCAGCAGGTTAATTTTGTAATCAACGTAGGTGGACATGTTTTTATTGAAGTAGTAGGTCGCGCCTACGTCAGCGTATTTAACCAGATCCTGATCGCCCTGACCGTTGCCCAGATCCTTACCTTTAGACTGGAGGTATGAAAGGGTCGGACGCAGGCCGAAGTCGAACTGGTACTGCGCGGTCACTTCGAAGTTCTGGGTTTTGTTCGCCACGGCGTCGGTGTTATCACCGTACGGCGTCATATTGCGGGTTTCAGAATACATTGCCGCCAGGTAGATGTTATTGGCGTCATATTTCAGGCCCGCAGTCCATGCATCCGCTTTGTCGCCGCCCGCTGTGGTATTCATCACCTGCTCGTTGGTACGGTCAGAAGAGGTGTAGGCTGCACCCGCAGTAATGCCCATGCCGAAGTCATAGGTAGTAGAGATACCGAAGCCGTCGCCGTTCTCGTGACGCGTGTCGCGACCGTTGTTGGTGCCTTCCTGATTGTTGCTGGCGTCTTCATTTTTGCCCTGATACTGCAGCGCAAAATTCAGACCCTGCACCAGACCATAGAAATCGGTGTTACGGTAGGTGGCCACACCGTTGGCACGGCCGGTCATGAAGTTGTCGGCTTTGGTGTAGGAGTCACCGCCGAACTCAGGCAGCATATCGGTCCAGCCTTCCACGTCGTACAGCACGCCATAGTTACGACCGTAATCGAAGGAACCGTAGTCGCCCACCTTCACACCGGCGAAGGCCAGACGCGTCCAGGACTGGTTATCAGACCCTTCGGTGTTATTGGCCTGAATGTTGTATTCCCACTGTGCGTAGCCGGTCATCATGTCGTTGATCTGGGTTTCGCCTTTGAAGCCCAGACGCATATAGGTTTGATCCCCGTCAGCGCCTTTATCATCGGAGAAATAGTGCAGACCATCTACTTTTCCGTACAGATCTAATTTGTTGCCGTCTTTATTATAAATCTCTGCTGCATGAGTTGCGCCAGCCATTAACAGAGCCGGAATCATCAGGGCCAGTACTTTTCTTTGCATTGTGATATTCCTTTGCAGTTGTTTTTATTTAATTACCTGTTGAACTTCCTGAATGAGAAAGTTGTCTCATGCTAAATCACTCCTGTGTAAGAGTAATAAATTATAATTGTTACGAACTAAGTAAAATCTAAACCGAATAAATCAATGGTAATGGTCATCTGTTTGATGAATGTATTAATGCAAAACATAATAAATTAAAATTATTAATCAGGCATTAGTTAAGCTATTCTTGGCGGCGTTATATGCCTTTAAGATTATTTATCCATAATTCGCGTGAATAATATTTAGGAAACTAAATAGATATTTATTGATTATCTGGATTCGCCCGGTGTGAATACACCGGGTTTTTTTATGGCAAAAAAAAGCCCGGACACGCCGGGCTGAGAAACTAGTCGCTGGTCGATTTTTCGGCTTTACCCGCCAGCTGCGCCAGGAAATCATAACGTTTTTGCAGATCGGCCGCGGCGTCTTTCCAGAGCTGTTCGGCCACTTCCGGCTGCTGCGCGTTAAGGCGACGGAAGCGTTGTTCCTGCATCAACGTCTCGGCCAGGGCATCTGACGGCGGACGTGAATCCAGCGCCAGCGGTAACTTACCCTCGTCCGCACGGCGCGGGTCGAACCGGTACAGCGGCCAGAAGCCGGTCGCGGTCAGCTGACGCATCTGGTCGTGGCTGAGTGCCAGGTCGTAGCCGTGCTCTTCACAAGGGCTGTAGGCAATGATCAGCGACGGGCCTGGATACGCTTCCGCTTCCTGGATGGCTTTTACCGTCTGGTTAAGCTGGGCACCCAGCGAGATTTGCGCGACGTAAACGTGACCGTACATCATCATGCTCACACCGAGATCTTTGCGCGCCTTGCGTTTTCCGTGTTCACCGAATTTCGTCACAGCGCCAAGCGGCGTGGCTTTAGACGCCTGACCACCGGTGTTGGAATAACACTGCGTATCCAGAACCAGGATATTGACGTTTTCGGTCAGGCTCAACACGTGATCCAGTCCACCAAAGCCGATGTCGTAAGCCCAGCCGTCACCGCCAATCAGCCAGATTGATTTTTCAACCAGCGCGTCCGCGTCGGTCAGCAGTTGTTCAGCGCCCGCCACGCCCTGAAGCGCCTGACGTAGCTCAGCAACCTGCTCACGACGTACCTCTGGCGTCGCGTCCGCGTGAAGCGCGTCATTGAGCCCGGCGGGGATCTGCCCGGCAAACTGTTCCAGCAGGCGCATCACGCGTGCGCGGTGCTGGTCAACGGACAGGCGGAAGCCCAGGCCAAATTCGGCGTTGTCCTCGAACAGCGAGTTTGCCCACGCGGGACCGCGACCGTTGGCGTCAGTGGTGTACGGCGTGGAGGGCAGGTTACCGCCATAGATAGATGAGCAGCCGGTAGCGTTGGCAATCAGCATCCTGTCGCCGTACAGCTGGGTAAGCAGCTTGATATACGGCGTTTCACCGCAGCCTGAGCAGGCGCCGGAGTATTCAAACAGCGGCGTGATCAGCTGCGAAGTGCGAATATCAATGCGTTCCAGTTTGCTGCGATCGATTTCCGGCAGATTCAGGAAGAAGTCATAATTGACCTTCTCCTCTTCAACATGCTCCAGACGCGACATCATATTGATGGCTTTAATATCCGGGTTCTGCCTGTCTTTCGCCGGACAGACCTCGACGCACAGATTACAGCCGGTGCAATCTTCCGGTGCGACCTGCAGAACGTATTTCTGTCCGCGCATATCGCGGGATTTCACATCCAGCGAATGCAGGCTGGCCGGCGCGGCCTCCATCTCTTCCGGTGACACCACTTTGGCGCGAATGGCAGAGTGCGGGCAGGCCGCTACGCAGTGGTTGCACTGGGTACACAGCTCTTCCTTCCAGATGGGGATCGCTTCGGCGATGTTTCGTTTTTCCCAGCGGGTGGTGCCCATCGGCCAGGTGCCATCTGGCGGCAACGCAGAGACGGGCAGGGCATCACCCAGCCCGGCCAGCATCGCCGCCGTCACGGTCTTCACGAAATCAGGCGCCGCATCGGACACGACCGGAGGGCGGTTCGGGCTTGCGGCGTTGACCGGCTGCAGAGGCACCTCGAACAGCGACTCGCGCGCCAGCGCCAGCGCCTGCCAGTTACGTTCGACCAGCTCCTGGCCCTTGCTGCTATAGCTTTTGGCAATCGCGCCCTGCAGTTCCGCCAGCGCGCTGTCGCCCGGCAGGATATTCGTCAGATGGAAGAAGGCCATCTGCATAACGGTATTGATACGCGCGGCAAGGCCACATTCGCGGGCAATTTTCGCCGCATTCACCACAAAGAAACGGGCTTTTTTCTGGTTCAGCACCGCCTGCACTTCCTGCGGCAGGCGCGACCAGACCTCATCTGCGCTGTATGGCGTATTCAGGAGGAAAATACCGCCAGGCTTCAGGCGTTCGGCCATCTGGTATTTATCGATAAACTGCAGCTGGTGACAGCCAACAAAATCAGCCTGAGAAATAAGATACGCAGAGCGGATGGGCTGTTCGCTCACCCGCAGGTGGGAAACGGTCAGACCGCCGGCTTTCTTGGAGTCATAGACGAAGTACCCCTGGGCGTACCACGGCGTGGAGTTGCCGATGATTTTGATGTTGTTTTTGGTCGCAGAGACGCTGCCGTCACTGCCCAGACCATAGAACAGCGCCTCGAGTTTGGCGGTTGAGGGCAGGGTGTTTTCCGGCAACGACAGGGACAGATTTGTCACATCATCATAAATGCCGACGGTAAAGCGCGGCTTGGGCTTCGCTTCGCTGAGCTCGTTGAATACCGCCAGCACGCAGTCCGGTCCGAACTCTTTGGAGGACAAACCATACCGCCCTCCGATCACGCGCGGCAGCGTTTCACGTTCGCCATGATTAAAGGCTTCGGCCAGGGCCGTCATCACATCCAGATACAGCGGCTCCGCCTGGGCGCCCGGCTCTTTGGTGCGATCGAGCACCGCAACGGTACGCGCGCTCTCCGGCAGTGCCGAAATCAGATGTTTCGCCGAGAACGGCCGATAGAGACGCACTTTAAGCACGCCAACCTTTTCGCCGCGCGTCAGCAGCTCGTCAACAACTTCCTCGCAGGTGCCAATGGCAGAGCCCATCAACACAATGACCCGTTCCGCCTGCGGATGGCCATAATACTCAAAGGGTTTGTATTCCCGACCGGTCGCGGCGGCAAAGTCATTCATCGCCTGTTCAACATGGTCGTAAACCGCGTTGTACCACGGGTTCGTGGCCTCACGGGACTGGAAATAGGTATCCGGGTTCGCCGACGTGCCGCGAATCACCGGGTGTTCCGGATTCAGGGCGCGGGCGCGATGCGCGTCGATATCCGCCTGCGGGAGGAGATTCAGGATTGTCTCGTCAGCCAGCGGGACGATTTTGTTAATTTCGTGAGAGGTGCGGAAACCATCAAAGAAATGAATAAACGGCACCCGGCTTTTGAGCGTGGCGATATGCGAAATTAAGGCAAAGTCCTGGGCTTCCTGAACGCTGCTGGCGCACAGCATTGCGCAGCCGGTCTGGCGTACGGCCATCACGTCTGAGTGATCGCCAAAGATAGAGAGCGCGTGGGTGGCAACGGTCCGCGCAGCAACGTGCAGAACGAAGGGGGTCAGTTGCCCGGCGAGTTTGTAGAGCGTCGGGATCATTAACAACAATCCCTGAGAAGAGGTGAACGACGTGGAAAGCGCGCCGGTCTGAAGCGCGCCGTGCACCGTGGCAATCGCACCGGCTTCAGACTGCATTTCAACTACTCTCGGGACATCGCCCCAGACGTTTTTTAACCCGTTACCCGCCCAGGCGTCTGCCTGCTCAGCCATGGTCGAACTTGGCGTAATCGGGTAGATGGCGATAACTTCACTGGTGCGAAACGCGACTGAGGCAACTGCACCATTACCGTCAATAGTTTGCATAGGACAACACCCTTACATTGCGCAAAAAATAGGGGTCTGTATAACGACGACAAACCCTGAATATTATCTGTGTATTCTAGCAAACGGGGGATTTTACGATTTTCGCTTTTGTGTCCTCGGTATTCTCGCCATCAATGAGTAGATCAAACTTTTGGCGAAAAAATTGCGAGAAATTGTTTCTGGAGCGCATAAATACGCACTTCCGCTCTCGACGACACGGGATGGGATGCCTATTATGCATAGGTTTCGCATTATTCATGGGGGAGAGAGCATGCGCTCAGCATTTTGGGTAGGGTGTGCCGCATTATTGTTGTCGGCATGTAGCAGTGAACCCGTTCAGCAGGCAACGGCAGCCCACGTGGCGCCGGGAATGAAGGCGGCGATGTCCAGCTCGGGTCAGGCTAACTGCGCGATGATTGGCGGCTCGCTGTCGGTTGCCCGCCAGCTTGATGGTTCTGCGATTGGGATGTGCGCCTTGCCAAACGGCAAACGCTGTAGTGAACAGTCGCTTGCCGTTGGAAGCTGCGGTAACTACTGATTATTCTACACGCTTAAACATCAGCGTTTTATCGGCTGTCGCCAGCGTTAACTGGTCTTCCGTCAGGTCGACCTGCGCCCCTTTGCGCAGCATGTCGCCGATGGCCTGATCCAGCTCATTCAGCTGCGGTTCAGTACAGAGCTTGCGCGTCATGGCCAGCGTTTTCACTTTAAGCTCGCCTTCGGACAATTTCCCCTGTCCGTTGAAGCGGTTACACATCTGGCCAGAAACGCTGATGTTATTCACCAGGCTGATATCAGGCAGGGCACTAAAACCGATCTCAGGTTGCGTTGTCGCACTCTTCACTGCCTTACCGTTCACGTTTTCCAGCACAAAGCGGTGGTTCTGAAGTTGCTCCGGCTGAACGGAGGCTTTACCCGGATTAACGCACCCGGTAAGGGCAAGACTGATAACACTTAACGCAATGAGCTTTTTCATTTTTCTTCTCAAACTATAAATACTGTGAATCTTTTTCCAGTGTAACGATACTCTGCCGTGCGTTAATGGGGTTTATCTGAAAGTGCGGGGGGAAGGAGACGGGCAACGCTGCGGTTGCCCGGGATGAAGTTAATGCGATTTAAACCCTGCTGCCGTCATCAGCATACGGAAGAGCATACTGACCGCAGCCAGCGCCAGTACGCTGCCGCCCCAGATAATGGCCAGCCACAGCAATCTTTTCCAGACCGGTTGTTGCATCAGTGATAACCCTCCCCATGCTGAACTTTGCCGCGGAAAACGTAGTAACTCCAGAAGGTGTAGACCAGAATTACGGGAATGATCAACAGCGCGCCGACCAGCATAAAGCCCTGGCTTTGCGTCGGTGCGGCGGCCTGCCACAGGGTGATCGACGGTGGAATAATATGCGGCCAGATGCTGATCCCCAGCCCGCTAAAGCCGAGGAATATCAGCCCCAGCGTCAGGATAAAAGGACGGCTATGGCTGGCTGGATTATTCAGGCAGCGCCACTGGTACAGGCTAAAAATCACCACCAGAGCAGGGACGGGCAGCAGATAAAACAGGTTCGGCAGCGTAAACCAGCGCGCGGCGATGGCCGGTTGCGCCAGCG
The DNA here is from genome assembly GCF_055816715.1 of Enterobacter sp. PL_is514. Classification (NCBI taxonomy): domain Bacteria; kingdom Pseudomonadati; phylum Pseudomonadota; class Gammaproteobacteria; order Enterobacterales; family Enterobacteriaceae; genus Enterobacter; species Enterobacter sp. PL_is514. Next base: position 77,246 of record NZ_JBVPGN010000035.1, on the reverse strand, counting down.
GCGTCCAGAGGCTAATGGCGGCAATAAACGCCAGCAGCACGATTAACAGTGTTTTCGATACTTCACGCATCCGCTGTTGTAACGTGTTTTCGCTTTTCATCACCAGCCAGGTCGAGCCTAACAGCGCGTAGGCTACCACCAGGCCCGCGCCGCAAAACAGGTTAAACGCGGTAAACCAGTCAAAGGGGCCGCCGGTATAGGCCCGGCCGGTGACGGTAAAGCCGTTAATGACGGCGCCCACCGTCACGCCCTGGGTAAACGTCGCCAGAATGGAACCACCTATAAACGCCTTATCCCAGAACGGACGGTGCGCCGGCGTGGCTTTAAAGCGAAACTCAAATGCCACCCCGCGGAAAATAAGTCCGATCAGCATTAATGTGAGCGGAATGGTCAGGGCATCAACGATGACCGCATAGGCCAGCGGGAATGCGCCGAACAGGGCGGCACCGCCCAGCACCAGCCAGGTTTCATTCCCGTCCCAGACCGGCGCGACGCTGTTGACCATCACGTCGCGATCGTCGGCGTTTTGCGTGGCCGGGAACAGAATGCCGATCCCCAGATCAAAACCGTCCATCACGATATACATCAGCGTGGCAAAGACGATGATCACAAACCAGATAATGGAAAGATCGATACCCATTATGGCTGCTCCTTATGTTCAGTAGTGACGGCAGAAAGCGGGCGCGCCGGACGTCCATCGGACTCGGTGGCGAAAGACTCATGCGGCTGCGGGCCTTTTCGGATGAGGCGCACCATATAGCTGTAACCCACGCCGAATACCGAGGTGTAAACGATGAAGAAGGCCAGCAGGCTCACGCTCATGTGCAGATCGCCATGGGCAGACACCGCATCCTTCGTTCGCTGGAGTCCGTAGACCACCCACGGCTGGCGGCCCACTTCGGTGGTGATCCACCCGGCCAGAATAGCAATCAACCCGGATGGTCCCATCAACAGCGCAAACCACAGGAAAGGTCGGGAAGAATAAACGCGCTTTTTATAGCGCAGCCAGAGAGCCGTCACCCCAAGCAGCAGCATCAGCATGCCCAGGCCCGCCATAATGCGGAACGACCAGAAGACGATGGTGGAATTCGGGCGGTCTTCCTTTGGAAACTCTTTCAGCGCCGGTACCTGTTTATCCAGACTGTGCGTCAGAATAAGGCTGCCGAGCGCGGGTATCTCCAGTCCAAAGCGGGTGCGCTCCTGCTCCATATCCGGCCAGCCAAACAGCAGCAGCGGGGTTGGCTCACCCGGCGGGTTTTCCCAGTGGCCCTCAATGGCGGCGATCTTAGCGGGCTGGTGCTTTAGGGTGTTCAACCCGTGCATATCGCCAACCATGGCCTGGATGGGGGCGACAATCAGCGTCATCCACAGCGCCATCGAAAACATCGCGCGGATGGCAGGGGTATTATTGCCGCGCAGCAGATGCCATGCCGCCGATGCGCCCACAAACAGGGCGCTGCTCAGGAACGCGGCTATAGACATGTGCAGCAGGCGGTATGGGAAGGAGGGGTTAAACACCACGGCGAACCAGTCTACCGGTACCACCTGACCGTTGACGATCTCATAGCCCTGCGGGGTCTGCATCCAGCTGTTCGAGGAGAGGATCCAGAAGGTGGAAATGATGGTTCCCAGCGCCACCATGCAGGTGGCGAAAAAGTGCAGTCCCGGCCCGACTTTGTTCCAGCCGAACAGCATTACGCCGAGGAAACCGGCTTCGAGGAAGAAGGCGGTAAGCACTTCATAAGTCAGCAGCGGGCCGGTAATACTGCCCGCAAACTGCGAAAAGCCGCTCCAGTTGGTGCCAAACTGGTAGGCCATCACCAGCCCGGAGACCACGCCCATGCCAAAGTTGACGGCAAAAATCTTCGACCAGAAATGGTACAGGGAGCGCCAGACCGGATTTTTTGTTTTTAGCCACAGCCCTTCGAGCACGGCAAGGTAGCTTGCGAGACCAATGGTGATGGCCGGGAAAATAATGTGAAAGGACACGGTAAAGGCAAACTGTATCCGTGCAAGGTGAAAAGCATCTAAACCAAACATGCAAAACTCCGCGATGTAATTATGTCGATGCCATTCTAAGCCGCGCCAGCTCTGGGTTGCAGAAACAGACCCGGCATATTTACCTATAACAGTTTGCCAGTGTATTATTTATAGATGTGCTTAAAGTCCGCTTTCCGCTAATGACTTTGCTCGAGTAATTGCTCCAGCATTAAATATGGGGTGCTCGTAGCGATCGGTTACGTCACTCACGCGGTAAATTTTCCACTTTCCGTCTTCACGACGCATATAGACTTCAAGATTAAGAAACCCGCCGTTCTCAATACCAATCCTGACAGGAAGAACTTCGCCATTGATGAACTGATGCGCCACACCAACCTCAAGCCGCTTCACCCAGGAGGGATCATAATCCTGAATATAAGCGAAATAATCTGACCCCAGGATTTCCTGTTCAGGAATCGACTCTATCTCGTTAAGTCGGGATAGTGTATCTGCCGCAACGTACTCTCTAAGCTGAGGGTATTCACCATCACTTTCCGCAAAAAACGTCAGATATGTGGAATAAAATTCTTCCGCTCGTTCGGCAGCATTCTGCTGAGGTACGCACGTACAAGCTGATAATAATAACGGTAAAGTAATTATAATCTCCCTCATCATCTACTCATCCTGTAAATCTTATAGGTTGGTTGTGCGCGGCGGTAACCCGGCCCGGGGTACATACTGAGCTGGGTAAAATCTGAGATCCACCGGGTGCCGTCGAACATTGTCATATGGCCGCTTGAATTTCCCCCAGGATAGGGCTGAATTACAGCGACATCTCCGCTAAGCAACGTCGAACCGGGAGGAATCTCCCTAAAACCTGCACGCAAAAGTTTTGGTCCATAATCCTTCGCATCATGTGTGCGTTCAAGCGTAATGCCGCCAGCGATTATGGCACGACGTGTAAACTTCGCGCATTCGTTATGAGAGTGTCCAAGCGCATGCGAGCGGAGGTAAGAAACAGCCGCGTCTTTATTCCAACTCATTGATAATTCCTTTCTGTAAGGTAAGGGCGCAATTCCTGCTTGAGCAAGACAAGTAGCAGAGTGTTCATTAGCCTGTTGTTAATACTCTGTGGTTGGTGAGATGAGTAGGCAAAAAATGTTATATATTATGTTTATATTTCATGTGGTTATGTATGTATGGTCGAGGATTGTAAACATCAATATTTAAAAAGCTGGACGAGCATCAGGGAATAAAAACATTCTTTTTATGAATTTTCCGCATTAAACCGCTTGCTTTGTCGTCAGCGCCGTGCGTTAATGGTCTTCTGGTTTTGAGTCCAAATAAATATCTGACGTAGTTTTATAAAGCAGTTCTCATCACGTTGTGCCTCTCCGCAGCCTCTCTTGGGTCTTTATCTACATTCCGATTCGTTTTGTTTAAAACCATTATGCCCAATCGGCCCATTAGTAATTTACGTTTTAACGTTTCAGGAGAATCCTATGACTTCTTACATCCATTTTCGCTGCCCATGCTGCCATGGTTCGCAGTACCGTACCTCAGCCTTTGATGTGTCTGAGAAAAACCCGTTTGGCGCGAAATGCATTTTTTGCAAATCGCCGATGATCACGCTCGACCACCTGGCCGCCGCGCATTCCGCTCAGAGCCACTGACCGAATACCGTAAGTAATTCATCTTCCAGACTATAACAGTTAGCTAAATCTTCTCTTTTTCTCCTGCTGATATACACTGTAGGTCATAAGGAGAATCTGATGAAAAAATACCAGCGTCTGGCGCAACAAATTATCTCGCAGATTGAGCTTGGCGTATGGCTGCCGGGCGATAAGCTGCCTTCCCTGCGAGAGCAGGTGGCAAGCAGCGGCATGAGTTTTATGACCGTTGGCCACGCGTATCAGATGCTAGAAAGTCAGGGGCGCATTGTCGCCAGACCGCAGTCGGGCTATTACGTTGCCTCGCGCCCGACCGCACACCAGCCTGCGCCACCCGCTCAGGTGATGCGTGACGAAGCGGTGGATATCAATACCTACATCTTCGACGTCTTACAGGCCAGCCGCGACCCGGCCGTTGTTCCCTTTGCTTCCGCGTTTCCCGATCCCCGTCTTTTCCCGCTTCAGCAGCTCAACCGCTCGCTGGCGAACGTCAGTAAAACCGCGACGGCGATGAGCGTGATTGAGAACCTGCCGCCGGGTAACGTCGATCTTCGCCACGCCATTGCCCGTCGCTACGCGCAGCAGGGGATGAACATCTCCCCGGAAGAGATCGTGATCACCGCAGGCGCGCTCGAGGCGCTGAATCTTAGCCTGCAGGCGGTGACCGAGCCGGGTGACTGGGTGATTGTCGAAAACCCCTGTTTCTACGGCGCGCTGCAGGCGCTGGAACGCCTGAAGCTTAAAGCGTTGTCGATTGCGACAGACGTCCGCGAGGGGATCGATCTCAACGCCCTTGAACAGGCGTTGAATGAGTACCCGGTTAAAGCTTGCTGGATCATGACCAACAGCCAAAACCCGCTCGGCTTCACGCTGAGCGCGGAGAAAAAAGCGCAGCTTGTGGCCCTGTTAACGCAGCACAATGTCCCGCTGATTGAAGACGATGTCTACAGCGAGCTCTATTTTGGCCGCGATAAGCCGCTCCCGGCGAAAGCGTGGGATCGTCAGGACATGACGCTGCACTGCTCGTCCTTTTCAAAATGTCTGGTGGCCGGTTTTCGCATCGGCTGGGTGGCGGCAGGTAAACACGCGCGACGCATTCAGCAGCTGCAGCTGATGAGCACGCTCTCAACCAGTTCTCCCATGCAGCTGGCGCTGGTGGATTACCTGGCGACCAAACGCTACGACGCTCACCTGCGCCGCCTGCGGCGTACGCTGGCCGAGCGAAAGCAGCAGGCCTGGCAGTCACTTCTGCGCCATATGCCTGCCGGCGTCAAAATTCACCATAACGACAGCGGCTATTTTTTGTGGCTGGAGCTTCCGGCACAGCTGGATGCGGGGCTGCTGAGCGAAAAGGCCTTAACGCACCACATCAGCATTGCTCCCGGAAAGATGTTTTCCACCTCTGACGCGTGGACGCCATTCTTTCGTTTTAATACCTCCTGGGCCTGGGGAGAGCGGGAAGAGCAGGCGGTCATTCAGTTAGGGAAATTAATTAGCACGATGCTGGAATAATCCTTTCTCCGTTATTTAAATAATCAATTCTTATCCTGATGACGGCACTGCGAATATTTCGCGGTGACCTGTCATAGGAAATCTGCATACCGTCTCTCGCGCCTAACTCCTTGTCTATAATCCAGTTAACGGGGAATGCGCCCTCGGTCACACCTTGATGAAATTTCCTGAAGCCGTACGGTGCGGCGCATTTGCGCGGTCTACGTTTAATAAGGGAGATATTTTTACGGCACGGCTGCCGCTAAATTTCATTGCGACAGGAGTAACTCTTATGAGCAAAAATTTTGCCCGCAGCAGCCTGTGTGCGCTCGGCATGACTATCATGACAGCGCAAGCCGCTGAACCCCCCAAGGCCATTGGCGACGGGGAAGGTCGACTGGATATTATCGCCTGGCCGGGATACATCGAGCGGGGACAGACGGATAAAAACTACGACTGGGTCACCCAGTTTGAAAAAGAGACCGGGTGTGCGGTCAACGTCAAAACGGCGGCCACGTCGGATGAAATGGTCAGCCTGATGGCGAAAGGGGGATACGATCTGGTCACCGCCTCGGGTGACGCCTCCCTGCGGCTGATCATGGGCAAACGCGTCCAGCCGATTAACCCCGACCTCATCCCCAACTGGAAAACCCTCGACGAACGGATTGTGAAAGGAGAATGGTTTAACGTCGGGGGCAAGGTCTACGGCACGCCGTACCAGTGGGGGCCAAACCTGCTGATGTACAACACCAAAACCTTCCCGACGCCGCCGGACAGCTGGAGCGTGGTCTTTACTAAACAGGATCTGCCTGACGGTAAAACCAATCAGGGACGCGTACAGGCGTATGACGGCCCGATTTATATCGCCGATGCGGCGCTGTTCGTCAAAGCCACGCAGCCGCAGCTGGGTATCAAAGACCCGTACCAGCTCACCGAAGCACAGTATGCCGCCGTGCTTAAGGTGCTTCGCGACCAGCATGCCCTGATCCACCGCTACTGGCACGACACCACCGTCCAGATGAGCGACTTCAAAAATGAAGGCGTCGTGGCCTCCAGCGCCTGGCCGTATCAGGCGAATGCTCTGAAGGCCGAGAACCAGCCCATTGCCACCGTCTTCCCGAAAGAGGGGGTGACAGGCTGGGCGGACACCACCATGCTCCACGCGCAGGCTAAACACCCGATGTGCGCCTACAAATGGATGAACTGGTCGCTGACGCCGAAAGTGCAGGGCGATCTGGCTGCATGGTTTGGTTCCTTGCCTGTGGTTCCGGAAGGGTGTAAAGCCAGCACGCTGCTGGGCGATAAAGGCTGCGAAACAAACGGTTATAACGAGTTCGACAAAATCATGTTCTGGAAAACCCCCATCGCAGAAGGCGGCAAATTTGTCCCTTACAGCCGCTGGACGCAGGATTACATCGCCATCATGGGCGGTCGTTAATTGCCCGGGAGCAGAACATGACGTACGCGGTCGAGTTTAATAATGTTTCCCGCCTGTACGGCGACGTACGGGCGGTGGATGGGGTCACCATTGCGATTCGTGACGGAGAGTTTTTCTCCATGCTGGGGCCTTCGGGCTCCGGCAAAACCACCTGCCTGCGCCTGATAGCCGGTTTTGAACAGCTGTCAGGCGGGACGATCTCTATCTTCGGCAAAGAGGCGAGCGACCTGCCTCCCTGGGAGCGGGATGTGAACACCGTGTTTCAGGACTACGCGCTGTTCCCGCATATGTCGATCCTCGACAATGTCGCCTACGGGCTAATGGTCAAAGGCGTCGACAAGAAAAAACGCCATGCCCAGGCCCGTAATGCCCTGGAAAAAGTGGGCCTCAGCTTTGCCGTTGCCCGCAAACCTTCTCAACTTTCCGGCGGCCAGCGTCAGCGTGTCGCCATTGCCCGCGCGCTGGTGAATGAACCGCGCGTCCTGCTGCTGGACGAGCCTTTAGGGGCGCTCGATCTCAAGCTGCGGGAACAGATGCAGTTTGAGCTGAAGAAGCTTCAGCAGGAACTTGGTATCACCTTTATTTTTGTCACCCACGATCAGGGCGAGGCCCTTTCCATGTCAGATCGGGTGGCGGTGTTCAATAACGGGCGCATCGAGCAGGTGGATACCCCGCGCGATCTCTACATGCGTCCACGCACGCCGTTTGTTGCCGGTTTTGTCGGCACCTCTAACGTCTTCGATGCGGGCCTTGCGCAGAAAATATGCGGCATGGAAGGCAGCTATTCCCTGCGCCCGGAACATATTCGCCTTAATGAGGGCGGAGACGTTCAGGTTCAGGGCGTCGTGCAGGCCGTTCAGTATCAGGGGGCGGCCACGCGTCTGGAGCTAAAGCTCACCGATGGTGCCAAACTGCTGGTGAGCCAGGCTAATCTCAGTGAAACCTCGTCGCTGAGCGGCATTGCGCCGGGGCAGGCGGTCATGGCGTCATGGTCACGCGAGGCGATGATTCGCCTGCACGAGGAGAGGTGAAATGGATATGAGTGTCGCGCATCCTCCCGCCTCGCGCGGCCGCTTAAGCCGCATGACCGCACTGTTCTGGCGCAAGCCGTCGCTCGGCCTGTTCCTGCTTCTGCTCGCGCCGCTGATGTGGTTTGGCATCGTCTATTTAGGATCGCTGCTGACGCTGCTGTGGCAGGGGTTTTACACCTTTGACGATTTCACCATGGCCGTCACGCCGGACCTGACCCTGGCGAACATTCTGGCGCTCTTCAACCCGGCAAACTACGACATCATCCTGCGCACGTTAACGATGGCGATTGCGGTGACCATTGCCAGCGCTATCCTGGCATTCCCGATGGCGTGGTACATGGCACGATACACCCGCGGCAAGTGGAAAGCGTTTTTCTATATCGCCGTGATGCTGCCAATGTGGGCGAGCTACATCGTCAAAGCCTATGCCTGGACGCTGCTGCTGGCGAAGGACGGGGTAGCGCAGTGGTTTCTTAGTCATATGGGGCTGGAGCCGATCCTGACCTCACTCCTTACGCTCCCGTCAATTGGCGGCAACACCTTGTCCACCTCCGGGCTGGGACGGTTTCTGGTCTTCGTCTATATCTGGCTGCCGTTTATGATCCTGCCGGTCCAGGCGGCGCTGGAACGCCTGCCGGCCTCGCTGCTGCAGGCCTCAGCCGACCTTGGCGCGCGTCCTCGCCAGACTTTTCGCTATGTCGTTCTGCCGCTGGCCATTCCGGGCATTGCGGCGGGCTCAATCTTCACCTTTTCTCTGACGCTGGGAGATTTCATCGTTCCGCAGCTGGTGGGGCCGCCGGGCTACTTCATCGGTAACATGGTCTACTCGCAGCAGGGTGCCATTGGCAACATGCCCATGGCCGCCGCGTTCACGCTGGTGCCCATCGTGCTGATTTCTCTTTATCTGGCGTTCGTGAAACGTCTGGGAGCATTCGATGCACTCTGAACGCGCACCGCTGTTCCTGAAAGTGGCAGCGTGGGGAGGCGTCATCTTCCTGCACTTCCCGCTGCTGATTATCGCGACCTACGCCTTCAACACCGAAGACGCTGCCTTCAGCTTTCCGCCGCAGGGGCTGACGCTGAAGTGGTTTAGCGTGGCGGCGGGGCGCGGCGATATTATTGAATCCGTGACGTTGTCACTTCAAATTGCGGCGCTATCTACCGCAATTGCCCTTGTGCTTGGCACGCTTGCTGCAGCGGCGCTGTGGCGAAGCGAGTTTTTTGGCAAGAATGCGATTTCGCTGTTGCTGCTGTTGCCGATTGCATTACCGGGGATCATCACCGGTCTGGCGCTGCTGACGGCCTTCAAAACGATCAACCTTGAGCCGGGGTTTTTCACCATCGTGGTCGGACACGCCACCTTTTGCGTGGTAGTGGTGTTTAACAACGTGATTGCCCGATTCAGACGCACCTCCTGGAGCCTGGTGGAAGCGTCGATGGATCTCGGGGCCGACGGATGGCAAACCTTCCGCTATGTGGTGCTGCCCAATCTGGGTTCCGCGCTGCTGGCCGGGGGAATGCTGGCGTTTGCCCTGTCGTTTGACGAGATCATCGTCACGACATTTACCGCGGGACACGAGCGCACGTTACCGCTGTGGTTGCTCAACCAGCTCGGGCGTCCGCGCGACGTGCCGGTTACCAACGTCGTTGCTCTGCTGGTGATGCTGGTGACAACTCTCCCCATTCTGGGAGCCTGGTGGCTCACCCGCGACGGCGAGAACATCGCTGGTGGCGGGAAATAACTTCGATTTAAACAGGACAACGCTATGCAAAACCAACTGCTGATTAATGGTGAACTGATTACTGGCGAAGGGGAAAAGCAGCCGGTTTACAATCCCGCCACCGGAGAGGTGCTGCTGGACATCGCTGAAGCCTCTGCCGCGCAGGTCGATGCTGCCGTTCGGGCTGCCGATCGTGCCTTTATCGAGTGGGGGCAAACCACCCCGAAAGCCCGTGCAGAGTGCTTACTGAAACTGGCCGACGCCATCGAAGAACATGCCGACACTTTCGCGAAGCTGGAATCCCTTAACTGCGGCAAGCCGCTGCACTGCGCTCTGGGTGATGAAATTCCGGCGGTGGTGGACGTTTTCCGCTTCTTTGCCGGGGCGGCCCGCTGCCTGAACGGCCTGGCAGCGGGGGAATACCTTGAAGGACACACCTCGATGATTCGCCGTGACCCGGTGGGCGTGGTTGCCTCTATTGCACCATGGAACTATCCGCTGATGATGGCGGCGTGGAAGCTCGCGCCCGCGCTGGCGGCAGGAAACTGCGTGGTGATTAAGCCCTCAGAGATCACCCCGCTGACCGCTCTGAAGCTGGGAGAACTGGCAAAAGATATCTTCCCGGCAGGCGTTCTGAACGTGCTGTTTGGGCGGGGGAAAACGGTCGGCGATCCGCTGACCGGGCATGAAAAAGTCCGCATGGTTTCGCTGACCGGTTCGATTGCGACCGGGGAACATATCATCGGCCATACGGCGTCCTCCATTAAACGCACCCACATGGAGCTGGGCGGTAAAGCGCCGGTTATTGTCTTTGATGATGCCGACCTGGATGCGGTTGTCGAAGGGGTGCGGACGTTTGGTTTCTACAATGCCGGACAGGACTGTACGGCGGCCTGTCGTATTTATGCCCAGAAAGGCATTTATGCCGCGCTGGTGGAAAAGCTGGGCGCAGCGGTCGCCAGCCTTAAAATGGGGGCACCGGAGGATTCCTCTACCGAACTGGGACCGCTCAGCTCGGCCGCCCATCTTTCTCGCGTCTGTCAGGCCGTCGATGACGCGAAAGCGCTCGGCCATATCCGCGTTGTCACCGGCGGGAGCAAAAAAGAGGGGGCAGGCTACTACTTCCAGCCAACCCTGCTGGCGGGGGCAAAACAGGACGATGCCATCGTTCAGCGCGAGGTGTTTGGCCCGGTGGTGAGCGTCACCGAGTTTGACGATGAGGCGCAGGTGCTGGCCTGGGCGAACGATTCGCAATACGGCCTGGCGTCATCGGTCTGGACTAAAGACGTGGGGCGCGCCCATCGCCTGAGCGCGCGCCTGCAGTACGGCTGCACCTGGGTGAATACCCATTTTATGCTGGTGAGCGAAATGCCGCACGGCGGCATGAAATTATCCGGCTACGGCAAAGATATGTCGGTCTACGGGCTTGAGGATTATACGGTCGTGCGGCATGTTATGATTAAACACTGAGCCCGTCATGCCTGGTCGTATTTGCGGCCAGGCGCTCTCCTTGCCCGCCACCCGTGTTACGTAAGATACTCAATTGTTATTAGCCATAGTTTTTAAGTGGTTATTCTGTAACGAAAAAACTTGATCTGTGTCAACATATGACGCATATTGCGTGCGGTTATTTTTTCGGCTCTGGTATACAGAATGACGTTGTATCAAAAGATGTTGGTTTTTTACGCAATCATGGCTTCCATCTGCGCATTAATTACCTGGTTCCTCTCCAAAGACCGCAAACGTATCCGCCTGCTCAGCGCTTTCCTGGTGGGGTCAACCTGGCCAATGAGCTTTCCCGTTGCGCTGCTGGTATCGCTTTTCTGAAGCACGCTTCCAGTTTTAAAAGATGAACATAGCATTCCTGACGTGATAACTGTATAAATACACAGTGCATCATAAAAGGAGTGCTTATGAACAGTTTTTACTCGCAGCAGGCCGGTTGCACCGTGCGCTGGCACGACTTGCCCGGTACCGGCGATCCCGTGGTGTTCATTCACGGGCTGGGCTGCGCCTCTTCCTATGAATATCCCCGCGTCGTTCGTGACCCGCTGTTTGGCGCGCGCAGAGCGATTCTCATCGACTTGCCCGGCAGCGGCTACAGCGATAAGCCTCTGCACTACAGCTATAAAACCACTGACCAGGCCCACGTCGTCGCGGAGCTGATTGACCATCTTGAGCTGGATGCCTTCTGGTTATACGGCCACAGCATGGGCGGCAGTATTGCTATCGAAACGGCGGGGCTGCTGGCAACGCGCGTGAAGGGACTGATGGTGTCAGAGCCCAATTTTCACGCGGGTGGGGGCATGTTCAGCCGGTCTATAGCGGCGCAAACCGAGCAACAGTTTCTGGAGCAAGGTTATGACGCAATGCTCAGCGCAGAAAAAACGGCGTGGGCAGGGTGCCTGCAGAGCAATGCCGCTTATGCCGTCTGGCGCGGTGCATCCAGTCTGGTGGCGGGCGTTGAACCGGAATGGGAAGCGCAGTTCCTGTCACTTCCTTGCCCTGTGACGCTGATTTTCGGCGAGCTCTCTCTGCCGGATGACGATGTGGAAAATCTAGAGCAGAAGGGTGTTGAGGTAAAAATTATCCCTGCGGCGGGGCATTCAATGTCGTGGGAAAACCCGTCTGCGCTGGCACAGACGTTAGCTGAGTGTATGACGGTGTGATCGTTGTGCAATTTATTATCGTTGCAAAATGTAGGCCGGGTAAGCGCAGCGCCACCCGGCAAGAAGGGCGGCTACTTTATTAAAGCCTGTAGTGCCTGACGTGCGTCAGGCTGAACATCATGCGGATGCTGGTAATCAATGTTCTCTATCGCGCGGCTATAGAGGGCGACCAGCCAGTCGTAAACGTACGCGGTGGCCGCATGCACAGGCTGTTCTCCCAGGCGCGTCAGACGAGGCACGGCGCTACTGACCACTGGCGTGACGAAGATGGCCTGGCCCTTGCGGATGCGGCTTGCCGGACGTACCGCCACGGGCGTCTGGTCGTAACCCAGCCAGCCAATGAAATTGCCCATCACGGCATGCAGTTGCGCAGCGCTACTTTTATCCGCTTCGACGATACGCTGAAGCTGTTGAGGCAGATCAAGCCGGTAGCTGGTGGTCACCAGCACATCCGCGATTTGCTGTAACACCGCAGGTTCCAGCCCAAGGCGGACGGCCGCTGCCTCATTGCGGCTCCACTGGCGCAGATGATTTATCCAGACTCTGTGCGCCAGTCGCGCTTTGTCTTTTGTCTGGAACAGGCCGTTGCTTTCCTGTGCATTCTCGGCAAACAGGTCAATGGTGTCCGTAAACAGCCCGTTCACCTGCTCCTCGCGAGGTTGCTGAACGGCGAGCAGCGTTTCAAAGGCCTTCAGCGGCGGCAGCAGGCCTTCAAGCAGTTCGCCGTGGCGGGCGGCGCTGCTTTGCAGCGTGCGCACCATGTTTTCGGCCTGAGCACGTCTTGTCCCTGGCTCCTCAACCAGCGGCGTCAGATAGCTTTGCATCAGCGATGAGAGCTCCTGTCGCAGCAGGCCTTTCAGCGTGCTGAGACGCTTCTGTCGCTGCGCGGGCAGCGTGGCCTGAGACAGCCACTCGATGACGCGCTGCATGCTGTGGCTGTCCAGGGCCTGCAGCGTGCCCCAGCGTAAGCCCGGCTTACCGAGCAAATGCTGTACGGCTTCGTCGAGGTTCTGCCGGGTAGTAAAGCGGGCGTCATGCGGGGTGATCGCCCACACCAGACCTGGAAGGGCAGACTCTTCAGCAGGCTGCGTCTCCTTCACCCAGTTCATCAACACTTTTGCTTTTTTGGCCGTCTGTTCGTGCTGCGCCGTCGCGTTACAAATCACCAGCACATCAGGTTGAAGCTGTTGACGGTAATGCTCGAGCAGCCACTGGGATTTCGCCTGGCGTAGCGGGTCGGCACGGTTATCTTCAAAAACCGGAATATCAATAATATCGACGTTGTCCAGCGCGCCGTTCTCAACCGGCAACACCAGCTCGCGGGTCAGGAAGGCCAGCACATCGACGGGGATACTGATGGCGTTAAGCATTTCACCGCCATTCAGCGGATGAAGCAGCGTCTCCTGCGCGTCCTGAAGGTCTAACGTGCCGTCGTGCGTCAGGAATCCTTCACCCGGCAGCCCAAAGCTGTCCACCAGCAGGCTAAGCGGGGCAGCAAGATCGCTGACATGGCTGGTCTGGTGCAGCACGTGGGCCAGTTTTAACCACTGCTGGGTCAACTCCTGCTGCTCGCCCCACAGCAGGGACCAGACGCTGGCCCTCGTGCTGAGATCGAGCGATGGCACCAGCTGGGCAAACTCATACCAGAGGGCATCATCAATTTGCTGTTTCGCTGCGGGTACGGTGCTTTGCCAGAAGCGGGCAATCGCTCCCACCTCCTGAGCAGTGATACCGGGCACGCCCTGCGGCTGGCGCAGCCCGCGCCATTTCTCCAGACGTGTCTCAATGACCGCCTTACCCACCGCGCGCATCTGCGGGTGCAGGGTCGTGCGGGCAATAAACAGCTGTACCAGCTCGGCCTCGGTGACCAGACGCAGACGCAGCGGGAACGCCTCATCAGCCACCTCCGGGGTTTCCCGGGTGAAGCGGACGGCCATGTTGGTCAGGGCATGTCCCGGATTGATATGCGAAAAATAGTCAAAGGTGCGCTGGCCTGGCGTTACGTTAAGGCGTCCATTGCCGCTGCCGCACAGAGACAGCAGCAGGTGCGCTTTCGCGCTCTGCGAATGACCGTAAAGCCCAATGCTGCTCTGGCGAGTCATGGCGCGTTCAATGGCCTGCTCCCGCGCCTGCACCGCGTTGATGCGAGCAAGCAGGGCGTCAGCATCGTTATCCAGCACTGGGGCGTTCAGGCGCGTCTCATTAATCCACCCGATTAAGGCCTGAGTGGTGGTCGTGGTCGCTGTCATTTCAGGTATACGCTCCCGCTGTCGATCCAGTAGTGGCTGCCGCTGTGTCGGCGGTCGGCCAAAGTATTCAGTTTGAAGGTTAGTGCGTCAGGCGCAACCGGCGTGCCGTCCTGCAGCCAGGCATCGCTCAGCTCGAAGGCCTCCGGGCCTTCCTGCTTGCTGCCGCCGCAGAGTTTCAGCCGCACGTTCAGCACGCCGTCACCGGCAATGGCTTTGGCCAGTTCAGCCGAGTTAATGCTGAGCGTGTAGAGCGGCGTGGCAGGCCAGCGCGCGTTCGCCAGTTGGCGGAAGCCGAGGGTGACGTTACCGCGCAGCGGGAAGTGCAGACGCGCGTCAAGCTTAGCGCCGGGCTTATCGAGATCGATATCCTGATACCAGACGTTTTCCTCGCGCAGGGTATTGACGGTGTTATCCAGCACGCCGAGATAGCGCACGGTGGAATACGCGCCAATGTCCGCGGCTTTAAAGTTGAAGCGCGGCAGACGCAGATCGAGCGCCAGGCTGCAGAGCATGGCGCCCACCGCGGCTGTCGATTTAGGGTTGCCAATGCGCCCCTGCTGGCTGAACGGATACCACTCGTGCACCTGGTATTTATCCAGCCAGACGATGCGATTGACCGGCACCGGCTGCAGGTGGCGAATGAGCGCCTGAACCCCAGGCAGGCAGCCGGGGCGTCCGGTGATCAGCAGAATATCGCAGCTGTAATGGGAAATCGCCTCACACACCGCGTGGAGCGGGGAGGCCAGCGTAAACTGCCCAGCCAGCATCGCATCCTGCATTTCGCGGAAGTTCACATGCAGCGGCACCGCGAACAGATCGAAAGCGTCTGAACCCGCAGGCAGGGCATGATCGATCGCCTGCTGCAGGTAATTCATCACGTTGCGGGTCGGCTTCTGAGGCAGCAGATCGCCAAAGGTGGCATGCAGACCGGCCAGCGGATCGTCAACGTCGCTGGATTCCCATCCGGCAAGAATGGCATGGCCAATTGGCATAAAGAGCTGCAGCGCCGTTTGCTGACGCAGCACGGCCTGGGTATCAATGCGCCCGGAGTCACCGAACAGCGAGGCCATCAGCAGCGAGGCATCCGCGATACCGGATTTCTGCAGCTGCGTTTGCAGAGCGGGCAACACGTAGCGCTGAATCACGTCCAGAAGCGTATCGTCACCCGCGACCTTAAAGCCTTCACGGAACAGCAGCTGCGGGGTGATTTTGACGTTATTGCCGGAACCGTCGTCCAGTTGGTAATGGGTGATCGCCATATCCGTTGTCCCGCCGCCAATGTCGATGGACGCGACGCGCAGCGCGCGTCCCGGCTGGCTACCCGGCTCAGGCTCACGGTCCGGGCGGGCCAGGGAGGCGAAGAAGGCTTCGGTCTGACCGCCAAAGCGGGAGATGGCTTCGTTATACAGCCAGACCAGCTGACCGCAGCTGGCTTCATCCCACTCCATCTGGATTTCAGGTACCGGCACCACGCTTTTTTCCTGCTGTTTGCGGGTGACAAAATCCTCATCCTGCGGGTGCCAGCCCATCGCTTTCCAGACGATGGCGATGGCTTCAAACATGCGGCGACGGAAAATCTCGCGCTCCTGCTTTGGCATGGCCGAGGGCAGAGTCAGGATCAGGGTGCGCAGCTGGCGCGGCGACGCCGGGAAGCCCAGACGCAAGCGTGTGGCGACGCTGTTGATCTGTCCCAGCGCCTGCGCCAGCAGCTCGCACAGCATGTGCGTCATCAGGGTGCTGCGGCTGTACTGCGGCGAGAAGACCGGCAGGCGCTCGTCCTGCGGCAGCGTGAAGAGCGGCTCGCCGTCATCGTTCATCAGGTTCATCAGCGGGAATGCGGTGGCAAGCGGTTCACGCTGGGTTTTGCTGTTCATCTGGCTAAAGCGCCAGTCCTGCACGACCGGCGTTTCATCCCACAGGTAGCGACGCGGGCTGGAGATACCGCTGTTGCCTTCGGTTCCCAGACGCTGCATCGCCAGTTTGCGGGCTTCATCACCGACGCGCACAATCGACGGCCAGACAAAGGCATCTTCGCGACCGCTTTCAACCGAGAAGTGCTGCTTGCCAAAACGCGCTTCCGAAAACTCGAGACGGCTGGTGAACAGCGGCTCGTTCAGGAATTGCGGCTCGCTGAGCGAGCGAACCTGCAGCTCGGCGGTCTGGCGCAGCCCATCGTTCGCATCGCCGTGGTCTTCAATAATGACGCCGCAGGTGTGGGTATTACCCACGTCGAGGATCAGGTCAACCGGAATGGCTGGCGTGCTGAGCGTATGGGTAACAAATTTCACTTCCGGTACGGTGAGCTGTTCACCGAGCATGGTCAGCACGTTGAGCCAGTGGGCCTGATACTCAAATCCGCGCATCGCCTGCTGGAGATCGCGTTCTGAGCGGTTTTCAACGCCGTCGGCATACTGGGTAAAGGCCTCGCGCAGCCAGCCGTCAATCCAGGTCTGATCGAGGAAACTTTCTACCTCGTTATCGCGCCAGGCCAGCGCGAAACGGGTCCCGTTGAGAATATCGTTTTCAACCGGGGACAGGGCGGACGTGGCGTGTTCAGCAATCTGGCTGTCAAGGGCGAGCGTGACGCGGTGCGTATTGCCTGCCGTATCGGGCGTATCAAGCCTACGCACCTGAACGCGTGCCCAGTTATCCGGCCCCTCAACAAAGGTTCGCGGTGGGTTAAAGCGCAGGAACGGAACCGGAAGCCAGACGCCGTCCAGCACCGTCAGAGACTGATGCAGCGGGATGGTGGTTTCCGGTTTGACCACTTCAGGCTGCCCGCCGTTCATTCCCGGCAGGGTATAGCGACCGTTGACCAGGTCGAAATCGAGGCGCAACAGCGGGCCGTTCGCGGTTTTACGTACGAAGCGCCCGTTGCTGGCGGTGTCCTGCGGCGTCAGACCGAAATCAAGGAACTGCACGCCGCTGTTGGCAATAAGCGTGACGCTTTGTTTATAGTCGCAAAGATTAACCAGCATAGGATCAGGCACCTGCTTTCTTGAACGTCAGTGGGACGACGGTGTTGGCATCATAACGGGCGCGACATTCCGCGATATCGCTGGTGCCGGCTTTACAGGCAACCTCCGGCATCGGGTAGCGGGAACCGTCGGTGCAGCGGGCGGTACCGCGACTTTTAATCATCAGCTCGCCATTGCTGTGCAGCCCGGAGAAGACCTCCGCACGGCAGACCACGTTATCGCCATGGACAACCCGGGCGAAACCTTTGTTGTTCTGGATCTGATAGCGCATTGATGGCGGCTTGCCGGTAACCGGATCTTTCACGTCGAGAACCGCACGCCAGGTACCGTTCAGGAAACGCGTCGATCCCGCTTTTACCTGATTCGCTTCCATCACCATGGCATCTTTCGGGATGGCGACAATAACCACCGGAGCGGTTGTTTGTGCAGGCGCCGGAACTGCTTCTTTTTCTTTGCTGGCCACGACCTCTGCCTGATGCAGCGGTAATTTCATCGCCAGTGGTTCAACCGCTTTGATCGGTTTTGGCGCAATCTCGACGGGCTCTGGTGCAGGTGCCGGAGCGGGGTCAGCGGAAGGCGACTGTTTTGGCCACAGCAGTGGGGCGGCAATGGCGGCGACGATCACGGCGGCAACCGGCAGCGTCCACAGTGGGACGCGGCGCTTTTTCGCGACAATCGCCGGGGGCGTTTCCTGAACGCCTTGCGCCACGACCGGGGCCGGTTCTGGCTCATACAGATCTTCCGGCGTAATGCGCACCACCGTGGAAGGGGCGATCAGCGGCTCGTCAGCCTGTTCAAAGGTCACCAGCGGTTCTGGCTCAGGTTCCGGTTCAGGATCTTCAATGACAACGGGAGCAGGCTCAGGGACCAGCGATTCACGCAGGCAGTCGAGGACATCGTCGCGCGCACTCTCGTTCAGGTTTACAAACCCCCAGAAGCTGATGACCGGCTTTCCGTCTACCAGGAAGAGGAAGTTTTCACCCGGGAACTGAAACGCCTTCGACAGCAGAGAACCAAAAAGCTGCTGCGCGGTTTTGGGCGACTGCAGGCATTTCTTGCTTAACGACTCGACGCTGGCGAGCGTGTTTTCCAGATAGCGCAGGGCGCGATAGCGGTCATCTTCATCTGCCGCTTTCCAGCTGGTTACGCTCCCTTCAACCGGGGAATACCAGTCCACACGGTCACCGCTGTCGTTGACCTGAGGAATTGCCAGACAGTCGACGATGGCCTGTTGTTTGCGCAACCGGAGCGCTTCCCGGATTTGTAACGCTGATTCGAAAACGGCTTGTCCGCCGCCGCCAACGGCCTGAAAGTCATCCAGATTACCGCTGCGTAAAAGAGTTTTTGCCACGATTTGATCCCATATACTTCTTCACACCATTACTTTAACGAAACGAGGAAGCAAACAAACGGAGGAAGAGACGCTAAAAGCGCCGATTTCTTGCGGCATAGAAAGTGACGGTTGTGCTTGACGAATAATGGGCCTTAAGGCAAATCATCTTTTTGGGCGCTGGCTGTAAAACCAGCGAAAAACGCGGCTTTAGAATAACCTGATAGTGTTTCGTTATTTGCCAGGTCATACCGCCTGTGCTGTTATTACTGTCCTATATAATAAAACTGTCAGGGTTATAACCATGTCTACAGGGAAAACACTGCTCGCCCTTGCGCTGAGCGCGCTGTTACCAGCCGGTGCCGCATGGGCGGCAAACAACGATACGCTTATTTACTGTTCTGAAGCGTCTCCCGAGTCCTTCAACCCGCAAATCGCCAGCTCTGGCCCATCTTTTGTGGCCAGCTCCCAGGTGCTGTATAACCGTCTGATCAATTTTGACCCGGTGAAAAACACTCCGGTGCCGTCGCTGGCGGAGTCCTGGACGATTTCACCGGACGGCAAGACCTATACCTTTACCCTACGTAAAGGAGTGAAGTTCAACAGCAACAAATACTTCAAACCGACGCGCGACTTTAATGCTGATGACGTCATTTTCTCGGTCATGCGTCAGAAAGACCCTAAACACCCGTACCACAACGTGTCGCAGGGCAACTACGAATACTTTAACGATGTGGGTCTCGATAAGCTGATCCAGGACGTTAAAAAGGTCGATGATTACCACGTTCAGTTCACCCTGAGCGAGCCCAACGCCGCGTTCCTGGCCGACTGGGGGATGGATTTCGCCTCGATTCTCTCCGCTGAATACGCCGACGCGATGCTGAAAAAAGGCACGCCTGAGAACGTGGACACCTGGCCGATTGGTACCGGGCCTTACGTGCTGCAGCAGTACAAAGTGGATTCGCTGATCCGCTACGTTGCGAACCCGAACTACTGGGAAGGTGAAGTGCCGACGAAGCATCTCATCTTCTCCATTACGCCAAACGTGGAAACCCGCCTGGCGAAGCTGCAGACCAACGAGTGCCAGATTATTCCTGCGCCGTCCCCGGTTCAGTTTGACGCCATCAAGAACAACAAAGACCTGACGCTGCACTCGGTCGATGCGCTGAACGTCGGTTATCTGGCGTTTAACACCGAGAAAAAACCGTTTGATAACGTGCTGGTGCGTCAGGCGCTTAACTACGCGACCGACAAGAAGGCCATCGTTAATGCGGTCTTTATGGGATCGGGCACGGTGGCAAAATCGCCGATCCCGCCAAATATGCTGGGCTTCAATAAAGACCTGAAGGACTACAGCTACGATCCTGAAAAAGCGAAAGCCCTGCTGAAGCAGGCGGGTCTGGAGAAGGGCGCGGAAGTCACGCTGTGGTCAATGCCGGTTCAGCGTCCGTATAACCCGAACTCGCGTCGTATTGCGGAGATGATCCAGAGCGACTGGGCCAAAGTTGGCGTGAAGGCCAAAATTGTCTCCTACGAGTGGGGCGAATATCTCTCCGGAATGCGTAAAGGCGAACATGACTCCGCGCTGTTTGGCTGGATGTCCGACAACGGCGACCCGGACAACTTTGCCGACGTGCTGCTCGGCTGCAACAGCATTAAAACCGGCTCAAACGCCGCGCGCTGGTGCGATAAGGGGTATGATGCCCTGGTGCAAAAAGCGAAGCTGACCAGCAGCCCGGCCGAGCGCGCGAAGCTCTATAGCCAGGCGCAGGAGATCTTCTACCAGCAGGCGCCGTGGATCGCGCTGGCCAACGGGAAAACGTTCTACGCGACCCGCAGCAACGTGACCGGGTACAGCGTAAGCCTGATGGGCAGCGATTTCTCGAAAGCGAAGCTGAACTGATCGTGTGCCCGGTGGCGCTGCGCTTACCGGGCCTACGGTTCCCCCTGTAGGCCGGGTAAGGCGTAGCCGCCACCCGGCAATTCACAAGGAGTGACAATGTCACATTTAAACGAAGTTATCGCCCGCGTCGATGCCGCCATCGAAGAGAGCGTCATCACCCACATGAACGAACTGCTGATTGAATTAAGCGATGATGCAGAGCTGAGCCGTGAAGATCGCTACACCCAGCAGCAGCGTCTGCGCACCGCGATTTCGCATCACGGTAAGCAGCATAAAGAAGAGATGGACGCGCGTGAGGAACAGCTGACGAAAGGCGGCACCATACTTTAACGATCAAAACTGGCGTCGCGCCACCAGCCAGGCCCCGACCACCAGCATCACCGCGCCGCACACCGGGCCAATCAGGGCGCGAAGCGGAATGCCATGGCTCCTCAGCACGTCCAGCACCAGCCCGCCTATCAGCTGGCTTGCGACCAGCACGGCGATGGTCGTCGCCGCGCCAACGTTCTGATAACCGCTGATGCTGGCAAACACGAAAAACGACCCCAGCAGCCCCGGGATAAGCGTCCACCAGCGCACCGTTGCGGCCAGCTCGCTGAATCCCGCGACGCCCTGTTTCAGCAGCAGAATGCTGACAAACAGCACAATGCCGACCAGCGAATTCAGCAGCATCGCGATGAGAATGGTGGAAGAGGACTGGGTGATACGCACCATCAGGGTGTTTTGCACCACCAGACCGATGCCCGCCGCCACCAGAAACGCCAGCGTCAGTGACTGATTCATGGGATAGCGTCCGGATCGCTGCGCTCGTCCAGCTGCAGCTGCATAAAGGTTAAGTCCAGCCAGCGGCCAAACTTGGTTCCCACCTGCGGCATTTGTCCGGTCGTCACAAAGCCGAGCGTCTCATGGAGATGAATCGAGGCATGGTTTTGCGCTTCAATGCCGGCCACCATCACGTGTTTACCGATGGCGCGGGCCTCGTTAATCAGCGCCTTCATCAGCGTTCGGCCAATCCCTTTACCCTGATGGGCCGGATGGACGTAGACCGAATGCTCAACCGTATGACGAAAACCGTCGAAGGCGCGCCAGTCGCCGAAAGAGGCGTAGCCGGTGATGACACCGTCTTCTTCGCTCACCAGAACCGGATAACCCGCCAGCGTGCGCGCCTCAAACCACGCGATTCGGTTATCGGTATCGACGGTTTTATCGTTCCAGATCGCGGCAGTATGCAGCACCGCGTGGTTGTAAATCTCGCCTATCGCAGCGCAGTCTTCTTTGCAGGCATGACGAACGATCATGATGAAGCCTCTGTGTGTTGTTCACTATAGTATTACGTTATCGCTACGATATTACACAACTGTATCCCCCGATCGCTACGGCATAAGCCATATTTTTTTGTTATCAAAAGCCCATTGAAATGCCGTTCATACACTATAGTATGACGTCATGAACACCATAACAGACACGATGAATCAACGGATTAGCGCAAGAATTCGCCTTGAACGCGAGTCTCGCGGGTGGTCCCTGAGCGAGCTGGCGGACCGGGCAGGGGTCTCACGCGCGATGATCCACAAGATAGAACGCGGAGACAGTAGCCCGACGGCCACCTTGCTTGCCCGCCT
This sequence comes from Enterobacter sp. PL_is514, assembly GCF_055816715.1. Taxonomy (NCBI): domain Bacteria; kingdom Pseudomonadati; phylum Pseudomonadota; class Gammaproteobacteria; order Enterobacterales; family Enterobacteriaceae; genus Enterobacter; species Enterobacter sp. PL_is514. The sequence goes on along the minus strand of NZ_JBVPGN010000035.1, from coordinate 55,164 downwards.
GTCTGGCGCGTTTGGCATCAGCATGTCAACGCTGATTGCCCGGGCCGAAATGCAGGAAGGCAAGCTGCTGCGCCTGGCAAACCAGCCCGTCTGGCGCGATCCGCAGACGCACTACCTCCGCCGCCATGTTTCTCCCCGTACCGATCTGCCCATCGACCTGGTTCAGGTTGAACTGCCTGCGGGCAGCGATGTTCCTATGCCTGCCTCTTCTTACGCGCTGGCACGTCAGCTTATCTGGCTGCAGTCCGGTGAGCTGGTGTTCCAGGAGGGCGATACGCGCCACGAGATGCACGCCGGAGACTGTCTCGAGCTGGGGCCGCCGAATGACTGCCGGTTCATCAACGAGACGAATGAAACCTGCATCTATCTGGTTGTACGCCTCAATCAGTCTGGCTCGTAATGCTAATGCGATAACGCCGATCGTGAGCCAGGCTGTAATGACATTTTTACCAGAAGGAGATCCTGATGAACCAACCTGTTTCGCAAAATCGCCGCTGGGTACTGGCCTCTCGTCCACAGGGTGCGCCGGTCGCGGACAATTTTCGTCTGGAAACGCAGCCTGTTCCGGAACCGGGTGCGGGGCAGCTTTTGCTGCGTACCGTCTGGCTGTCGCTGGACCCTTATATGCGGGGGCGCATGAGCGATGCGCCATCCTATTCACCGCCGGTTGAGATCGGTGCGGTGATGGTGGGGGGAACGGTCAGCCGCGTTGAGCAGTCAAACCATCCCGACTTCAAAGCCGGTGAATGGGTGCTGGGCTACAGCGGCTGGCAGGAGTATGAACTCTCGGACGGCAGCGGTCTGGTGAAGCTGGGTGAAAATCCGTCTCATCCTTCCTGGGCGCTGGGCGTACTGGGTATGCCGGGCTTTACCGCCTATATGGGGCTGCTGGATATTGGTCAACCGAAAGCGGGTGAAACGCTGGTGGTGGCTGCGGCGACCGGCCCGGTTGGCGCGACAGTAGGGCAGATCGGCAAAATCAAAGGTTGCCGGGTGGTCGGCGTGGCCGGTGGTGAAGAGAAATGCCGCCATGCCGTTGAGGTTCTCGGCTTTGACCTGTGTCTGGATCACCATGCGGCGGATTTTGCCGACCAGCTGAAACACGCCTGTCCGAACGGTATTGATGTCTATTATGAAAACGTCGGCGGGAAAGTGTTTGATGCTGTGCTGCCCCTGCTGAACACCTCCGCCCGCGTGCCGGTGTGTGGCCTGGTGAGCGGCTACAATGCGACGGGCTTGCCCGAAGGGCCAGATCGCCTCCCGCTCCTGATGGCGACCATCCTGAAGAAACGCATTCGTATGCAGGGCTTTATCATCGGCCAGGACTACGGGCACCGCATTCATGAGTTCCAGGAGGCGATGGGGCGCTGGGTGCAAGAGGGGAAAATCCACTATCGCGAACAGGTGACGGACGGCCTGGAAAATGCTCCCGAGGCGCTGATTGGCCTGCTGGAAGGACGAAACTTCGGCAAAGTCGTGATTCGCGTCGCGAGTGACAATAAATAAAGCGCACAATGGCGGGGTTTCCCGCCATATTTATTTGTGAAGATACGATATATTGTCTTTAATTACTGGACAGGGTTTTTCGCGCCATCATCCCGGATGAGGCCGAAAACGATAAAAAAATGATGTTTGCTTTTTTTGGCTGTTTTACGTACTTCCCACCACCAGGCATGACGATACAGGATATATCGTACCGGCGCCGTTTTATTAAAACTGGCGTTTAAAAATAGCATTAAGTTTTAGCTACAGGAATTCCACATGCTTGATTTGGATCACTTAGAAAAAGCCCAAAGGGTTAGCCTTACCATGCAGGTTGAACACAGTTTGAAAGGGGCGTTAATTACAGGCTCCCTCAAACCAGGAGCACGACTGATTACGAAAGAGATTGCTGATAAATTAGGCACCAGTATTACGCCGGTCCGCGAAGCGCTGCTGCGCCTGGTCTCCTCAGGCGCGCTTCACGCCACGCCAGCGCAGGCATTTCTGGTCCCTGAGGTGACGCTGGAGCGTTATAACGAGATTAACGCCATCAGAAAACAGCTTGAGCCGATGGCGGTTGCTGCTGCATGCCAGAATATGTCAGACGGCAAGCTGGAGGCGTTGCGCAAAATGTCAGAGGCCTTCCATGAGGCTATGCGCAATGGAAACGTTCAGCAGGCATTGCATGCAAATCGCATCTTCCGGTTTACGCTTTATCAATATGCGGAAATGCCTACGCTTAATGCCTTAATTGAACAGTTATGGGTGCGCATCGGACCCTGTATGAACTACCTGCATCAGGAACTTAACGACATCAAAACGTCAACGTATCACTATGATGAGCTTCTTTCAGCCCTTGAGCGGAGAGATGTGGATGCCAGCCAGAAGGCAATTGATAAGTTGATTGATGAAGCGGATTTTCTTTTACAGCGACAATATTTTAACTGAGAGATTATTTAACAGAGCGACTATATACTGCGCCTAATTATTTATTTGGTGAATAACTCCTGATGGCTTATTGCCATCAGGAGGGTTATTTCATTAATAAAATAAACTTTTCTTTTTCTTACTCGAAGCGATAAGAGACCGACAGCCCGACGCCATAGTTACGGCCTGGTGCAGGTTCGTAATAACGGCCGTTGGACTCGTTGACAATAACCGAGCCCGCGTACTCTTTATCGAACAGGTTATCGACGCGGCCAAAGACATCCATTCCCCAGTTGCCGTAGTTAAACTTATACCCGGTATTCAACCCGACTACCGTGTACGACGGCGCTTTCGCGGTGTTTTTGTCGTCGGCCATGATGTCGCTCATGTAACGCACGTCCGTGCCCGCGTACCAGCCTTCCTCCGGCTGCCAGCCAAACGAGGCAAAGCCCATGTTGCGCGCAATCCCCGGCATGCGGTTACCGTTACAGTCTGCGTCACTGCAGACGTTAGTACGGTAGGTGGCATCCAGGTACGTCCACGCCATCTTCAGCTTCCAGTTCTCCGCGAACTGCTGATCCAGGGAAACTTCCACACCCTGACGGCGTGTTTTCCCGGCATTTTTATAGGTTGTGCGGCCGCCGGAACTGGAGTCCACCACGATCTCATCATCCGTATCGGTGCGGAACAACGCCGCCGTCAGCAGGCCGTTGCCGATGCGGGTTTTGCTGCCCACTTCATAGGTGTTGTTCGTGGATGGCTTCAGGCCAATATTCAGACCACCCTGATTATCCGCACGATAGGAGAGTTCGTTGATGGTTGGCGTTTCAAATCCACGCCCTGCGGCAGCGTAGAGGTTCCACCCGTCAGTCACCGCATACTTAACGGCGCCCGCCGGGAGCCACTTGTGATAGCTCGCGTCACCGCTGTCGTCGCCGTTGCCCGGCGTAACGTAATGGTCGTTGGAATCAAACCAGACCGAACTGTAGCGGACACCCGCATCGACAGAGAGTTTCTGCGTCAGCTGCCAGCTGCTCTGCAGATAAGGATCGACGTTCCACATCAGGTTACGTTCGTCACGACGTTTATCGCCTTTGACGCCGTAGTCCGGCACGCCGTTGCTCATCACAAAGTTCTCGTAGCCGCGACGATCTTCACTCAGGTTTTCGTAGTTCAGGCCGGTGGTAAACGTCACCGGCACCAGCAGCTCGCCACGGTGCGTCCAGCGGGTATCCACGCCCTGATAGTGGCGTTGCATATCGATCACCCCACCGGAGTGGGAAGGTTTCAGCTGCGGCTGCCAGGGAATCGACTGGTACTGCGTCATTTCACGCTCACCGGCGTACATCATCACGCTGAGGTCGTCCTGGGTGCTGAGCTGGCGATCGTAGCGCAGGCCAGCCTGGGTCTGTTTGATGGTCTTACGGGTGTTGTACTGATCGCCACGCGGAGACTGACGCGGATTATTCTGCCACTCCTGATAGCTCAGACCGCCCGGATCGTTGGCTTTCATGTCCACGCTGTTGAAGATCAGCGTCAGCTTGCTGACGTCATCAATACGCACGCCCAGCTTCGCGTTGGCAAGATTCTTACGCGCGCCGCTGTGGTCGCGGTAGCCTTTGGTGGTGAAACGGGTGGTGGAAACGGTGTAATCCACATCGCCCGCGTGGGTGCCATCACCCATCGCGCCGGTGGCTTTCATGCCATAGCGCCAGGTACCGTAGCTGCCGTAATAGCTGCTCGCTTCAATAGTCGGCGGCTGCTGACCGGTCTGGGTGTTGATGTTAATCACGCCGCCAGAGGCGTTGCCGTACAGGGCAGAGAAGGGGCCGCGCAGCACTTCAACGCTCTCTACGCTGGAGAGATCGATGTTGGAGGTCTGGCCCTGTCCGTCCGGCATGGTGGCAGGGATACCGTCGACGTACATACGGATACCGCGCACGCCAAAAGTTGAGCGGGCGCCAAACCCACGCATCGAAAGCTGGAGATCCTGAGCATAGTTCTGGCGGTTCTGAATTTGCAGTCCCGGGACGCTGCCGAGGGATTCAGACAGGTTGATGCGAGGCGCGGCGTGGCGCATGTCATCGCCATTGACGACGCTGACCGCGGCCGGGGTATCCAGCTCCGATACGGTTTGCGGCGTGGCGCTGACGATCATGGTCTGTTCCTCCGCGCTCATAGCGGTGAGCGGCGCGAAAGTAACGGGAACCAGCAGCAGCGGGAGAGAGGCCTTACGGGCAGAAATGATTTTCATGAATAAAACCGGTTGTGGTGTATAAACGAACCAAATGGAACATGTCCATACATGTTAAAGGTTTTGTAAATGTTTTGAAAACTATAACCGCACATTGCGTTAATGAAAGGTGGTGTGGGAAAGAAAAACTCCACATTCAGTTGATTAATGATTACTATTCTCATTATCAAAAGGCGATGCCATGACGTTGCCTGCCGGAAGTGATGTCAGCCCAAACCCCTCTTTTCAGAAAAGGAATTGTTATGTCTTTACGTCATCTGTGCTCGCCGCGTCTGAGCCTGTCACTGCTGTCTGCCACTTTACTGCTCGCCGGGACGTTCCAGGCGCATGCCGCCGAAGAGATGCTGCGTAAAGCGGTGGGCAAAGGGGCGTATGAAATGGCCGTGAGCCAGCAGGAGAATGCGCTGTGGGTGGCGACCTCGCAAAGCCGCAAAACCGATAAGGGCGGGGTTGTTTACCGTCTTGATCCGGTCACGCTGGACGTGACGCAGGCGATCCATAGCGATCTGAAACCCTTTGGTGCCACTCTCGACAGCGCGACGCAAACCCTGTGGTTTGGCAACACCATCAACGGCGCGGTAACCGCGATTGATGCAAAAACGGGCGACGTAAAAGGACGTCTGGTGCTGGACGGGCGTCAACGCAGCGAAACCGTCAAACCGCTGCAGCCGCGCCAGCTGGTGGCGGATGACGCGAGCAACACGATTTACATCACCGGTGTCGGCAAAGAGAGCGTGATTTGGGTCGTGGATGGCGCAACGCTGAAGCTGAAAGAGACCATTGCAAATACTGGCACCTACAGCACCGGTCTGGCGCTGGATGCGCAGGCGAAACGTCTCTATACCACGAATGCGGACGGCGAGCTGTTAACCATTGATACGGCCACCAACAAAATCCTGAGCCGTAAAAAAGTGCAGGATGACGGGAAAGAGCACTTCTACCTGAACCTGAGCCTCGACACAGCCGGTCAGCGTGCGTTCCTGACCGATTCAAAACAGCCGGAAGTGCTGGTGGTGAGCCTGAAAGACAGCAGCTTGATCGAGAAAATCGCCGCGCCGGAATCCCTGGCGGTCCTGTTTAACCCGGCCCGCAACGAAGCCTACGTGACCCACCGTGAAGCCGGCAAGGTGAGCGTGATTGATGCGAAAACGTATAAGGTGACTAAAACGTTCGACACGCCGGTCTACCCGAACAGCCTGGCGCTTTCTGCCGATGGTAAAACGCTGTATGTGACGGTGAAACAAAAATCCACCCGCCAGCAGGAAGCCACCCAGCCTGACGATGTCATTCGTATCGCGCTGTAAGATAAAAAAAGGGAAGGCATTTGCCTTCCCTTTTTAATGCTTTCTGGATGCTTAACGCGAGGTTTCTTCCACCAGCGGTGCGTCGTGTTTTTCATCGTCGTGATGAACCGGCGCGGTGCTGTGGATCTCGTGAACGCGCTTACGCACGCCGAACCAGCCGGCAATCAGCAGTACCGCCAGCAGCGGAATCGTCGCGATGGTGTAGGTACCGTTCGGGTAGTCGAACGCCATCAGCACCAGCACGCTGAACAGGAAGAGCAGGGTGAGCCAGGAGGTCACCGGTGCGCCCGGCATCTTGAAGCTCACATCAGCCGCTTTGCCTTCTTTAATCGCCTTGCGCAGACGCATCTGGCAGACCACGATAAAGCCCCAGGAAGCGATAATCCCCAGTGCAGCCACGTTCAGAACGATCTCAAATACGCGGGACGGCACCAGATAGTTCAGGAACACGCCAAAGACGTAAACCACCAGCGTGGCCAGAATCCCTGCATAGGGAACCTGCTGCTTGCTCATCTTCGACATGAACTTCGGCGCGGAACCGCCCATCGACATGGAGCGCAGGATACGACCGGTAGAGTAAAGGCCGGAGTTCAGGCTGGAGAGCGCCGCCGTCAGGACCACGATGTTCATGATGCTGCCCACGTAAGGCACGCCCAGCTTAGAGAAGAAGGTCACGAACGGACTCTGGCCCGCCTGATAGGCAGTCCATGGCAGCAGCAGAACCAGCAGCACCACGGAACCGACGTAGAACAGACCGATACGCCAGATCACGCTGTTGATGGCTTTTGGCACCATCGTCTGCGGATCTTTACATTCACCTGCCGCGGTGCCAACCAGTTCGATAGAGGCGAAGGCGAACACGGCGCCCTGAACCAGTACCAGCGCAGGCAGCAGACCGTGCGGGAAGAATCCGCCGTTATCGGTTATCAGGTGGAAGCCGGTGGCATTGCCATCCAGCGGCTTACCGCTGCCGAGGAAGACGGTACCCACGACCAGGAACACCACGATGGCCAGCACTTTTACCAGCGCAAACCAGAACTCCATCTCCGCGAACCACTTCACGCCGATCATGTTCATGGTGCCGACAATCGCCAGCGCACCAAGCGCAAACACCCACTGCGGCACATCACCAAACGCGCCCCAGTAGTGCATATACAGCGCAACGGCGGTGATATCGACAATACCCGTCATCGCCCAGTTGACGAAGTACATCCAGCCCGCAACGTAAGCCGCTTTTTCACCGAGGAATTCACGGGCGTAAGAGACGAAGCTTCCGCTGGAAGGGCGATGCAGTACCAGTTCGCCCAGCGCGCGGAGAATGAAGAAAGAGAAGATCCCGCACACCAGATAGACCAGGGCGAGAGCCGGGCCAGCCATCTGCAGGCGTGCACCAGCACCTAAAAACAGACCCGTTCCGATAGCGCCGCCGATGGCGATCATTTGAACCTGACGGTTGCCCATCGCTTTGTGGTAGCCCTCTTCGTGAGAGTTCAACCAGCGACGTTTAGCAGCATGATGATCGGCTGCGCTTTTATTGCTTGTTTTCATTGAGTTACCTGTTTGCCTGTCTGAACCATTATCGTGATAGTCCTGCCTGGCAGAAAGCAATACAAACGATTGCTTCTGCGCAAACACATGTCGCCTTCCCAGTCATTCTGCGTATGGATAAGGCGAAACATGGCGAGGCATCCTACCTGCAATTCATAAGCGACGCAAAATATAACCGTGCCGAAAGTGATGCACGTCGAAGGAAATCGTGTGGTCAGAGCAGACGGGGATCACAACACGCTGAATCGTGATGAGTTTTTAGTCAAAACAATGGCGAGGTTGATTATTTAATCATCAGATTCTCTTAATTATTACCAGATGGTATAAATTTTTGCTGCTGCAGGGCATCGAGAAGTAACCTGAACGCGGTTGTGTGCTGCCGACGGCTCGGATAATAGAGGTGATATCCTTCAAACGTGGGGCACCACGATTCAAGGACCCTGACCAGCCGTCCCTGATTTAGAGCGTCCAGGACCGAGGACTCGGGCACGTAGGCTAATCCGAGGCCATTTTCCGCGGCGTCGATACGCTGCGACAGGTTATTCAGCGTAAGCTGTCCGTCAACCCGCACGCGAAGCTCGCGCCCGTCGCGCTCAAATTCCCAGTCATATAATCCCCCTCGGGTGGGCAGGCGGAGATTGATACAGCGGTGTTCGCTCAGCTGCTCCGGCACGAGCGGCACGCCAAAACGAGCCAGGTAATCCGGGGAGCCGACGACCGCCATGCGCATGTCCGGCGCAATCCGCACCGCAATCATGTCTTTTGCCACCTGTTCACCCAGGCGAACCCCTGCGTCGAAGCGGCCATCTACGATATCTGTCAGGCCATTGTCGACCATCACTTCGACGTTAATGTCAGGATATTGCAGCATAAAAGCCTTCAGGACCGGCCAGAGCACGGCATCCATCGCGTGCTCGCCGGCGACGATGCGGATAGCGCCTGCGGGTTTGTCGCGGGTGCTGCGAAGCGCCGTGAGTTCCTGTTCGATCTCCAGCAGATGCGGGCTGAGGCGCGAAAAAAGCTGCTCACCCGCGGGTGTCGGAACCACGCTGCGGGTTGTGCGGGTTAACAGGCGAACGTCTAATCGCGCCTCAAGCTTGCGCATCGCATGGCTCAGTGCCGATTGCGAGACGCCCAGCTGCGCCGCTGCGCGCGTAAAGCTACGCTCGCGGGCCACCACCATAAAGGAGAGCAGATCGTTGAAATTATCTTTTAGCATCGCGGTTCTATTTATGAGTTTCAGTCATGTGTCCTATCTGATTATGCACCCTAATGCTGCCGAGTGCTTTGCGCTACTGTTAACGCAACAGTCAACGAGGAGCAAAAGATGAAAATTATCCGCAGCGGTTCAATACCTTCAGTACGAGGACCGGAAGCCTGGTTTACCGGCACTGTTCGGATTGACGCACCCTTTCAGGCGACCGAACCTGCCAGCGTCGGCGGGGCAACCGTAACCTTTGAGCCGGGCGCGCGCACGGCCTGGCATACGCATCCCCTGGGACAAACGCTGATTGTGACGCAGGGGCGCGGCTGGTTACAGGAGTGGGGCAAAGAGGCGGAAATCCTGAATCAGGGCGATATCGCCTGGATCCCACCCGGCGTGAAGCACTGGCACGGCGCAAATGCGCAAACGGCGATGACGCATCTTGCCATCGCCGAAGCGGTAAACGGCAGCCCGGTAACATGGCTGGAAAAAGTGACTGACGAGCAGTACCCGAACGGCTAACCGCCAAAAACGGAAATTGCCTGCTGCAGGCGCGTCGTCCGCTGCGTCAGGTGATTCGCAGCGTGAGTGACGTTATCCACCATCCCCGTATTGCTCTGGGTCATTGCGCCGATACGGGAGAGGGAGGCGTTGATCAGCGTCAGCGCCTGGGTTTGTTCCTGGGTGGCGTGGCCGATCTCCTTAATCAAGGTGGAAACCTGCAGAACATGGTCGATCATGACCGTCAGCTGTGATTCGGTTTGTACCACCTTCTCCACGCCAGCGTTGACGCTGGCAACGTTTTTCTCGATCAGCGCTTTGATCTCTTTCGCCGCCGTCGCGGAGTGCTGCGCAAGATTGCGCACCTCAGCCGCCACCACGGCAAAGCCGCGCCCGGCTTCACCCGCGCGCGCCGCTTCCACGGCGGCATTCAGCGCAAGAATATTGGTCTGGAAGGCAATGCGATCGATAACGCTGATAATATCGACGATCTGGCCGTTATCCTGCGACACGGACTGCATCATACCGATGGTCTCTTTCATCATCGCTTCACCGCAGTGGGCGCTGTCGCTGGTGCGATCCGCCATCTGGATCGCTTCATTCGCGGTTTCTGCCGTCTGCTTCACCGCGCTGGCGATCTCTTCCACCGCAGATGCGGTTTGCTGCAGAAAGTCTGCGGTTTCTTCAGAGCGCGTTTGCAGCGCCGCACCTTCTTTCGCGACCTGCTGGCTGATGGTGCCAATCCCGCTGATTTGCGCCCCGACATCGTCAACCAGCGAATTCAGGTTCAAACCTGATTGATTCACCAGGCGCATCATCAGCCCGATGTCATCGATCCTGTCAAAATGGTAATAGTCCGTTTTACGTCCTGAAACCACGCGCTGCATCTGTTGAACAATAGATTTTACCGGCCGTGCGATCTGCGCGTGAAGATAACAGGCAAGGGCAGAAAAGAGCAGCGCCAGACTCCCCGACTGCACAAGTTTATCAGGGAAGAAATACACCGCCAGGCAGGAGAGTAACGCTGTCGTCGCAATACCAAGATGGATTCGTTTACAGGTGCTGAGACATTTAAAAAGCGACATAAAGGAAAATAAACCGCGTCGAACTAACAGTCCTTTATAAAAACGGTAATGTTTTAATTCGTTATTACGCACTTTTGCATACAGTTTTTCACTGGCTGCGATCTCTTCCCGTGCGGGGATATTTCGCACCGAAATATAGCCCGTCAGGGATCCACCCTGCCAGACCGGCGTCACGTTGGCCCGCACCCAGTAGTGATCGCCATTATGACGACGGTTCTTCACCAGCCCTGTCCAGGTCTCGCCCTGCTGCAGGGTAAACCACATGTCGCCAAACGCTTCGGCAGGCATGTCGGGATGGCGGATGAGGTTATGCGGCTCACCAAGAAGATGTTCTTCTTTATATCCGCTGGCTTCAATAAAAGCGGAATTAGCATAGGTAATATGACTTTTTGTATCGGTGGTGGACATTAACGTCGCACCAGCGTTAAGTAAATACTCGTTTTGTGTAACGGGTGTGTTACGCCTCATGAGTAACTCCATGATGTTGTGCAAGAATAAAAAAACGTCCGGAAAGCACTCCGGCAAGATTAATGAGATTATTTTTATAACTGTCTGCTGCTTATTCTCTCTGAATTTTTGGCTGTCTGAAATACTCGCTACATATTATTTTTAAACGGTTAACGCTATCGAATGTAATAAAAATGAAAATATTTTCAGAGGCGTTTTTGGGAGACGCTTTAAATAAATGACATAAGCCAAACTGTAAGAGGGAGATCGCTTCCCGGGAAAAATTGTCATGCTGAAATAGCGTTTCGTTAACAGGATGAAAACGCTATAATTTGGTCTCATTTTCATAAAAACAGGGAGGCTGAGGTGAAAATTAACGTCATAGGAACCAGCGGAAGTGGAAAAAGCACGCTGGCGAAGCGGATTGCGACCGAACTGGCTATTCCCTGTATCGAGATGGACAGACTCTACTGGCAGGCTGACTGGCAGGGCACGCCGGACGACGAGTTTCAGGCAAAGCTGGAGCAGGCGCTACAGGCGTCGCCAGACTGGGTGCTGGACGGTAACTACAACCGCACGCGGCCTGTGAAATGGCGCAATGTAGACGTTGTGGTGTGGGTGGATTATGGGTTTATCCGCACCTTCTGGCAGGCCGTCACGCGAGCAATAAAGCGGGCCTGGCATAAGCACGAGCTCTGGCCGGGAACGGGGAATAAAGAGAGTTTCCGGCGCGCGTTCTTCAGCAGAGAATCGATTATCATCTGGACGATGAAAACCTGGCGTAACAACCGCACGCGCTATGAAGCCGATCTGCAAAACCCGCAATATAGCCATATTCGCTTCGTCCGCATTACCCGTCGGGAGCAGGTGGAAACGCTGATTGCCTCCTTAAAGTCTTATTCTTAGCATGGTTTTATATATCTGTTTTCCGGCAAACTAAATGTAAATTAATTGTTTCTCAGTGGTGAAATGCGCCTTTAATAATGACGACATGTTAAGTCAAACGAGAACGCAACATGTCATGGCGAATCAGCATTCTGGATAAAAGCCCCATCGCTGAAAACGAAACGGCTGCCGATGCACTGGCGCGTACCCTGGCGCTGGCGCAGCAGGCAGAAAATCTGGGCTATCATCGTTTCTGGATTGCCGAACACCACAACACCCCACAGCTTGCCAGCCCTTCCCCGGAGCTGCTGATTGCCTGGATCCTCGGGCAAACCACGCGCATTCGCGTCGGGTCCGGCGGCGTAATGCTTCAGCACTACAGCCCCTATAAAGTCGCCGAGAACTTCAACGTGCTGGCCGCGCTGGCGCCTGGCCGCGTGGATCTCGGCGTCGGGAAGGCCCCCGGCGGACTACCGCTCTCAACCCGCGCGCTGCAGCAGGGCCTGAATCAACAGGAAAAGGGCAGCTTTGCCGAACAGCTGGCCCAGCTCGACCGCTGGATCCGTCCTGAGCATCACGCTACTGAAGAAGCCGTCCGCGCCACGCCGCTGCCGCCGCTGCCTGCTGAAGGTTTCCTGCTGGGCGCGAGTACCGAAAGCGCGCTGCTGGCCGCCAGGCTCGACTGGCACTTTGTGTTTGCCGCACACCTGAACGGTGACCCGGATCTGCTGCGCGAGGTGGTATCGACCTGGCGTGAGAACAGCGCGCGGGATGTGATAGTGGCGGTGCAGGCGATTGTCGCTCCGACGCAGGCCGAGGCAGACGCGCTGGCGCAGAAGGTCGAGGTGTGGGGCGTTGAGCTGGCAAACGGGCAGCGCGTCACCGTGGCCAGCGAAGAGCAGGCCTACGCCTTTGCACGCCAGGCGGGCAGCGAGCCGGTGCGCATTGCACGTCGTGCGCAGTCGCTGCTGGCGGGCACCGCTGAGTCGGTAGTGGAACAGCTCAACGCGCTGCATCAGCAGTGGGGCATTGACGAATTTATCATCGACACGCCGGTAGCGGAGGGAGCAACGCGCGTCGCGTCGCTGCGCCTGCTCGCCGAGGCGCGTCTTAACAGGGAGGTCACCGTATGAGCTTTGGCGAACAGCTGATTGCCTGGCGTCGCGAACTGCACCAGAACCCGGAGCTTTCCGGCCAGGAAGTGGAGACCACGACGCGCCTGCGCCAGTGGCTGACGAATGCCGGGATTACCCCGCAGCCTTACGACCTGTCTACCGGGCTGGTGGCGGAAATCGGCTCGGGCAGCAAACTGATTGCGCTGCGGGCGGATATTGATGCCCTGCCGATTGAAGAGCGCAGCGGCGTGCCGTTTAGCTCGCAGCGTGCAGGCGTAATGCATGCCTGCGGACACGATATCCACACCAGCGTCATCCTCGGCGCCGCGTTAAAGCTGAAAGAGCGAGAGGCCTCGCTTAACGGCCGGGTGCGGATCCTGTTTCAGCCTGCCGAAGAGAACTTTGGCGGTGCGAAGAGCATGGTGCGCGCCGGTGCCTTACGCGATGTCAGTGCCATTTTCGGCATGCACAACGAGCCCGGCCTGCCGGTCGGTGAGTTCGCTACCCGCGGCGGTCCGTTCTATGCCAACGTCGACCGCTTTGTGATCCGCATTACCGGCAAGGGCGCGCACGCCGCGCGTCCGCACGAAGGCAACGACGCCATTGTACTGGCGAGCCAGCTGGTGACGGCGTTGCAAAGCGTCGCCAGCCGCAACGTCAATACGCTGGATTCGGTGGTGCTGAGCGTGACGCGCATTGCGGGCGGTAACACCTGGAACGTGCTGCCGGAAAGCGTCGAGCTGGAAGGCACGCTGCGTACCCATCGCACGGAAGTGCAGCAGAATGTGAAAGCCCGCGTGGGCGAAATCGCTGCCGGGTTTGCCAGCGCCTTTAGCGCGCAGATTGATATCACCTGGTATGCCGGGCCCACCGCGCTGGTGAATGACGAACGCTGGGCCGATTTCGCCACCTCGGTCGCCCGGGACGCCGGATACGAAACCCGGCACGCCGAGCTGCATATGGGCGGGGAAGATTTTGCGGTCTATCTGCAGCAGATCCCGGGAGCGTTTGTCAGCATCGGCAGCAACAGCCCGTACGGTTTACATCATCCGGCATTTAATCCGGATGAAGCCTTAATTGAGCCCGCTGCCCGCTATTTTGCACAGCTTGCGGAAAAAGCCCTGCAACACGTTTAATTCTTAAGAGGTGAATATGTCTGCACATCGTCAACTGCGGCTGGGGACCATTTTGCATGGTGCATCCGGAAATATGTCCGCCTGGCGTCACCCTGAGGCCGTCGCCGATGCCAGTATCAATTTTGATTTCGTCAAATCGACGGCGTTAAAGGCGGAGGAGGGCAAACTCGATTTTTTATTCGTTGCCGACGGTCTCTACATAAACGAGAAATCCATCCCGCATTTTTTAAATCGCTTTGAACCGCTGACGGTGTTATCTGCTCTCGCCAGCATCACCTCGCGCCTGGGGCTGGTGGGAACCTTATCCACCTCCTACAGCGAACCCTTCACCACGGCGCGCCAGTTCGCCAGCCTCGACCACCTCAGCAACGGACGCGCGGGCTGGAACGTGGTGACCTCGCCGCTGGAAGGGTCGGCGAAGAACTTTTCCCGCGAAAAACACCCCGAGCATGCGCTGCGCTACCGGATTGCGGATGAGTATCTCGACGTGGTGAAAGGGCTGTGGGATTCCTGGGAAGGTGATGCGTTCGTACGTAATAAAGAGAGCGGGCAATTCTTTGACGCGTCAAAGCTTCACACCCTGGATCATCACGGTGATTTCTTCCAGGTCGCCGGGCCGCTGAATATTGGCCGCACCCCGCAGGGGCGTCCGATTGTCTTTCAGGCCGGGGCGTCGGACGACGGGAAAAAGCTGGCGGCGAAACATGCCGACGCCATTTTTACCCATCACGAGACGCTCGACGAGGCAAAAGCCTTTTACCGCGACGTGAAGCAGCAGCTGGAAACAAACGGTCGCCGCGCGCCTGACTTGCATATATTCCAGGGCGTCAGCGTGATTGTGGGAAAAGACGCCGAAGACGTGGAAAACCAGTACCAGACCACGGCGGCGCTGGTGTCGATTAACGATGCCCTCAATTACCTGGGGCGCTATTTCGAACATCATGATTTCAGCCAGTATCCGCTCGACGAGCCGTTCCCGGATATCGGCGATTTAGGCAAAAACAGCTTCCGCAGTACCACCGATGAAATTAAGCGTAACGCCCGCGAGCGCAGCTTAACCCTGCGTCAGGTAGCCCTTGAAGCTGCATCACCGCGCCCGCGCTTTTCCGGTACGCCGGAGGAGGTGGCTGACGGTCTGCAGGCCTGGTTTGAAGGCTATGCCGCTGACGGCTTCATCATTCAGGGCGGTACGCCGGATACCTTCCCGCGCTTTGTTGACCAGGTGGTGCCCATTCTTCAGGCCCGCGGCCTGTTCCGTACCGACTATCCGGGCACCACGCTGCGCGAAAGCCTCGGTTTAGACCAACCGAAAAACCAGTTCACACAACAATAAAAGAGAACCCCGCTATGCAGAAATCATCGCTTATTCTGGCGCTCGCGCTGGCCTTTACCCCTGCCGTCTGGGCAGAGAATGTGAATATTAACGGCACCGGCGTGAGCATCGAGGCCAATAAAACGCCGGTTAACACTGCCAAAAACAATGATGCGGTGGCTCAGCTGCCGAAAGACTATCGCTTTGCCGTGCCGGGGAAATTTACCGTTGCGGTGGCGGGGCTCAATCAGCCGCCGCTGACGGTCTTTTCCGACGACAACAAAACGCTGCTGGGAAGCGAGGTTGACGTCGCCCGTCTGGTCGCCGACAGCCTCGGGCTGGAGCTGAACGTGGTGCCGACCTCCTGGGAAGACTGGCCGCTGGGCGTCGCCTCCGGGAAATATGATGCTGCCATTAGCAATATTACCGTCACCAAAGAGCGTAAAGAGAAGTTTGACTTTGCCACCTACCGAAAAGATTCCCTCGGGTTCTACGTGAAATCAACCAGCCCGATCAAGTCGCTTGAGAAGGCTGAGGACATCGCCGGGCTGCGGATTATCGTCGGCTCCGGCACCAACCAGGAGGCCATCCTGCTGGCATGGAATGCCGAAAACCTGAAGAAGGGGCTGAAACCCTTTACCCCGATCTACACCAAAGACGATGCGGCACAAACGCTGGCGCTGCAGTCAGGACGCGCGGATGCCTACTTTGGTCCGAACGTGATTGGCGCCTGGAAAGCGGCGCTGAACGGGAAAACCAAACTGGTGGGCAGCGTCGACGGCGGCTGGCCGAAGGCGGCACACATCGCGGTGACGCTGAAAAAAGGCAGCGGACTGGTTGAGCCGGTGCAAACCGCGCTGAACGGCGTCATCAAAAACGGCGATTACGACAAAGTGCTCAACCGCTGGGGGGAAGGGGTTGAGCGCATTCCTCAGTCCGAAGTGAACCCGGCTGGCCTGGGCGATTAAGGAGGCGTGATGAGCGAACGATTTCGTGATGTATCACCGGAAGATGCTGAACTTCAGCCCATTATCGAGGGGCTGTTCGGTGAATATGCCGCCCGCTACGGGGACTACTTCTCAAAAGACGCGGAAGTGGAGCTCACCGAGTGGTATTTAGCGCCGCAGGGGCTGTTTATCGTCCTGGAGCGCGACGGGAAGATTATCGCTACCGGCGCATACAAACCGTTTGACGAACGCACCGCGGAAATCAAACGCATCTGGACGGACAAAACCCTGCGTCAGCAGGGGCTTGCCGGGCGCGTGGTGCAGGAGCTGGAGCGCAGGGCGGTGCTGGCAGGGTACAGTCAGATCTACCTGACAACCGGCTTTCGTCAGCCGGAGGCGGTCAGGCTCTATCTTAGCCAGGGCTATCAGCCGCAGTTCGATCTGAACCGCGATCCGGAAGAGTACAGCCAGCCGCCGTTTGACGGTCGGCTGCGATTCACCAAAACGCTGGTACGTGAAGCGTTCAGTAAAACCGCATGAGGAACGACGATGAGCAACGTTGAAACCATTAAGGTGGTCCCGGCGCGTTATCCGCTGCGGGCCGTCGGCGCCGCGGTGGCGCTGTTTGTCCTGGCGGTCGTGATTCAGTCCGTGGCGTTTAACCCGCGCTGGGAGTGGTCGGTGTTCGCCCGCTGGTTCTTCGACCCGGTGATCCTTGAAGGTGTCGGGCAGACCCTGCTACTGACGCTGATCGGCACCGCGCTGAGCGTGGTGTTTGGCGGCATGCTGGCCCTGGCGAGACTCTCTTCATCCTGGCTGCTCAGCAGCCTGGCGTGGGCGTACATCTGGCTGTTTCGGTCGCTGCCGCTGATTGTGGTGCTGATCATCCTGTACAACTTTTCCTATCTTTACGACACGCTCTCGCTCGGCGTGCCGTTCACCGGCATCACCTGGGGCAGCTTTGAAACCATCAACGTGCTGGGGCAGTTTTCTACCGCCGTGGTGGGGCTAACCCTGGTGCAGAGCGCCTATACCGCCGAGATCATTCGCGGCGGATTCCTCGGGGTCGATCACGGGCAGTATGAGGCCGCCGCCGCGCTCGGCCTGCCGGCCTGGCGCCGCACGGTGCGCATCATTTTGCCTCAGGCGCTGCGCACCATTCTGCCGTCGGGGTTCAATGAAATCATCAGTCTCGCCAAGGGGACGGCGATGGTTTACGTCCTGGCGATGCCGGAGCTGTTCTATACCATCCAGATGATCTACAACCGCACGCAGGAGGTGATCCCGCTGCTGATGGTTGGTGCCGCCTGGTACCTGGCGATCACCACCGTCCTGTCCGCTATCCAGTACGGTGTTGAACGCGCACTTGCCCGCAGCGAACGCCGCTCTGCGGTAAATCAGAACCGTGCCGCCCGTCGTACCCGTTCAGTCACCACCACGCCAGCACAGGAGCCTATCCATGCAAGCCTCTCCTGAAGGACATATTTCGATTACCGGCGTCAGCAAATTTTTTGGCCGCCATAAGGCGCTCGACAACGTTTCGCTTGAGATCCCGCCCGGGTCCGTGACGGTCATTCTCGGGCCGTCCGGGTCAGGCAAATCAACCTTGCTGCGCACCATTAATCACCTGGAGCGCGTCGATGAAGGCTTTATTCAGATCGACGGGGATTACATTGGCTACCGTCGTCAGGGAGACAGGCTCTACGAGCTAAAGGAGAAGGAGATCCTCAAACAGCGCGTCAACGTGGGCTATGTGTTCCAGAACTTCAATCTCTTTCCGCATCTCACGGTGCTGGAAAACCTGATTGAGGCGCCCATCGCGCATAAAAAGCTCAGCAAAAAAGAGGCGGTGGAAAGAGCGTACAGCCTGCTGGACGTGGTCGGGCTGCGGGATAAAGCCGATGCCTGGTCGCGCCATCTCTCCGGCGGGCAACAGCAGCGTATTGCCATTGCCCGCGCGCTGGCGCTGCGCCCCCGCGTGATGCTGTTTGATGAACCCACCTCGGCGCTGGATCCGGAGCTGGTGGGGGAAGTGCTGGACGTGATCAAAAAACTGGCCCGGTCCGGCACTACGCTGGTGGTGGTCACTCACGAGATAGGCTTTGCCCGGGAAGTGGCGGATCAGGTGGTGTTTATGGTCGACGGAAAAATTGTCGAGCAGGGAAGCAGTGACGAGGTATTAAACCGTCCGTCACATGCGCGAACGCGCCAGTTCCTCTCCAAAGTCTTATAAGGGGTGCCAATGAAATACGGACTTCTGGCGGGGCTGGTCTTCACGACGGCGAGCCATGCCAGCATTGATTTGAAAGCCAACGAGCAGCCGCTGCCGGTGACGGTGGATCGGCAGGCCGTGGCGAAGATCCCCGCCAGTTACAAATTCGTGGAGCCGGGTACGCTGACGGTCGCCGTCTCAATGCTGAACTCCCCGCCGCTGGCGCTGCTGGCCAGCGATAACCGTACGCGCATTGGCAGCGACCCGGATATCGCCCGCCTGCTGGCGGGCAGCCTGGGGCTGAAGCTGAAGCTGGTGCCGACGGCGTGGGAAGACTGGCCGCTGGGGATCGCCTCCGGGCGCTACGACGTGGCGCTGGTGAACATTGCGGTGACCGAACAGCGTAAAGAGAAGTTTGATTTTGCGACCTACCGCGTCGACTCGCTGGCGTTTTCGGTGAAATCCACCAGTGAGATCCAGTCAATCAAAAGCGCGGAAGATCTGGCCGGGAAAAGGGTGATTGTCGGCTCCGGTACGAATCAGGAACGCATTCTGCTGGGCTGGAACGAAGAGAATAAAAAGGCGGGGCGCGAGCCTGCGCTGCCGGTTTATCTCCACGATGATGCTTCGGGCAATCTCTATATCCAGTCCGGAAGGGCGGATGTGTTCTTCGGACCGCAGTCGGTTTCAGCCTATAAAGCGGCGCTCACAGGTAAAACCCGCGTGGTCGGTTTAGGGCCGAAAAAAGCCTATGTCGCGACCACGACCAAAAAAGGCAATGAGCTGGTGTACGCGTTACAGGCGGCGCTGGACGGCGCGATCAAGCGGGGAGATTACCAGAAGGTGCTGGCGCGCTGGGGCGAGCAGGGGGAAGCGGTGGCACAGTCGGAGGTCAACCCGCCTGGGATAACCTACTAATGGTGCTCTACACTTAGGATTTTCACTCCTGAGGGGGCAACATGATTAAACTCTATGGCGTACCCGGCTGGGGCTCGGCGATCGGTGAAGTGATGCTAACCCTGGCTGATATCCCTTACCAATTTATCAACGTGGACGGGTTTGACCAGCCCGGCCCGCAGCGTGAGCTGCTGCAAAAGCTCAACCCGCTGTGTCAGGTGCCGACGCTGGCGCTGGAAAATGGTGCCATCATGACCGAAACGGCGGCGATTGCCCTGATGGTGCTCGACAGATGTCCCGACCTTGCTCCGCCCGTGGGGCAGGCCGAACGCCAGCAGTTTCAGCGTCTGATGATCTGGTTTGTGGCCAACGTCTATCCCACATTTACGTATGCAGACTATCCCGAACGCTGGGTGCCGGATGCGCCGGAACAGCTGCAGAAAAACTGCATCGCATACCGGAAATCCCTCTATTTGTGGTTCGAAAGTCAGATTAAGGCCGCCCCGTTTGCGCTGGGGGAAAGGCTGACGCTGCTGGATGTGTATATTGCGGTAGCGCGCACCTGGGGGCCCCGTCACGCCTGGTTTGCCGAGAACACCCCTAAATTCACGGCGATTGCGGACGCCGTATGTCAGCGACCGGAACTGCACAAGGTGTTAAAGGCAAACAATATTATCTGATAACGTGTAACCCACATTCACAACCGGAAGCCTGCACATGCCACACGTAGATATCAAATGTTTTCCCCGTGATTTGAACGACGAACAAAAAACGGCCCTGGCGGCGGATATTGCCGACGTGATTATTCGCCATTTCAACAGCAAAGACAGTTCCGTGTCGGTGGCGTTGAACCAGATCGCGCCTGAAGACTGGAAGGCGCAGGTCTGGGATACCGAAATTGGACCGAAGCTGGAGGAGCTTATTAAGAAGCCCGGGTATTCGATGTAGGATCTTTGCCGGGGATCGAATAAGTCCTTCCCGGCTTGTTTTCCCGTTTTCGCAAAAATCGATAAAAATGCGTTTTGTCTTATCCGCTACACTTAACGTTTCTGGCTGACATATTATTAATCCTTAGGAAAGATCTTCAACAGAATCAATTAAGGACAGACACGTTAAAGGATAATTTTCTGATGACAAAATTACCCCGTTTTTCATTCGCCTTTCTTCATCCCCGTTACTGGCTAAGCTGGGCCGGCATTGCCGCGCTGTGGCTCATCATGCTGCTCCCTTATCCGCTTCTGTTCAGAATCGGTCATGGCCTTGGTCGACTGGCGATGCGCTTGCTTCCCCGCCGCGTCGAAATTGCCCGCCGCAACCTGGAGCTTTGTTTCCCGGAGATGAAAAAGGCGGAGCGAGAGTCATTGCTGCAGCGTAATTTTGAATCGGTAGGAATGGGGGTGATCGAGACCGGGATGGCATGGTTCTGGCCCGAGTGGCGGGTGAAGAAATACTTTACCGTGCGGGGTTATGAGCACATGGAAAAGGCCAGGGCGCAAGGAAAGGGCGTGGTGCTGGTGGGGATGCATTTTCTGACGCTTGAGCTAGGCGCGCGGATATTTGGCATGCTTAACCCCGGTATCGGGGTGTATCGTCCTAATAATAATGCCCTGCTGGACTGGCTTCAGACGCGCGGGCGCCTGCGTTCCAATAAAACCATGCTCGATCGTCATGATTTAAAGGGCATGATCCGCTCGCTGAAGCAAAATGAAATTTTGTGGTACGCCCCGGACCATGACTATGGCAAAACCAATAGCGTATTTGTGCCGTTCTTTGCGGTGCCGGATGCCGCGACGACCGCTGGAAGCTATATGCTGGTCAAAAGCGCTAAGCCTGCCGTCATTCCCTTTGTGCCGCGCCGTAAGGCGGATGGCACCGGTTACGAGCTGATCATTCTGGACGATATCAGCGAGGCGTTGCAGGGCGGCGATAAAGAAGCCGTGGCGACGCAGATGAACAGGGCGATTGAACACGCTGTACGGATGGCGCCAGAACAGTATATGTGGCTGCACCGGCGCTTCAAAACGCGTCCCGAAGGTGTACCTGACCGGTATGACCGCCGCAAGAGCGTGGCCCCACGGGGTGATATTCTCTCCGCCAGCGATTTTTCTGACCGATCAGGCATACAGCACTAAAGCCTCAGCGATGCCCTCACCCTGCGGTGAGGGCATGACCGTCGCTACAGCGCGGATCGGCGGTACGGCGCATAGTCCGCCTGCCACCACGTCTTCTCGATACGCGCCATCAACGTCTCATCATCTATCGCCGGTGCCACGCCCTGTTCAATCGCAGCCCGGGCGACGGCGACGGCAATCTGGCGTGAGACCGTTTCAATCTGATCTACCGGCGGCAGCAATCCACCTTTTTCCGTGGTGACCAGAGGAGACTGCGCGGCCAGGCTGCGGCTAGCTGCCATCAGCATCTCTTCCGTGACCCGGCGCGCGTTACAGGCCAGAACGCCCAGCCCCAGACCAGGGAAGATATAGGCGTTGTTACACTGGGCAATCTCGTAGTGTGCATTCTCCCAGAATACCGGCGCGAACGGGCTGCCGGTGGCCACCAGCGCGGCTCCCTGGGTCCAGGCGATAAGATCCTGAGGCTGGGCCTCCGCCCGCGACGTCGGGTTTGAGAGCGGCATGATAATCGGACGCGGGCAGTGGCGATGCATCTCTTTGACAATCTCTTCGCTGAACAGACCCGGCTGGCCTGAAACGCCGATCATCACCGTAGGATGCGCGTTCTTAACCACGTCCAGCAGGGAAATATTCTTCGCCTCTACCTGCCAGCGGCTAACGGCGTCGCGCGCGGTAAGCAGTTTTTTCTGGAAATCGAGCAGGTTGGTCATGTCGTCGGTCAGCAGGCCGAAGCGATCGACCATGAAGATCCTGCTGCGGGCTTCGGACTCGGTCAGGCCGTCATCGACCATCAGCGCCACAATTTTTTCAGCGATCCCGCATCCCGCAGAGCCGCTGCCGAGGAAGACCACGCGCTGATCGCGAATGCGGGTGCCTGCCGCATGGGCCGCCGCCATCAGCGTACCTGCGGTGACCGCTGCCGTGCCCTGGATATCATCATTGAAGCAGCACAGCTGGTCGCGGTAGCGCTGGAGCAGGCGGGTGGCGTTTTTCTGCGCAAAGTCTTCAAACTGCAGGAGAACATTGGGCCAGCGTGCTTTCACGGTGCTGACAAACATATCCATAAACTCAGCGTATTGGTCGTCGCTGATGCGCGGATGACGCCAGCCCATGTACATCGGGTCGTCGAGGTGTTGCTGATTATTGGTGCCGACATCCAGCATAATCGGGAGGGTAGAGGCCGGATGGATCCCCCCGCAGGCGGTATACAGCGACAGCTTACCAATCGGGATGCCCATACCGCCGATACCCTGATCGCCAAGCCCTAAAATACGTTCCCCGTCCGTCACCACAATCACGCGAACGTCGTTGCGTGAAAAACTTTGCAGCATCTCATCAATACGATGACGGTTAGGCCATGAAATAAACAAGCCGCGCGCGCGGCGATAAATCGTAGAGAAATGCTCGCAGGCTTCACCGACCGTCGGGGTATAGATAATCGGTAACGTCTCTTTCAGATGCGAACGCAAGAGATTGTAAAAGAGAGTTTCATTGGTGTCCTGAATATTTCGCAGATAAACATGACGCGAGATATCGCTTTTAAAATGACAGAACTGTACCCAGGCGCGCTCGGTTTGTTCTTCAATGGTTTCAACGTTGTGTGGCAATAACCCATGCAGATTAAAATTATCACGCTCTTCTTTAATAAAAGCGAGTCCTTTATTTAATAGCGGATTCTCCAGCAATACGGCCCCATTGTAAGGGGTGTACAGAACTTCTTTCCGGGACATGGTTAACTCCTGAATTTTTTATATAAAACAGATTAAGAGATGAAATAGATCATAATGCCTTCGGTCACGACCCCGACGGCAGTACCAATTAATATGGAAGAGGATGCGGTATCGATATAGGTATCGCTGCGTAAAGCAAACATCCCCGCGGCAATAGCGGAAGGCGTTGCGCCAATAATTACGACCTGCTGCAGTAAGGTATGACTCAGGCCAAAGGCGATCCCTGCGGCGGCCATCATTGCCGGCTGAATCAGGTTTTTAATACTGATATTGGTAAATGTCTGCACGTTCAGTTTTGGACGTTCACCGTAAAACAGCAGGCCGAGGGCAAACAGGGACAGTCCGCCGGAAACCTTGCCAACCATCTCAATAGGCATGCTGAGAATGGAAGGGATTTGCACACCGGCGAGACTGAGCAAGACGCCGGAGACCGGGATCCAGACGATAGGGTTGCGAGCCGCTTTGATGAGGTTTTGTACGATCATCGCCCCCGGGTGCAGCGCCTCCAGGCCATCATGACCGTTTTTATCACCCATACGAATCAGGACGATAGTCAGAGGGATCATGATAACGCTGGTGATAATGTTACCTATCAGCACACCGATAAATCCTTCCGGCCCAATCAATACCGCCAGGACCGGCGCGCCAAAGTAGGCCATATCAGGAAAGGCGCAAACCAGAGACTGAATGGCGCTGGTTTTGATATCGTGGCGAAAAACATAGCGTGAAATAAACAGCGTCAGTAAATACGACCCCATTAAACCGACAACCAGGACGGCCATAAAGGTCAGGTTTTTAATTTTATTGGGATCGGTATGCAATGCACCAATGAAAAGATGAAAAGGAAGGGCGAAACGAATCACCACGGTTGCCATGACGTTTGCATCTTCACGCCGGGAATATCCCAGCTTTCCACTTAGCCATCCAAGTAACATAATAAAGACGAGCGGAAACAGTGACTGTAATAGTAATGAAGGCATAGTATTTCCTGTAGGGTATTTTATGTGTTTTATTGCAGCGCTAATCTAGCGCTTAGATAGCAGGGCAGGAGTGACAAGTGTCACACTCTCTCTGGTTTTATTAATTTCAAAAAGATTGCATTAGTTGGATAAGTAATGCTTGCGTTAAAAATTGATAAGACGCAAGAATGCGACATGAGTTGCGATAAATAACTTTAGTTACTAAACGCTGAATTAAGTTATTTAAAGGCAAAGAGCCGAATTGTTCACATTTCTCCCTGCAGGCCCGTGATAATTTCACCCTGAGCCTGTTTTTAGAAAAGGCCATCTAAATCATTATTTATATTTAAGAACATTTTTTCGTATCAGGAATAGTTTCAGTTATTCCTTTCTCTGTATATCCGAACACAATTTTCAGGTGATTATATGAAAGATAATCCTGTACCGACTTCTGAGCTGTCTACCTCGCGTTTTGCCTTTGGGCTCAACAATACCGAGGTGGGCACGGTCCCGCTGATGCTGTTCGTCGGGATTGCCGCGATTGTGGCGACATCCGCCTGGGCAGGGCTGCTGCCAAAAAATATGATAGGTGGCCTCGCGGTGATCATGACCCTCGGTTTCGCGTTTGCGAAAGTAGGGCGTCAAATCCCGGTGTTGAAAGATATCGGCGGCCCGGCGATCCTGTGCCTGATGGTGCCCTCCGTGCTGGTCTATTTTGGTGTATTCGGGAAACATACCCTTGATACCGTGCATCTGCTGATGAAAGAGGCGAACCTTCTCTATTTCGTGATTGCCTGCCTGGTGGTCGGCAGTATTCTGGGGATGAACCGGGTGCTGCTGATCCAGGGGATGATGCGCATGTTTGTTCCGCTGGTGGCGGGAACATGCATGGCCGTGCTGAGCGGCCTCATTGTGGGTTCACTGTTTGGTTATACGCCTTACCATACCTTCTTCTTCATCATTGTGCCCATCATTGGCGGTGGAATTGGCGAGGGCATTTTGCCGCTGTCCCTGGCCTATTCGGCAATACTGGGGCAGACGCCGGACGTCTACGTTGCACAGCTGGCACCCGCTGCGGTCGTCGGGAATATCTTCGCCATTATTTGTGCGGGCTCGCTGGCGCGTCTTGGCGCGAAACGTCCTGCGCTTTCGGGAAATGGCATGCTCACGCGGAGTAAAGACGACGCCAGCCTGTTTGCCGGGGCGCAAAGCACACAGCAGACGGATTTTCATCTGATGGGCGGCGGGTTACTGATGGTGTGCGCGTTTTTCATCGTCGGCGGATTGTTTGAAAAACTGGTCCACATTCCCGGCCCGGTGCTGATGATCCTGATTGCTGTTCTGTGTAAATACTTCAGGGTGATCCCGGCCTCAATGGAGCAGGGCGCGCACAGTTGCTATAAATTCGTCTCGGCTGCTCTGGTCTGGCCGCTGATGATCGGCCTCGGGATGTTATACGTACCGCTTGAGAGCGTGGTGTCGGTCTTCTCGGTGGGATACGTGGTGGTATGCGGTTCGGTTGTGATTGCAATGGCGCTGAGCGGCTACTTTATCGCGTCGCGTCTGAATATGTATCCTGTGGAAGCGGCCATTGTGACATGCTGCCACAGCGGGCTGGGCGGAACGGGGGACGTGGCCATTTTGTCCGCGTCTAACCGGATGTCGCTCATGCCGTTCGCGCAGATCGCCACCCGCATCGGCGGTGCGTCGACGGTGATTTTCGCCACGCTGCTGATGGGCTGGATTATGGCGCACTGATTCGAAACGTCAGGATACTGAATCGCAACGACATTTTCAGGATGTCGCTGCGGTTCAGTCCTTTATAAATATCACCGTACTGTATAGAATTACCGCATCCACAGCGACGGGATACCACATGATGACCGGAAGAGTTGATTATCAGATTGAAAAATATCTCCTTACCGAAGCCGCCGAGCCGGAGCGCCTGACGCGCCAGTGGGCGGAGGTGATGGAAGAGTGTCGTGAGCAAAAGTCCGGGGCAGAGGAGCGGTTGCGTCTCGCGTTGCTTAATGTGGATTACGTCACCAGCTTCGAGCTGCCCTTCAGGCTACTTCTCACCCGTGCGCCCCAGTTAATAGACGTTGTCAGAAAAGAGCTTCAGCTCAGTCAGAAAAATGTTCTGTTTAACGGCAAGCGCTTTGGCTGCGTCTATAGCCTGAAAAGGGATCTCGATGGAATACCTGACGAGTTTACCTATCAACTGAAAACGCGGATCCAGCGCAGTGACGCGACAGGATGTAATGAAGTGCCTTACAGGCAAATTGCCCAGCAGGTCAAAGCCCCAAAGGAACGTCTCAAGCTGGCGCTGGAAAACGGCCTGTCTGTGACGGCACTCGACGGGCTTTTCTGGTTTGGCATTCAGCGCATCGCGGCTGATGTACAGAGGTTAAGGAAAATGGGTGTGAGAATTGTGACGTCGGAGACCGAAGTCTTTGATACGCTGACAAAGACCAGCCGACGGATCCCCGTATATAGCCTTGCTCGCCCGGAATGAGTATTCGCCGCTGAGCAGTCGACGCATCAAACATGACGGAAAATGGCGGCCAGTTTTTTTACAGCGTCTTCTATTTCCCTTTCCGTGTAAGCAGCAAATCCCATCAAAAAACCGGTGGACGCGGGGGGACCTGCATATAAATCGGTAAGCCCAAGTATATCAACACCCGCACGGCGGGCGGCGGTGGCTATCTCTTTCTCGGATATTCCGTGTTTCAGATGACAAGGCATTTGCATTCCCCCCGCAGGCGTTTCACAGGCAACATACTCAGAAAGATACGCATCCATCAGGCTTGCCAGCGCATCGCGACGAGCAACGTAAATACTCCTCATCTTACGAACATAGGCACCAAAATGGCCTCCCTCCAGAAATTTAGCCAGCGTCAGCTGGGTTATTGAGGCGGTGTGACCATCCATCAATGTCCTCGCCATGGTAAAGGGCTCTGTCAATTCTGAGGGAACGATCATGTAGGCAATACGCAGCCCGGGGAACAGAGACTTGGTGAACGTGCCGATATAAATTGTCCGGTTGTACGTATCAAGCCCCTGAAGACTGGCCATAGGCTTACCTTCGTAGTGAAACTCACTGTCATAGTCATCCTCAATGATCCAGGCCCCGTAACGGTTTGCCCATTTGACAACTGCCAGTCGTCGGTCAAGAGAGAGCGTCACCCCGGTAGGGTACTGATGAGAAGGGGTAAGGTATATCGCCCTGGCTGGCTCGGTCAGAGAATTAAGACCGTCAACCGAGATGCCTTTTTCATCAAGAGGAACCGGAATGCAGCGAAGTCCTGCGGCGTTGAACGCTTTGTGTGCCCCTTGATAGGAGGGGTCTTCAATGACAATGCCGTCTCCGGCATCCATCAGCACGTGGGAACAGAGCGCAAGCGCCTGTTGAGAACTTGTCAGAACAATGATCTGTTCTGCCCTCGCACGCGTTCCGCGCTCCAGGTTGACATATTCCGCAATGGCCCGTCGCAGGTGCTCTATACCCTGTGGTGGACTTTGCTCTAATGCCTGATGCTGAAACTCCTTCAGGACCTGTCGCTGAAGACGCTCCCAGGTTGAAATGGGAAACATGCGGGTTTCAGGAATGCCGGGCGCAAGGGGACGAGGGGAGGAAAATTCGCGGATCCCGCCGCTTTCATAAACGATCTTACCTCGGACGCTGAGTTTTGCTTTTCGTATCTCAGCGGTTGGCTGATGCTGTCGAGGACTGGGTTTTAAAAAGCGCGCGCTGGAAGAGACGAAGCTCCCTCTGCCTGTTTGTCTCTCAATAAACCCTTCGGCATGCAGGCTGGAGTAGGCCGCTTCTATGGTATCCCGGGAAACGCTGAGAGAAGCCGCCAGAGCGCGTGAAGCAGGAAGGGCCTTACCGTGAGATAATACCCCTTCCAGTATCAGCGTCCGTATTGCTCTCTGGATCCTTTCATGAAGCGGTAGCGATCCGTTAGCGGGGTCGATAATCCATGCCTTAACCGTTTCAAGCTGCGCGTGCTTAAACATGACGTTGTCCACTTTTCCTCTGTGCCTCTTGATTCTAAAGCAATACTGCATGCAGCAGGATGAAAAATTGGTCTGCTTTGATGGCAAGAATTGGCGGGGCAAAACGTGCCATTCAGCGAATACACTCTTCCTGAAACGAATAAACGGGTGAGAGAAGAGGCAATATGAACAATACGATCGTGACAATTAAGGCAGTTAAAGAACGTGATTTTGAAAGCTGGATGCCACTATGGGGAAAATATCAGGCGTTTTACAACGTCGATCTGTCCGGGGCGATTACAGAACGAACCTGGCAACGATTTTTCAGCCCCGTTGAGCCGCTATTCTGCGTGGTGGCACGATGTAATGGAGAAATAGTGGGTTTTGCGCATTATCTCTTTCACCGTTCGACCTGGGCTGAGAGCGATTACTGCTACCTCGAAGATTTATATGTCTGCGAAGCTGTCAGGGGCAAACATATTGGCAAACAGTTAATAGAATATGTTCAGAGAGAAGCCAGAAAACATCATGCCAGTCATCTTTACTGGCATACGCATGAAGCCAACTATCGCGGGCAACGATTGTATGACTGGATTGCGAAAAAAAGTGGAATGATTGAATATCGTATGCAGGTAAGGTAAATCCCTTTGCTGACGATATGCCCCTTACATCATTAAGGGGCTTTAACCCGATATGCTCTTATGATTTAGCCTGTAAAAGTATCGCCATCAGCCCCGGAAAGCGGGCATCCAGATCCTCTCTGCGCAATGAAATCATGTTTTCTCGTCCCTGCGGACGCTGCCAGATCACGCCGCTGTCGCGCAATACGCGCCAGTGATGGGTCATCGTAGACTTCACCACATCTTCCGGGCGCAGCGCGTTACAGCTGAGTTCGCTGCCATCGGCCAGCCGGCGAATTATCGACAGCCGGAGCGGGTTGCCGAGGGCAAACAGCACATTTTCCAGCAGTATTTGTTCAGTTTCAGGGTGGTTTGGGATCATCGTTTTCCTGCGTATGGCGTCAGATTGAGCTATATCAACAATAGGTCAACCGTTAAAAAATAGTTCGATAATACTCGTACAATAGGACTATTATAGCAAACGAACGAATGCACGACCATCCTGGTCGTCACAGACAAGTCATAAGACTTAAGGAAATATCATGCCCCGACCCATCCCTCTCGAACGTTATCGCAACATCGGTATCTCCGCGCATATCGATGCCGGTAAAACCACCACCACTGAGCGCATCCTGTTTTATACCGGGATGAGCCACAAGCTGGGTGAAGTACACGATGGCGCGGCAACCACTGACTGGATGGCGCAGGAGCAAGAGCGCGGGATCACGATTACCTCCGCGGCGGTCAGCTGCTTCTGGCCGGGTATGGACAGAGGATATGAGCCGCACCGGATTAACATCATCGACACCCCGGGGCACGTGGATTTCACCATTGAAGTGGAACGTTCCATGCGCGTACTCGACGGTGCCGTGATGGTGTATGACTCCGTGGGCGGCGTGCAGCCGCAGTCAGAAACCGTCTGGCGTCAGGCCAATAAATATCACGTTCCGCGACTGGCCTTCGTCAACAAAATGGACCGTCCGGGTGCCGATTTCTTCCGCGTCGTGCGGATGATGCAGGAACGCCTGAAGGCCAATCCGGTGCCGATTGTCATCCCGGTGGGGGCAGAAGATCACTTCACCGGCGTGGTGGATCTGATCAAGATGCGCACCATTCTGTGGGACGACGCGACTCAGGGTATGGTGTTTACCTATGCGCCTGTGCCGGATGATTTAATCAGCACCGCCCGGGAATGGCGGGAAAAAATGGTCTCTGCGGCGGCGGAAGCCAGCGATGAACTGATGGATAAGTACCTGGAGACGGGCGACCTGACGGAAGCGGAAATCATCAAAGGGCTGCGTATTCGCACCATCTCGGGCGAAATCCAGCCGATGCTGTGCGGCAGCGCGTTCAAGAATAAAGGCGTACAGCGCATGCTCGATGCGGTGATTGAGCTGATGCCATCGCCGCTGGACGTGCCGGCCATTGATGGCGTGGATGAAAAAGGGCAGCACGCCGAGCGTCATCCGAGCGATGATGAGCCGTTCTCGGCCCTGGCGTTCAAGCTGATGAGCGACCCGTATGTCGGGCAGCTGACCTTTATCCGCGTGTACTCTGGCGTGCTGCGCAAAGGCGACGCGGTGTACAACCCGGTGAAAGGGAAGAAAGAGCGTATCGGACGTATTGTGCTGATGCATGCTAACGATCGCCACGAGGTGGACGAACTGCGTGCCGGGGATATCGCGGCCTGTGTCGGGCTGAAAGACGTGACCACCGGCGACACGCTCACCGATCCGAACGCCGTCATTACGCTTGAGCGTATGGAGTTCCCGGATCCGGTGATCTCGCTGGCGATTGAGCCGAAAACCAAAGGCGATCAGGAGAAAATGGGGATTGCGCTGCAGCGTCTGGCAGCGGAAGACCCGTCTTTCCGCCTGCATACTGACGAAGAGTCCGGCCAGACCATTATCTCCGGGATGGGTGAGCTACACCTCGAGATTATCGTCGACCGCATGAAACGTGAGTTTGGCGTCGAGGCAAATATTGGTCGTCCGCAGGTGACCTATCGTGAAACCCTGCGTAAAACGGTGAAGGATATCGAAGGCAAATTTGTCCGTCAGTCCGGCGGTAAAGGCCAGTACGGTCATGTGGTGCTGAGCCTGGAGCCGCTGGAGCCCGGAAGTGGTTTTAAATTTGAAGATGCCACTAAGGGCGGCGTGGTGCCGCGCGAGTATATCCCGTCCGTTGAGAAAGGACTGCGGGAAGCAATGAACAGCGGGGTACTGGCGGGCTATCCGGTCGTCGATGTCAAAGCGACGCTGACGTTTGGCTCGTATCACGATGTCGACTCCTCGGAGATGGCCTTCCGCATGGCGGCGATCCTCGGTTTCAAAGAGGGCGCCCGCAGGGCAGATCCGGTGATCCTTGAGCCGATCATGCACGTGGAGGTGGAAACACCGGAAGAGTACGCCGGTAACATTATGGGCGATCTCTCTTCACGACGCGGCATGGTGCAGGGGATGGCGGAGCAGTACGGCAGCCAGATTATTCGTGCTGACGTGCCGCTGGCAGAGATGTTTGGCTATGCCACGACATTGCGCTCGATGTCCCAGGGACGCGCGACGTATACGATGGAGTTCCATCATTTTGCGGAAGCCCCGCGGAATGTTGCGGATGAGATTATTTCACGGCGTGCGAAGTAGTTAATGAATTGCACACGGTAGCCGCTGGGTTACCGTGTGCTTTTGCCGCTGTAGCAGAGGGCTTTCATATCCGATTATTACTTGATCAGCGTGGCCGATCGAACTTTCCATTTCCCTTCTTCCTGAACGAGACAATCTGCTACAACGTGATTTTGTTTCTTACCAAATGCGAGATAGACGTTTGTGCAAACGGCATCAAAATCAGAGTGTAAGACGGTTATCTGATTCCAGTCTTCATCCCAGTCCTGCGTTTTGATGAACATATCAGCATCGGGCATGTCTTTTTCGTTACTGTCTCCTGAGTACATCTCCTTAATTGCATCAATTGTCCCAGAGGCAACGTATTCATTCATAATGTCTGGATTCAGCACTGGTGGTTTGTCCTGATTCAGCTGAGCGATATACCATTGATTGAATTTAAGCGCAGCCTGGCCTGGGGCATAGTCAGTTTGGGCGACTGCGAACGGAGAGAGGGCAAAAAGAAAAAAGCAGAGTATTTTCATTAGTCGTGCCTGAACAGTTCGTAATGAGGTTGATCGTATACCAGGCGGAATCCAGCGTTGACCAATGTACGCCCCATATCTTTTGCCAGACGCGTATTGGGAATTTTTAATTTTCCCCCCGTTCTGATCGCTTCGGTGACGTAGCGAGCACAATAACCGGTGCTCTTCGGTTGGGCGTGTGATTTGGCATAGGAGATTGCGCCATCTTTATTCCATGACATTGATATTTCCTTAACGGGAGAGTGCTAATGCAGCAACTCCGGAAATATCCTCCGTTTTACAACGCAATAGTAAACATAAAATGCCATAGAAATTTAATATAATTCAGTAAGATATGATTTAGAAAATCAATCCAGCGCCTTCACCATCTTCCCACTCGCCACAAACGTCCCGGCTCCAAGATGATGCAGGGTGTTCAGCTTATCCCCGTCAAACTGCCAGCGTCCGGCGACAAACGTGCGTTTGTCTGCTGCCGCTGAAACCACTTCACCAAACAGGGTGTCATATTTTTCTGCCGCAGAAGTTACAGGTAATAACCGACACTCCATCCACGCCAGACATTTTTCTTCAATCACCGGCAGGCCAAGTTCAGGACCGTTCACGACCGGGATCCCGTAGCAGTTGAATTTGTCTTCATCGCGCCCGCTGACGCTGCCGACCGCGTAAGTCCAGTTGGCCGCCGCCACGCCGGGGATGACGATGCCAAATTTCCCGCTGCGTTCGATCAGCTCGCGTGACCAGGTACTTTTGTCCACGACTATCGCGATGCGTGGCGGTTCAAACTCAACGGGCATTGACCATGCGGCAGCCATAACGTTACGTCTGTCGAGCGTTTCATCACGACTGGTAATCAGTACGGTAGGACCATGGTTCAGCAGACGGCTGGCATGACGTAATTCAACAGGGCGAAAGTGGCTCATAGGATCTCCTCATCTGTAACGATGAGTATGACGAAAAAGCACGTAAATCAAAGTGAGTGAGTAAAATTAGTTTATAAACAGAACATCACAATCAAAGGAAACTGATTAATGTCCCCATTCCTGACCGCCTATTTCGCCCGCATCGGCTGGACGCAACCGACCGCTGTTGATATCGATACCCTGCGCGCGCTGCATTTACATCACAACTGTGCGATTCCTTTTGAAAATATTGATGTCGTTCTGCCGCGAGAGATCCATCTTGAGGATCAGAATCTGGTCGATAAACTGGTCTCCGCGCGCCGCGGAGGCTATTGCTTTGAGCAAAACGGCCTGTTCGAACGCGTATTGCGCGAAGTTGGCTTTACGGTGCGCAGCGTACTGGGACGCGTGATATTAGCGAATCCACCGCAAATGCCGCCGCGCACGCACCGCCTGCTGCTGGTTGAGCTTAACGGCGAGCGCTGGATTGCGGACGTGGGGTTTGGCGGCCAGACGCTGACGGCGCCAATTCGTCTGCTCGCCAGTGAGGAACAGGAAACGCCGCACGGCCTGTATCGTCTGCTGAGCGAGGGTAACGACTGGGTGCTGCAGTTCCGTCACCACGAGCACTGGCAGTCGATGTACCATTTTGACCTGACGACACAGTATTTCAGTGATTACGTGATGGGGAATTTCTGGTCGGCGCACTGGCCGCAGTCGCACTTCCGCCATCATCTGCTGATGTGCCGCCATCTGCCGGACGGCGGCAAGCTGACGCTGACCAACTTCAACTTTACCCACTGGCAGAACGGTCATGTGGAGGAGCAGATTCATTTGCCGGATGCGGAGGCGCTGTATAAGCTGCTGCAGGTGCGGTTTGGCCTGGGCGTTGATGACCCGAAGCACGGCTTTACCCTGGCCGAGCTGACGGCGGTGATGGCGGAGTTTGATACGCATCCGCAGGCCGGGAAATAGCCCGGTGGCGGCTACGCCTTACCGGGCCTACGGGTGCCCGAACACAGGCCGCCACCCGGCAGGTTAGTTTAAACATCGTCAAAGGCATGCTGATATGGAAATCTTGTTGCGGAATAAATTCAGTTCAGTGGGAATGTTACTCGGGGTTATTGCACTGCTTCTTTCATTAGTGCAGTTCACTTTTGGTCCTTTTTCGACAAAGTCGACAGCGCTTGAAATTGTTGTGGCTGAAAAAGTTTCGGCGGTAAAAAAAGGGATCATTGCTGGCATAAAGGGAGAACAGCCGACCGTTGAAGCGAAAAAGAAAGCGGTCGATATCGACAGCATTCTTATCAATAGCGGAATAATTTTATCCGTGGTGGCATTAGGGCTTGCCTTCACTGCTGGGATGCGCAAAGAGAACAGATGGGGGGTGAGTGGTGCACTGTTTTTTTCCGGGGCCACGCTCGCTTTTCATGCGGCGTTACTGGCTTTTGGTCTGATTGTCGCAGTGTTGCTGCTGCTGTTGGTTATTTCAGTCGTCAGCGGAAGTAATTTGTTCTGACATTGCGGCCCGGTGGCGTCAACACCTGACCGGGCCTACGGGCGTGTGAACGTAGGTCGGGTAAGGCGTAGCCGCCACCCGACAAATCAACGGCGCGATCTCACCACCTGATACCGCCGCGTAAAGTACTCAAACGGCGCGCTCCAGACGTGCACCAGGCGGGTAAAGGGGAAGATGAGGAAGATCGTCATCCCCAACACCAGATGCACGCGGAAGATCGGCGCCACGCCGCTCAGCATTTCCGACGAGCCGCCCTTAAACGTCACGATCCCTTGTGCCCAGCCCACCAGCTTCATCATCTCGCTTCCGTCAGGATATTGCGCGGAGAAAGGAATGGTCGATAGCCCCAGAATGCACTGTATCAGCAGGATACTCATAATGATGATATCCGGCGTGGTGGAGGTGGCACGCACCCGCTGGTTGAACAAGCGGCGAATCAGCAGCATCGACCCGCCGATCAGCGTCAGCACGCCGCAGATCCCTCCCGCAATCATGGCCAGCTGCTGTTTAACCGCG
Source organism: Enterobacter sp. PL_is514 (assembly GCF_055816715.1). Taxonomy (NCBI): domain Bacteria; kingdom Pseudomonadati; phylum Pseudomonadota; class Gammaproteobacteria; order Enterobacterales; family Enterobacteriaceae; genus Enterobacter; species Enterobacter sp. PL_is514. The sequence goes on along the minus strand of NZ_JBVPGN010000035.1, from coordinate 20,389 downwards.
ACGGGTAAAAACCAGGCGTACATCCAGTGCGGGGTTAACATGCCGAACAGGTGCCCGAAGAAGATCCCCAGAATCCCGATATGAAACAGGTTAGAGGCCCAGTTCATCCCGCGTTTGCTGAGCATCTGGCTCGATGAGGCCCGCCAGGTATATTGCCCGTAGTCGTAGCGCAACCAGCTGCCGAGGAAAAAGACGGTGGCGCAGATGTAGGGATAAATATCATAGAAAAACACGTTCAGGTAGTGCGTCATTTTGGGCCTCCGGCGCTGACGTCCACATACTGCGGCGCGACGTCCTGGCTAAAGCGTCGTTGATATTGCTGCATCGGCGAGCTGTCGCACGATGTGGCGTTGTCTTCAATAAACTTCACCTGTTCCTCTTCCCACACGGCGTCCAGCGCCTGACGGGTATCATCCCGTTTTTCACCGGACACCTGTTTCGCCACGCTGTCGCTGGAAAGGCGCGTTCCCGCCAGCGTCAGCAGGGCGTCAAACAGCTGATAATGCGCCACGCCGCGCTGTTTCAGGCGGCCGCCGATCAGCGCCAGGATCGGCGCGACGTTCTGCAAACCTTCGCGGCCCTCGTCCTCGGTCACGATGCTCAGGTATTCCAGGTATAGCGGCAGGTAGTCCGGCAGCTCGCGGCAGTCCAGCACCAGACCGGCTTTCTCATACTGGCTCATCAGGTCAACCATCGCCTGACCGCGATCGCGGGACTCGGCGTGAACGTGCTCGAACAGCAGCAGCGATGTCGCGCGACCGCGCTCAAACACCTCGCACCATTCGGCCTGTTTATCCAGCAGCGGGGCACTCAGGTGCTGCCGGGCAAACGGCAGCAGCATGGGCGCGTCCTGCGCAATTAACGAAAGCGCTTCATCACGGTTTTCCCACAGGGTGTCATCGGGATACTCGATCAGCAGCGCGATGATTTTCAGGATCTGCATTACTCTCCCTCCCCGTGTTCGCGCACCTCGGTGATGTTAATCGCGTCGATGCGGCTGCTGTTGAAGAGGTTGAATTTCGTGTCAGAGCCGTGGCAGCCGTCGCCAAAGGTGAAGCCGCAGCCGTTTTTCTCCGGGAAAGCGTCGCGCGCCATTTCGCGGTGGCTGGTCGGGATCACGAAGCGGTCTTCGTAGTTGGCAATCGCCAGATAGCGGTACATCTCCTCAACCTGCACTTCGGTCAGGCCGACCTCTTCAATGGCGCGTGTATCGGTCACGCCTTCCACGGTCTGGGAGCGCTTGTAGTGACGCATCGCCATCATGCGCTTCAGGGCGCGCAGCACCGGACCAGTATCGCCCGCGCTGAGCATGTTCGCCAGATACTGCACCGGAATGCGCAGGCTTTCGACTGCGGGAAGAAGGCCGTCGCTCTGCGGCAGGCCGCCAGCGTCCGCGTAGGACTGAATCGGCGACAGCGGTGGCACGTACCAGACCATCGGCAGGGTGCGGTATTCCGGGTGCAGCGGCAGAGCCAGCTTCCAGTCCATCGCCATCTTGTAGACCGGAGAACGCTGGGCGGCGTCAATCACGTTCTGCGGAATACCCTGCTCCAGCGCTTCCTCAATTACTGCCGGATCGTTCGGGTTGAGGAACACGTCGCACTGGCGCTCGTACAGATCGGTTTCATGCTCGGTGCTGGCCGCCTCTTCAATACGGTCCGCGTCATACAGCAGCACGCCGAGGTAGCGGATGCGCCCGACGCAGGTTTCCGAGCAGACGGTCGGCTGGCCGGACTCAATGCGCGGGTAGCAGAAGATGCATTTCTCTGACTTGCCGCTCTTCCAGTTGAAGTAGATTTTCTTGTAGGGACAGCCGCTGATGCACAGGCGCCAGCCGCGGCATTTGTCCTGGTCGATCAGCACAATGCCGTCCTCTTCGCGCTTGTAAATCGCGCCGCTCGGGCAGGTGGCGACACAGCTCGGGTTGAGGCAGTGCTCGCACAGGCGCGGCAGATACATCATGAAGGTGTTTTCGAACTGGCCGTACATCTCCTTCTGGATCTTCTGGAAGTTACGATCGCGGGCGCGTTTTTCAAATTCGCCGCCCAGCAACTCTTCCCAGTTGGGCCCCCAGACGATTTTGTCCATCCGCTTGCCGTCAATCAACGAGCGCGGGCGGGCGGTAGGGAGGTGATCCCCCTCCGGCGCGCGGTGCAGATCCTGATAGTCAAAGGTGAAGGGTTCGTAATAATCGTCAATCTGCGGCAGGACGGGGTTGGCGAAAATCTTCGACAGCACGCCCATTTTGCCGCCGAGGCGTGGGGTCAGCTTGCCGTGAATGCCGCGGATCCATCCGCCTTGCCACTCCTCCTGATCCTCCCAGTTTTTCGGGTAGCCGATACCCGGTTTGGTTTCGACGTTGTTAAACCAGGCATATTCCATCCCTTCGCGCCCGGTCCAGACGTTCTTGCAGGTCACCGAGCAGGTGTGGCAGCCGATGCATTTATCGAGATTCAGAACCATGCCAACCTGTGAGCGTATTTTCATTTTTTCGCCTCCTGTACCTGATCCCGACCTTCGCCGTCCAGCCAGTTAATGTTTTTCATTTTGCGGATCATGATGAATTCGTCGCGGTTGGAGCCGACGGTGCCGTAATAGTTGAAGCTGTACGCCAGCTGGGCGTAGCCGCCGATCATGTGCGTCGGTTTCGGGCAGACGCGGGTCACCGAGTTGTGGATCCCGCCGCGCCGTCCGGTCACCTCTGAACCCGGAATGTTCAGGATGCGCTCTTGGGCGTGGTACATCATGGTCATGCCCGGCGGCACGCGCTGGCTGACCACCGCGCGGGCGGTGAGGGCGCCGTTAGCGTTGAAGGCCTCGATCCAGTCGTTGTCCTCAATGCCCAGCTCGCGGGCGTCGGTTTCGCTGATCCAGACAATCGGCCCGCCGCGCGACAGGGTCTGCATCAGCAGGTTTTCGCTGTAGGTGGAGTGGATGCCCCATTTCTGGTGCGGCGTCAGGAAGTTGAGCGCTTTTTCCGGGAAGCCGTTCGGCGGGATCTCGCGCATATGGGTGACGCTTCGGGTATCAATCGGTGGACGGTAGGCCACCAGGCTCTCTCCGAACGCGCGCATCCAGGGATGATCCTGATACAGCTGCTGGCGGCCAGACAGCGTGCGCCATGGGATCAGCTCGTGGACGTTGGTATAGCCCGCGTTATAGGAGACGTGCTCGCTCTCCAGACCTGACCAGGTTGGGCTGGAGATAATTTTGCGCGGCTGCGCCTGGATGTCGCGGAAGCGGATCTTTTCGTCTTCCTTGTTCAGCGCCAGATGGGTGTGATCGCGTCCGGTCAGTTCGCCGAGCGCTTCCCAGGCCTTCACCGCCACCTGACCGTTGGTTTCCGGTGCCAGAGCGAGGATCACCTCGGAGGCGTCGATCGCCGTTTCAATCAGCGGACGACCTTTCGCCGGGCCGTCGGGCTTGACGTAGTTCAGCTTGCCGAGGAAATCGACCTCGTTCTGCGTGTTCCACGATATGCCTTTCCCGCCGTTGCCGAGCTTATCCATCAGCGGGCCGAGGGCGGTGAAGCGTTCGTAAGTTTCCGGGTAGTTCCGCTCGACCACCGCGATGTTCGGCGCCGTTTTACCGGGGATCAGATCGCATTCCCCTTTGCGCCAGTCCTGAATGTCAAACGGCTGGGAGAGTTCCGCCGGGGAGTCGTGCTGTAGCGGCTGTAACACTACGTCCGTTTCGGTGCCGAGATGCCCGACGCAGACCTCGGAGAAGACTTTGGCTATGCCCTTGTAGATCTCCCAGTCGCTGCGGGACTCCCACGCCGGGTCGACGGCGGCCGAGAGCGGGTGAATAAAGGGATGCATGTCTGAGGTATTCATATCGTCTTTTTCATACCAGGTGGCGGTGGGCAGGACGATATCCGAGAACAGACAGGTGCTGGACATGCGGAAGTCGAGCGTCACCAGCAGGTCGAGCTTGCCCTCAATGGCGGCGGTCTGCCACTCCACTTCCTCAGGCTTCACGTCGTCGGTCGAGCCTAAATCCTCGCCCTGAATCCCGCTCTCGGTACCGAGCAGGTATTTCAGCATGTACTCGTGGCCTTTCCCGGACGAGCCGAGCAGGTTAGAGCGCCAGACGAACAGGTTGCGCGGATGGTTCTTACCGTTGTCCGGCTGCTCGCAGGCGAAGCGGATATCGCCCGATTTTAACGCCTGAGCGGTGTAATCCTGCGGGGACATCCCAGCGGCGTCAGCGCGCGCCTTCACGTGCAGCGGGTTAAGGTTGAGCTGCGGGGCAGACGGCAGCCAGCCCATGCGCTCGGCGCGGACGTTGAAATCAATCAGGTGGCCGGTGAACCTCGAGGCGTCCGCCAGCGGAGAGAGCAGCTCCTGTGCGGTCAGCTTCTCGTAGCGCCACTGGCTGGCGTGGTTGTAGAAGAAGGAGGTGCTGTTCATCTGGCGCGGCGGACGGTTCCAGTCCAGCGCGAAGGCCAGCGGCAGCCAGCCGGTTTGCGGGCGCAGCTTCTCCTGGCCGACATAGTGGGACCAGCCGCCGCCGCTCTGCCCGACGCAGCCGCAGAAGACCAGCATGTTGATCATCCCGCGGTAGTTCATGTCCATGTGGTACCAGTGGTTCACCCCTGCACCGAGAATAATCATCGACCGGCCGTGGGTTTTGTGCGCCGTGTCGGCAAACTCGCGGGCGATTTTTTCAATCAGCCTGGCGGGCACGCCGGTGATCTGCTCGCCCCAGGCGGGGGTGTAGGCTTTGACCTGCTCATAGTTCTCTGCGGCATTGCTGTCCTCCAGACCGCGATCGAGACCGTAGTTAGCCAGCACCAGATCGTAAACGCTGACCACTCGTTTCTCGCTGCCGTCGGCGAGGGTCAGGATTTTGCTCGGCACGCGGCGCGTCAGCACCGGCTCCTGCTTCACGCTGCGGAAATGCGGGTTCTCGTTGCCGCCAAAGTAGGGGAAGGCGACATCGGCCACGCTGTCGTGGGTAATGAGCAGCGACAGCGTCAGTTCGGTTTCGTGCCCCGCAGCCTGTGGCTCCAGGTTCCATTTGCCTTTTTCTCCCCAGCGGAAGCCAATTGACCCGTTTGGCACCACCAGATTTCCGCCTACGTCAAAGGCGACGGTCTTCCATTCAGGGTTATTAGCTTCACCCAGCCCGTCGACAAGGTCCGAGGCGCGCAGCATACGTCCCGGCACCACGCGACCGTCTTCCTGCTCGTCCAGCAGCACCAACATCGGCATATCGGTATAGCGGCGGCAGTAGTTGAGGAAGTAGTCGCTGGGGTTATCGAGGTGAAATTCTTTGAGGATCACGTGGCCCATCGCCATGGCGAGGGCGCTGTCGGTGCCCTGTTTGGGGGACAGCCACTGGTCGCTCAGCTTCGCGACCTCCGAGAAGTCCGGCGTGATGGCGACGGTTTTGGTGCCCTTGTAGCGCACCTCCGTGAAGAAATGGGCGTCCGGAGTTCGGGTCTGCGGCACGTTCGAGCCCCAGGCAATGATATAGCTGGAGTTGTACCAGTCGGCGGACTCCGGCACGTCGGTCTGTTCGCCCCAGGTCATCGGCGACGCAGGCGGCAGGTCGCAGTACCAGTCGTAGAAGCTCAGGCAGGTGCCGCCCAGCAGGGAAAGATAGCGCGTGCCGGCGGCGTAGGAGACCATCGACATCGCCGGAATAGGGGAAAAACCGGCCACGCGGTCCGGGCCATAATTTTTGATGGTCCAGACGTTGGCGGCGGCAATCAGCTGGTTCAGCTCTTTCCAGTTCGAGCGGATAAACCCGCCGCGTCCGCGCGCCTGCCGGTAGCTCTGCGCCTTTTGCGGATCGCTCTGGATGGCGTCCCAGGCCAGCACCGGATCGGTATGCTGCGCCAGCGCCTCGCGCCACAGCTCAATCAGCTTGCGACGCACCAGCGGATATTTAAGACGGTTGGCGCTATAGAGATACCACGAGTAGCTTGCGCCACGCGGGCAGCCGCGCGGTTCGTGGTTGGGCAGGTCAGGGCGGGTGCGGGGGTAATCGGTCTGCTGGGTTTCCCAGGTTACCAGGCCGTTTTTAACGTAAATCTTCCAGCTGCAGGAGCCGGTACAGTTCACGCCGTGGGTGGAGCGCACAATTTTGTCGAACTGCCAGCGCTGACGGTAGCCGTCCTCCCAGTCGCGGTTGGTGTTATATACCTGCCCGTGCCCGTTGGCGAAGCTGTCCCCCTTTGTTTTGAAATAACGAAAGCGATCCAACAGTTTGCTCATGACATTTCTCCTGCTTCGGACGTGTAGTTATTCTTTTTTTGCGGATTTGCGGCCATACACCAGCCAGGTAACAAGCACGCAGACAATGTAAAACACGAGGAACACCTTCATGGCGCCGACCGGCGATCCGGTCATCGCCAGCGAGGTGCCAAAGGCTTTAGGAATGAAGAACCCGCCAACGGCGCCGATAGCGGAGATAAAGCCCAGCGCGGCGGCGGTCTCCGTCACCGCTTCGTGTTGCGCCTGCTCGTCCGTGCCGCCCTGCTTTTTGACGCGGTCGAGCGTGATTTGGCGGAAAATAATCGCGATCATCTGGAAGGTGGAACCGCTGCCGAGCCCGGCGGTGAGGAACAATCCCATAAAGACCAGATAGAACGCGACAAAGCTGCCGGAGCCAGAGCCGGGCAGCGTCAGGAAGATCAGGGCACTAAAGAGGGCCATAAAGACGAAGTTAATCAGCGTGACCCGTACGCCGCCCAGTTTGTCAGAGATCATTCCGCCCGCTGAACGCGCCAGCGCACCGATTAGAGGGCCAAAGAAGGCGAGGTGCAGGATGTTGACGTCCGGAAACTGTGTTTTTGACAGCATGGCAAAGCCTGCCGAGAAACCGATAAACGAGCCGAAGGTCGCCAGATAGAGCAGGCTCAGCAGCCAGAGGTGAAAGCGCTTCAGCACCGGGAGCTGGCTGGCGATAGAGGCCTTGGAGCTGGCGATATCGTTCATCCCAAAGAAGGCCGCAAGGGTGGCCAGCAACAGAAGCGGAGCCCATATCCAGGCAGCATTTGCCAGCCACAGGGTGGAACCGTCATCTTGCGGTACGCCCTCCACGCCCAGGAAGGTAAACATCGGCAGGAAGATCACCAGCGGCGCGACCAGCTGCATCACGCTGACGCCCAGGTTGCCGAGCCCGCCGTTAATACCGAGCGCGCTACCCTGTTTTGCCTTGGGGAAGAAGAAGCTGATGTTGCCCATGCTGGAGGCAAAGTTGGCGCCTGCAAAGCCGCAGAGCAGGGCAATCACGATAAAGATCCAGTAAGGCGTCGCGGTGGTCTGAATGGCAATTCCCAGCCAGACGCAGGGAATAATCAGGATGACGGTACTCAATACCGTCCAGTATCGTCCGCCAAATATTGGTACCATAAACGAATAGGGAATGCGCAATATCGCGCCGGAGAGAGAAGGTAATGCCGTTAGCATAAAAAGTTGATCGGTGGTGAAATTAAATCCGACTTTATTCAGGTTCACGGCAATAGCGCTAAATAACATCCACACGCAAAACGCTAATAGCAGGCAAGCCACAGAAATCCATAGGTTTCTTCGTGCGATATGTTTCCCTTTATTCTCCCAAAATTGCGTGTTTTCCGGTTTCCAGTTGCTCAACAGATGCTGATTGTTCTTTTCACTTTGTTGCGACATATCGCCCTCTTGCTTACCTTAATGAAGAGAAAAAAGCAGTGAAAACAAAAAGATGATCTAGAAGGTGTGGCTGGGTTTATTGGATGTTTTTGGATACATCTGAAAGGATAGATAAAAAAACGAACCCCTGAGTTTAGAAAGGAAATAAGGGTTCGCTTAATATGTTACTAATTGTAAGCCCGAAGGTTATGAATACGCCTTCAGGAGTATTAACATAATTCGAGGGAAATCAGTTTATCGAGATGCTTATTAAACGCCACATCGTCCATTTCGGGCATATTTAACGTGGTGATCCCATCAAGCCCGCAAACCAGCCCGATCAACCGCCAGGCGATACTTTCGGCGCGATCGGTAAGCGTAAAGGCGTTAGCCTCCGCCCCGGCACGGATAATCGCCACGGTCTCCTGATGCCACATCTCCATGGTCATCACATAGGCACCCTTGATGTCAGCATCACGGCTGGCAAGGATCTGGGCTTCACGCCACAGGCGAATATAGGGCTCAAACCTCCCGTCATCGCTGCCGAGCATGGCATGAAGCTGCTCCCGCCAACCGGCCTGTTTACCCGCGACATCTGCATCCAGCAGCTCGCGAATCAACCGTACGAAGGCCAGCGATTTTAGCTCTCCGCCGGAGGTAAAATGATGGTGAACCTGTCCGGTGGCGACTCCGGCTTCAGCCGCAACGCGGCGCACCGTCATTGCCGCCAGTCCTTCTGCCAGCGCCACACGCATGGCGGCCTGTAAGATGGCTTCCCGCCGTTCATCCTTGCTCAGATATCGCATGTTTACTCACTCTCAATGGGAACGAAACGAGTGTAACAAAAAGCTGGACATGCGTTCAACTTTACGTAGGATCGCATCCTGGACATGTGTCCATGTTTTAAAAGAAAAGGAAATTTATGTTTCGTCAGTGGTTAGCGTTAGTGATTATCGTGCTGGTGTATATCCCGGTGGCGATCGACGCGACGGTGCTGCACGTGGCGGCGCCGACATTGAGCATGACGCTGGGTGCCAGCGGCAATGAATTGCTGTGGATCATCGATATTTACTCGCTGGTAATGGCGGGAATGGTGCTGCCGATGGGCGCCCTGGGTGACCGCATTGGTTTTAAACGATTGCTCATGATTGGCAGCACGCTGTTTGGCCTGTCGTCGCTGGCGGCAGCGTTTGCCCCGTCAGCAGGGTGGCTGATTGCGACGCGCGCCTCGCTGGCAATTGGTGCGGCGATGATTATTCCGGCTACGCTGGCTGGGATCCGTACGCTGTTTATCGACGCGCGGGATCGTAATATTGCGCTCGGCGTCTGGGCGGCGGTCGGTTCCGGTGGGGCGGCGTTTGGCCCGTTGATTGGCGGTATGCTGCTTGAGCATTTTTACTGGGGATCGGTGTTTTTAATTAACGTGCCGATTGTGCTGGTGGTGGTTTCGCTGGCCGCGCGTTTTGTGCCTCCTCAGCACGGCCGCCCGGAGCAGCCGCTGAATATTAGCCATGCCATTATGCTGATTGTGGCGATTTTACTGCTGGTCTACAGTGCGAAAACCGCCCTGAAAGGCGCGCTGTCACCGTGGATAGTCGCGTCCGCGCTGATTATCGGCTCGGTACTGCTGTTTATCTTCGTGCGTATTCAGCTCCACGCTCGCGTACCGATGATCGACATGCGTCTGTTCTGCCATCGCATCATTTTGAGCGGCGTGGTGATGGCGATGACCGCCATGATTGCCCTGGTCGGGTTTGAGCTGCTGATGGCCCAGGAGCTGCAGTTTGTTCACGGCTTTACGCCTTTTGAAGCGGGCATGTTCATGCTGCCGGTGATGGTCGCCAGCGGGTTCAGCGGGCCGATCGCAGGCGTGCTGGTTGGGCGATTAGGGCTACGTATCGTCGCGGCCGGCGGCATGGGGCTCAGCGCCGTCAGCTTTATCGGGCTGTCGATGCTAGACTTCAGCACACAGCAGTGGCAGGCGTGGGGGCTGATGGTGCTGCTCGGCTTCAGTGCCGCCAGCGCGCTGCTGGCCTCGACCTCGGCAATTATGGCGGCCGCGCCGAAGGAGAAAGCCGCCGCCGCGGGAGCAATTGAAACCATGTCCTATGAACTGGGCGCCGGGCTGGGGATCGCCATTTTTGGTCTGCTGTTGACCCGCAGCTTCTCGGCGTCGATTGACCTGCCGCAAGGGCTGAATGCCTCGCTCGTCGATAAAGCCTCGTCATCCATTGGTGAGGCGATGAAGGTGGCGCAGGATCTGACCCCGACGCTGGCGGAGTCGGTGATTGAGGCGGCGAAAAGCGCGTTTATCACCTCGCACAGCGTGGCGCTGGGCAGCGCGGGCGGAATGCTGCTGCTGTTGGCAGTGGGGATCTGGTTCAGCCTGGCGAAGGTCAAGCCGCAGTAATACAGGGCGCGCGGTTGGCGCGGGCGGGGCAGATGGGCTATGTTTTTTACAGGATTATCTGACTCTTGCTGGAAAATATGAGCCTTCGCCACAGCAGTGAACCGTCCCAGCCGCTCTCCCGGTTAACCCTGCTTGCAGGGGGGGCGCTGGGCGTCGTTTTTGGTGATATCGGCACCAGCCCGCTTTATACCTTCCGCACGGTGCTTTCGCTCTCTGAGCATGACCCTACGCCCGGCGTCATACTGGGCCTGCTCTCCCTGATCACCTGGACACTCATCCTGGTGACATCCATAAAATATGCCGCCTTCGCCATGCGAATTGATAATCATGGCGAGGGGGGCATCATGGCCTTAATGTCGCTTCTGGTGGAGAAAGGCAAAGGCGGGCGGTGGGTTATTTTTGCCGCCCTGATTGGTGCAGCGCTGATTTACGGTGATGGCGCGATCACCCCGGCCATCTCCGTGCTTTCTGCCCTTGAAGGGCTGGAGATGGTGATCCCTGAGTCCCAGCCGTACATATTACCCCTGACGGTGGCAGTGTTGCTGGCGCTGTTTCTTATCCAGCCTTTTGGTACAGCCCGCATAGGAAAAATATTTGGCCCGGTCATGGCGCTGTGGTTTTTGGCGATTGCCGCGCTGGGCGTGCGGGGGATCGTTCAGCACCCCTCGGTACTGTTGGCCCTTAATCCTGCTTACGGCATCGCATTTTTATTTTCGAACGGGTACACCAGTTTCCTGGTCCTGGGCGGCGTTTTTCTCTGCGTGACGGGGGCCGAGGCCCTGTATGCAGACATGGGGCATTTTGGTAAAAAGCCGATCTGGCTTGCCTGGTACGGTATCGTCTTTCCTTCGCTGCTGCTCAACTATGCTGGCCAGTCAGCGCTGATTCTGTCCGGTGCCGACAGCAAGCAAAACCTTTTCTATACCCTGTGTCCGCCGACGCTGCAGGTGCCTCTCATCATACTTGCCGCGCTGGCGACAATCATCGCCAGTCAGGCGATTATTACCGGCGCGTTTTCCATGACGCGCCAGGCCATTCAGCTTGGCTGGTTACCCCGGTTACGCATTAAACAGACGGCGGCAGAAAGCTACGGTCAGATTTATATCGGGATAATAAACTGGCTGCTGATGGTGGTGACCATCGGGCTGGTGGTGTTCTTTAAATCCTCCGATAAGCTTGCCGCGGCGTACGGCATCGCCGTGTCGTTAACCATGCTGATGACGACAGGACTGCTGTTTGTTGCCATGCGGGAAGTGTGGCGCTGGAGCCGGGTCAGCAGCGCGCTTATTGCCCTCTGTTTCCTGGTGATTGATGCCACCTTCTTGTTTGCTAATCTGATTAAAGTCCTGGAGGGTGGCTATATCCCGCTGCTGATGGCCGCAGCCATTTGTACGGTGATGCTAATCTGGCACCGCGGCGTTAAGGCGGTCTCCGCATCGGTGGGCGAGAAGGGCGTCAGCGTGGATGCGTTCTTTGCCCAGCTTCAGCAAAAGACGGTGCCCAGAGTGGTAGGCTCAGCCGTGTTTTTGACCCGTACACAGAACAATATCCCACCGGTCATGCGCTGGCATGTCGCGCGAAACCGGGCGCTACAGCAGGACGTGTTGTCGCTGACCATTGATATACTCAATGTGCCCTACGTCGGGGAAGAGCAGCGTATAAGGGTGGAACAGCGCGCGCCGGGTTACTGGCACGGCGTGGCGCAGTATGGCTTTATGGAACACCCGGACATTCCGCGGTTGTTACAGGGGGTCAGCGAGATTAACGCGCTTTTTGCCACGGACGACGCCACCTGGTATGTCGGGCATGAAACCATTGTGGCAGGCGAAGGCGGGGCCGGTATGGCGGCCTGGCAACGACACATTTTTGCCTTCATGAAGCGCAACTGCACGCACGTCATTAACCACTACCACCTTCCCAGCGATCGGGTGGTTGAAATCAGCCGGCGCGTTGCCGTCTAGCGTCGCGCGAAAGCAGAGGACCTCTGCTTTCGCGCCGTTCTAGCTCTCCTGGGCCGCGGACAGGACGCTGTGCAACAGCACGTTCGCCCCTTTCTCGGACCACTCTGGCAGGATCCTTTCCGCTTCGTTATGGCTGACGCCCTTCACGCAGGGGATAAAGATCATGCTGGCGGGCGCAATTTTGCTCACATAGCAGGCGTCGTGTCCCGCACCGGAGACCATCGGTTTCGACGAATAGCCCAGTTCCGCCACGGCCTTCTCCGTACGAGCGAGGCATTCAGCATTAAACGCGATGGGCGCGTAGTCAAAAATGCGCTCAACGAGAGCCGACACGCCGCGCAGGCTCAGGCTTTCAGCCACCTTATGCAGCGCCGCTTCCATGGCTTCCAGAGCCTGCTGCGCCGGATGGCGAAACTCCACGCTGCATTCAACACGAGACGGCACGACGTTGCGCGAGTTTGGCGTAACCTTCGCCATACCGATCGTCGCGCGTCCGTCCGGCGCATGCCGATAGCCAATCTCTTCCATCTTCAGCGCCAGCTCTGCAAAGGCGGTCAGCGCGTCGCGTCGGCTGTGCATCGGCGTCGTGCCCGCGTGAGAGGCGAATCCTTCCAGCGTCAGGGTAAACCAGCGCTGCCCCATTGCCGCTCGGACTGAGCCGATATCGATGGCCTCATCTTCCAGGATCGGGCCCTGTTCGATGTGCAGTTCGTAGCAGGCGTGAACAGGAAACGCGCGGGCAGGGGTTTCACCCCGGTAGCCAATGTTATCCAGCGCTTCACCCACGGTGATGCCATCGTGATCGGCGCGGGCATGAGCGTACGCTTCGCTAAACTGCCCCGTCCAGACCCCTGAAGCGAGCATGGCTGGCGCAAATCGCGCGCCTTCTTCGTTAGTCCAGTTCACCAGCACGATGTCACGCTCCGTCTCAACGTGATGGTCATTGAGGGTACGCAGCAGCTCCAGCCCGGCCAGCACGCCGTAAACGCCGTCATAGTTCCCGCCCAGCGGCTGGGTATCCATGTGCGAACCGGTCATGACCGGGGCAAGCTGCGGGTTTTTCCCCACGCGGCGGATAAACATGTTGCCCATGCTGTCGACATCGCAGGTAAAACCGGCGTCCAGCGCCCAGTCGCGCAGCAGGTTACGCGCAACACGATCTTCCTCGCTCAATGCCAGACGGGTCACGCCACCGGCGGGCGTGCCGCCGATCTGCGCCATCATCTCAAGCGTTGACCACAGCCGTTCGGCGTTGACGCGGATCATGTCTTGTCCTTGCTGCTGCGGTAGCGGAAATCACAGCACGCACCGCCCTGCATAATGGTGGTGGTGCGGGTTAGCTCAACGTCCGGCGCATAGCCAACGATGAATTTTTCATCCCGCGCGCAGGAGAGCAGATGACCAATCTCGCCCAGCCCCATTTCGTGATACATCTCCGCGTAGCGACAGCGGGTCACGTTGTAGTTGTACTGCTGGTCGTCGGCGTCGATCACCTTCACCTCCAGCGCGTTATCTTTCTCCCACAGATACTGCAGGGCGATAAAGCTCTTGATGTTCGCGCCGTTGGGTTCTTTGCTGGCAAACGCTTTGCCAGCGTCAATCGCGGCCTGCTCAATGGCCTCGCCAATCACCGCCTGGGCGCGGGCTTTCCCTATCTCGCGCACCAGGATTTCATAAATTGGCTTAATAATTTCGGCTTCAATTTTGCGGCGGGCGAGAATGCCCAGCTCGTTATTATCACTCATCACATTGCCTCGCTGCGTTACTTCGCTTTTGCGCCGCCCAGCACGGTCTGCGGCTGCCATTTGCCGTCGACCACCTTGTAGACCGTGAACGACGGCGATTTCAGGTTGCCCTCTTTATCAAACGCGATCTGCCCGGTGACGCCGGAATAGCTGATGGCGCGCAGGGCAGGCAGATACGTGGAAGGCTCAACGGAGTCTGCTTTTTCCATCGCCGCAACCAGCACGCGGGTGGCGTCATAGGCGAACGGGGCGTGCAGTTCGATATGGGTGTGGTAGCGGGACTGGTACGCCTGCTCGAACGCTTTGCCGCCCGGCATCTGGTCAACGGGCAGACCCGGCTCCAGCGCCACAACACCTTCGCCTTCTTTCTGCGCCAGCTTGAGGAACGTCTGGCTGACGAATCCGCCTGCGCCCATCAGCGTGGCATTCATGCCCAGCTGTTTGATGCGACGCGCCAGCGGTGCGGCCTGGCTGTCGACGCCGCCGAAGAAGATCAGATCGGCGTTTTTACTGCGGATGGCGGTCAGTACGGCGCTAAAATCGACCGTTTTGTCATCCACGTACTGACGATCGACAATTTTCACGCCCTGGGCTTCCAGCGATTTAATAAACTGGTCTGCAAGCCCCTGACCAAATGCGGTACGGTCGTCGATCACCGCAATGCGTTTGGCTTTCAGGGTATTCACCGCGTACTGACCGGCAAACTGACCGCCGTCATCGTCGTGTCCCATCACGCGGAAGCTGGTATCAAAACCTTGTTGCGTATAGGCGTGACCGGTCGCGACCGGTGCGACCTGTGCGATGCCCGCATCGTGATAGACACGTGCGGCAGGAATGCTGGTACCGGTGTTCCAGTGACCGACGACGCCCGCCACGCCGCTATCCACCAGACGCTGCGCGACGGCCACGGCGGTGCGCGGATCGGACTGATCGTCTTCGGACTGCAGTTTGAAGGTCACCGCTTTGCCGCCGATGGTCGGGTGCTGCTTGTTAATGTCGTCAATGGCCAGCTGCGCGCCGTTCTCCAGATCTTTACCGATACGGGCAGACGGGCCGGTGAGCGGGCCCGCGAGACCGATAACCACGGTTTCGCTGTCAGCGGCCCACGTGGCCGTCGAGGCAAAGCTGCCGAGGAGGATAGCGGCGCTGAGCGCACTGATTTTTACTGTTTTCATTGTATTTCCCTGATGTTGGCTGGTGTGGTTAAACGGGCATTTCGCCCAAATAAATCTGTGCAATCTGGTCGTCATTGAGCAGCGCTTTCGATTCGCCATGATGAACAATGCTGCCGCTGTCCATCACCCACGCGCTGTCGGTGACTTCCAGCGCGAGACGGGCGTTTTGTTCGATGAGCAGCAGGGCAACGCCGCGCTCGCGCAGGCCGGCAATGACGGCAAAAATGTTTTCAACCATCTTCGGCGCGAGGCCCATCGACGGCTCGTCGAGGATCAGCAGGCGCGGGCGGCTGAGCAGGGCGCGGTTAAGGGCCAACAGCTGTTGCTCACCGCCGGACAGCAGGCCGGCAAGCTGGTGCTGGCGTTCGCCCAGGCGCGGGAATCGCTCGAATATCTCGTTCATTTCGCGATTAAATGTGACAGTGTCACGCCTGGGCCAGGCGCCCATCTGCAGGTTTTCCAGGACCGTCATGCGGGAGAAGATCCCGCGGCCCTCCGGGACCATCACCAGTCCGTCGCGCAGTAGCGCCTCGGGCCTGTGTCTGCGGACGTCTTTACCGCGGAATTCAATACTGCCGCTAAAGCTTTCCAGTCCGGTAATGGCGCGCACGGTGGAGCTTTTCCCCGCGCCGTTAGCGCCGATCAGCGTCGCCTGTTCACCCTCGTGCAGGGTAAAAGAGACATCGCGTACGGCCTGAATACCGCCGTAATGCACGTCCACACCTTCCACCTTCAGTAATTCAGACATGGGCGTTGCCTCCAAGCCAGGCGGCGATCACTGCCGGATCGCGCCGCACATTTTCCGGCGTGCCGCTGGCAAGCGTTTTGCCGTAATCAAGGACCGTCAGACGGTCGCAGATGCCCATCACCAGCTTGACGTCATGTTCAATCATCAGCAGGGTTTTGCCGTTATCGCGGATGCGGATGAGCAGCTCGCCAAGCGCCACTTTTTCCGCCGCGTTCATCCCGGCGGCGGGTTCGTCCAGCGCCAGCAGCAGCGGATCCGTTGCCAGCGCGCGGGCGATTTCAAGGCGGCGCTGATGGCCATAGGCCAGATCGCAGGCGCGATAGTGGGCGAACTGCGCAATGCCGGTATACTCCAGCCAGTGCCAGGCCAGTTCCCGGGTCTGCCTCTCTTCTTCACGGGCGCGTTTGTGACGGCTCAGCGCGGCCCACAGGCCGTTACGGGTGCGCACGTGGCGACCCACCATCACGTTTTCCAGCACCGACATGTCGTTAAAGAGGCGCACGTTCTGAAACGTGCGGGCAATCCCGGCGGCGGTGACTTTCTCAATATGCTTTGGGAAATACGGCTTATCCGCGATCGAAAATTCGCCGCTGTCCGCCGGATAAAGGCCGGTGATCAGGTTAAAGCAGGTGGTTTTTCCCGCCCCGTTAGGGCCAATCAGGCCATAGATCTCACCCTTGTTCACGGTAATCGAAACGTCATCCACGGCGGTAAGCCCGCCGAAGCGTTTTGACATATTGCGTACGGTTAACAGGCTCATGCTTTCACCTCCTTGTGGCGAACCGGCCAGATGCCTGAAGGACGCACCAGCATCACCAGCACCAGCGCCAGGCCGTAGAACAGCTGACGTAGCACTTCCGGGTCAATCAGTACCGTACCGAACAGCGCCTGCTGAACCGGCGCTGCCTGACTGCGCAGCAGTTCCGGCAGGGCGGTAAGCAGTATCGCGCCGAGGATCACGCCAGGAATGTGTCCCATACCGCCCAGCACCACCATCGCCAGCACGGCAATGGATTCCTGTAACGTGAAGGATTCCGGGGAGACAAAGCCCTGAAACGCGCCGAACAGGGCACCCGCCACGCCGCCAAAAGAGGCACCCATCGCAAAGGCCAGCAGCTTATAGTTACGCACGTTGATGCCCATCGCGCGCGCCACATCCTCATCTTCACGGATGGCGTGCCAGGCGCGACCAATACGGGAATGCTGCAGGCGCAGGCAGACAAAAATAATCGCCACAATCACCAGCATCAGCAGGTAGTACCACAGCCACAGCGCGGGCACTTTGAAACCAAACCAGTGGTATACGCCGCTGAACTTCAGGCCGAACAGGTTGAGCGTATCCACCCCGGTAATACCCTTCGCACCGTTGGTGATGTTCACCGGTCGGTCGAGGTTGCGCATCAGAATGCGGATAATTTCGCCAAAGCCGAGGGTTACTATCGCCAGGTAGTCCCCGCGCAGCTTCAGCGTAGGAGCACCGAGTAAAATGCCGCAGACCGCCGCGACGAGCGCCGCCAGCGGTATAATCAGCAGATATGAGGTGTGCAGCCCGTCAGGGAACCAGACGCTGAGGACAGGAAATACCGCCAGAAGGTGTGGGGAGGCCATTAGTGCCGCAAGGTAGGCGCCGACCGCGTAAAAGGCGATAAAGCCCATGTCCAGCAGGCCGGTATAGCCCACCACAATATTGAGCCCGAGTGCCAGCATGATGTAGAGCAGGGCGAAGTCGATCACACGTACCCAGTAGTTGCCGCCAAGCTGCGTGGCCATTACGGGAGCAATCAGCAGCGCGAGGCAGAACAGGACCATGCCTGACCAGAATTTGCGCGTCGTCGTCGGGGCCTGAAGTTGAAGTGTTGTCATGGTATTCCTTACGCCCTGTGCGCCACGCGCTCGCCCAGCAGGCCTGCCGGACGGAAGACCAGCACCAGAATCAGGACCATAAAGGCAAAGACATCCTGATAGTTGCTGCCAAAGACGCCGTGGGTGAGTTCCCCCAGATAACCTGCGCCCAGCGCTTCGATAATGCCGAGCAGGATCCCGCCAATCATTGCGCCACGAATGTTACCAATGCCTCCCAGCACGGCGGCGGTAAAGGCTTTGATTCCGGGCAAAAAGCCCATTGAGAAGCTGGCGTTGCCGTAGTTGCTGGCCATCATGACGCCTGCCAGCGCGGCAAATACGCCGCCAATGGCAAACGTCAGGGTGATGATGGCGTTTGGGTTAACCCCCATCAGCGTGGCAACGCGCGGGTTTTCCGCCACGGCACGCATGCCGCGGCCCAGGCGGGTGTATTCCACCAGCAGCCATAGCCCGGTCATTACCGCAAGCGCCAGCGCCACGGTAACAATGCCGGTGACGGTCACAATGGCAGGGGGATGCTGTTCACTTCCTGACGTCACGGCGATCGGATCCATGGGCAGGATCTGCGGGAACATCAGCGGGTTGCGCGTCCAGATAATCATCGCCACGGTTTGCAGCAGGACCGAGACGCCGATACCCGAGATCAGCGGAGCCAGGCGTGGGGCGTTACGCAGTCGACGGTAGGCAAACCGCTCCACGGCCATTGCCAGCAGGGCGCAAACGGCCATGGCAATCACCAGGGCAACACCAAGCTGCAGCAGCAGCGGCATGTGAGGAAAGGTGGTATTCAGGGCGTTAATGGCGGAAAGCGTGGTGAGCGCACCGACCATCAGAATATCGCCGTGAGCAAAGTTAATAATGCGCAAGATGCCATACACCATGGTATAGCCCAGCGCGATCAGCGCGTAGATGCTTCCCAGCATCACACCGTTGATCAGTTGTTGTATGAGTGTATCCAACGTCTGTACCCGCAAAGTGCTGTTTCTGCGGCTACCATCCGATAAATGAATTAAATTGTAAAATACACATATATTATTTCTTATGATAAACCGGAATTGCTTTATCTTAATGATTTGTATAAAGATAATGCAATCGAGTTCCCGGCTAAAAAGCCTAAAGAAATCAACATATGAATAAAACAGAACAATCGGCAGATTTGTCCGCGTATGCAGACAGTCGCCTGGCAAACGATCCGCCGCTTCGGGCTGTCCGTGCCTTTGAGGCCATCGCCCGGCTGGGCAGCGTCACGCTGGCCGCGCAGGAGCTGGATATCTCACCGTCGGCGGTAAGCCATCAGCTCAAGGTGCTTGAAGGGTATCTGCAAATTCCGCTCACGGAGCGTCAGGGACGCAGGCTTGTGCTGAGCCAGCACGGACGTGAATATTACCGCTCGATTCGCGCGGCGTTTAACGTGCTGCGCCAGGCAACGGAGCACCTGGCGGAGCAGGCGCAAACGCGTCAGGTCACCATCAGCCTGATCCCGCTTTTTGGCATGGGGTGGTTCATCCCACGTTTACCTGCTTTTATGCGCGCCAATCCCCAAACCGAGATCAACGTGGTGTATGCCAACCATCGTAACTACCTGAGCGACGCGTCGGATATGTCGATTCGTTTTGGTAACGGGCAGTGGGCGGGCTATCAAAGCGAAAAGCTGATTTCCGGTCAGATGGTGCCGGTGTGCAGCCGTGCGTTTTTGCGCGTTCATGGCCACATCGACACGCCTGAACAGCTGCTGCAAATGCCGCTGTTGCATGATGAAGAGCGTACGAGCTGGACGCAGTGGTTTTTGTTGCAGGGGGTAAAACGTCCGCTCCGGCGCAGCGGCCCGCTGTTTGAAGACGGACTGTTGACGCTGGCGGGCGTACAGGCTGGTCTGGGCTGTGCGCTAATGCGTGAGCCGCTGATTGCGCCGTATCTTGAGAGCGGCGAGCTGGTGAAGATATTTGACTTACCGATTGATGACGGGCGCGATTATTACCTCTGCGTGCGTACAGACTCAGAGATGACCGAGGACGGCAAGCTGCTGCAAACCTGGCTTCGTTGGGCGGCGAACGGAGAGTCGTCAGCCGGATAGGAAGATAAAAAAAGCCAGCTTGTTCAGCTGGCTTTTGTAGTGACAATATTTAGAACTGGTAGGTCAGACCCAGCGCCACGATGTTGTCTGTACCGATGCCTGCCTGGCGAGTGAACTTGTTGTCGTCGAGCAGGTTGATTTTGTAATCCACGTAGGTGGACATGTTTTTGTTAAAATAATAGGTCGTGCCAACATCGATGTATTTAACCAGATCCTGGTCGCCGAAGTTTTCGATGTCTTTGCCTTTAGACTGCAGGTAAGCGATGGATGGACGCAGGCCAAAGTCGAACTGATACTGAGCCACAACTTCGAAGTTTTGCGCCTTGTTTGCAAAGCCGTAGATGTCGGTACGCTTGTTGTTAGAGGTACCGAAGCGGGTTGCGTTATAGGTCTGAGAGTACTGCGCCGCGAGGTAAACGTTGTTCGCGTCGTATTTCACACCACCGCTGTATACTTCAGCGCGGTCGCCTTCACCGTATACGCCAGCCGCATTCTGGTCAGCGGTACGACGGGAAGAGGACATTGCACCACCTACGCTGAAGCCTTCGCCCAGATCGTAAGTCAGGGATGCGCCATAGCCGTCACCGTTCTGGTTCAGCAGGCTGCGACCGCTGGTGTTTTCACCCTCTACGCTGCCGTTTTTGCCCTGATACTGCAGAGCAAAGTTCAGGCCGTCCACCAGACCAAAGAAGTCCTGGTTACGGTAGGTCGCGACGCCGTTAGCACGTTGCTGCAGGAAGTTGTCAGCGCCGTAGGTATCGCCGCCAAATTCTGGCAGAACGTCAGTCCAGGAA
>NZ_JBVPGN010000022.1:0-99602 GCF_055816715.1 Enterobacter sp. PL_is514 | reverse complement strand
ACTCAGAGACTTGGTATTCATTTATTGTCCGAAGACATTAAGAATCCATGTCACTTTGAGTGCCCACACAGATTGTCTGATAAATTGTTAAAGAGCAGTGCCGCTTCGTTTTCGCTGCGGCGCGGGGTGTGCATATTACGCTTTCCCGCTTCAGAGTCAAGCGTTTATTTTCGCTTTTCTCTGCTGACCTGGCGGCGTGTGTGCCGTTGTTCCGTGTCAGTGGAGGCGCATTATAGGGAGTTATTCCGAGGTGACAAGAGGAAATTTAAAAAAAGTTTCCATCCGCGTTTTTTTTCACCAACAGAGGTGAAATCAAGCTACAAATTGTTCTATTTGATGTATCTGCAACCACAATCACATTCGAGGTGGCATAATTATCAGCATGAATCTTTAAGGAATAAAAGCGATGCCATTAAGCGCACAACAGCTGGCCGCCCAAAAAAACCTGTCGTATGTGCTGGCAGAAAAGCTGGCTCAGCGGATTTTAGCGGGTAAATATGCCCCGGGCAGCATCCTGCCGGGTGAAATGGAGCTGGGTGAGCAGTTTGGGGTGAGCCGTACCGCAGTGCGCGAAGCGGTGAAAACCCTGACGGCAAAAGGTATGGTGCTTCCACGTCCTCGTATTGGCACACGCGTGATGCCACAGAGTAACTGGAATTTTCTCGATCAGGAGCTGCTCTCCTGGTGGATGACGGAAGACAACTTTCATCAGGTCGTCGATCACTTTCTGGTGATGCGCAGCAGCCTTGAACCTCAGGCATGTCTGCTTGCCGCCACGCTTGGCACAGCAGAGCAGAAAGCGCAGCTTAACGCGTTGATGGAAGAGATGGTGTTCCTGAAAAAACACTTCAACCGCGAACGCTGGGTTGAGGTCGATATGGCCTGGCATGAACATATCTATATGATGAGCGCCAATCCGTTCCTCACCTCGTTTGCCTCATTATTTCATTCGGTGTATCACACCTACTTTACCTCTATTACACAAAACGACGTGGTAAAACTGGAATTGCATCAGGCGATAGTGGATGCCATTCAGGAAAGCGACGGGCAGCGAGCCCTGAGTGCGTGCCAGGCATTACTGGCTGCGCCAACCCACCAGCAGGTAAATAAATGACAAAGAAAAAAGCGCGCAGCATGGCCGGATTGCCGTGGATTGCAGCCATGGCGTTTTTTATGCAGGCACTGGATGCCACCATCCTCAACACCGCGCTTCCCGCTATTGCGCAAAGCCTTAACCGCTCCCCGCTGGCGATGCAGTCCGCCATCATCAGCTACACCCTGACGGTTGCAATGTTAATTCCAGTTAGCGGCTGGCTGGCTGACCGCTTCGGTACCCGTAGAGTTTTCATGCTGGCCGTGACGCTCTTTACGCTCGGTTCGCTGGCCTGTGCGCTCTCCTCGTCCTTAACGGAACTGGTTATCTTCCGCGTATTACAGGGCATTGGCGGCGCGATGATGATGCCCGTGGCGCGCCTTGCCTTATTACGAGCCTACCCTCGAAGCGAACTGCTTCCCGTGCTCAACTTCGTTACCATGCCGGGACTGGTCGGCCCGATACTGGGCCCGGTACTCGGTGGCGTGTTTGTCACCTGGGCAAGCTGGCACTGGATCTTCCTGATTAATATTCCGATTGGCGTTGCGGGGCTGCTGTATGCCCGCAAATATATGCCGAACTTCACCACGCCAAGACGCAGCTTCGACATGGGTGGCTTTTTCCTGTTTGGCCTGAGCCTGGTACTCTTCTCCAGCGGGATGGAGCTGGTTGGCGAGAAGATCGTCGCGACGTGGATGGCGCTCTCCGTTATCCTCGCCGGCGTGCTGCTGTTCCTTCTTTATATACGTCACGCGCGCCGTCACCCGACGCCGTTAATCTCTCTTGGGCTCTTCAACACCCGAACCTTTTCCGTCGGGATCGCGGGAAACATTGCCTCGCGTCTGGGGACGGGCTGCGTACCGTTCCTGATGCCACTGATGCTGCAGGTGGGTTTCGGCTACCCGGCCCTGATTGCCGGCTGCATGATGGCGCCCACCGCAATGGGCTCGATTCTGGCAAAATCGACCGTGACGCAGGTGCTACGCTGGTTTGGCTATCGTAAGACGCTGGTTGGTGTGACGGTCTTTATCGGTCTGATGATTGCGCAGTTCTCGCTGCAGTCCGCCGCGTTACCCGTCTGGATGCTGATCCTGCCGCTATTTGTACTGGGCATGGCGATGTCGACGCAGTTCACCTCAATGAACACCATCACCCTTGCGGATTTGACCGACGAGAACGCCAGTAGCGGCAACAGCGTGCTGGCGGTAACACAGCAGTTGTCCATCAGTCTGGGTGTGGCCGTGAGCGCGGCGGTACTGCGGTTTTATGAAGGTTTCGACAGCGCGAACACCGTCGAGCAGTTCCACTATACCTTTATCACCATGGGCGCACTCACCGTCGTTTCAGCGCTGGTCTTTATGCTGTTAAAACCGAAAGATGGCCGTAACCTGATTAAAGAACGCCATAAGGCGAAAGCTAAACCGAACCCCGTTCCATCAGAACAGGAGTAAGCTGCAGGCGTTGCTGCTGCAGCGTGGGCTGAGCCATTCGGTGGATCAACACATCGATGGCCAGCTCGCCCAGCTCATCTTTTGGCTGATGAATGGTGGTGAGCGGCGGCGTCATATAGCTGGCCAGCTCGATATCATCGTAGCCGATTACCGCCATATCGTGGGGAACACGCAAACCGGCCTGATATAACGCCTGATAGGCGCCAAACGCCATGGCATCGTTGCCGATAAAAACAGCCTGCGGACGCTGCGGCTGCGCCAGCAGCGTCTGCATCGCTTCAAAACCACCGTGAAACTCAAAATCGCCGGTAATACGGTACCCTTCCGGCACGGAAAGGCCCGCCCGCGCCATCGCGGCGAGATACCCTTCCAGACGCAAACGCGCCGGGGTTTTGTCCAGCGGGCCGGTAATACAGGCGATGCGGGTATAGCCTTTATCGATCAGATACTGAGTGGCCATATCGCCCCCCAGCAGGGAGTTATCCTGAATAAGGTCGCTGGTACCGTCGAACGGCGCCCAGTCCATCATCACTGTGGGAATCGAAGGATAGCGCTGGATGATCTCTTTCGACGGCTGGTGCGTTTCGGTACAAAGCAGCAGTAGCCCGTCGACGCGTTTTTGCATCAGCGTTTCCAGGTTACGATTCATGCGCTGCTCGTCACCTTCGGTATTGCACAGCACCAGGCTGTAGCCACGCTCGAAGCAGCTGCGCTCCACGCCGCGAACCAGTTCTGAATAAAAGGGGTTGGTACTCGCGGTGATCAGCATACCGATGGTGCGCGTCTGGTTGAGCTTAAGGCTGCGCGCCAGCGCAGACGGCGCATAGTTGAGATCTTTTACCGCCGCTTCGACTTTCTCCCGAATCGCCTCGCTGACGAAGCGATCGTTGTTTATAACGTGAGAGACCGTCGAGGTAGAAACGCCCGCCATGCGGGCGACATCTTTCATTGTGGCCAAGCGTTACCCCTGCTGACTTAAGAATTCATCGATCTCTTTACGCCACGGAACGGAAGGCTGGGCGCCCTTGCGCGTCACCGCAATCGCTGCGGCAGCGTGTGCGAAGCGGATAGCGTCATCCATTCTCATACCTTCCAGCAGCGCGGTCACAAGTGCACCATTGAAGGTGTCTCCCGCTGCAATGGTATCAATCGCCTTCACCTTAAAGCCCGGCACGCGACGGCCTTCGCCATTGACGCTTGCCCACACCCCACGGCTACCCAGGGTGATGATCACCGTTCCGATGCCTTTGTCGTGCAGCGCACGCGCGGCTCGCGCGGCATCATCATCGTTTTCAACGCGAATGCCCGTCAGCTTTTCGGCTTCGGTTTCGTTCGGCGTGATGATGTCCACCAGCGCCAGCAGCTCGTCTGATAATACACGGGCAGGGGCCGGATTAAGTACGACAGTGGTATGATTTTCATGCGCAATTTTGGCGGCGGCCAGCACGCTTTCAACCGGCGACTCCAGCTGCATCAGCAGGGCTTCCGCTCCGCCGATGAGTGCACGTTGCGCTTCTACGCGTTCCGTCGTCAGCGCCGCGTTAGCGCCAGCATGAATACCGATGACATTCTCACCTTCTGCGTTGACGAAAATCAGCGCAACGCCGGTAGATTCCCCTGCAACAACGCTGACCGGTGCGATATCGATATTGTCGCTCGCCAGCTGCTTGCGTACGCGCTCACCGGTATCGTCATCACCCGTGCAGGCGATAAACGCAATATTTGCCCCGCTGCGACCGGCAGCAACGGCCTGGTTTGCACCTTTACCGCCAAATGCCACCTGATACTGGTTACCCGTGACGGTTTCGCCCGGTGTCGGGAACGATTCAAGGTTAAGAATGTGATCGGCATTGATACTGCCAAGGACGACGAGGTTACCTGCGGTTTTCATGGTTGGATTGTCCATCAGAGAGCGCCACCGGTGTTACCCGGTGGCGTATGCCACACTTTTCTTTATTGGTGTCCCTCAGGCCGCCGTGACGGCCTGATTCGCCTTTACTGCTTGATGACCAGCTTCAGGTCAACCGGGTATTTGGCCTGAACTTTTTCGCCCTTCAGCACTTTGTCGGCAGTTTCAACGCCAGTGGCGCCAATCTGCTCAGGCAGCTGAGCAATGGTCGCTGCCAGTTTGCCATCGTTTACTGCTTTTTCACCATCCGGCGTGCCGTCAAATCCGACAACCATCACATCAGATTTACCAGCGGTCTGCAGGGCACGCAGCGCGCCCAGCGCCATTTCGTCGTTCTGCGCGAATACTGCCTGCACGTCAGGGTGCGCGGTCAGAAGGTTCTGCATGACGTTCAGACCTTTAGTACGGTCGAAGTCCGCAGGCTGACTGGCCAGTACGTTGAATTTATGCGCTGCAACCGCCTGCTGGAAGCCTTCGCCACGCTCGCGGGCGGCAGACGTACCGGCAATCCCCTGCAGTTCGATAACTTTCGCGCCTTCACCGGCTTTCTTCGCGATGTAATCACCCGCGATTTTACCGCCCAGCACGTTATCAGACGCAATATGGCTCACAACTTCGCCTTTGGTTGCCTGACGGTCCAGGGTGATTACCGGGATCTTCGCCTGGTTTGCCATCTTCACGGCGTTGCCTACGGCATCAGAATCGGTTGGGTTGATCAGCAGAATTTTGGTGCCGCGAACGGTTAAGTCCTGAACGTTAGCCAGCTCTTTCGCCGGGTTGTTCTGTGAATCCAGAACCACCAGGTTGTAGCCCAGTTTGTCCGCTTCTTTCTGCGCGCCATCCTTCAGAGAGACGAAGAACGGGTTGTTCAGGGTAGAGACAACCAGCGCGATGGTGTCTTTCGCCATGGCGTTAGCACTTACGGTTGCGCTCAGCGCGACAGCAGAAACCAGGGTAGCCAGTTTTTTCATGTTCATATCTAAGATGTCCTGTAGTGTCGTCAGTTACTGTTTTTTGTTGTCTACCAGTACCGCCAGCAAAATCACCACTGCCTTAACGATCATCTGGTAATAGGAGGAAACACCTAACAAATTCAAACCATTATTCAGGAAACCGAGGATCAGTGCGCCGATCAATGTCCCAACAATGCGACCTTTACCGCCCGCAAGACTCGTACCGCCCAGAACCACTGCCGCAATGGCGTCCAGCTCATACCCCGTACCCGCCGTTGGCTGCGCGGAGGAGAGGCGCGCCACTTCGATAATGCCTGCCAGTGACGCCAGCAGACCGCACAGGGAGTAAACGATAATTTTGACTTTATTAACGCTGATACCGGACAGGCGCGTTGCCGCTTCGTTACCGCCCAGCGCATAGATATAACGGCCCAGACGAGTGTGATGCAGCATGTACCACGCCGCCAGGAAGACGATAGCCATGATCCATACCGGGGTCGGGACACCCAGCGGGCGACCGATACCGAACCAGCCAAACAGATCGGCGTTATCGGTAAAGCCGGTATTGACCGGGCTGCCGTTGGTATAAACCATGGTCACCCCGCGCAGCAGCAGCATCATCACCAGCGTCGCGATGAACGCCTGAACGCGGCCTTTTGCCACAATCACGCCGGTGACGGCGCCTATCGCCGCACCTGCCGCCAGGGCAGCGGCCACGGCCACCAGCGCGTTGACTTCAATGCCGACAATCGAAGCGGCGATCGCGCCGGTGAGCGCCAGCAGGGAACCGACGGACAGATCGATACCTGAGGTCAGAATCACCAGCGTCATGCCGACCGCCATAATGGCGTTCACCGACGTCTGCTGCAGAATATTGAACAGGTTATTAACGGTGAAGAAATTCGGGCTCATGGTCGACACAATCGCGATCAGCACCAGCAGGGCAATTAGCGATTTTTGCTCCATCAGCCACGCCTTTGTGAAATAGCGGCGACCAGAAACAGCCTGGGTAGTCATCTTCTTACTCCTGATTCACGCGATTAAGCTTGCCCACAGCGGCAGCCATCAGAACTTCCTGGGTGGCCTGCTCGCGAGTGAATTCACCGCCGAGATGCCCTTCATGCATGACGATAATGCGATCGCTCATGCCTAATACTTCTGGCATCTCGGAAGAGACCAGAATGATGCTCAGACCGTCGGCCTTAAACTGGTTAATCAGCTGATAGATCTCTTTCTTCGCCCCCACGTCTACGCCGCGGGTTGGCTCGTCGAGGATCAACACTTTCGGACGCGTCATCAGCCCGCGCGCAATCGCCACTTTCTGCTGATTCCCGCCGGACAACAGGCCAATCGCCTGCTCCATCGACGGGGTTTTGACGTTAAAGAGGCGGATAAAATCGCTCACCGCCTGCTGCTCGTCTTTATGCTTCAGGCTGCCACCGCTGTGGCTGAAATAGCGCAGCGCGGTCAGGGACATGTTCTCTTTTACTGACATCCCCAGCACCAGGCCGTCGCGTTTGCGGTCTTCGGAGATATAGACGATGCCGTTCGCCAGACCATCCTGCGGAGAGCGGGTGACCACTTCATGGCCGTCGAGGGTGACATAACCGCTGGTACGCGGCAGTGCGCCGTACAACACTTTCATCAGCTCGGTACGTCCCGCCCCCATCAGGCCCGCTACGCCCAGGATCTCGCCCTGGCGCAGGGTGAAGGTCACGTCGTTCACACCCGGACCGCAGAGGTTGTCCACCTTCAGGCGGATCTCACCCGGCGCTTTATCCAGATGCGGGTACTGATCTTCGAGCTTACGTCCCACCATCATTTCGATGAGCGTATCTTCAGTCAGCGTCGCCACTTCGCGCTCGGCAATAAACTGCCCGTCGCGGAAAACGGTGACGTCATCGCAGATTTCGAAGATCTCTTTCATACGGTGAGAGATATAGACAATCCCGCGCCCCTGCGATTTCAGCTCGCGGATAACGCGGAACAGGGATTCGGTTTCGGTATCGGTCAGGGCGTCGGTCGGTTCATCCATAATGATGACCTTCGACTCGAAGCTCAGCACCTTCGCGATTTCCACCATCTGCTGATCGCCGATGGAGAGATCGCCCACCAGGCGGTCGCTCTTAAAGCGCAGGTTCAGCTTCGCCAGCAGCTTGTCCGCTTCGGCATACATGGTTTTCCAGTCGATCTTACCGAAGCGGTTCACAAACTCGCGGCCGAGGAAGATGTTTTCCGCAATGGTGAGCTGCGGGATGAGGTTCAGCTCCTGGTGAATAATACCGATGCCCGCTTCCTGAGAGGATTTCGGGCCAGTGAAGGTGGTCTCTTTACCCAACCAAAGGAGTGAACCGGCATCGCGTTGGTAGATACCGGTCAGCACTTTCATCATGGTGGATTTGCCGGCGCCGTTTTCGCCCACCAGCGCCATGACGCGCCCGGGGTAGACGTTCAGCGCCGCGCCGGAGAGGGCTTTTACGCCCGGGAACGACTTATCGATCCCTTTAAGTTGCAGTAATGCGTCCATGATGGCCTCAGAAGGTGACGCCAGCACAGAGAATGATATTCGCATACGGGGAACACTCCCCGCTGCGAATCACCGCCTGACTGTCTGCGGTTTGTTGTTTGAATTGTTCGTGCGTTGTGTAACGAATTTCTATGGTATTTCCCTGGTGTTGTTGCAGCTGCTCAAGGTGGCTGAGCAACGTTTCGTGGAGTTGCGGATTATGTTGTTTGATTTCCGCCGCGAGAATGACCGCCTCAACCTGCATCTCCGCGGTCACCACGTCCAGTACCTGCATAAACGAAGGTACGCCCTGCGTTAACGCCATATCGATACGGGTTGTGCTGCGCGGAACCGGTAAGCCTGCATCGCAAACCACCAGCGTATCGGTATGCCCAAGACGGGAAATAACCGATGAGATTTCTGAGTTGAGTACAGTGCCTTTCTTCATTTTCTTGCTCCACTAGCGAAACGTTTCGCTAAAAGTAGTGTAGCCCCAGAAATGTTCAGAAAACCATCATGACGTAACAGATTTGTGATCGACGTCGAAACGTTTCGCTAAGTGAAATGGCGTGGAGGTAAATGCAAAACGGTAACCCCCTGGTTACCGTTTTTTATGTTTGCGCCCTCTCCCTGTGGGAGAGGGGCGGGGTGAGGGCATCAGGCCGCACAAAGACTTAAATCTCGACCTGCGTTCCCAGCTCAATCACGCGGTTAGGCGGGATCTCAAACTGGTCAGGCGCACGCAGGGCATTACGCTGCAGGATGAGGTATAGCTTGCCGCGCAGGCGCAGATACCACGGGCGCTTGCCGATAATCAGCGACTCGTGCGACATAAAGAACGATGTTTCCATCATCCGACAGCTCAGCCCTTCCAGGCCGCAGCGGTGGAACACCTCTTCCACGTTTGGCGTTTCACGCCAGCCGTAGCTTGCCACTACGCGCCAGAAAGTCGGCGACAGCTGCTCAATCTGCACGCGGCGGACGTTATGAACATACGGCGCATCTTCGGTGCGCAGCGTCAGCAGGATCACGCGCTCGTGCAGCACTTTGTTGTGCTTGAGGTTATGCATCAGCGCGAACGGAATAACATTCAGCGCGCGAGACATGTATACCGCGGTACCCGGCACGCGGACCGGCGGAGATTTCTCCAGAGAAGCGATCATCGCCTCCAGAGAATTCCCGTGCTCGTGCATGCGGCGCAGCAGGCGGAAACGCTCGCTTTTCCAGGTGGTCATGACAATAAACATCACCAGACCCAGCGTCAGCGGCAGCCAGCCTCCGGAGACAATCTTGTCGAGGTTCGCAGAGAACAGCGGCACGTCGATGCACAGGAAGCCCACCAGAATCATCGCCACGAGGAATTTATTCCAGTGCCAGTTTCGGTACGCCACCGTGGTGGAGAGAAGCGACGTCAGCACCATCGTACCGGTTACCGCAATACCGTACGCCGCCGCCAGGTTACTGGAGTGCTCGAAGCTGACGATAACAATGACCACAGCGAAATAGAGCAGCCAGTTAATGAACGGGATGTAGATCTGACCCGACTCCATCTCTGAGGTATGGATGATGCGCATCGGTGAGAGATACCCCAGACGCACGGCCTGGCGCGTCAGAGAAAACACGCCGGAGATCACCGCCTGAGAGGCAATGACGGTCGCCAGCGTCGCCAGGATCAGCATCGGTACCAGCGCCCAGTCAGGCGCCAGCAGGAAGAACGGGTTCTTGATCGCTTCCGGGTTTTTAAGCAGCAGCGCCCCCTGACCGAAGTAGTTCAGCACCAGCGACGGGAGCACCACAATAAACCATGCCACGCGGATAGGCAGTTTCCCGAAGTGACCCATATCAGCATACAGCGCTTCCACACCGGTGATGGAGAGCACCACGGCACCCAGCGCCACAAAGGAAACCACTTTGTATTCGAGGAAGAAATGCACGGCCCAGTAGGGATTCAGCGCCTGCAGCACTTCCGGGTTCGCGATAATGCTGCGCAAACCAAGCGCCGCCAGGATCAGGAACCAGGCCAGCATAATCGGTGCAAACAGTTTGCCCACCAGCCCGGTACCGTGCTTCTGGATCATGAACAGCAGCGTCAGGACAATAATGGCCAGCGGAACCACCCATGAATCAAGTTGTGGAGCGATAATCTCCAGCCCCTCTATCGCCGACAGCACCGAAATAGCGGGCGTGATAACCACCTCTCCGTAGAAGAAACTGCCCCCAATCAGGCCGATAATGACCAGCACTGAGGTCATTCTGGCCGAGGTATTGCGCCCGGCAAGAGACATCAGGGTCAGGATCCCGCCTTCACCTGCGTTATCAGCACGCATAACGAAGGAGAGATACTTAACGGAAACCACCAGGATCAGCAGCCAGAAAATGAGGGACAGGAAGCCAAACACGGCATCGCGTTCAACACCAAAGCCAAACTGGCCGGACAGACATTCACGAAGCGTATAAAGCGGGCTGGTGCCAATATCACCGTAGACAACCCCGATCGCCGCAAGCGTTATTGCGGGTAATGATTGCTTATTATCAGTGCTCATAGACTAGTCTTTTCGTTTAAATAACAAATGTGTTCCTGGTCCCTTGGCCCACAAAAAGCGCACAGTATGCACGATTCATTGCAAAATCGTACCCCTAAATGCAACCGCATTAATGTAGCGCAAAGAAAATTGCGCCGCACTTCAGTCTATTACCAGCCCTGACTGAAACGTCTATACTCGCTTCAATTGGCCGCCACGACGGCGAAAGGATGCAAAACTATTATGGCTCACTCACATTTATTAGCAGAAAGAATTTCCCGCCTCAGCAGCGCGCTGGAGAAAGGCCTTTTCGAGCGTAGCCACGCCATTCGCCTCTGTTTACTGGCGGCGCTGAGCGGTGAAAGCGTGTTTTTGCTGGGACCGCCGGGCATTGCCAAAAGCCTGATTGCCCGCAGGCTAAAATTTGCTTTTCAGAATGCCCGCGCCTTCGAATATCTCATGACCCGCTTTTCCACCCCTGAAGAAGTGTTTGGCCCCCTCTCTATTCAGGCGCTGAAAGATGAAGGGCGCTATGAGCGTTTGACGGCGGGGTATCTGCCTGAGGCTGAGATTGTCTTTCTCGATGAGATCTGGAAAGCGGGACCGGCCATTCTTAACACCCTGCTCACGGCGATAAACGAACGTCGGTTCCGCAACGGCGCCAGTGAAGAGAAAATCCCGATGCGCCTGCTGGTGGCCGCCTCTAACGAACTGCCCGAGGCCGACAGCAGTCTGGAAGCGCTGTATGACCGTATGCTCATCCGCCTGTGGCTGGACAAAGTGCAGGACAAATCAAACTTCCGCTCCATGCTGGTGAGCCAGCAGGATGAGAGTGAAAACCCGGTATCCGCTTCGCTGCAGGTGACGGATGAGGAGTATTACCAGTGGCAGCAGGATATCAGCAAAATCAAACTGCCTGATGCCGTATTCGAGCTGATCTATCTGCTGCGTCAGCAGCTAGATCTCCTCCCTTCGGCACCCTATGTCTCCGATCGTCGCTGGAAAAAAGCGATCCGCCTCCTGCAGGCCAGCGCCCTGTTTAGCGGCCGCGATGCCGTTGCCCCCATCGATCTGATCCTGCTGAAAGATTGCCTCTGGCACGACGCGGAAGGCATGAATCTGATGCAGCAGCAGCTTGACGTTTTGATGACCGGACACGCCTGGGGGCAGCAGGCGATGCTCAACCAGCTGGGGGCGATTGCCCAGCGGCGCATCCAGCTCCAGCAGCAGCAAAGTGATAAAACCGCGCTGAAAGTGAATCGCCTTGGAGGCATGTTTGCCCGCAAGCCGCACTATGAGCTTCCTGCCGATCTGACCGGCGCAACGCTCACGCTGCTGCTCCAGCAGCCGCTCAAACTGCATGATATGCAGGTGGTACACATTACGATTGAGCGCGAGGCGCTGGCGCAGTGGCTGGATAAGGGGGGAGAGATCCGCGGCAAGCTCAACGGCATCGGCTTCGCGCAGCCGCTGAATATGGAAGTGGACAGCAGCCAGCATCTGGTGATCCGCGACGTCAGCCTGCAGGGCTCGCGTCTGGCGCTGCCGGGCACCGCCTCGGACAGCGTACCGGAAGAGATTAAGCAGCAGCTGGAAGCGCTGGATACGGAATGGCACCAGCAGCATACCCGCTTTAGCGAGCAGCAAAAGTGCCTCTTTATTCATAGCGACTGGTTAGGCCGCATCGAAGCCAGCCTGCAGGACGTCAGCGCGCAGATCAAACAGGCGCGTCAATGCTAACCCTGGATACGCTTAACGTTATGCTGGCCGTCAGCGAGGAGGGGTTGATCGAAGAGGTGGTCATAACACTTCTGGCGTCACCGCAGCTGGCAGCCTTCTTTGAAAAATTTCCGAAGCTCAAAAAGGCGATGACGGACGATCTTCCGCGCTGGCGCGAAAATTTGCGTCAGCGGTTCAGGGAGACCGAAGTTCCGCCTGAGTTAACGGAAGAGGTGGCCTGCTATCAGCAGTGCCAGCGGCTCTCCACGCCGCAGTTTATCGTCCATCTTCCGCAAACCTTGACGTTGCTCGACAAGGTCCACTCCCCGTTTGCCAGCCAGGCGCGGGCGCTGGTCACGGATAACGCCACTTTTACCCCGGCGCTGCACACCCTCTTCTTACAGCGCTGGCGCCTCAGCCTGGTGGTGCAGGCCACGACGCTAAACCAGCAGCTGCTGGATGAAGAGCGCGAACAGCTGCTTAGTGAAGTTCAGGAACGAATGACCCTGAGCGGCCAGTTAGAACAGGTGCTGGTGGAGAATGAAAACGCCGCTGGGCGTCTCTGGGATATGAGCGCAGGCCAGCTCAGGCGCGGGGACTATCAGCTGATCGTCAAGTACGGCGATTTTCTGACGCAGCAGCCCGAGCTGATGAAGCTTGCAGAACAGCTGGGACGCTCAAGAGAGGCAAAGTCGGTTCCAAAGAAAGACGCCCCGATGGAAACCTTCCGCACCCTGGTGCGTGAACCGGCCACCGTACCGGAGCAGGTCGACGGGCTCCAGCAGAGCGATGATATTTTGCGTCTGCTGCCCACGGAGCTGAGCACGCTGGGGATGACCGAGCTGGAGTATGAGTTTTACCGTCGGCTGGTGGAAAAACAGCTTCTCACCTACCGGCTGCACGGCGAAGCCTGGCGAGAGAAAATCAGCCAGCGGCCGGTCGTTCATCAGGATTTTGATGAACAGCCGCGCGGGCCCTTCATCGTTTGCGTGGATACGTCCGGATCGATGGGCGGGTTTAACGAGCAGTGTGCAAAAGCCTTTTGTCTGGCGCTGATGCGCGTGGCGCTCGCCGATCGCCGTCGTTGCTTCATCATGCTGTTCTCCAGTGAAGTCGTAGGGTATGAGCTGACGAACCAGCAGGGGATCGAGCAGGCAATCCGCTTCCTGAGCCAGCGTTTTCGCGGCGGCACGGATCTGGCCAGCTGCTTTCGCAGCATTGTGGAGCGTATGCAGGGCGGCGACTGGTACGACGCCGACGCGGTGGTGATTTCCGATTTTATTGCCCAGCGGCTGCCGGATGACGTGGTGAATAAGGTGAAGGAGTTACAGCGGGTGCATCAGCACCGTTTTCATGCGGTGGCAATGTCCGCCCATGGAAAACCCGGCATCATGCGCATCTTCGATCATATCTGGCGCTTTGATACCGGGCTGCGTAGCCGCCTGCTCAGACGCTGGCAGCGTTAATTACAGAAGAGAGCCGACGCTTTCACGTACCTGCTGCGGCCATACGCCACACTGAACCTGACCGATATGGGGTAATTGCAGCAGCAGCATGGTCAGACGGGACTGGCCGATACCGCCGCCAATCGTCTGCGGCATTTCACCGCGCAGCAGCGCCTGGTGCCACTCGAGTTTGAGACGATCTTCATCACCGGTGACCGCCAGCTGGCGCTTCAGCGCGTCAGCATCCACGCGGATCCCCATAGAAGAAAGCTCGAATGCGTCTTCCAGTACCGGGTTCCAGACCAGAATATCGCCGTTCAGCCCGGCAAACTCGCCCTCACCCGCAGTGCTCCAGTCATCATAATCCGGCGCGCGAACGTCGTGGCGTTTGCCATCAGACAGTTTGCCGCCGATCCCAATCAGAAATACCGCGCCCAGCTCTTTAGCAATCGCACGTTCACGGCCTTTGGCATCCAGATCCGGGAAGCGGGCCAGCAATTCCTGGCTGTGCACAAAGTGGATCGTATCCGGCAGGAACGGTACCAGACCAAACTCTTTGCTCACGGCCGCTTCGGTCGCTTTGATCCCGGCGTAGATCGCCTCAACGGTGGATTTCAGCGTGCCGACGTGGCGCTCGCCGTCACCCATTACGCGCTCCCAGTCCCACTGGTCAACATAGACAGAGTGAATTGGGGTGAGGCGGTCTTCATCGGGGCGAAGGGCTTTCATGTGCGTGTAGAGCCCTTCGCCCGCGCTGAAGTCGTGTTGCCCCAGGGTTTGACGCTTCCACTTCGCCAGTGAATGAACCACTTCGAACTGGGCGTCTGGCAGTGTTTTCACTTTCACCTGTACCGCTTTTTCGCATCCAGACAAGTTATCCTGGGTCCCGTCACCCACGCGGCTTAGAATCGGCGCCTGGACTTCAATTAGCCCAAGTTTATCTTCCAGCTGGCGGGAAAAATGGGATTTAACGAAACTGATCTGGCGTTGTTTTGCGATGTAAGCGGTTTTCATTATTTATACTCCTGCGTCCTGTTGATATTGATTAAGCAACAGAAATGGCATCACATTCAATAACTCATCAACAAAAAGCCACCTTCACTTTTGATTCGATAAAATTAAACGCTAGAATAGAGTGATTCATTAATCTTCATAAGAAAAAGCTATGGAAAATTATCAGATCGACAATCTCGACCGCGGCATTCTGGAGGCGTTAATGGCCAATGCCCGTACCGCCTACGCCGAACTGGCGAAACAGTTTGGCGTCAGCCCGGGAACCATTCACGTTCGCGTAGAGAAGATGAAGCAGGCGGGGATCATTACCGGCGCACGCATTGACGTCAGTCCTAAACATCTGGGTTATGACGTCTGCTGCTTCATCGGCATCATTCTTAAAAGCGCCAAAGACTATCCTTCCGCCCTGGCGAGGCTAAACGCGCTGGATGAAGTCACCGAGGCGTATTACACCACCGGGCACTACAGCATCTTTATTAAAGTCATGTGCCGATCCATCGACGCCCTTCAGCAGGTACTTATCAACAAGATCCAAACAATCGATGAAATTCAGTCCACCGAGACCCTGATCTCCCTGCAAAACCCGATCATGCGTACCATCCGTCCGTGATCGGGCAAATTCATTCCCACATTTTCCACAGGTAGATCCCAGCTCGCTCACAGCGTACAATGGCCTTCTCTTTATCCAGGCGAGCGATCAATGGCGGACATTACCCTTATCAGCGGCAGCACCCTTGGTGGTGCGGAATACGTAGCGGAACATCTGGCTGAAAAGCTGGAAGATGCGGGCTTTTCCACGGAAACCCTGCACGGCCCGTTGCTGGAAGATCTCCCGACTGACGGGGTCTGGCTGCTGATCACCTCCACGCACGGCGCGGGCGATCTGCCGGATAACCTGCAACCTTTATATGACGAACTGCTGGAACAGCAGCCCGACCTGTCAAACGTCCGTTTTGGCGCAGTGGGGATCGGCAGTCGCGAATATGACACCTTTTGCGGGGCAATAGAGAAAGTCGAAGCCGCTGTCACCTCCTGCGGAGCAAAACAGCTGGGTGAAACGCTCAAGATCAACATCCTCGATCATGACATTCCGGAGGATCCAGCCGAGATCTGGCTCGCGGAATGGAAAAATTTACTCAAAAACGATTAAAGATCGCGCGAACAGATGTGGATAACTCTGGTTAAAAGCTCGTATTAACCCGTAGTTATCCAAAGAACAACCGTAGCGTTGTTTTTGGCCTGTGCATAAAGTCGCGATCTGATCCCAGCTTATACGGTCCAGGATCACCGATCATTCACAGCAAACGATCCTTTCTAACTGCATGATCTTCTTTATGAGATCGGACTTATCCACACAGGTTCGCGATCCTAATAAGAGATCACAATAGAACAGATCTCTAAATAAAAAGATCTTCTTTTTAATAGCCCAGGATCCCAATGCTTTCTCGAAAGACTAAAGTTGAGTAGAATCCACGGCCCGGGCTTCAATCCATTTTCATACCGCTTTACGCGAGGCAGACCACCATGTTTTATCAGGATCCTTTTGACGTCATCATCATTGGCGGGGGTCACGCAGGCACTGAGGCCGCAATGGCCGCAGCGCGAATGGGTCAGCAGACCCTGCTTTTGACACACAATATCGACACGCTGGGACAAATGTCCTGTAATCCGGCGATTGGCGGCATTGGGAAAGGACACCTGGTAAAAGAAGTGGATGCACTTGGCGGCCTGATGGCGAAAGCGATCGATCGGGCTGGCATCCAGTTTAGGATACTAAACGCGAGTAAAGGCCCCGCTGTCCGTGCGACCCGTGCTCAGGCAGACCGCGTACTTTACCGTCAGGCGGTGCGTACCGCCCTGGAGAACCAGCCGAACCTGATGATCTTCCAGCAGGCGGTTGAAGATCTTATCGTTGAGAACGATCGCGTCGTGGGTGCCGTGACCCAGATGGGCCTCAAATTCCGCGCGAAAGCCGTGGTGCTGACCGTGGGCACATTCCTGGACGGTAAAATTCATATCGGTCTGGATAACTACAGCGGTGGCCGTGCTGGCGATCCGCCGTCTATTCCACTGTCTCGTCGTCTGCGCGAACTGCCGCTGCGCGTTAGCCGCCTGAAAACAGGCACGCCGCCGCGTATTGATGCGCGCACCATTGATTTCAGCGTGCTGGCGCAACAGCACGGTGATAACCCAATGCCGGTCTTCTCGTTCATGGGCAATGCGGCACAGCATCCGCAGCAGGTACCGTGCTACATCACGCATACCAACGAGAAAACCCATGACGTGATCCGCAATAACCTCGATCGTAGCCCCATGTATGCTGGCGTGATCGAAGGGATCGGTCCACGCTACTGTCCGTCGATCGAAGACAAAGTGATGCGCTTTGCCGATCGTAACCAGCACCAGATCTTCCTGGAGCCGGAAGGGCTGACCTCGAACGAAATTTACCCGAACGGCATCTCCACCAGCCTGCCGTTTGATGTGCAGATGCAAATTGTTCGCTCAATGCAGGGGATGGAGAATGCGAAAATCGTTCGCCCCGGCTACGCTATTGAGTACGATTTCTTCGATCCGCGTGACCTGAAGCCAACCCTGGAAAGCAAATTCATCCACGGTCTGTTCTTCGCGGGTCAGATTAACGGCACCACCGGCTACGAAGAAGCGGCTGCACAGGGTCTGCTTGCCGGTCTGAACGCCGCGCGCTTCTCTGCTGAGAAAGAAGGCTGGGCACCAGGCCGTTCTCAGGCGTATCTGGGCGTGCTGGTTGACGATCTCTGCACGCTGGGTACCAAAGAACCGTACCGTATGTTTACCTCTCGCGCGGAATATCGCCTGATGCTGCGTGAAGATAACGCCGACCTGCGTCTGACCGAAATGGGCCGTGAACTCGGTCTGGTCGATGACGAACGCTGGGCGCGCTTCAACGAGAAGCTGGAACGCATTGAACAGGAACGTCAGCGCCTGAAAACCACCTGGGTGAATCCGCAGGCGGAAACTGCTGCCGAAGTAAACGCTCACTTAACAGCGCCGCTGTCGCGCGAGGCCAGCGGGGAAGATCTGCTGCGCCGTCCTGAAGTCACCTACGAGAACCTGGTCAAACTGACCGCGTTCGCGCCGGGCCTGGAAGACGCTGAAGCGGCAGAGCAGGTTGAGATCCAGGTGAAGTACGAAGGTTACATCGCGCGTCAGCAGGATGAGATCGAAAAACAGCAACGCAACGAAAACACGCTGCTGCCGGAAATGCTGGACTACCGCCAGGTGACGGGTCTTTCTAACGAAGTGATCGCCAAGCTGAACGATCACAAACCGGTGTCGATCGGTCAGGCGTCCCGCATCTCGGGGGTTACCCCTGCGGCGATTTCGATCCTGCTGGTCTGGCTGAAAAAGCAAGGTATGTTGCGCCGCAGCGCGTAATTGACATTGCTTTTGGCGGGTGGCGCTTCGCTTACCCGCCCTACTTATTCGTAGGCCCGGTAAGCGGCAGCGCCACCGGGCGAAAAATCTCTAAACAGGTATTCACCGTGCTCAACAAACTCTCTCGTCTGCTGGATCAGGCAGGTATTTCGCTCACCGATCACCAGAAAAATCAGCTGGTGGCCTATGTCGATATGCTGAACAAATGGAACAAAGCGTACAACCTGACGTCTGTTCGCGACCCCAACGAGATGCTCGTTCGCCATATACTCGATAGCATCGTGGTTGCCCCCTGGTTGAAAGGTGAGCGTTTCATCGACGTGGGTACGGGTCCAGGTTTACCGGGCGTTCCGCTGTCGATTGTTCGCCCTGAGAGCCATTTCACGCTGC
This sequence comes from Enterobacter sp. PL_is514, assembly GCF_055816715.1. Taxonomy (NCBI): domain Bacteria; kingdom Pseudomonadati; phylum Pseudomonadota; class Gammaproteobacteria; order Enterobacterales; family Enterobacteriaceae; genus Enterobacter; species Enterobacter sp. PL_is514. The sequence continues at coordinate 81,186 of NZ_JBVPGN010000022.1, read as the reverse complement.
TGGACAGCCTTGGCAAGCGCGTGCGCTTTTTACGTCAGGTACAGCATGAGCTGAAGCTTGAGAACATCACGCCCGTGCAGAGCAGGGTAGAGGAATTCCCGGCAGAGCCGCCGTTTGACGGGGTTATCAGCCGCGCCTTTGCTTCGCTCAATGACATGGTGAGCTGGTGTAAGCACTTGCCTGCGGAGAACGGCCGCTTTTATGCGCTGAAAGGGCAGTTGCCAGGCGATGAGATTGAACAGCTTCCAGACGGTTTTGCTGTCGAGTCTATTGAGAAATTACAGATTCCTCAGCTCGAAGGTGAACGTCATCTGGTGATAATTAAGCCAAACAATTTTTAAAAAATTAATAAAAAATGTGGAATTCGTGCTGTTCTTATCATGTTAAAAAACAGCACAACTACCGGGGTTTTATCGGGGAGCTTTTAACCTCTGCTTCACTAAGGTTTTTCTTCCGTTTAACGTAGCGCCTATTATTCACCTAGAAGATAGTCATCTGTGAAAATATAAGTCTGCTAAAAGTGGAAGGCGGTAACCAGAACGTAAAGTTAATTATTTATTAAGAATGTCAATAAAAGGTTTTTATTGTGTACTGGGCTGTTTTGAAAATAGTTGCGACATTTTGTGTTTAATTTCATAAAGATAAATTTTCGCGATTTGCGCCTTTGATAAATACAACCTTATCGCAAATGTGTGTTTTGTGATCTCGTGCACGCTTTATCGACAACGTTTTCGCGCTGTTTGCAGTTTTGGTCGAAGGTTGACGCTTTCAGCGAAAGTTAAAAAATAGCGGTGGGGAAAAATATTTAAACATTTATTCACCTTTTCGCTACTTAATGTTTGAAATCACGGGTGCGCACCGTATAATTTGACCGCTTTTTGATGCTTGACTCTGAGCCTTAAAGGACGTTTTATACGACACGCGGCATACCTCGAAGGGAGCAGGAGTAAAAACGTGATGTCTGTGTCGCTCTTGAGTAGAAACGTTGCTCGTAAGCTTCTGTTCGTTCAGTTTCTGGCTGTGATAGCAAGTGGACTGCTGTTTAGCCTCAAAGACCCCTTCTGGGGCATCTCCGCCGTGTGCGGGGGTTTGGCGGTTGTGCTGCCAAACGTGTTGTTTATGATTTTTGCCTGGCGTCATCAGGCGCATACACCCGCCAAAGGCCGCGTGGCCTGGTCCTTCGCCCTCGGCGAAGTGTGTAAGGTGTTGCTGACCTTTGCTCTACTGGTGATGGCGCTGGCGGTTTTGAAAGTGGTCTTCATGCCGCTGATAGCAACGTGGGTTTTGGTGCTGGTGGTACAAGTTCTGGCTCCAGCTGTAATCAATAACAAAGGGTAAAAGGCATCATGGCTTCAGAAAATATGACGCCGCAGGATTACATAGGTCACCATCTGAATAACCTTCAGCTGGACCTGCGTACATTCTCGCTGGTGGATCCACATAACCCCCCGGCCACCTTCTGGACGATCAACATCGACTCCATGTTCTTCTCGGTGGTTTTGGGTCTTCTGTTCCTGGCCATGTTCCGCGGTGTTGCTAAACGAGCGACCAGCGGTGTACCAGGGAAATTCCAGACCTTCATCGAAATGATCATCGGCTTCGTCCATGGCAGCGTCAAAGACATGTACCATGGCAAGAGCAAGCTGATTGCTCCGCTGGCGCTGACCGTGTTCGTTTGGGTCTTCCTGATGAACCTGATGGACCTGCTGCCAATCGATCTGCTGCCGTTTATCGGCGAGCACATCTTCGGCCTGCCTGCACTGCGTGTTGTACCGTCTGCGGACGTGAACATCACCCTGTCGATGGCGCTGGGCGTGTTTATCCTGATTCTTTTCTACAGCATCAAAATGAAAGGCGTAAGCGGCTTTGTGAAAGAGCTTACCTTGCAGCCGTTCAACCACTGGGCGTTTATTCCGGTCAACCTGATCCTGGAAGGCGTTAGCCTGCTGTCCAAACCTGTTTCACTGGGTCTGCGACTGTTCGGCAACATGTATGCGGGTGAGCTGATTTTCATTCTGATCGCGGGTCTTCTGCCGTGGTGGTCACAGTGGGTTCTGAATGTGCCGTGGGCCATTTTCCACATCCTGATCATTACGCTGCAAGCCTTTATCTTCATGGTTCTGACGATCGTCTATCTGTCGATGGCGTCTGAAGAGCACTGATTTTTTACCAACACTACTACGTTTTAATTGAAACAAACTGGAGACTGTCATGGAAAACCTGAATATGGATCTGCTGTACATGGCTGCCGCTGTGATGATGGGTCTGGCGGCTATCGGTGCTGCGATCGGTATCGGCATCCTCGGGGGCAAATTCCTGGAAGGCGCAGCGCGTCAACCTGATCTGATTCCTCTGCTGCGTACTCAGTTCTTTATCGTTATGGGTCTGGTGGATGCTATCCCAATGATCGCTGTAGGTCTGGGTCTGTACGTGATGTTTGCTGTCGCGTAGTAGTAGTTTTAAAACCCTAAGCCACAGAAATTAAAGAGGTATTGTGCTGTGAACATGAACGCAACAATCCTCGGCCAGGCCATCGCGTTTATTCTCTTTGTCTGGTTCTGCATGAAGTATGTATGGCCGCCTTTAATGGCTGCCATCGAAAAACGTCAGAAAGAAATTGCTGACGGTCTGGCTTCTGCAGAACGCGCTAAGAAAGATTTGGACCTTGCACAGGCCAACGCGACAGACCAGCTGAAAAAAGCGAAAGCGGAAGCTCAGGTAATCATCGAACAGGCTAACAAACGCCGTTCGCAGATCCTGGACGAAGCCAAAGCTGAAGCAGAACAGGAACGTACTAAGATCGTGACACAGGCTCAGGCAGAAATTGATGCTGAGCGTAAACGTGCTCGTGAAGAACTGCGTAAGCAGGTTGCGATTCTGGCTGTTGCTGGCGCCGAGAAGATCATCGAACGTTCCGTGGATGAAGCTGCTAACAGCGACATCGTGGACAAACTTGTCGCTGAACTGTAAGGAGGGAGGGGCTGATGTCTGAATTTGTTACGGTAGCTCGCCCCTACGCCAAAGCAGCTTTTGACTTTGCTGTCGAACACCACAATGTCGATCGCTGGCAGGATATGCTGGCGTTTGCCGCTGAGGTGACGAAAAACGAACAAATGGCTGAGTTGCTTTCCGGTGCGTTAGCACCTGAAACTCTCGCCGCGTCGTTTATCGCCGTGTGCGGAGAGCAACTGGATGCCAACGGCCAGAACCTGATTAAGGTGATGGCAGAAAATGGTCGTCTCCGTGTGCTCCCGGATGTTCTCGAGCAGTTTGAGCACTTACGTGCCCTTAGTGAAGCAACCGCTGAAGTTGAAGTGACTTCTGCGACTGAACTGAGTAACGAACAGCTTGCGAAAATCACCGCCGCGATGGAAAAACGTCTGTCACGCAAAGTTAAGCTGAATTGCAAAATCGATAAGTCTGTAATGGCAGGCGTAATCATCCGCTCGGGTGATATGGTCATTGATGGCAGCGTACGCGGCCGTCTTGAACGCCTTGCAGACGTCTTGCAGTCTTAAGGGGACTGGAGCATGCAACTGAATTCCACCGAAATCAGCGAACTGATCAAGCAGCGCATTGCTCAGTTCAGTGTTGTGAGTGAAGCTCACAACGAAGGTACTATTGTTTCTGTAAGTGACGGTGTTATCCGCATCCACGGCCTGGCCGATTGTATGCAGGGTGAGATGATTTCCCTGCCGGGTAACCGTTACGCTATCGCACTGAACCTGGAGCGCGACTCCGTAGGTGCAGTTGTGATGGGTCCATACGCTGACCTCGCCGAAGGCATGAAGGTTAAGTGTACTGGCCGTATTCTGGAAGTTCCGGTTGGCCGTGGCCTGCTGGGTCGCGTTGTTAACACCCTGGGTGCGCCAATCGACGGTAAAGGTCCGGTTGAGCACGATGGCTTCTCCCCAATCGAAGTTATCGCACCAGGCGTTATCGACCGTCAGTCCGTAGATCAGCCTGTTCAGACAGGTTATAAGTCCGTTGATGCCATGATTCCAATCGGTCGTGGTCAGCGTGAACTGATCATCGGTGACCGTCAGACCGGTAAAACCGCGATGGCTATCGACGCCATCATCAACCAGCGTGATTCCGGCATCAAATGCGTGTACGTGGCCATCGGCCAGAAAGCGTCCACCATTTCTAACGTGGTTCGTAAACTGGAAGAGCACGGCGCACTGTCTAACACCATCGTTGTGGTAGCAACTGCGTCTGAATCTGCTGCACTGCAATACCTGGCGCCATACGCCGGTTGCGCAATGGGCGAATACTTCCGTGACCGCGGTGAAGATGCACTGATCGTATACGATGACCTGTCTAAACAGGCTGTTGCTTATCGTCAGGTTTCCCTGCTGCTCCGTCGTCCACCTGGACGTGAAGCGTTCCCTGGCGACGTATTCTACCTCCACTCTCGTCTGCTGGAGCGTGCTTCCCGCGTTAACGCGGAATACGTCGAGAACTTCACCAAAGGTGAAGTGAAGGGTAAAACGGGCTCTCTGACCGCGCTGCCGATCATTGAAACCCAGGCGGGTGACGTTTCTGCGTTCGTTCCGACCAACGTAATCTCCATTACCGATGGTCAGATCTTCCTGGAAACCAACCTGTTTAACTCCGGTATTCGTCCGGCAGTTAACCCGGGTATCTCCGTATCCCGTGTTGGTGGTGCTGCTCAGACCAAGATCATCAAGAAACTGTCCGGTGGTATCCGTACCGCGCTGGCACAGTATCGTGAACTGGCTGCGTTCTCTCAGTTCGCATCCGATCTGGACGAAGCAACCCGTAAACAGCTGAGCCACGGTCAGAAAGTGACCGAGCTGCTGAAGCAGAAACAGTATGCACCAATGTCTGTTGCTCAGCAGGGCCTGGTACTGTTCGCGGCTGAACGCGGTTACCTCGAAGATGTGGAACTGGCGAAAATCGGTAGCTTCGAAGCCGCTCTGCTGGCTTACGTCGACCGTGATCACGCTCCGCTGATGCAAGAGATCAACCAGACCGGTGGCTATAACGACGAAATCGAAGGCAAGCTGAAAGCTATCCTCGATTCCTTCAAAGCAACCCAATCCTGGTAATCGTCCGGCGGCTTGTCTCAGGACAAGCCGCCTGGCATTGAGGAGAAGCTCATGGCCGGCGCAAAAGAGATACGTAGTAAGATCGCAAGCGTCCAGAACACGCAAAAGATCACTAAAGCGATGGAGATGGTCGCCGCTTCCAAAATGCGTAAATCGCAGGATCGCATGGCGGCCAGCCGTCCTTATGCAGAAACCATGCGCAAAGTGATTGGTCACCTTGCAAACGGTAATCTGGAATATAAGCACCCTTACCTGGAAGAACGCGACGTTAAGCGCGTGGGCTACCTGGTGGTGTCGACCGACCGTGGTCTGTGTGGCGGCTTGAACATTAACCTGTTCAAAAAACTGCTGGCGGATATGAAAGCATGGTCTGAAAAAGGCGTTCAGTGCGATATCGCAATGATCGGCTCTAAAGGCGTCTCTTTCTTTAACTCCGTTGGTGGCAACATTGTCGCTCAGGTGACCGGTATGGGTGATAACCCGTCCCTGTCCGAACTGATCGGCCCGGTTAAAGTGATGTTGCAGGCTTATGATGAAGGCCGTCTGGACAGACTGTACGTTGTCAGCAACAAATTCATTAACACCATGTCTCAGGTTCCAACGCTCACGCAGATGCTGCCGTTACCGGCATCAGAAGATGGCGAGCTGAAGCAAAAAACCTGGGATTACCTGTATGAACCCGATCCGAAACCGCTGCTGGATACCCTGCTGCGTCGTTACGTTGAATCTCAGGTTTATCAGGGCGTTGTAGAAAACCTGGCCAGCGAGCAGGCCGCACGAATGGTGGCGATGAAAGCCGCGACCGATAATGGCGGCAGCCTGATTAAAGAGCTGCAGTTGGTTTACAACAAAGCTCGTCAGGCCAGCATTACTCAGGAACTCACCGAGATCGTCTCGGGGGCCGCCGCGGTTTAACCAGGTTTACGAATTACGTAGAGGATTCAAGATGGCTACTGGAAAGATTGTCCAGGTAATCGGCGCCGTGGTGGACGTCGAGTTCCCTCAGGACGCCGTACCACGCGTGTACGACGCGCTTGAGGTACAGAATGGTAACGAGAGCCTGGTGCTGGAAGTTCAGCAGCAGCTCGGCGGCGGTATCGTGCGTACCATCGCGATGGGTTCTTCCGACGGTCTGCGTCGTGGTCTGGAAGTAAAAGACCTTGAGCACCCGATCGAAGTCCCGGTAGGTAAAGCAACACTGGGTCGTATCATGAACGTATTGGGTCAACCAATCGACATGAAAGGCGACATCGGTGAAGAAGAGCGTTGGGCTATCCACCGCGCGGCACCTTCCTACGAAGAGCTGTCCAGCTCTCAGGAACTGCTGGAAACCGGTATCAAAGTTATCGACCTGATGTGTCCGTTCGCGAAGGGCGGTAAAGTTGGTCTGTTCGGTGGTGCGGGCGTAGGTAAAACCGTAAACATGATGGAGCTGATCCGTAACATCGCGATCGAGCACTCCGGTTACTCTGTGTTTGCGGGTGTAGGTGAACGTACTCGTGAGGGTAACGACTTCTACCACGAAATGACCGACTCCAACGTTCTGGACAAAGTATCCCTGGTTTACGGCCAGATGAACGAGCCACCAGGAAACCGTCTGCGCGTTGCGCTGACCGGTCTGACTATGGCTGAGAAATTCCGTGACGAAGGCCGTGACGTTCTGCTGTTCGTTGATAACATCTATCGTTACACCCTGGCCGGTACGGAAGTATCTGCACTGCTGGGTCGTATGCCTTCAGCGGTAGGTTATCAGCCTACGCTGGCGGAAGAGATGGGTGTTCTTCAGGAACGTATCACCTCTACCAAAACCGGTTCTATCACCTCCGTTCAGGCGGTATACGTACCTGCGGATGACTTGACTGACCCATCACCAGCCACCACCTTTGCGCACTTAGATGCAACCGTGGTACTGAGCCGTCAGATCGCGTCTCTGGGTATCTACCCGGCCGTTGACCCGCTGGACTCCACCAGCCGTCAGCTGGATCCACTGGTTGTGGGTCAGGAACACTACGACACCGCGCGTGGCGTACAGTCCCTGCTGCAGCGTTACCAGGAACTGAAAGACATCATCGCCATCCTGGGTATGGATGAACTGTCTGAAGAAGACAAACTGGTGGTAGCACGTGCGCGTAAGATCCAGCGCTTCCTGTCCCAGCCATTCTTCGTTGCGGAAGTATTCACCGGTTCTCCGGGTAAATACGTTTCCCTGAAAGACACCATCCGTGGCTTTAAAGGCATCATGGAAGGCGAATACGATCACCTGCCGGAGCAGGCGTTCTACATGGTTGGTTCCATCGACGAAGCCGTGGAAAAAGCCAAAAAACTTTAACGCCTTAATCGGAGGGTGATATGGCAATGACTTACCACCTGGACGTCGTCAGCGCAGAGCAACAAATGTTCTCTGGTCTGGTCGAGAAAATCCAGGTAACGGGTAGTGAAGGTGAACTGGGTATCTTCCCGGGTCACGCACCGCTGCTCACCGCCATTAAGCCTGGTATGATCCGCATCGTTAAACAGTTCGGTCACGAAGAGTTTATCTATCTGTCCGGCGGCATTCTTGAAGTGCAGCCAGGCAGTGTGACCGTTCTGGCCGATACCGCTATCCGTGGCCAGGATCTCGACGAAGCGCGAGCCCTGGAATCGAAGCGTAAGGCTGAAGAGCACATTAGCAGCTCTCATGGTGACGTGGATTACGCTCAGGCGTCTGCGGAGCTGGCCAAAGCGATCGCGAAACTGCGCGTTATCGAGTTGACCAAAAAAGCGATGTAACACCGGCTTGAAAAGCACAAAAGCCAGTCTGGATACCAGGCTGGCTTTTTTTTTCGGCCTTAATTCATGATGAAAAAGATGTAGAATTTTAAGCATCAAACGTTTTTACTTCTCACTCAAACTACCGTCAGGATGCGTATGTCAAACAGTGCGATGAGCGTGGTGATCCTTGCCGCAGGCAAAGGGACCCGCATGTATTCCGATCTGCCTAAGGTGCTCCACACGCTTGCAGGAAAGCCAATGGTGCAGCATGTCATTGATGCAGCGAATGAACTGGGTGCGAGTCAGGTCCACCTGGTCTACGGCCACGGTGGCGATCTGCTTAAAAAGACGCTGAGCGATGACAAGCTCAACTGGGTGCTTCAGGCCGAACAGTTGGGTACAGGCCATGCGATGCAGCAGGCAGCGCCTTTCTTTGCGGATGACGAAGACATTTTGATGCTCTACGGCGATGTCCCGCTGATCTCCGTTGAAACACTGACTCGCCTGCGTGCAGCCAAACCGCAGGGCGGCATCGGTTTGTTGACCGTCGTGCTGGACGATCCGAGCGGTTATGGTCGCATCACCCGTGAAAACGGTAACGTCACGGGTATTGTTGAGCATAAAGATGCCAGCGACGAACAGCGCAAGATTCAGGAGATCAACACCGGTATCCTGATTGCCAATGGCGCGGATATGAAGCGCTGGCTGTCCAAACTCAACAACAACAACGCGCAGGGTGAATACTACATCACCGACATCATTGCGATGGCGTACCACGAAGGGCGTGAAATTGCCGCCGTTCATCCGGCGCGCATCAGCGAAACGGACGGTGTGAACAACCGCCTGCAGCTTTCCCGTCTTGAGCGTATTTATCAGTCCGAGCAGGCCGAAAAACTGCTGCTGGCGGGCGTGATGCTGCGCGATCCGGCGCGTTTCGATCTGCGTGGTTCGTTATCTCACGGGCGTGACGTTGAGATTGATACTAACGTTATCCTCGAGGGTAACGTGACGCTGGGCAACCGCGTCAAAATTGGCACCGGCTGCGTGATTAAAAACAGCGTCATCGGTGACGACTGCGAAATCAGCCCGTACAGCGTGGTGGAAGATGCCCGTCTGGATGCCGCCTGTACCATCGGCCCGTTTGCGCGTCTGCGCCCGGGCGCTGAGCTGCTGGAAGGCGCTCACGTGGGTAACTTCGTGGAAATGAAAAAAGCGCGTCTGGGTAAAGGCTCGAAAGCCGGTCATCTGACCTATCTTGGCGACGCGGAAATTGGCAATAACGTGAATATTGGTGCAGGGACGATTACCTGTAACTATGACGGCGCGAATAAGTTTAAAACCATCATCGGTGATGACGTGTTCGTTGGCTCCGATACGCAGCTGGTGGCGCCTGTTACCGTGGGTAACGGGGTGACCATTGCCGCCGGAACAACCGTCACGCGCGATGTGGCCGAGAACGCGCTGGTGTTAAGCCGCGTTCCGCAGGTCAGCAAGCAGGGCTGGAAACGCCCGGTGAAGAAAAAGTAACGGATTTACCCCTCACCCTAACCCTCTCCCCACAGGGGAGAGGGGATCGTTCGGTGCGGTGTTTTTCTCCCTCGCCCCTTTGGGGAGAGGGCCGGGGTGAGGGGATAATATAATCCTCCCCCCACAAGCAGTACCCATAAAAATAACCCCACTCTCTACAAGGCTCGGGGCGCCCGGAAAGGGCAAATACAGGTCAGCGACAACGCAGGCATAATGCCTAAATTCGGAATCTAAAATTATGTGTGGAATTGTTGGCGCAGTTGCGCAGCGTGATATTGCTGAAATCCTTCTCGAAGGTTTACGTCGTCTGGAATACCGTGGTTACGACTCAGCCGGTCTGGCTGTCGTCGATGCAGAAGGCCATATGACCCGTCTGCGTCGTCTCGGAAAAGTGCAGATGCTGGCCCAGGCCGCGGAAGAACATCCGCTGCACGGTGGTACCGGTATTGCGCACACCCGCTGGGCGACGCACGGTGAACCGTCTGAAGGTAACGCGCACCCGCATGTGTCTGAACACATCGTGGTCGTGCACAACGGCATTATCGAAAACCACGAACCGCTGCGCGAAGAACTGAAAGCGCGCGGCTACACCTTCGTCTCTGAAACTGACACCGAAGTGATTGCTCACCTGGTGCACTGGGAGCTGGAGCAGGGCGGCACACTGCGTGATGCGGTGCTGCGTGCTATCCCTCAGCTGCGCGGTGCGTACGGTACGGTGATCATGGATTCCCGCGACCCGTCCACGCTGCTGGCCGCGCGTTCCGGTAGCCCGATGGTTATCGGTCTGGGCATGGGCGAAAACTTCATCGCTTCTGACCAGCTGGCGCTCCTGCCGGTTACCCGTCGCTTTATCTTCCTCGAAGAGGGTGATATCGCGGAAGTGACTCGCCGCAGCGTGACCGTGTTCGATACCAAAGGCGAGCAGGTGAAACGTCAGGAGATCGAATCGAATCTGCAGTACGACGCGGGCGATAAAGGCGCTTACCGTCACTACATGCAGAAAGAGATTTACGAGCAGCCAAACGCCATCAAAAACACCCTGACCGGGCGCATCAGCCACGGTGAAGTGGATCTGAGCGAGCTGGGTGCAAACGCGAACGAACTGCTCGGCAAGGTTGAGCACATTCAGATCGTGGCCTGCGGCACCTCCTACAACTCCGGTATGGTTTCTCGCTACTGGTTTGAATCCCTGGCGGGCGTGCCGTGCGATGTGGAAATCGCGTCTGAATTCCGCTATCGCAAATCTGCGGTGCGTCGTAACAGCCTGATGATCACCCTTTCCCAGTCTGGCGAAACGGCGGACACGCTTGCCGCGCTGCGTCTCTCTAAAGAGCTGGGTTACCTGGGCTCACTGGCCATCTGCAACGTTCCTGGCTCTTCCCTGGTGCGTGAATCCGATCTGGCGCTGATGACCAAAGCAGGCACCGAAATCGGCGTGGCCTCCACCAAAGCGTTTACCACGCAGCTGACCGTTCTGCTGATGCTGGTGGCGAAGCTGGCGCGTCTGAAAGGCGAAGATGCTTCCGTTGAGCACGACATCGTTCACGGCCTGCAGGCGCTGCCGAGCCGCATTGAGCAGATGCTGTCTCAGGACAAACGCATTGAAGCGCTGGCGGAAGACTTCTCTGATAAACATCACGCCTTGTTCCTGGGTCGTGGCGATCAGTATCCGATTGCGCTGGAAGGCGCGCTGAAGCTGAAAGAGATCTCCTACATTCACGCTGAAGCCTATGCGGCAGGCGAGCTGAAACACGGCCCGCTGGCGCTGATTGACGCGGATATGCCGGTCATCGTTGTGGCACCAAACAACGAACTGCTGGAAAAACTGAAATCTAACATCGAAGAAGTCCGCGCTCGCGGTGGTGTCCTGTACGTCTTCGCCGACAAAGATGCCGGTTTTGTCAGCAATGACAACATGCACATCATCGAGATGCCGCATGTGGAAGAGGTGATTGCACCCATCTTCTACACCGTTCCGCTGCAGCTGCTGGCCTATCACGTTGCGCTGATCAAAGGCACCGACGTTGACCAGCCGCGTAACCTGGCGAAATCGGTTACCGTAGAATAATCCCTTCAGGCTCCACCTTCGGGTGGAGCTTTTTTATCCTGCCTGGTTTGTTTTTCATCAATCCTTTCTCATTTTTAATAATGACAATTTGTCATCTTCAGCTACTTTTTTCAGTGTCACATAAAGAAAATATTTCTGAAAACGTCTTGTCATAAAAGTGGCTAATGCATTGAAATATAATATTTATTTTGCTTGTTTTTAAGTGAAATTTCCATTGTCATAAAACTGTCATAATTCGTACATTTATCTGTCACCTGTTTGTCCTATTTTGCTCATCGTAGCCACTAAACAACGATTTACGAAAATCTTGCAGGAGACATTATGAAAGTTATGCGTACCACTGTCGCAACTGTTGTCGCCGCGACCTTATCTCTGAGCGCGTTCTCTGTATTTGCAGAAGCAAGCCTGACTGGCGCTGGTGCAACCTTCCCTGCGCCGGTGTATGCCAAATGGGCGGATACCTACCAGAAAGAAACCGGTAACAAGGTTAACTATCAGGGTATCGGCTCCTCCGGTGGCGTTAAACAAATTACCGCGAACACGGTTGATTTCGGCGCATCAGACGCTCCGCTGTCTGATGACAAACTGGCTCAGGAAGGCCTGTTCCAGTTCCCGACCGTGATCGGTGGCGTGGTCCTGGCCATCAACCTGCCGGGCGTGAAGTCGGGCGAGCTGGTGCTGGACGGCAAAACCCTGGGTGACATCTACCTGGGCAAAATCAAAAAATGGGATGACGAAGCGATCGCCAAACTCAACCCAGGCCTGAAGCTGCCTTCTCAGAACATCGCCGTGGTTCGCCGCGCGGATGGTTCCGGTACCTCTTTCGTGTTCACCAGCTACCTGGCAAAAGTGAACGAAGAGTGGAAATCTAAAGTCGGCTCCGGCTCTACCGTTAACTGGCCAACCGGTCTGGGCGGTAAAGGTAACGACGGTATCGCCGCGTTCGTACAGCGTCTGCCTGGCTCCATCGGCTACGTAGAGTATGCGTACGCTAAGCAGAACAACCTGTCCTACACCAAACTGGTTTCAGCCGACGGCAAACCGGTTAGCCCAACCGAAGAGAACTTTGCTAACGCCGCCAAAGGCGCTGACTGGAGCAAATCGTTCGCGCAGGATCTGACTAACCAGAAAGGCGAAGGTGCATGGCCAATCACCTCTACCACCTTCATCCTGGTTCACAAAGAGCAGAAGAAACCTGAGCAGGGCACCGAAGTGCTGAAGTTCTTCGACTGGGCATACAAAAACGGCGGCAAACAGGCTAACGCTCTGGATTACGCCACCCTGCCGGACAACGTGGTTGAGCAGATTCGCGCTGCATGGAAAACCAACGTGAAAGACAGCAGCGGTAAAGCGCTGTACTAACAGGATATATTTAACGAAGATGGCGGGTGGCGCTGCGCTTACCCGCCCTACGGTTTAAGCTGTAGGCCCGGTAAGCGTTAGCGCCACCGGGCATATTCGTAAAAACGTCTCAAACAGAAGAGTAATTTATGGCTGCAACCAAGCCTGCATTTAACCCTCCGGGTAAAAAAGGTGACATGATTTTCAGCGCGCTGGTTAAACTGGCTGCGCTGATTGTGCTATTGCTGCTGGGCGGCATTATCGTGTCTCTGATTTTCTCCTCATGGCCGAGCATCCAGAAATTCGGTTTCTCCTTCCTGTGGACCAAAGAGTGGGACGCGCCGAACGACATCTACGGTGCCCTGGTGCCGATTTACGGCACGCTGATGACCTCGTTCATCGCCCTTCTGATTGCGGTTCCGGTAAGCTTTGGTATTGCCCTGTTCCTGACGGAACTGGCGCCGGGCTGGCTGCGGCGCCCGCTGGGTATTGCCATCGAACTGCTGGCAGCCATTCCAAGTATCGTCTACGGCATGTGGGGCCTGTTCATCTTTGCTCCGCTGTTCGCCACATACTTCCAGGAACCGGTCGGTAACGTTCTTTCTGCCATTCCGTTTGTGGGGGCCCTGTTCTCTGGCCCGGCTTTCGGTATTGGCATTCTGGCGGCAGGTGTGATCCTCGCCATCATGATTATTCCGTACATTGCGGCGGTTATGCGCGATGTCTTCGAACAAACGCCGGTGATGATGAAAGAGTCGGCCTACGGTATCGGCTGCACCACCTGGGAAGTGATCTGGCGCATCGTCCTTCCGTTCACCAAAAATGGGGTGATCGGGGGCGTGATGCTGGGCTTAGGTCGTGCGCTGGGTGAAACCATGGCGGTTACCTTTATCATCGGTAACACCTACCAGCTCGACAGCGCGTCGCTCTACATGCCGGGTAACAGTATTACCTCGGCGCTGGCGAATGAATTTGCGGAAGCGGAATCGGGGCTGCACGTGGCGGCGCTGATGGAGCTGGGTCTGATTCTGTTCGTTATCACCTTCATTGTTCTGGCGATTTCCAAGCTGATGATTATGCGTCTCGCTAAAAATGAGGGGGCACGCTAATGGCTACTCTCGAAATGCAAGCAACCGCTGAACTGGCGGAATCTCGCCGTAAAATGCAGGCCAGACGCCGCATGAAAAACCGCATTGCCCTGACGCTCTCTATGGCGACGATGGCATTCGGCCTGTTCTGGCTGGTCTGGATCCTCTTCTCGACGGTCGTTCGCGGAATTGACGGAATGTCACTGTCGCTGTTCACCGAAATGACGCCGCCGCCGAACACGGCGGGTGGTGGCCTGGCGAATGCCCTGGCGGGCAGCGGACTGCTGATCCTCTGGGCGACGGTCTTCGGCACGCCGCTGGGCATCATGGCGGGCATCTACCTGGCAGAATACGGTCGTAAATCCTGGCTGGCGGAAGTCATTCGCTTCATCAACGACATTCTGCTGTCTGCACCGTCTATCGTCGTGGGTCTGTTTGTATACACCGTGGTGGTGGCGCAGATGGAACACTTCTCCGGCTGGGCGGGTGTGATTGCACTGGCGCTGCTGCAGGTGCCGATTGTGATTCGAACCACCGAGAACATGCTGAAACTGGTGCCGGACAGCCTGCGTGAAGCGGCTTATGCGCTGGGTACGCCGAAATGGAAGATGATCTCGGCGATTACGCTGAAGGCGTCGGTCTCCGGGATCATGACCGGTATCCTGCTGGCGGTTGCGCGTATCGCGGGTGAAACGGCGCCGCTGCTGTTTACGTCCCTCTCCAATCAGTTCTGGAGCACGGACATGATGCAGCCGATCGCCAACCTGCCGGTAACGATCTTTAAATTTGCGATGAGCCCATTCGCGGAATGGCAGCAGCTGGCCTGGGCCGGGGTGCTGATCATTACCCTTTGCGTACTGTTGCTGAACATTCTGGCGCGCGTCATTTTCGCGAAGAAGAAACACGGTTAATTTTTTACGGCGCGGCAGCTCGCGGCGCCGAATGAGGAAATGAGTCAATGAGTATGGTTGATACTGCCCCGGGTAAGATTCAGGTTCGTGATTTGAACTTCTACTACGGCAAATTCCATGCCCTGAAGAACATCAACCTGGATATCGCCAAGAACCAGGTCACGGCATTTATCGGTCCGTCCGGCTGTGGGAAATCCACGCTGCTGCGTACCTTTAACAAAATGTATTCGCTCTATCCGGAGCAGCGCGCTGAAGGGGAAATCATCCTCGACGGCGAAAACATTCTGACCCAGGCTCAGGATATTGCCCTGCTGCGCGCCAAAGTGGGGATGGTGTTCCAGAAACCCACACCGTTCCCGATGTCCATTTATGACAACATCGCCTTTGGCGTTCGTCTGTTTGAAAAGCTCTCCCGTGCCGATATGGACGAGCGCGTGCAGTGGGCTTTGACCAAGGCCGCATTATGGAACGAAACCAAAGATAAGTTGCACCAGAGCGGTTACTCTCTCTCCGGTGGTCAGCAGCAGCGTCTGTGCATTGCGCGTGGTATTGCGATTCGCCCTGAAGTGTTGCTGCTGGATGAGCCGTGTTCAGCGCTGGACCCGATCTCAACCGGCCGCATTGAAGAGCTGATCACCGAGCTGAAGCAGGATTACACCGTGGTTATCGTGACCCATAACATGCAGCAGGCTGCACGTTGTTCCGATCACACGGCGTTTATGTACCTGGGTGAATTGATTGAGTTCAGCAACACGGACGATCTGTTCACTAAGCCCGCGAAGAAACAAACCGAAGATTATATTACTGGCCGCTACGGTTGATTTGCCTTAGTGCATGTGGAGAAACCATGGACAACCTCAATCTTAATAAACATATTTCAGGCCAGTTCAACGCAGAGCTGGAAAGCATCCGCACGCAGGTGATGACCATGGGTGGCATGGTTGAGCAGCAGCTTTCTGATGCAATTACGGCAATGCACAACCAGGACAGCGAGCTGGCGAAGCGCGTCATTGAAGGCGACAAAAACGTCAACATGATGGAAGTCGCTATCGACGAGGCCTGCGTGCGCATTATCGCGAAACGTCAGCCGACGGCGAGCGACCTGCGTCTGGTGATGGCGATCATCAAAACCATCGCCGAGCTGGAGCGTATTGGTGACGTGGCGGATAAAATCTGCCGCACCGCGCTGGAGAAGTTCTCTCAGCAGCACCAGCCGCTGCTGGTGAGCCTGGAGTCGCTGGGCCGCCACACCGTGCAGATGCTGCACGACGTGCTGGATGCCTTTGCGCG
The DNA here is from genome assembly GCF_055816715.1 of Enterobacter sp. PL_is514. NCBI lineage: Bacteria > Pseudomonadati > Pseudomonadota > Gammaproteobacteria > Enterobacterales > Enterobacteriaceae > Enterobacter > Enterobacter sp. PL_is514. Next base: position 65,138 of record NZ_JBVPGN010000022.1, on the reverse strand, counting down.
TATGGATCTGGACGAAGCGGTGCGTATCTACCGTGAAGACAAGAAGGTCGACCAGGAGTATGAAGGCATCGTGCGTCAGCTGATGACCTATATGATGGAAGATTCCCGTACGATCCCAAGCGTACTGACTGCCCTGTTCTGCGCGCGCTCCATCGAGCGTATCGGCGACCGCTGCCAGAACATTTGCGAATACATTTTCTACTTCGTGAAAGGTCAGGACTTCCGTCACGTGGGCGGCGACGAGCTGGATAAGCTGCTGGCGGGTAAAGATCCGAAAGAGTAATGTTTGTGGCGGGTGGCACTAGCGCTTACCCGCCCTACTAGCCCTGTAGGCCGGATAAGCGTTAGCGCCATCCGGCTTTGTTTTTTCAGCAAGTAATATCCCACCCGCGCGCCTTCCACAGAGCGGGCAACTGCGCCAGATCGGTGAAGGTCGTGACTTTTGGATGATCGATCGGCTTGTTGTGCGGGTCGGCGCAGAAGTAAAACACCTCCATTCCCGCATCAATCCCCGACTGCGCGCCCGCAGACGAGTCATCCACCAGAATGCAGTTCTCTACGTTGACGCCCATCGCTTTCGCCGCATGGAACATCAGCGCCGGGTCCGGCTTCCAGCGCTGGATATCGTAGCCACTGAACAGCTTTTCCGGGAAGTGGTGCAGCATCTCAAGCTTGCCCAGCGAGTGCTGCATTTTGCTGACCGGGCCGTTAGAGACGACGCAGATCGGTACCGTCATCGCATCCAGCAACGCGTTAGCCCCGGAGATAACCTCCAGCTCGGAGTCGAACAGGCGTGCAACCTCGGCGCGGTACACCGGTTCCAGAGCCGCTTTCTCCAGAACAACGCCGTGTTCTTCGTTAATGATGTCGATGATCTCGTAGAGCTTCACGCCCTTAAAGCGTTTAAACACCTCTTCGAGTTCCAGCGTAATGCCAAATTCCTGGAACATGGCCACATACGCGCGGGAACAAATGACCTCACTGTCGACCAGCGTACCGTCGCAGTCGAAAAATACCGCTTCAATTCCGGACATGCCTTTCCCTTTTAACCAGTTTAACGTTTACGTACGGCAGTTCGCCGAAACGCAATCGTTGCCGTATAAGCATATTCAATGAAAAAAGTATCACGTAACCGCCACTATTGTCGCATTTTGGTATAGGATAGCGACGAATTTTCCCTCCTTGTTCGGAAATTGATGATGAGTCAACAACACACTACCCAGACGTCTGGTCAGGGTCTGCTTGAGCGCGTTTTCAAACTGCGCGAGCACGGCACAACGGCACGCACCGAAGTGATCGCGGGTTTCACCACCTTCCTGACGATGGTCTATATCGTTTTTGTGAACCCTCAAATTCTGGGCGTTGCTGGCATGGATACCAGCGCCGTCTTTGTAACCACCTGCCTGATTGCGGCCCTTGGCAGCATTCTGATGGGTGTGTTCGCTAACCTGCCGGTTGCGCTGGCGCCGGCGATGGGCCTGAATGCGTTCTTCGCGTTCGTGGTCGTTCAGGCGATGGGTCTGCCGTGGCAGGTTGGCATGGGCGCCATCTTCTGGGGCGCGGTTGGTCTGCTGCTGCTGACCATTTTCCGCGTGCGTTACTGGATGATTGCGAACATTCCTGTGAGCCTGCGCGTGGGCATCACCAGCGGTATCGGTCTGTTCATCGGTATGATGGGGCTGAAAAACGCCGGCGTTATCGTGGCGAACCCGGATACGCTGGTGAGCATCGGTCACCTGACCTCTCATAACGTGCTGCTGGGCGTGCTGGGCTTCTTTATCATCGCGATCCTGGCTTCCCGCAATATTCACGCGGCGGTGCTGGTGTCTATCGTGGTCACCACCCTGCTGGGCTGGATGCTGGGCGACGTTCACTATAACGGCATCGTTTCCGCGCCACCGAGCATCTCTACCGTTGTTGGTCACGTCGATCTGGCGGGCTCCCTGAACCTGGGCCTGGCGGGCGTGATTTTCTCCTTCATGCTGGTGAACCTGTTCGACTCCTCCGGTACGCTGATCGGCGTGACCGACAAAGCGGGTCTGGCGGATGAAAAAGGGAAATTCCCGCGCATGAAGCAGGCGCTGTTTGTGGACAGTATCTCCTCTGTGACCGGCTCATTTATCGGAACCTCGTCTGTTACCGCTTACATTGAATCCTCTTCCGGGGTTTCTGTAGGTGGCCGTACTGGTCTGACGGCGGTTGTGGTGGGTATTCTGTTCCTGCTGGTGATCTTCCTTTCGCCGCTGGCGGGCATGGTGCCTCCGTACGCTGCAGCGGGTGCGCTGATCTACGTGGGGGTGCTGATGACCTCCAGCCTGTCTCGCGTTAAGTGGGATGATTTAACCGAAGCGGTGCCGGCGTTTATTACCGCCGTGATGATGCCGTTCAGCTTCTCAATTACCGAAGGTATCGCGCTGGGCTTTATCTCTTACTGCGTAATGAAGATCGGTACCGGTCGTTTCCGCGACCTCAGCCCGTGCGTCATCGTTGTGGCGCTGCTGTTTGTGCTGAAGATTGTGTTTATTGACGCCAAATAAACAGTAAGCCCTTTTCTTCGAAAAGGGCTTTAGTGTTTGTTCCCTCTCCCCGTGGGAGAGGGTCAGGGTGAGGGCATCAGGCCGCAATGATCTTACGCCTTCACTCGCTTAATATAATCCCCGAACGCCGTCAGCTGGCCAGAGAGATGGTCGCGCGTGCTCTGATCGACCACCTCACCCGTTTGCGGGTCGACCTTATTCTGAATCACTCCGCCCATAAATTCCGGCTTGTTCATCACCATCGCATCGAGGAATACCAGGATCTGGCGCAGGTGATACTGGCAGCGCGCGCCGCCAATCGCGCCCATGGAGCTGGTCTGGATTAGCACCGGTTTGCCTGACAGCGGCTGCTCAGGTAAACGGGACAGCCAGTCGATGGCATTCTTCAGGCCACCCGGAACCGAGTAGTTATACTCTGGCGTGACGATGACCACGCCGTCGGCCTGGTGGATCTGTTCGGCCAGCGCCTCAACGCTCTGCGGGAACCCTTCTTCCTGCTGGACATCCGCATCATACAGCGGAATATCGCCAATAGACGGCAGGGCGCTAATTTCCATACCTGCAGGCGCCAGCTGTGGCAGCGTGCGGGCTACCATCCCGTTAAATGAACCTTTGCGCAGGCTTCCCAGTAAAGTAACGACTTTCAACGTATCAGACATGATTACTCCTGTTTCATCATGATGACCCTGATTGGATCAGCTAAGGGTGAATGCTTTTTCTGCCGGTAAACTGGTTAAACGCATCAGGCGTGCGGCGGGCTCGTTGGCGCGCTCGGGCACATCAGGAAGGCTACGCCATCCCTGTTGACTGTCAAATTCCCAGATTTTCATGCGTTCGATGGCGGGGGTAACCGCAATGGACCAAATGAGCACATCCTCTGCGTCACTGAGCGCCTCTACCAGCGTGGCCTGAGTGGCACGAAGACGTCCGGAGCCTGGCAGCAGTTGCAGAAGGCTGGCGTCGTCTGAGGCGCATCCACAGAGCTTGCGAATGCTCTGACGTAAGGTAATGAGCTGGGCTCTGGCTTCGACAGGGTCGTTCTGGTTGCGGACCCACAGCTTCTCATTGCTGGAGAGCGGATAGTCTTCATGCGCATTACCGCCATGGAAGCTGCGCGTCGCGCGCTGAAGTTCCATATCGAGCCCACAATCCCCTTCGGTGGTCAGCGCGACGCCAATGATATTGCCCGCGTAGGCAATCGAAAAACGAGGGAGATCCGGGTCGGCAAAGACCGGGCGGCCTTCGGGTTGGGTAATGATATCCGGCAGCTCGCTGGTGCCGTACAGCATAAACAGCAGTTCTGCGAGAAGCGCTCTGGACGCTAAAAACCGCGTCCTGCGGTGTTCCGGGAGAGTGAGTGCTTCAGTATGACAGGCTGAAGAAATTCTTGCCGATACGAGACGTCCTTCCGTAAGTATCCCTCTTGCAAAGTGCGTAGCCATTTTTCGCTCCTTGATAATGGTCGTAATCGGTTAAACGGTTACATGATTATCGCTTAACTTGACTCCTGTTTTAATCAGTAAATGGGAGTAAGAGAAGCCTTAGGACCGAACTTTACATTTTCTTAGGCAAAAATTGGATCGCTCGCACCGTACAGCGCCTTGATGGTCTCCCGCAGCCACAGGATTTTCGGATTATGACTGTTCCGTTTATGCCAGATCAGCGTGAAGGGAACGGTAAGCTTTTCAGCCTGCGCTTCATCAATGGGAATAGGAAGCGCGATCAGCTTCCGCTGGTGGAGTTCATTGTAGTGATGGCAGTAGTGCGGAGCCGTGGCGATATAGTGATGGTTGGGCTGCGCCGCCATAAACATCGCCTGTTCAAAGCCCGGCAGGCTCATGGCGATCGTGCGCTCGCGTCCCATCTCCTTTAGCACCTCATCAAGCGCCCAGGTGTCGCTGCGTTCCCAGAAGATGCTGATATGGGGATAGCGCAGGAAGGTCTCCAGATTCCACTCTTGCTGAAGCGCCGGATGATCCTCGCGCAGATAGACGCAGGGGCGATCGCTGAACAGAATTTCGTAGTCGATAAACCACGGCATCAGCTTAAGCAGCTCGCGGGATCGCGGATGCGTTTCACGCCCGGTGAAGCCCAAATCCACCTCGCCACGCGTAATCGCGTCCAGCGAGTCGTAATCCCACTGGCGCATTTTCACCGTCGCCTGCGGATAGCGCTGGTTCACCTGCTCCAGCAGGGTATTGAAGCGGATCAGCATCAGCGGCGTTTCCGCGGCCAGCACGAACGTCAGCCCGCCCGGAGAGTCATGGTGGAATTTATCGAGGATCTGGTTGCCGATTTGCATCCAGTCAGCCAGATCCTGCTCCAGGCTCACCGTCAGCGGCGTCGGCAGCAGCCCTAGCGGCGTTTTGACAAACAGCGGATCATCGAACCAGTCGCGCAGCTTGGCCAGCGATTTGCTCACCGCTGACGGCGTCACGTTCATCCGCTTCGCCGCTTTGGTAACGCTGCGCTCCTGCAGCAAAAGCTGCAGGCAGAGCAACAGGTTAAGATCGAGACTGCTGATGGGCTTCTTCATAGTGCGCCGCGGGCTGGATGACCATAAGTAAGGTAATGCACAGTATGCTACAGCCAATCAGAACCCCGATCAGCATATTCAGCGCGTTAAGCCCGATGACTGCCGCCAGCCAAATCCACAGCGACGAGCCGCAGACCTGCGCGATACCCAGCACCGAACTGGCCACGCCTGCCCGCAGCAAGAAGGGGCCAAGCGCCTGGCTCATCGCCACGCCAAAGCCAACCGAGAACCCGGCACAAATGAGCGTAATGCCCACCAGCATCACCGCATGTGAGCTGGTGGTCGCCAGGATCGCGCCTGCCGTGAGGAATAAAACCTGTGAGGTCAGCATCAGCGTGCGCTGGCTGAAAACATTTAGCGCAAACGGGGTGGAGAACGAGACCGCCATACTGACCATGGCGGTTAATGCCATCACCGTTGAATACTCACCGCGATCGAAGCCCATGGTTTCCATCAGTAAAACCGGGGAAACGTTTACATAGGTCAGGATCACCGCCACGCTTAACGTGGTCACGGCCAGACGGCTGAGGAAAAAGCGGTTGAGAAGCTTCTCTGCCGGGTGAATGGTGGCGGTATGGCCGGTATTCTGCGAGCCCGGGTGGGTCTCTTTCAGCACGGCGATGGATAAGGTAAACACCAGCGCGCCCATGGCCGCCATGGTCCAGAACAGGCTCTGCCACGGGAATTTCAGCATGATCAGATATCCCACGACCGGGGCCAGCACCGGGATGATGCAGGTAATACCGTTCAGCATCGAGAGCACCTTAGCGCGACGCTGGGCGCTTAGGGTGTCGCGCAAAATGGCAAACGCCACCACGTAGCAACCGCCAGCGCCAATACCCTGGATAAACCGTCCGGTCAGGAACACGGTGCTGTTTTGCGCCTGTGAGCAGAGCAGAGAGGCCAGGGCAAAAATGATGGCACCGGTTATCGCGACTGGCTGACGGCCTGCCTTATCCGCTATCTTCCCGGCAAAGACCATCGACGACGCCATCCCGGCGAGGTAGGCCGAAAACGCGATGTGCAGCTGCGCTTCGCTGGCGTCCAGATCGCGGGCGATGTGGGGCAATCCCACCAGATACATATCAATGCCAGACGGATAAAGCAGAACTAATGCGAAACTACAAAACAGAAAACGCGCCATAAACCCCCCATAGATGCAGGCATGCAGGATAGGGGGTGAAAAGGTAATACGCGAGTTGCCATTTGGACAATGGTGATTTCCCTGGAGGAAATCACCATTGATTAGCGGGCATTACTTACCAATACAGAAGCTCGAGAAGATCCTTCCCAGCAGATCGTCCGACGTAAACTCCCCGGTGATCTCGCTCAGATTCTGCTGCGCCAGACGCAGCTCTTCCGCCAGCAGTTCACCCGCCCACGCGCCGATCAGCTGCGCTTTACCCTGAACGAGATGGTTCGCCGCCTCTTCCAGCGCCTGCAGGTGACGACGACGCGCCAGGAAGCCGCCTTCCATGCTGGTGTCAAAGCCCATGCTCTGCTTAAGATGGTTACGCAGGTCGTCCACGCCTTCACCGGTCCGCGCCGACAGGCGAATCAGTGAGTGACCATTCACATCGCTAATGCCGAGCGTTTCGCCGGTAACGTCTGCTTTGTTACGCACCACGGTGATCGGCAGTTTCGCCGGCAGACGGGCGATAAAGTCTGGCCAGATCTCAGCCGGGTCAACGGCATCGGTGGTGGTGCCGTCCACCATAAACAGCACGCGGTCGGCCTGCTCGATCTCCTGCCAGGCGCGCTCGATACCGATACGTTCCACTTCGTCGCTGGCATCGCGCAGACCGGCGGTATCAATGATGTGTAGCGGCATCCCGTCGATATGGATATGCTCGCGCAGCACGTCGCGGGTGGTCCCGGCAATGTCGGTTACGATCGCCGCTTCACGGCCCGCCAGGGCGTTCAGCAGGCTCGATTTCCCGGCGTTAGGGCGTCCGGCAATCACCACCTTCATCCCTTCGCGCAGGAGGCTGCCCTGGCGCGCTTCGGCACGGACGGCGTCGAGATCGGCCATTACCTGGTTGAGCTGGGCTTCGATTTTGCCGTCAGAGAGGAAGTCGATCTCCTCATCCGGGAAGTCGATAGCCGCTTCCACGTAGATGCGCAGGTGAGTAAGTGCTTCCACAAGGTGATTCACACGCGCGGAGAATGCCCCCTGCAGCGAGTTCAGGGCGGAGCGGGCCGCCTGTTCAGAGCTGGCGTCGATCAGGTCAGCAATCGCCTCCGCCTGCGCCAGGTCGAGCTTGTCGTTGAGGAAGGCACGCTCGGAGAACTCGCCCGGCTTCGCAATGCGCAGGCCCGGCAGGGTCAGAATACGTTTTAACAGCAGGTCGAGGATAATCGGGCCGCCGTGGCCCTGCAGCTCCAGCACGTCTTCGCCGGTAAAGGAGTTCGGGCCGGGGAACCACAGTGCAATGCCCTGGTCCAGCGGCGTGCCGTCGGTGTCCTTAAACGGCAGGTAATCAGCGTAGCGCGGCTTTGGCAGTTTACCCAGCACCGCTTCGGCCACCTCGCGCGCCTTCAGGCCGGAGATGCGCAGAATGCCTACACCACCGCGTCCCGGTGGGGTTGCCTGGGCGACGATAGTGTCGTTATGGCTCATGGTTGGTCTCGTTCAATACAAATAAAAAAGGCGGTCAATCGACCGCCCTTATTTTAGCGTTAACTTACCGAATCAGGACTTTTTCTTTTCGCGGCTATGCAGGCCACGTTTTTCCAGACCACGGTAAATCAGCTGCTGCTGGATGATGGTCACCAGGTTGCTGACGATATAGTACAGCACCAGACCTGACGGGAACCACAGGAAGAACACGGTGAAGATGACCGGCATAAAGGTCATGATCTTCTGCTGCATCGGGTCAGTCACGGTGGTCGGCGACATCTTCTGGATGAAGAACATCGTCACGCCCATCAGGATCGGCAGGATGTAGTACGGGTCCTGTGCGGACAGGTCATGGATCCACAGGGCGAACGGCGCGTGGCGCAGCTCAACGGAACCCATCAGCATGTAGTACAGCGCAAGGAAGATTGGCATCTGAATCAGCAGCGGGAAGCAACCACCCAGTGGGTTCACTTTCTCTGCTTTATACAGGGCCATCATTTCCTGGCTCTGACGCTGTTTATCATCGCCCAGACGCTCACGCATTGCCTGAATTTTCGGCTGCAGCATGCGCATCTTCGCCATGGAGGTGTACTGCGCTTTGGTCAGCGGGTACATGATGCCACGAACGATGAAGGTGATAACGATGATGGAGAAGCCCCAGTTACCCAGGAAGCTGTGGATGAACTTCAGCAGCTTAAACAGCGGCTGAGAGATGAACCACAACCAGCCGTAATCCACGGTCAGATCCAGGTGCGGCGCAACAGCGGCCATTTTGTCCTGAATTTCCGGCCCGACCCACAGGGTGCTTGCCAGCTTACCGGTTTGACCCGGCTGAACCAGTACCGGCTGAGATTTGTAACCGATGGCTGCAAGACCGTTACCCAGGTTCGCGGTGTAGAAGTTGTTGGTACCGTCGTTATTTGGCACCCACGCAGTAGCGAAATACTGCTGCAGCATTGCCACCCAACCGCCTTTAGCGCTGACGTTCAGGTTTTCGTTATCGGCAATGGTGTCGAATTTGTATTTCTCATACTTCGCGTCTGGCGTGGAGTACGCCGCGCCACGGAAGGTATGCAGCGCAAAGTTGCTGCTTCCGGTGTCACGGTGAGACGGCAGATTGATGGACTGCTTCAGCTGGCCAAAGGTCGACAGCTCCAGCGGTTTCGCACTGGCGTTCTGTACGCTGTAGCCCACGTTCACCGCATATTCACCGCGTTTCAGGGTGAAGGTTTTGGTGAAGGTGTTGCCTGCAGCGTCGGTGTACGTCATCGGGATCGCGAGTTCGTTCTGACCATCAGCCAGCACAAAGGTGTCGTTCTCGACGGTATACAGTGGACGCGCACCGTTAGCCGGGTTATCCGGGCCGTCACGACCGGTCAGGCCGCTCTGCGCCTGGTAGATAAACTCAGGCGTGGTTTCCAGTAACTGGAACGGTTCGTTAGACTTCAGCTCTTTCGGGTAGGTCAACAGCAGCGCCTGCTCAACATCACCACCACGGGTGTTGATTGTCAGCTCAAGCACATCGGTCTTAACCGTAATCTGTTTCCCCTGGCCACTGGCCGGTACGCCCTGGTCGGCGGCGCTACCCGCTGCGGTGGTCGTAGTCTGCGTGGTCTGCTGCTGGGGTTGAGGATTTTTATCCTGCTCCCATGCCTGCCAGATCATGAAAGACACGAACAACAAAGCGATGATAAGAAGATTGCGTTGCGAATCCATCGTTAGTGTTCTCTGGTATCAAAGGGTCCTGGGGGGACGGGGTCGTCTCCACCTGGGTGTAAAGGGTGGCATTTTAATACGCGTTTCACCGTCAACCAACTGCCTTTTATCACTCCAAACCTGCGCAATGCCTCAATTCCGTAGCTTGAGCATGTTGGTGTGAAACGGCAGTGCGGCCCGAGTAGCGGACTAATCAGGCGTTGATAGACCCGAATGAGGGCTATCAGGACCCGTGAGCCAGGCGACAGTGGCGGCGCCATAATTTTTCCAACGCTTCCGAGAGAGCACGGTTATCGAGGTCGGCAACCCCTTTCTTCGCCACCACCACGAAATCCATTGAAGGCAGTTCGTGCTGACGTAAACGGAAGCTTTCACGCGTCAGACGTTTAATCCGATTGCGTTCATGCGCACGCTTAACATTTTTCTTGGCGACTGTGAGACCGATGCGGGGATGCCCCAGCGAATTTTGGCGGCCGAGGATGGTGATTTGCGGCGTGCCAGCCCGTAGTGGCTGCTGGAAGACGAAAGTGAAATGAGCGGGAGTTAACAAACGTAACTCCCTGGGAAATGCTAGCTTAACCACTCAGGGGTTAGCTTTATTACTTGGAAACGGTCAGACGAGCGCGGCCTTTAGCACGACGACGTGCCAGAACCTGACGACCATTTTTAGTAGCCATACGAGCACGGAAGCCGTGAGAACGGTTGCGCTTCAGTACAGACGGTTGAAAAGTGCGTTTCATGGCGATTTCTACCTAAACTTGAATAAATTCACTGACTTTTGCGTATACCCGAACGAGTTTCGAACGACTAACGCCTCAGCGTGGGTGATTAAAGAGGCCGGATTGTAATAATTGTACACTCCGGAGTCAATTCTCTTTCCTTATTTCCCGCGTATTTCCGCACGTTTTCGCGTGGAAAATGAGCAACGGACGACGCAGGAAGATGAGCATCACGCGCCGGGTCGAGGATTATACGGGCTCAACGATAAAGCGCAAGGATCGTCCCGGATCTTCGTTAGATCATTTAAGCAAAAAATTGTCTGTGCTCATTAATTTTTCCAATATGCGGACTAAATCGTGGGGCACTCCCGTCAGGATCGTTTACACTTACCCGGTTTCGGATCTTCCTGTGGATAAATCGGGAAGAATCTGTGAGAAACAGAAGATCTCTGGCTCAGTTTAGGCTATGATCCGCGGTCCCGATCGGGATCCCAGGATCCTGGTCAGGATAAATTGCAGATAGCAATTCGCACGTCCCCCTTTACACAGGGTCATGTCGATGTGCGCCAACAATCATGAATATTCAATAGTTTTCTTTTATTGTTCGAGTGGAGTCCGCCGTGTCACTTTCGCTTTGGCAGCAGTGTCTTGCCCGATTGCAGGATGAGTTACCAGCCACAGAATTCAGTATGTGGATCCGCCCGTTGCAGGCGGAACTGAGCGATAACACGCTGGCTTTGTATGCGCCAAACCGTTTTGTGCTCGATTGGGTAAGGGACAAGTACCTTAATAACATCAATGGACTGCTGAACGATTTCTGCGGGTCAGATGCCCCACAGCTGCGCTTTGAAGTGGGTACAAAGCCGGTCACCCAAACCGTTCGTGAAACCGTGAACGTCGCAGCGCCTGCTCAGGCCGCTCCTGCTCCGGCCCCTCGCGTCGCCCCCGCTCGTCAGGGCTGGGATAATGTTCCCGCACCGGCTGAGCCAACCTACCGCTCTAACGTTAACGTGAAACACACGTTCGATAACTTCGTTGAAGGTAAGTCGAACCAGCTGGCGCGCGCGGCGGCTCGCCAGGTTGCTGATAACCCCGGTGGAGCCTACAACCCGCTGTTCCTGTATGGCGGCACGGGTCTGGGTAAAACGCACCTGCTGCATGCGGTGGGCAACGGCATTATGGCGCGTAAGCCCAATGCCAAAGTGGTGTATATGCACTCCGAGCGCTTCGTTCAGGACATGGTAAAAGCCCTGCAAAACAATGCGATCGAAGAGTTTAAACGCTACTATCGTTCCGTTGACGCGCTGCTGATCGATGACATTCAGTTCTTTGCCAATAAAGAACGATCGCAGGAAGAATTTTTCCACACCTTCAATGCCCTGCTGGAAGGTAATCAGCAGATCATTTTGACCTCGGATCGCTATCCAAAAGAGATCAACGGCGTTGAAGATCGTCTGAAATCCCGCTTCGGCTGGGGCCTGACCGTGGCGATCGAGCCACCGGAGCTGGAAACCCGCGTCGCGATCCTGATGAAGAAAGCCGATGAAAACGACATTCGCCTGCCGGGCGAAGTGGCGTTCTTCATTGCCAAGCGTCTGCGCTCCAACGTGCGTGAGCTGGAGGGGGCACTGAACCGCGTTATCGCCAATGCCAACTTCACCGGTCGTGCGATCACCATCGATTTTGTGCGTGAAGCGCTGCGCGATTTGCTGGCATTGCAGGAAAAACTGGTCACTATCGACAATATTCAAAAGACAGTGGCTGAGTACTACAAGATCAAAGTGGCAGATTTACTGTCTAAACGTCGTTCCCGCTCGGTGGCGCGTCCGCGTCAGATGGCGATGGCGCTGGCAAAGGAGTTAACCAACCACAGTCTGCCGGAAATCGGGGACGCGTTTGGTGGCCGTGACCATACGACCGTGCTGCACGCTTGTCGCAAGATTGAGCAGTTACGCGAAGAAAGCCACGACATAAAAGAAGATTTTTCCAATCTAATCAGAACATTATCATCGTGACGCTATGAAATTTACCGTTGAACGTGAACATTTATTAAAACCGCTGCAACAGGTGAGTGGCCCATTAGGTGGCCGCCCAACGCTGCCTATTCTCGGAAACCTGCTGCTTCAGGTCGCGGACGGTACGCTGTCGCTGACCGGTACAGATCTGGAAATGGAAATGATCGCGCGCGTTACGCTGACGCAGCCGCACGACGCGGGCGCGACCACGGTTCCGGCACGTAAATTCTTTGATATCTGCCGCGGGCTGCCGGAAGGCGCTGAAATCGCCGTGCAGCTGGAAGGCGACCGTATGCTGGTGCGCTCTGGCCGCAGCCGTTTCTCGCTCTCCACGCTGCCTGCTGCGGACTTCCCGAACCTGGACGACTGGCAGAGCGAAGTTGAATTCACCCTGCCACAGGCGACGATGAAGCGTCTGATTGAAGCCACGCAGTTCTCCATGGCGCATCAGGACGTTCGTTACTACTTAAACGGCATGCTGTTCGAAACCGAAGGTGAAGAGTTGCGTACCGTGGCCACCGACGGCCACCGTCTGGCGGTCTGTTCTATGCCAATTGGCGATTCACTGCCAAACCATTCGGTGATCGTGCCGCGTAAAGGGGTGATTGAGCTGATGCGTATGCTCGACGGTGGCGACACGCCGCTGCGCGTGCAGATCGGCAGCAATAACATCCGCGCCCACGTGGGCGATTTTGTCTTCACATCGAAGCTGGTTGACGGTCGTTTCCCGGATTATCGCCGCGTATTGCCGAAGAACCCGGACAAAACGCTGGAAGCAGGCTGCGACAGCCTCAAGCAGGCCTTTGCCCGTGCCGCGATCCTCTCAAACGAGAAATTCCGCGGCGTGCGCCTGTACGTGAGTGAAAACCAGATCAAAATCACCGCTAACAACCCGGAGCAGGAAGAGGCAGAAGAGATTCTGGACGTCACCTACGCCGGGGCTGAGATGGAAATCGGCTTCAACGTCAGCTACGTGCTGGATGTGCTGAACGCGCTGAAATGCGAGAACGTGCGCATCCTGCTGACCGACTCCGTTTCGAGCGTACAGATTGAAGATGCCGCATCACAGTCGGCTGCCTATGTTGTCATGCCAATGAGACTGTAATGTCGCTCACCCGTCTGTTGATCCGCGACTTTCGCAACATCGAAAGCGCGGATCTCGCTTTATCCCCTGGCTTTAACTTCCTGGTTGGCGCTAACGGCAGCGGCAAAACCAGCGTGCTTGAGGCCATCTATACGCTCGGCCACGGCCGGGCGTTTCGCAGTTTGCAGATTGGTCGCGTCATCCGCCACGAACAGGAATCTTTTGTTCTGCATGGGCGTTTGCAGGGCGAGGAGCGGGAGACCGCCATCGGCCTGACCAAAGACAAGCAGGGGGACAGCAAGGTGCGCATCGACGGTACCGACGGCCACAAGGTGGCGGAGCTGGCGCTGCTGATGCCAATGCAGCTGATAACGCCGGAGGGGTTTACTTTACTCAACGGCGGCCCCAAATACAGAAGAGCGTTCCTCGACTGGGGATGCTTTCACAACGAAGCCGGATTTTTTAACGCCTGGAGCAACCTGAAGCGTCTGCTCAAGCAGCGTAACGCCGCGCTGCGCCAGGTGACGCGCTACGCTCAGCTGCGTCCGTGGGACATGGAGTTAATTCCTCTTGCGGAACAGATCAGCCGCTGGCGTGCCGAATACAGCGCAGGTATCGCCGAAGACATGGCCGACACCTGCAAACAGTTTTTACCCGAATTCTCTCTCACCTTCTCCTTCCAGCGCGGCTGGGAGAAAGAGACGGATTATGCCGAGGTGTTAGAGAGAAACTTCGAGCGCGACCGCATGTTGACCTACACCGCGCACGGCCCGCACAAGGCGGATTTCCGCATTCGTGCCGACGGCGCGCCGGTGGAAGACACGCTGTCGCGCGGGCAGCTCAAGCTCCTGATGTGTGCGCTGCGCCTGGCGCAGGGGGAGTTTCTCACCCGCGAGAGCGGGCGGCGCTGCCTGTACCTGATAGATGATTTTGCCTCGGAACTTGACGACGCGCGGCGCGGGCTGCTTGCCAGCCGCTTAAAAGCCACGCAGTCGCAGGTTTTCGTCAGCGCCATTAGCGCTGAACACGTTATAGACATGTCGGACGAAAATTCGAAGATGTTTACCGTGGAAAAGGGTAAAATAACGGATTAACCCAAGTTGAAATGAGCGAGAAACGTTGATGTCGAATTCTTATGACTCCTCCAGTATCAAAGTCCTGAAAGGGCTGGATGCGGTGCGTAAGCGCCCGGGTATGTATATCGGCGACACGGATGACGGCACCGGTCTGCACCACATGGTATTCGAGGTGGTAGATAACGCTATCGACGAAGCGCTCGCGGGTCACTGTAAAGACATCGTGGTCACCATCCATGCGGATAACTCCGTCTCCGTCACCGATGACGGTCGTGGCATCCCAACCGGTATTCACCCGGAAGAGGGCGTCTCTGCGGCGGAAGTGATCATGACCGTGCTGCACGCAGGCGGTAAGTTCGACGATAACTCCTATAAAGTTTCCGGCGGCCTGCACGGCGTAGGCGTTTCGGTAGTAAACGCCCTGTCGCAGAAGCTGGAGCTGGTTATCCAGCGCGAAGGCAAAATCCACCGTCAGCTTTATACGCACGGCGTGCCGCAGGCACCGCTGGCCGTCACGGGCGACACCGACAAAACTGGTACCATGGTGCGTTTCTGGCCGAGCCTCGAAACCTTCACCAACGTCACCGAGTTCGAGTACGACATCCTGGCGAAACGCCTGCGTGAACTGTCGTTCCTGAACTCCGGCGTCTCGATTCGCCTGCGCGACAAGCGTGACAACAAAGAAGACCACTTCCACTACGAAGGCGGTATCAAGGCGTTCGTTGAGTATCTGAACAAGAACAAAACGCCAATTCACCCGAATATCTTCTACTTCTCCACCGAAAAAGACGGTATCGGCGTGGAAGTGGCGCTGCAGTGGAACGACGGTTTCCAGGAAAACATCTACTGCTTCACCAACAACATTCCACAGCGTGACGGTGGTACACACCTTGCGGGCTTCCGTGCGGCGATGACCCGTACCCTGAACGCCTACATGGACAAAGAAGGCTACAGCAAGAAAGCGAAAGTCAGCGCCACCGGTGACGATGCCCGTGAAGGCCTGATTGCCGTTGTCTCCGTGAAGGTGCCGGATCCGAAGTTCTCCTCACAGACCAAAGACAAGCTGGTCTCTTCTGAGGTGAAATCGGCGGTTGAGCAGCAGATGAACGAACTGCTGAGCGAATACCTGCTGGAAAACCCGTCCGACGCGAAAATCGTGGTGGGCAAAATTATCGATGCGGCGCGTGCCCGTGAAGCGGCGCGTAAAGCCCGTGAAATGACCCGTCGTAAAGGCGCGCTGGACTTAGCCGGCCTGCCGGGCAAGCTGGCTGACTGCCAGGAACGCGACCCGGCGCTGTCCGAACTGTACCTCGTGGAAGGGGACTCCGCGGGCGGTTCTGCAAAGCAGGGCCGTAACCGTAAGAACCAGGCTATCCTGCCGCTGAAGGGTAAAATCCTCAACGTTGAGAAAGCCCGTTTCGACAAGATGCTCTCTTCTCAGGAAGTGGCGACGCTCATCACCGCGCTGGGCTGCGGCATTGGCCGTGACGAGTACAACCCGGACAAACTGCGCTACCACAGCATCATCATCATGACCGATGCGGACGTCGACGGCTCGCACATTCGTACGCTGCTGTTGACCTTCTTCTATCGTCAGATGCCTGAAATCGTTGAACGTGGCCACGTCTACATTGCCCAGCCGCCGCTGTACAAAGTGAAGAAAGGCAAGCAGGAACAGTACATCAAAGATGACGAAGCGATGGATCAGTACCAAATCGCGATCGCGCTTGATGGCGCGACCCTGCACGCGAACTCGCACGCCCCTGCACTGGCTGGTGAGCCGCTGGAGCGTCTGGTGTCCGAGTTCAACGCCACGCAGAAAATGATCACGCGTATGGAACGCCGTTATCCGAAAACGCTGCTGAAGGAGCTGGTTTATCAGCCAACTCTGACCGAAGCCGATCTGAGCGACGAGCAGACCGTGACCCGCTGGGTGAACGCTCTGGTGACCGATCTGAACGAGAAAGAGCAGCACGGCAGCCAGTGGAAATGCGATGTTCAGCAGAACGCCGATAAGCAGTTCGAGCCTATTATTCGCGTGCGCACCCACGGCGTTGATACCGACTACCCGCTGGAGCACGAGTTTGTCACCGGTCCGGAATACCGTCGTATCTGCACGCTCGGCGAGACGCTGCGCGACCTGATCGAAGACGATGCGTTCATCGAACGTGGCGAACGTCGTCAGCCGGTAGCCAGCTTCGAGCAGGCGCTGGACTGGCTGGTGAAAGAGTCCCGTCGTGGCCTCGCGATCCAGCGCTATAAAGGTCTGGGCGAAATGAACCCGGAGCAGCTGTGGGAAACCACCATGGATCCGGAAAGCCGCCGCATGCTGCGCGTTACCGTTAAAGACGCGATTGCTGCAGACCAGCTGTTCACGACCCTGATGGGTGATGCGGTTGAACCTCGTCGTGCCTTCATCGAAGAGAACGCCCTGAAAGCGGCAAATATCGATATTTAATCGACGTGATACCGCACGATAACTGGCCGCGCTTTTAGCGCGGCTTTTTTATGGGCGCAGGCATATCCAGCGACATTGCGGACGGTAAACGGCTCGCCAGCGTATCTATCGCCATTCTTACCCTCAGCGGCAGGTGCGGCGTCTGCTGCCACACCGCATGAACGTCGAAATGCACATCCGGTGCCTGCTTCAGGAGCGGGACGAGTTTACCCTTGTGAATATCTTTAACGACCATCCAGCAGGGCAGCCATGCAATGCCGTGTCCGGCCAGCGCAGCGTCGCAGATCGCCTGCAAATCATCCATATTAAGTGATGACCGGGGAGTAAAGGTGTGCGACGTTCCTTCGTTATCCATCAGTTGCCAGGACAGCACTCTGCCTGCGCGCAGATAGTTAATCGCCGTATGCTGGGGTAAATCAGCCACGCTTTGCGGTTGGCCTTTCTTCTGCAGATAATCCGGCGCGGCGCATAGCACCATGCGGTGTTCTCCCAGCCTTCTGGCGACCAGCACGCTGCTGTCCTGAAGCGTGCCGTTACGCACCGCCATATCAAACCCTTCCTCGACGAGATCCACCACCCGGTCGCTGAATGACATTTCCAGTTCAAGCCCGGGGTGTTCCTGCGCCAGCGCTATCAGCAGCGGGGCGACGCACTGGCGACCAAACAGCACCGGCATGGCAACGCGCAGGCGGCCACTGACCTGCTGTTTCCCTGTTTCAAGCAGCGATTCCGCGCCCCGAATCTCCTCCAGCGCGCGCAGGCAGCGTTCATAAAAAAGAGCGCCGTTATCGGTCAGCCTCTGGCTACGGGTGGTGCGGTGAAAAAGACGTACCCCCAGCCGCTCTTCAAGGCGAGCGATGCTTTTCCCTACCGCCGAGCGTGACAAATGCAGGCGAATTGCGGCCTGAGCGAAACTTCCCGCCTCAACGGCAGCCACAAAAACAGGAATATCCTTCAGCGTATCGGTCATGGATTGTATCGATTATGGCGTCAATAAAGAGAAAACTTATCGCCACTGGTGACCTTTAGTCAACGGTAGACTGTCAGGACTAAAGCTCATCTGATGGCAGGAGAAATAAAATGACAGAGACAATGCAACGCTGGTCCATGGACGCCCTCGGGCGCGAGAACCTTAAGCTGACTCAGGCACCCGCTCCACAGCCAGGCCCGGGTGAAGTGCGCGTGCGGGTGAATGCCGTTGCGCTCAACTATCGCGATAAAATGGTTGTTGAAGGCACAATGCCAATCCCGCTTTCCTTCCCGTTTACCCCGGCGTCTGACATGGCAGGCGTCGTAGACTGCGTGGGTGAAGGCGTCACGCGCTTCCAGCCCGGCGCTCGCGTTATCTCAACCTTCTTCCCGGAATGGATCGACGGTAAACCGCAGGCGGACGCGCGCAATTTGCCCTATAAAACGTCCGGTGGATACTTCCAGGGGATGCTGGCCGAGTATGTGATTGTGAAGGAAGACGCGCTGGTGGCCTCCCCGGAGACCCTGGATGACGCCGAGGCCAGTACCTTACCCTGCGCAGGGCTTACCGCCTGGTTTGCGCTGATGGAACGCGGACAGCTGCGCGCCGGGCAATCGGTGCTGGTGCAGGGCACGGGCGGGGTGGCGATTTTCGCCCTGCAAATTGCAAAAGCGCACGGCGCAGAGGTATTTGTCACGTCCGGGAGCGATGAAAAGCTGGCGCTGGCCAAAAAACTGGGGGCCAGCCAGGGCATCAACCGCCTGAAAGGCGACTGGGCTGAAAATACGCTGGCGCTCACGCAGGATCGCGGCATCGACCATATTATTGAAACCGTGGGGGGAGAGAACCTGAAGCACTCCCTGCGCGCCGTTGCCGTTCACGGACGTATCTCCGTTATTGGCGTGCTGGCCGGGACGGAGATTACCCTCTCTGCTGGCGAGCTGTTGCTGAAATCCCCCGTCATTCAGGGGATCGGCGTGGGACACCGCCGGGCGCTGGAAGATTTCGTCCGCGCTGTTGATGTCACCGGACTGAAACCCGTGATTGAGCATCGCTACCGTTTTAACGAGCTTGAACAGGCGTTTGAACATCTCGATCGCGGCGCGTTCGGTAAAATTGTTCTCACCCGCGAGTAGGTCTTTGTTCCCCGGGATAAGCGTAAAAGGGGGCTTTTGTTGCGCAATGTAGCTCTATTTTTGTGTGCTTAATCGCGTTAGCATGAGGTAGCACTCATTTATCCCGGGGAACTCATGGCTATCAAACTTATTGCAATCGATATGGACGGCACGCTGTTGCTGCCAGACCACACTATCTCTCCAGCCGTTAAGAACGCGATCGCTGCGGCACGCGCAAAGGGCGTGAATGTGGTCCTGACCACGGGGCGTCCGTATGCGGGCGTGCACAGCTACCTGAAAGAGCTGCACATGAATCAGCCTGGCGACTACTGCATCACCTATAACGGCGCGCTGGTGCAGAAAGCCGCAGATGGCAGTACGGTTGCGCAAACCGCGTTGAGCTACGATGACTATCTGTTCCTGGAAAAACTGTCCCGTGAAGTGGGCTCCCACTTCCACGCCCTCGATCGCAATACGCTTTACACCGCCAACCGTGATATCAGCTACTACACGGTGCATGAATCCTACGTTGCGACCATTCCGCTGGTGTTCTGTGAAGCGGAGAAAATGGACCCTGCCACCCAGTTCCTGAAAGTGATGATGATCGACGAGCCGGAGATCCTGGATAAAGCGATTGCACGCATTCCGGCCGAGGTGAAAGAGAAATACACCGTGCTGAAAAGTGCGCCGTACTTCCTCGAAATTCTCGATAAACGCGTCAACAAAGGCACCGGCGTGAAATCACTGGCCGATGCGCTGGGCATTAAGCCGGAAGAGATTATGGCGCTGGGCGACCAGGAAAACGACATCGCGATGATTGAATTCGCGGGCATGGGCGTGGCGATGGATAACGCCATTCCGTCGGTGAAAGAAGTGGCCAACTTCGTGACCAAATCCAACCTGGAAGACGGCGTTGCCTACGCGATCGAGAAGTTTGTGCTGCAGTAACGCTTATTTCTAATCATCGGCCTCGGTTATCAACCGGGGCTTTTTTTGCGCTGAATTTATCGAATTGTTCTTTTTGTGATCTTGATTGTAGTACAACATTGATTGATTGTACTACATTGTCACCACGGCAAAGTCGAACGCCCTCACGTTTGTACTGCAAAAGTGAGGTGAAATTCAGCGGTCGCGGTAAAGTAGTAATGGACATACAGAGCACAAGGACTCTCCATGACTCTCAATAAAACCGATCGCATCGTCATTACGCTGGGCACCCAGATTGTGGGTGGCAAATACGTTCCCGGTTCGCCGCTGCCTGCAGAGGCCGAACTGTGTGAGGAGTTTGAAACCTCGCGCAACATCATCCGGGAAGTCTTCCGCTCGCTGATGGCGAAGCGGCTGATTGAAATGAAGCGCTATCGCGGCGCGTTTGTTGCCCCGCGCAATCAGTGGAACTACCTCGATACCGACGTACTGCAGTGGGTGCTGGAAAACGATTACGACCCAAGGCTTATCGGTGCGATGAGCGAAGTCCGAAACCTGGTTGAACCGGCCATCGCCCGCTGGGCGGCGGAGCGCGCAACCTCTGGCGATTTGGCGCAGATTGAGTCGGCTTTAAACGACATGATCGCCAATAACCAGAACCGGGAGGCGTTTAACGAGGCGGATATCCGCTACCACGAAGCGGTGCTGCAGTCGGTGCATAACCCGGTATTACAGCAGCTTAGCGTGGCGATCAGCTCGCTACAGCGAGCAGTATTTGAACGTACCTGGATGGGCGATGAGGCCAACATGCCGAAAACGCTCCAGGAACATAAAGCGCTGTTCGATGCGATACGGCATCAGGACGGCGATGCGGCAGAGCAGGCGGCGCTTACCATGATTGCCAGCTCGACACGAAGGCTGAAGGAAATCACATGACATCTCGCTACATCGCAATTGACTGGGGATCGACCAATCTGCGCGCCTGGCTGTACCAGGGCGAACAGTGCCTGGAGAGCAGGCAATCAGAAGCAGGCGTGACGCGCCTGAACGGTAAATCCCCCGAGGCGGTGTTAGCAGAGGTCACACAAAACTGGCGCGACAGCGCCACGCCGGTGGTCATGGCGGGAATGGTCGGCAGCAACGTTGGCTGGAAGATAGCGCCTTATCTACCGGTTCCTGCCCATTTCTCCGCGATTGGCGATCAGTTAACGTCCGTTGGCGACAATATCTGGATAATTCCCGGTTTGTGCATCTCTCGCGGGGATAACCACAACGTGATGCGCGGCGAAGAGACGCAGCTGCTTGGCGCGCGCACGCTTTCTCCTTCTTCTGTCTACGTCATGCCCGGAACGCACTGCAAGTGGGTCCAGGCCGACGCTGAGCAAATCCACGATTTTCGCACCGTGATGACCGGCGAGCTGCACCATTTGCTGCTCAATCATTCACTGGTGGGAGCCGGTTTGCCGGAGCAGGAAGCCTCGTCAGAGGCGTTTGCTGCCGGGCTTGAACGTGGGATCGCTTCTCCTGATGTTTTGCCGCAGCTTTTTGAGGTTCGCGCCTCGCACGTGCTGGGAAATCTCCCGCGCGAGCAGGTCAGCGAATTTCTCTCCGGCCTGCTAATTGGCGCAGAGGTCGCCAGCATGCGTGATTTCGTCGCGCACGAGCAGGCCATCACCCTTGTCGCTGGCACATCGCTAACGTCGCGCTATGAGCAGGCGTTTCGCGCCGTTGGACGTAACGTTTCAACGGTATCCGGCGACACGGCATTTCAGGCAGGAATAAGGAGCATCGCTCATGCAGTGGCAAACTGATCTTCCCCTTATCGCGATTTTGCGCGGCATCACGCCCGACGAGGCGTTAGCCCACGTCGGCGCGGTTATCGACGCCGGGTTCGACGCTGTGGAAATCCCGCTTAACTCTCCGGAGTGGGAAAAAAGCATTCCGGCCGTGGTGGAGGCCTTCGGCGATAGGGCGCTGATTGGCGCAGGCACCGTGTTACGGCCTGAGCAGGTAGATCGGCTGGCAAAGATGGGCTGTAAGCTTATCGTCACGCCCAACATTCAGCCTGAGGTGATCCGCCGCGCGGTGGGTTACGGCATGACCGTCTGCCCTGGATGCGCCACCGCCACGGAAGCCTTTACTGCTCTGGACGCGGGCGCACAGTCGCTCAAAATTTTCCCGTCATCGGCTTTTGGACCGGACTACATCAAAGCGCTGAAAGCGGTATTACCCGCCAGCGTGCCGGTCTTTGCCGTGGGCGGCGTAACGCCAGAAAACCTGGGCCAGTGGATGAGCGCGGGCTGTGTGGGCGCGGGGCTGGGCAGCGATCTGTATCGCGCCGGTCAGTCCGTGGAACGTACCGCACAGCAGGCGGCAGCATTTGTGAAAGCGTATCGAGAGGCAGTGAAATGAAAATAACCAAACTCACCACGTACCGTTTACCCCCGCGCTGGATGTTCCTGAAAATCGAAACCGATGAAGGGGTCGTGGGCTGGGGCGAACCGGTAATTGAAGGACGTGCGCGCACCGTAGAAGCAGCGGTGCACGAGCTGGGGGAATACCTGATTGACCAGGATCCGGCTCGCATCAACGACCTGTGGCAGGTGATGTACCGCGCGGGCTTCTACCGCGGGGGACCGATTCTGATGAGCGCCATCGCCGGTATCGACCAGGCGCTGTGGGATATCAAAGGCAAAGTGCTGAACGCGCCGGTCTGGCAGCTGATGGGCGGCCTGGTGCGCGACAAAATTAAAGCCTACAGCTGGGTCGGCGGTGACCGTCCTGCGGAAGTGATCGACGGCATCACGCAGCTGCGCAACATTGGCTTTGATACCTTCAAGCTCAACGGCTGCGAAGAGATGGGCATTATCGACAACTCGCGCGCGGTGGATCGCGCGGTGAATACTGTCGCGCAAATCCGTGAAGCCTTCGGCAACGAGATCGAATTTGGCCTGGACTTCCATGGCCGCGTTAGCGCGCCGATGGCCAAAGTGCTGATCAAAGAGCTGGAGCCGTATCGTCCGCTGTTTATCGAAGAGCCGGTACTGGCCGAACAGGCCGAGTACTATCCGAAACTGGCTGAACAGACGCACATTCCCATCGCGGCGGGTGAACGCATGTTCTCGCGCTTCGAGTTTAAACGCGTGCTGGAAGCGGGCGGCATTGCCATCCTGCAGCCGGACCTCTCTCACGCGGGCGGCATCACCGAATGCTACAAAATTGCCGGGATGGCCGAAGCCTACGATGTGGCGCTGGCGCCGCACTGTCCGCTTGGACCGATCGCGCTGGCGGCCTGTCTGCACGTCGACTTTGTCTCCCGCAACGCGGTGTTCCAGGAGCAGAGCATGGGGATTCACTATAACAAGGGCGCGGAACTGCTCGATTTTGTGAAAAATAAAGAAGACTTCAGCATGGAAGGCGGTTTCTTTAAACCGTTAACGAAGCCGGGCCTTGGCGTTGAGATTGATGAAGCCAAAGTCATTGAGCTGAGTAAAAACGCGCCGGACTGGCGTAACCCGCTGTGGCGTCATGAAGACGGTTCCGTAGCCGAGTGGTAAATCGCCGGTAAGCGCAGCGCCATCGGCCAAAATAACGTACCTACAAAAATATAACCCTCTGTAAATTACAGGGCATGGTGAGCGGCTTCGCTATGCCCAAAATCTGGAGACAGATTGCGATGGATATTCCAGTTACCGCTACAAAAACCGGGCGTCGCCGCTACCTGACGCTGATTATGATCTTTATTACCGTGGTCATTTGCTATGTCGACCGCGCCAACCTTGCCGTGGCATCGGCCCATATTCAGGAAGAGTTTGGCATCACCAAAGCGGAAATGGGTTACGTCTTCTCGGCGTTTGCCTGGCTGTATACGCTCTGCCAGATCCCGGGCGGCTGGTTCCTTGACCGCGTGGGTTCACGTTTGACCTACTTTATCGCCATTTTCGGCTGGTCCGTGGCGACCCTTTTCCAGGGCTTCGCGACCGGGCTGATGTCGCTGATTGGCCTGCGCGCCATCACCGGGGTTTTCGAAGCGCCCGCGTTTCCCACCAACAACCGCATGGTGACCAGCTGGTTCCCGGAACATGAGCGTGCGTCTGCCGTCGGCTTTTACACCTCCGGGCAGTTCGTTGGCCTGGCGTTCCTGACGCCGCTGCTGATCTGGATCCAGGAGCTGCTGAGCTGGCACTGGGTGTTCATCGTCACAGGGGGGATTGGCATTATCTGGTCGCTGATCTGGTTCAAGGTCTACCAGCCGCCGCGGCTGACCAAAAGCATCACCAAAGCCGAGCTGGACTACATCCGCGACGGCGGTGGCCTGGTGGACGGTGATGCGCCGGTGAAAAAAGAGGCGCGCCAGCCGCTGACCAAAGCGGACTGGAAGCTGGTCTTTCACCGTAAGCTGGTGGGCGTTTATCTGGGCCAGTTCGCGGTGACCTCCACGCTGTGGTTCTTCCTGACCTGGTTCCCGAACTATCTGACCCAGGAAAAGGGCATCACGGCGCTGAAGGCGGGCTTTATGACTACCGTGCCGTTCCTCGCGGCTTTTTTCGGCGTACTGCTCTCCGGGTGGCTGGCCGATAAGCTGGTGAAAAAAGGATACTCGCTGGGCGTGGCGCGTAAAACGCCGATTATCTGCGGGCTGCTGATCTCCACCTGCATCATGGGCGCCAACTACACCAACGATCCGGTGTGGATTATGGCCCTGATGGCAGTGGCGTTCTTCGGTAACGGTTTCGCCTCTATCACCTGGTCGCTGGTGTCGTCTCTCGCGCCGATGCGGCTGATTGGCCTGACCGGTGGCGTATTCAACTTTGTCGGCGGGCTGGGCGGGATCACCGTACCGCTGGTCATCGGCTACCTGGCGCAGGACTACGGCTTCGGCCCGGCGCTGGTGTACATCTCCGCCGTGGCGCTGATCGGTGCGCTCTCCTACATCCTGCTGGTGGGTGATGTGAAACGAGTAGGCTAATCCCTGCGGATGTTTTACCCTGATGCACTCACCGTGCATCAGGGTATCCTCATGAAACAAATCACCTTCGCTTCCCGCAACCACCAGCTGACCAACATCAATACCTGGACGCCGGACAGCCAGTGGCTGGTCTATGACGTGCGCCCGTCCGGTGCATCGTTCACCGGTGAAACCATCGAGCGGGTCAACGTCGATACGGGCAAAGTAGAGGTAGTTTATCGCGCCACCGATGGCGCGCACGTTGGCGTGGCGACCGTTCATCCCGCGCAGGAGAAATACGTCTTTATCCACGGTCCGAAAAAACCGGATGCAGACTGGCACTACGATTTTCATCATCGTCAGGGAGTCATTGCCTGTAACGGTCAGGTGAGCAATCTTGACGCGATGGATATCACTTCGCCGTACACCCCTGGGGCGCTGCGCGGCGGCAGCCACGTCCATGTCTTCAGCCCGAACGGCCAGCTCGTCAGCTTTACCTATAACGACCATGTCCTGCACGTGCGCGATCCTAAACGTGATTTACGCAACGTCGGCGTGGCTGCGCCTTACGGCCCTGTGAACCCGCAGGGGAACCATCCCCGTGAGTATCCGGGAACCTTCTGGAGCGTGCTGGTCAGCCGCACGACGCCCAACCCGCAGCCGGGCAGCGACGAGATTAACCGCGCCTATGAAGAGGGCTGGGTAGGCAACACCAGGCTGGCGTTTATCGGCGATACCCTCTCTGCGCAGGGCGAAAAAGTCCCGGAACTGTTTATCGTCGACCTGCCGGAAGACGAGCAGGGCTGGAAGCGTGCGGGCGATGCGCCGCTGCAGGGCACGGCAGAGACCCTGCCGGCCCCGCCTGCCGGGGTAATGCAGCGTCGTCTGACCTTTACGCATCAGAGGGCCTATCCGGGCCTGGTGAACGTGCCGCGCCACTGGGTTCGCAGCAACCCGCAGGGGACGCAGATCGCGTTTCTGATGCGCGACGATAACGGCATTGTGCAGCTGTGGCTGATCTCGCCTGAGGGCGGCGAGCCGCGCCAGCTGACGCGTAACGGGAGCGATATTCAGTCTGCGTTTAACTGGCATCCGGCGGGTGACCGACTGGGGTTTGTGCTCGAAAACCGGATCGCCTGCTGCGACGCGCAGACCGGAGAGGTGACGTTTTTGACGTCCGATCACGGCAATCCGCCGTCTGCTGATGCCGTCGTGTTTTCCCCGGACGGGCGCTTTATTGCGTGGATGGAAGAGACAGGGGGTTTCCGTCAACTTTGGTTAACGGAAACCGCGCAGAACTAGCGTGGAGGCATCTCTGCGGGCGGGATAACGGCGTTTGTTGCCAGATTCTCCTGCTCGCTTTTTTCTACCCGTGAGCGCACGGAGTTGTCCTTACGAAACATATCCCACGGCAGCAGAAGCGTATCCGCCACGGCCGTAAACGGCATATCCAGGATAACCAGGGATTTGGTGCCCCAGTTTGTATCGTCATCGGAGATCATCGCCGCGCTGGCGCGCGTCCCCGGATATGTTCCTTCTTTACCGCCGGTGTGAGACATCACGCTCGAACACCCGCAAAGTAAAACAACCCCGCTGAACGTCGTCAGCTTTATCAGAACATTTTTCATCATCACTCAGTCATCGTTAATGGCACTGCATAGACCTGCAACTCAGGGTTATAACGAGCCTTAACCAAAATGGATAGCCCGATAACCCCGCACTGTGGCAGCCATCGCAATTTAACCCTTTGTGCTGTTGTCCCAGTCTAAGCGAGATGCAGGAAAGTGCAAAAAAAAGTGCAGTCGTCGCGCTTGAAAAGCCCGGTTGTAGACCCATTTTAAGAATACGACCCGATAACGAACTCGCCTGATGGGTGTTCGGGGGGCGCAAAGGCCTGTCCATGGTGGAAGGCTACATTTTCTCGCTGATTTCAGGAGTTTTATTTATGCGTAACTTCGATCTTTCTCCGCTATACCGTTCTGCAATTGGTTTTGACCGCCTGTTTAACCATTTAGAAAATAACCAAAGCCAGAGCAACGGCTACCCTCCATACAATGTTGAGCTGGTTGACGAAAACCACTACCGCATCGCCATTGCCGTCGCCGGTTTTGCAGAAAACGAACTGGAGATCACCGCGCAGGACAACCTGCTGGTGGTGAAAGGTTCCCATACGGCCGAGCAGAAAGAGCGTACTTACCTTTACCAGGGCATCGCCGAGCGCAACTTTGAACGCAAGTTCCAGTTAGCCGAGAACATTCACGTGAAAGGCGCGAACCTGGTCAACGGCCTGCTGTTTATCGAACTGGAACGTGTGATTCCGGAAGAGAAAAAACCGCGTCGTATCGAAATTAACTAATTATGCGGGTCGCGCTAGCGGCCCACCCAGAATTGCTTGCCGTAACGGGAGCATATGCGAATCCATCAGGATTTGCAGGAGCAACTGCGCACAAAATTAAACTGTGCCGAACTCGCTTCTCAGAAGGAGATTTAGTATGCGTAACTACGATTTATCCCCCTTACTTCGTCAGTGGATTGGTTTTGACAAACTGGCTAATGCCCTGCAAAACACCGCTGAGCAACAGACGTTCCCGCCGTACAACATCGAAAAAAGCGACGATAACCACTATCGTATTACCCTGGCGCTGGCCGGCTTCCGTCAGGAGGATCTGGATATCCAGCTCGAAGGCACGCGTCTGACCGTGAAAGGTACGCCGGAGAAACAAGAGACCGAGACCAAATGGTTGCATCAGGGGCTGGTTAATCAGCCGTTTAGCCTGAGCTTTACCCTGGCAGACCATATGGAGGTGTCCGGCGCCACGTTTACCAACGGGCTGCTGCATATTGACCTGACCCGCAACGTGCCGGAAACCATTCCGCCGCAGCGTATCGCCATTAGCGACCGGCCGGCGTTAAACAGTTAACAGTGTGCGGGTTGATGCCCTCACCCCGGCCCTCTCCCACAGGGAGAGGGTGAAAAGATAAAGCCCTGCCCCGGCAGGGCTTTTTTGTGCGCCATCGCCCATACAACCGCCCACGGCTCTGAGAGAATCCTTAGCATAACTAAGGTTATGCCAAGGAAGTGGATCATGAGTGATATCGCGTTAACCGTCAGCGTGTTGGCCCTGGTCGCTGTTGTTGGCCTGTGGATAGGGAATATCAAAATCCGCGGCGTCGGGTTTGGGATAGGCGGGGTGCTGTTTGGCGGCATTTTTGTCGGCCACTTTGCCGACCAGCTCGGGCTGGTCCTCAGCGCCGAGATGCTCCACTTTACTCAGGAGTTCGGCCTGATCCTCTTCGTCTATACCATCGGGATTCAGGTGGGGCCGGGCTTTTTCGCTTCACTTCGGGTCTCCGGATTACGGCTCAACCTGTTTGCCCTCGGCATTGTGGTGATGGGCGGGCTTGTCACCGCCATTCTGCATAAGATTTTTTCTATCCCGCTGCCCGTGGTGCTGGGCATTTTCTCCGGAGCGGTCACCAACACGCCCGCGCTCGGTGCCGGACAGCAAATCCTGCGCGATTTGGGCATCGAACCCGGCATCGTCGATCAGATGGGGATGAGCTACGCCATGGCCTATCCGTTTGGCATTTGCGGCATTCTGCTCTCCATGTGGCTGGTCCGCGTCCTGTTTCGCATTAACATTGATAAAGAGGCGAAAGACCACGAAACCACGCTCACCAACGGCCATATGCCGATCAAAACCATCAATATTCGGGTCGATAACCCCAACCTGAACAATATGGCGATTCAGGACGTGCCGATCCTGAACAGCGCCAATATTATCTGCTCCCGCCTTAAGCGCGACGATATGCTGATGGTGCCCGCGCCCGGCACCATCATTCAGCAAGGCGATCTGCTGCACCTGGTCGGCCAGCCCGGCGATTTAAACAACGCGCGGCTGGTGATTGGTCAGGAAGTGGATACTTCGCTCTCAACCCGCGGCACCGATATGCGCGTGGAACGCGTTGTGGTGACTAACGAGCACGTTCTTGGTAAGAAAATACGCGATCTTCAGGTAAAAGAACGCTACGACGTGGTGATCTCCCGCCTCAACCGTGCGGGTGTCGAGCTGGTCGCCAGCCCCGAGGCCAGCCTGCAGTTCGGGGATATCCTCAACCTGGTCGGGCGCCCGTCGTCCATCGACGCCGTGGCGGATATGGTGGGTAACGCCCAGCAAAAACTGCAGCAGGTGCAGATGCTGCCGGTGTTTATCGGTATCGGGCTTGGCGTACTCCTTGGCTCCATCCCGCTGTACGTACCGGGCTTCCCGGTGGCGCTCAAGCTGGGCCTGGCGGGCGGGCCGCTGATTATGGCGCTGATCCTCGGGCGTATCGGCTGCATCGGTAAGCTCTACTGGTTTATGCCGCCGAGCGCCAACCTGGCGCTGCGCGAGCTGGGCATCGTCCTGTTCCTGGCGGTGGTCGGGCTGAAGTCCGGCGGGGATTTTGTCGATACTCTGGTCAAAGGCGAAGGGATGAGCTGGGTCGGCTACGGCATCTTTATCACGGCGATTCCGTTGCTGACGGTGGGCATACTGGCGCGGATGTTCGCCAAAATGAACTACCTGACGCTGTGCGGCATGCTGGCGGGCTCCATGACCGATCCGCCCGCGCTGGCCTTTGCCAACAACCTGCACGCCACCAGCGGCGCGGCCGCGCTCTCCTATGCCACCGTCTACCCGCTGGTGATGTTCCTGCGCATCATTACGCCGCAGCTACTGGCGGTGCTGTTCTGGGGGATGGGCTAGCAGGTCGTCCGGGTGGATGCGCCGCAGATGGTAGTCCACCTGGTAATCGCTGGTATTTCGGAACATCACGGAATAATTGAGGAACTCGCCGCTGTCGCTGTAGGAGAGGGACGTAATGCGCAGCAGCGGCGTCTGTTCCGGCAGGTTCATATAACCGGCCAGCGTTTTATCTGCCAGCACCGGCGTCAGGCTCTCGTAGTTCCCGCTGATGGTAATCCCGCACTCCTTCTCGATGTAATCAAACTTAGACCCCTCAAGATGCGCCAGCGACAGATTGCGGAACAGCTTCACCGGCATAAAGCTGTCCTCCAGCATCAGCGGCTTCCCGTCCACGTAGCGCACCCGTCGGGAAAAGTAGATCCGCTCATCCACCTGAATCCGCAGCTGGCTGGCGATGGCGGGTGGGGCGGGCATCACTTCGAACTGCAGCACCTTGCTCTGCACCTCTTTTCCCTGCTGGCGCAGCACCTCCACCAGCCCGGTCAGGTTGGTGGTTTCGTGGTGAACGTCTTTACGCGACACAAACGTGCCGCTGCCGTGCCGCCGCTCAACCAGCCCCCAGCTCACCAGCAGATCCAGCGCCTTGCGGATGGTCATTCGCGCCACGCCGAACTCCTGCGCCAGCGCTTTTTCGCCGGGCAGCGGGCTGCCGATGTTGTAGTCCGACGAATTCAGCCGCAGCCGCAATCTGTCGGCAATAGATTTGTAGATCACCAGTAGACCTCTCTGCCCTTATCAGGGCGTGGATGGCGTCCTGATATGTCCATATTTACCGCAAAAAGTAGACCTGTTTGGTCAAAATAAAACCATGAATGCGATCACGAATCGCAGCGGCACGCCATGTTCGCGCATCAGTAAGTTCTTATGCTCACCTCAGGCCAGCAAAAAACCATAAAGGCCTCTACCCCTACAGGTTGTTTCATGAGGATTTAAAAATGCTCAGTCAAATACAACGTTTTGGCGGTGCCATGTTTACCCCGGTGTTGCTGTTTCCGTTCGCCGGGATCGTGGTGGGAATCGCCATCATGCTTCGCAACCCGCTGTTTGTCGGCGAAGCCTTAACGGCCCCCGATCATCTTTTCGCGCAGATTGTTCACATCATTGAAGAGGGCGGCTGGGCGGTGTTTCGCAATATGCCGCTGATTTTTGCTGTCGGCCTGCCGATTGGCCTGGCGAAGCAGGCCCAGGGCCGCGCCTGTCTGGCGGTGCTGATTAGCTTCCTGACCTGGAACTACTTCATCAACGCGATGGGGATGACCTGGGGCCACTTCTTTGGCGTCGACTTCTCCGCCGAACCGACGGCGGGAAGCGGGCTGGCGATGATTGCCGGCATCAAAACGCTCGATACCAGCATCATCGGTGCCATCGTGATTTCAGGCATCGTCACCGCCATCCACAACCGCTATTTTGACAAGCCGCTGCCGGTGTTTCTGGGGATTTTCCAGGGCAGCTCGTTTGTCGTTATTCTCGCGTTCTTCGTCATGATCCCCTGCGCCTGGCTGACGCTGCTGGGCTGGCCGAAAGTGCAGATGGGCATTGAGTCTCTGCAGGCGTTCCTGCGCTCTGCCGGGGCGCTGGGCGTGTGGGTGTATACCTTCCTGGAACGCATTCTGATCCCAACCGGATTGCACCACTTCGTCTACGGTCCGTTCATCTTCGGCCCGGCGGCGGTTGAGGGTGGGATTCAGGTCTACTGGGCGCAGCACCTGCAGGAATTCAGCCAGAGCACCCTGCCGCTGAAAACTCTCTTCCCGGAAGGCGGCTTCGCCCTGCACGGTAACTCAAAAGTGTTTGGTTCGGTCGGGATAGCGCTGGCGATCTGGTACACCGCGTCGCCGGAAAACCGCGTCAAGGTCGCGGGGCTGCTGGTCCCGGCAACGCTCACCGCCGTGCTGGTGGGCATTACTGAACCGCTCGAATTCACCTTCCTGTTTATCTCGCCGCTGCTGTTTGCCGTTCATGCCGTGCTGGCGGCGACCATGGCGACGGTGATGTACACCTTCGGCGTGGTCGGGAACATGGGGGGCGGCCTGCTGGACCAATTTCTGCCGCAAAACTGGATCCCGATGTTCCATAACCACGCCGCGACGGTCTTCACCCAGATCGGCATTGGCGTCTGCTTCACCGGAATTTACTTCGTGGTCTTCAAAACGCTGATTGCGCGTCTGAACCTGAAAACGCCGGGCCGGGAGGAGAGCGAAATCAAGCTCTACAGCAAGGCCGACTATAAGGCGGCGCGTGGGCAAACCACAGCTCCGGCTGCGGCCAGCCAGCAGGTCGGGCAGGCCGCCGGATTCCTGCAGGCGCTGGGCGGTGCGGCCAACATCGAAAGCATCAACAACTGCGCCACCCGCCTGCGCATCGCCCTGGTCGATATGGCGAAAACGCAAAGCGATGACGTCTTCAAAGCCCTCGGCGCCCACGGCGTGGTGCGACGCGGCAACGGCATTCAGGTGATTGTCGGCCTGCACGTTCCTCAGGTGCGCGACCAGCTGGAATCGCTGATGAAAACCCCCTTAACGAATGAACAAACCACCCTGACAGAGGCTATATCATGAAAAAATTCTCAGTTGTCATTGCAGGCGGCGGCAGCACCTTTACGCCTGGTATCGTCCTGATGCTGTTAGCCAACCGTGACCGTTTCCCGCTGCGCGCCCTGAAGTTCTATGACAACGACGGCGCGCGTCAGGAGACCATCGCCGAAGCGTGCAAAATTATCCTTAAGGAACAGGCTCCGGAGATTGAGTTCAGCTACACCACCGACCCGAAAGCGGCCTTTAGCGATGTCGATTTCGTGATGGCGCATATCCGCGTGGGTAAATACCCGATGCGCGAAAAAGATGAAAAAATCCCGCTGCGCCACGGCGTGCTGGGTCAGGAAACCTGCGGCCCGGGTGGGATTTCCTACGGCATGCGCTCTATCGGCGGCGTGCTGGAGCTGGTGGATTATATGGAGCAGTACTCTCCGAACGCGTGGATGCTGAACTACTCCAACCCGGCGGCGATTGTCGCGGAAGCCACGCGCCGCCTGCGTCCGAACGCCAAAATCCTCAACATCTGCGATATGCCGATCGGCATTGAAGGGCGCATGGCGCAGATTGTCGGCCTGAAGGACCGCAAAGAGATGCGCGTGCGCTACTACGGCCTGAACCACTTCGGCTGGTGGACGTCGATTGAAGATCTGAACGGCAACGATTTGATGCCGAAACTGCGTGAATACGTGGCGAAAAATGGCTATGTCCCGCCTTCTGACGACGCTCATACCGAAGCGAGCTGGAACGATACGTTCGCTAAAGCAAAAGACGTGCAGGCGCTGGATCCGGACACCATGCCGAACACCTACCTGAAGTATTACCTGTTCCCGGACTACGTGGTCGCGCATTCCAACCCGGAACGTACCCGCGCCAATGAGGTCATGGATCACCGTGAGAAGCACGTGTTCAGTTCCTGCCGGGCGATTATCGAGGCGGGAAAATCCTCTGCCGGTGAATTGGAAATCGACGAACACGCGTCGTACATCGTCGATCTGGCGACCGCCATTGCCTTTAACACCCAGGAGCGGATGCTGCTGATTGTGCCAAACAACGGGGCCATCCATAACTTTGATGCCGACGCGATGGTGGAGATCTCGTGCCTGGTGGGCCATAACGGGCCGGAGCCGCTCACGGTGGGCGATATTCCTCACTTCCAGAAAGGGCTGATGAGCCAGCAGGTGGCGGTGGAAAAACTGGTGGTGGATGCCTGGGAGCAGCGCTCGTACCAGAAACTCTGGCAGGCGATTACCCTGTCGAAAACCGTGCCGAGCGCGTCCGTCGCGAAGGCGATTCTGGATGACCTGATCGAGGCCAACAAAGAATACTGGCCAGAGCTGCACTGATCGTCCCGACCGGCATCGTCCGATGCCGGTCTCCTTGTCCTTGTCGATTTACGCTATGCTGAAGCCTGCCCGTAGCTCGACAAGGAACCTTCATGAAAATTTCCCGCCTCGGCGAAGCGCCGGACTACCGCTTCTCGCTGGCTAATGAACGCACGTTTTTAGCGTGGATCCGCACCGCGCTGGGATTTCTTGCCGCCGGGGTGGGGCTCGATCAGCTCGCGCCCGATTTCGCCACGCCGCTGATCCGCGAGGTGCTGGCGCTGCTGCTGTGCCTGTTCGCGGGCGTGCTGGCGATTTACGGCTACCTGCGCTGGCTGCGCAATGAGAAGGCGATGCGTCTGAAGCAGGATCTGCCCTATACGCGTGGGCTGCTTATCATCAGCGCGATTCTGCTGGCGGTGGCGGGCGTAGTGATGGTGCTGGTGTTCTATGGCGGATAGCCGCAAAGCGCGACGCGAAGCGGACCCCGGCCTGCAGCCGGAGCGGACGTCACTCGCCTGGCTGCGCACGCTGCTGGGGTATGGTGCGCTGATTGCCCTCGCGATTAAGCACAACTGGCACCGCACCGGGGTGCCGTTCTGGATCTCGCTTGTCGTGCTGGCGCTGGTGGCGATTATTTTATGGCGCTATACCCGCAGTCGAAACCTGATGGACGTGGCGCAGAACGATTTTGTGCAGCCGAAGGCGGTGAGGGATAAGTTCCTGATCGCCCTGGCCGTGCTGTCTCTGTCTTTACTCTTCGCAGTGACTCACATTCAGCAAATTGTGAGCTTTTAAAGCCCGGTGGCGGCTACGCCTTACCGGGCCTACGGTTAACGGCCTTTTGCTAAATACTTCGCCATTTCGTCTTCCGGCACCATGCCGCCGCCGGTCGCCCATACCAGGTGGGTAACGCTGACATCTGCAGGCACGCGCAGCGGCCCGGCCATGCCCGCCAGCGCGGACGGTTCCAGGCGAATGCCTTCCTCATGCGCCAGCCAGCCGAGCATGTCGTACATGCTCTGGTCGGAAAGCGTATAGAACCCGTCAAGCAGGCGCTCCATCGCGCGGCCCACGAAGCCGGACGCGCGCCCTACCGCCAGACCGTCCGCCGCCGTAACGTTATCAATGCCCAGATCCTGCACCGCAATCTCATCGTGCAGGCCGGTGTAAACACCCAGCAGCATGCACGGGGAGTGCGTCGGCTCCGCGAAGAAGCAGTGGACGTTATCGCCAAAGGCCAGCTTCAGGCCAAACGCCACGCCGCCGGGGCCGCCGCCGACGCCGCACGGCAGATAGACGAACAGCGGATGATCCGCATCCACCACGCGGCCCTGTGCGGCAAACTGCGCCTTCAGTCGCTCGCCTGCCACCGCGTAGCCCAGGAACAGGGTGCGGGAGTTTTCATCGTCAATGAAGAAACAGTTCGGATCGCTTTCTGCCGCCTTGCGTCCCTGCTCCACCGCCACGCCGTAATCCTGCTCATATTCCACGACGATGACGCCGTGGCTGCGCAGTTTGGCTTTCTTCCACTCGCGGGCGTCGGCGGACATATGCACCGTCACCTTAAAGCCGATGCGGGCGCTCATAATGCCGATGGACATCCCGAGGTTGCCGGTTGAGCCTACCGCAATGCTGTACTGGCTGAAGAATTCCTTATAGCGCGGCTCCAGCAGAATGCTGTAGTCGTCTTCAACGCTCAGCAACCCGGCTTCCAGCGCCAGTTTCTCCGCGTGGGCCAGCACCTCATAGATGCCGCCGCGCGCTTTGATCGAGCCGGAGATCGGCAGATGGCTGTCTTTTTTTAGCAGCAGCGTGCCGGGAACGGATTTGCCAGACTCTTTCTCCAGCCGCGCCTGCATTGCCGGGATCGCGACCAGCTCGGATTCGATAATCCCGCCCGTGGCGGCCGTCTCCGGGAAGGCTTTCGCCAGATACGGCGCGAAGCGTTTCAGGCGAGCGTGCGCGTCGTCCACGTCGGCTTTGGTCAGCCCGACATAGGGCAGTCCTTCCGCCAGCGTGGTGGTTCGCGGGTTAAGCCAGGTGGTTTCTTTCAGGGCAATCAGATCCTCAACCAGAGGAAACTGTGCGGTTAAAGTAGTGATAGTTGCGTTTTCCATAATACGTCTCTTCGCGCTCAGATAATGAAGGAAAGCAGGAATGTGCTGCCAAGTGCAAGCACCGAGGCGATAAACGTCGCCGTCGTATAGTATTTGAAGGTCTCATTCAGGGTCGCGCCGCAGTACTGCTTCACCAGCCAGAAGAGGGAATCGGTCACGATCGTGCAGCCAATGGCGCCGGAACCGATGGCAATGGTGATGATCTCCGGGCTGACGTTCGGGTAGAGCGGCAGCATCGGCGCGACTATCGCCGTCGCCCCCATCATCGCGACCGTGGCGGAGCCGACGGCGGCATGCAGCACCAGCGCCACCAGCCAGGCAAGCAGGATAGGATGCATGTGCAGGTTCGAGAGAATATGCGCCAGTGAGTCCGCCAGCCCGCTGGTTTTCAGGATGGCGTTAAACGCGCCGCCCGCGCCGATAATCAGCAAAATGTTGGCGATAGAGCCGAAGCCGTGCTCTGTGTGCGTCAGCATCGCGCCCATGCTCATATGCTGGCGGATCCCCAGCAGGTAATAAGCGACAAACACGGCGATAAACATGGCGGTGATCGGGTTGCCGATAAATTCCAGCAGCGTATACAGCGTGCCTTCTTTTGCCATATTCAGCTCGGCGATGGTCTTCACTAGCATCAGGGCAATCGGCAGCAGCACCGTGAACAGCGTGGCGCCCAGCGATGGCAGGGTGTGCTCTTCCCGCACCTTCAGGTCTGAAAATTCCGCCGGAACCGGTTTAAACGGCAGACGATTGCCGAGCAGTTTCAGGAACAGCGGGCCACCGACCAGCGAGGCCATCAGGCCTACCATCAAACCGTAGACAATGACCGTCCCGACGTCCGCACCTAATTTATTGGTCACAAACAGGGCAGCAGGATGCGGCGGCACCACGCAGTGCACCGCCATCAGCGCGGTACAGAGCGGAATAGCCAGCTTGAGCAGCGATGTGTGGGTCTTTTTGGCGATGGAAAACGCCAGCGGGATGAGCAGGACCACGCCCACTTCCACGAACAGCGTGATGCCGCAGATCAGGCCCACCAGCACCATAATCACGTCTGCTGACAGCCAGCGGCAGCGCTGCAGGGCGATCCCGATGCGCTCGGCCGCGCCGGAAACCTCCATCATCTTGCCGAGAATGGTACCCAGACCAATCACTGCCGCCAGGAAGCCCAGCGTGCCGCCAATCCCGCTCTCAATGGCGTTCACCATATCCAGCGGGCTCATCCCCATCATCGCGCCGACGAAAAAGCTCGCCAGCAGCAGCGCGAGGAACGGGTGAAACTTCAGTTTTACGATGGTTAAAACAATCAACACAATGCTGACCAGCAGCGTTGCCACAACCCAGACCTGAGATCCCATATCTCACCTCACCCTTATGTCATCTGAGGGTATTGGACGAAAAATCGGCGTGGGCTGACAAACGATATAAATTGGCGTTCAGGTGAGCCAGATTGGATCAACTGAGTGACTGCGCTCTAAAAAGCGCACTTAATTCGTATTAGGTTCACATTAATTCACCCTTAAACGGTATGCTGAGCGCAGAAACCACGCGTGAGAATTGTGATGACCGATGCAAGTGAAGCCAGAAACCGGCTGTTAAACGGCTGGCAGCTGTCGAAAATGTACACCTTTGAAGTGGCCGCCCGGCATGAGTCCTTCGCGCTGGCGGCGGAGGAACTGTCGCTTAGCCCCAGCGCGGTGAGCCACCGCATCAACCTGCTGGAAGAGGAGCTGGGCATTCAGCTGTTCGTCCGCTCGCACCGTAAAGTCGAGCTGACGCAGGAGGGAAAGCGCGTCTACTGGACGCTAAAATCGTCCCTCGACACCCTGAATCAGGAGATCCTGGATATCAAAAATCAGGCGCTGTCCGGTACGCTGACAGTCTACTCCCGGCCGTCGATCGCCCAGTGCTGGCTGGTGCCCATGCTGGGTGATTTTACCCGTCGCTACCCGTCGATTTCGCTCACCATCCTGACCGGCAATGATTACGTCAATATGCAGCGAACGGGTATCGATCTGGCGCTTTATTTCGACGATACGCCGCCTAACCATCTCTCTCATCACTTCCTGATGGACGAGGAAATTTTGCCCGTCTGTTCACCACAATATGCCCGTGAGCATGAACTGTTGAAAAACCCCGATAACCTCAGCCACTGCACGCTGCTGCATGACCGTCAGGCCTGGAGCAATGATTCCGGTACGGATGAGTGGCTGAGCTGGGCGCAGCACTTTGCGGTGAACATGCCGCCATCGTCTGGTATTGGTTTCGATCGTTCTGATTTGGCGATTATTGCTGCCATCAACCACGTCGGCGTTGCGATGGGGAGAAAGCGGCTTGTGCAGAAACGGCTGGAACGAGGCGAGCTGATCGCCCCGTTTGGCGAAAAGACCCTGAAATGCCATCAGCACTACTATATTTCGACGCTTTCTGGCCGTCAGTGGCCGAAAATTGACGCCTTTATCGGCTGGCTGAGAGAACTGGCAGGTTGAAGAATTATTACGCTTTCGCTCTACACCAAATATGAAAAAGCGTGCTAAATACAGGTAATGCTTTCGATTTATCCAGGGTAAACCGTGTTAAAGCCTTTTATTGTCTCTGCATTACTGATCTCTTCCGGCTGGGCGATTGCCGCTGAGCCGTCGCTGACGGCTGCCCATTATGCGCAGCAGCTTGGCGTCGGGATGGATGTGGACTGGGCGCGCACCGAGCGCGGCATACGCGAATTCGACCCGCTGGTGGTTCGCGATTTTCGTGCAAAAGGCATTACTCACGTGCGCATCCGCGTGGCCGATGAGCCGACGGAAGCGCGGCTGATTCACCTGCGCAAGCTGGTGGAAGCCTGCGAGCAGTATGGCGTGATCCCGATAATCGCTTATCAGGCTGATGAATATAAAAACGACCCAAAAGCCGACAACGAAAAAGAGACGATCAACTGGTGGATTGCCGTTGCGCACTATTTCGGTCAGAGCTACCCGCTGCTGGGTTTTGATCTCATTTATGAGCCAGCCGACAAGCTTAACCACAACCTCGCGTCGCTAAACCGCGTGTATGAAAAAACCATTAAAGCGATCCACGACATGGACCCGCAGCGCATGATCTTTATTGCGCCGCGCCTGCGTGCCGCGCCGGAGGATTTATCCAGTCTGAAGCTGCCTGCGCACAGCCAGAACTACCTGCTGGCGGAGTGGCATATTTTCCCGTGGGGGCCGCTGAAAAATAGCGGTAAATACCCGTGGACGTCCGGCACGGCGGCGGAGAAAGCGGCTATCCATAACCGCATCAACGCCGCGCTGCACTGGCAGCAAAAAACCGGGCACGTTAGCTGGGTCGGGGGCTGGGGCGTGGGAGAATCAAGCCGCTTTACGCCAACCGCTTCGCAGCTGGCCTTCGCCACCTTTATGGCCTGCGAGCTGCAAAAGGCGAAAATCCCGTATGCGCTTAACGCGGATTTCCAGTTTTACGACGGAGAAGAGGGCGCCTGGCGGCCAGCGCCAGAGCCGTTATTACAGGCGATGATCGCCCCTGTCTGTGAAAAGCCCGGCGAGAAGCCGGGCCATCATGCGGTTAAACCGGCTGCTCGTGATGCGGGACACGCGACGCCAGCGGCAGCCAGCACAGTAAAATCAGCAGCCCCATCAGCGTCATCAGCAGGCCCAAACTAGCCTGCCCGGTCTGCGGCATCATCGCCGAGAGCCAGGCCAGCGCGCCGGAGCCGATATTCTGCAAGCCGCCCACCAGCGCGCCCGCCGTACC
The DNA here is from genome assembly GCF_055816715.1 of Enterobacter sp. PL_is514. Lineage (NCBI taxonomy): Bacteria > Pseudomonadati > Pseudomonadota > Gammaproteobacteria > Enterobacterales > Enterobacteriaceae > Enterobacter > Enterobacter sp. PL_is514. The sequence goes on along the minus strand of NZ_JBVPGN010000022.1, from coordinate 25,943 downwards.
TGCGAGGAACGGGAACGGCTCCATCGCGCCGCTGGTGGCGAGCGGGAACAGCATCCCCGCGCCGAAGAAGAACAGCGCTGCCGGGATGAGCAGCGTCCAGACCGACATCACGTCAAACAGCCCCGGGATCCACATCATCAGACCCGCCAGCAGACAGCTGATCACCGACTGCCACATCAGGGTGGAGAAGCGTTTGTTTGGTCGCCCGGCAAACCACGCGCCGAAGAACGCCGCCGGGATCGGCAGAATAAACAGAATGCTCACCACCATGCTGCTCAGGCCCAGCCCCGCGCCCAACAGCACGCCGGAACAGGCTTCGAACACCGCAATGCCCGCCAGGCCGCCGATCAGCATCAGCAGATAGCAGGTAAACGCGCCGTTGCCGAACAGCGTTTTATAGCTGGTGATAAGCTTCGTGCGCGGCGCATCCTGCGGGCGCGTTTCCGGCATCCAGCGCGCCATGCTGAAGGTGACAATCACGCAGAGCACCAGCAGGAAGGCGTAGCAGGCGCGCCAGGACCACATCGTGTCCAGCAGGCCGCCGATCAGCGGGGCCAGCAGCGGGCTGACCAGAATACCCATGTTTAACAGGCTGTTGGCATGGCGCAGCTGGGTACCCTGATACATATCGCGCGGTAAGGTACGCGCCATCACCCCGCCGACGCCGGTCCCGACGCCCTGCAGGGCGCTGGCGGCAATCAATACGGTCAGGCTGTGGGTGGTAATGGCAATTACCGTCGCCACCATGAAAATGCTCATGCCCACCAGGATCACCGGGCGACGTCCGACGCGGTCGGACAGCGGGCCGTAGAAGAGCTGCGAAACGCCATAGGTCAGCAGATAGGCTGCCATTACGCTCTGTACCGCGCCCTCGCGGACGTTTAATTCCTTTGCCATGTCGGCAATCGCCGGAATGTAGATGGTTTGCGCCATCTGACCGACGGCCACCAGTAACACCAGCATCAACAATAAGTTAACGTTCCGTTGCTTTTTCATGTCGCTGAATACTTTTGCCAAAAGAGAAAAATGAAGAATAAGTGACTGCGCATTCCCATAAATGCGCGAGGAATCTACCACAGAGAGATGACAATTTAAGCATTGTCTTGGTGAATGAAAAAACCGGCAAAGGCAGGATTTGTAAACAAGAACGGCAACTAATGTTGCCAGTGCTTTACGCCAGGCGCAGCAGAATGGCGCCGCCGGCAATGCCCAGCGCCGCCGCGATGCGCAGGCCCGCAACCTTCTCTTTTAAAAGCAGAAAAGCGATCAGCGCGCCAAAGAGTATGGAGGTTTCCCGCAGCGCCGCGACCACCGCCAGCGGTGCCTGCGTCATTGCCCACAGCGCCAGACCATATGAGCCCATCGTGCCAACGCCGCCGAGCAACCCCTTTTTCCAGTGCAGACGCAGGTAGCCGGACGCCTCGCGCCGACGCGCGAGCATGGCCCAGCCGAGCAGGCAGAAGCCGTTCATAAAGAAGGTCCACAGCGTATAGCCCAGCGCGGTGTCTGACAGCCGCACGCCGGTGCCGTCCACCAGCGTATACCCGGCGATAAAACAGGCATTCAGCAGCGCCAGCCAGATCCCCTTGCGCGACTGCATGCGCCCGTTCATCGCCATCGCCAGAATCGACAGGCAAATTACCCCAATGCCGGACCAGGCGAGCCAGGAGAGACGATCGCCAAGCGCCAGCACGCTGATCAGCGCCACCAGCAGCGGTGCGGTGCCGCGCATCAGCGGATAGGTCTGGCTCATATCGGAGACCTGATAGGTCTTTGCCACCAGCACGGTGTACACCACCTGCAAGGCGCAGGAAACAATCAAAAACGGCCAGCTTGCGGCAGAGGGCTGTGGAGAAAACGGCAGTAAGACCAGAGCGATAACCGTGGCGGAGCCGCTGACGCTAATCGCGGAATAGAGCTTGTCCGTTCCGGCTTTGACAATGGCATTCCAGCTGGCATGCAGCAGGGCGGCGAACAGCAAAATGCAGAATACGGTGATGGTCATGGCATATCGGGTGATGAATTGTCACTCAACTGTAACATTCACGTCCTGAAGCTGCCAGCCGGTTACACCGCACAAAAAAGGCGGTGCGTTACCCGCGGTTCGTCCGAGACCAGCGTAAATCCTGCCCGGCGATAAAACCCGTAGGCAGCGTCCGGCGCATGGGTATTGAGGAAATCAAACCAGATGCTGGCATCGGCCATCACGACGGTTAAAAGCTGCTTGCCAATCCCCAGCCCGCGGCACTTCTCGCTGACGTAGAGATGGCGAATACGTCCGGCGCGCGGCTGCTGGCTGAACGGATCGCGGTTGAGGCCGCACACGCCCACCAGCTTGCCGTTAAGAAACGCACCTAACAGCTTTTCACCCGGCGCGTTAAAGCGGTTCTCACCCCGCTGCCAGCTCTCTTCGAGCCTGCGCAGCATGTTAAAATTCAGTGCAATACTTTCCGCCTTCAGGGCGATATACCCCGGCTCATCCGGTGTGACAGGCTCAATTAACAGACGCGACATAGCATTCCCTCGTTATTAAAGAGGGGCGGTTGCCCGCCCCTCTCAGGTGCGACTTGAACCTGAATTACCGAAGGAATTTCAGGACAGCATCAAGCAGTTGCAGTACAGCAACAATGAGTTTGAGGATAAGTATCACCATATCCACTACGCTCATACGCGTCTCCTTTTGGTTAAAAGGAGCACGATGCTGGCGTACCTTTCCGCCGCCTGTTGCCAGCACCTGGATTGACGTAACACAGTGTGCTCACTTCAGGGGTTAAGGCACTGACGGCACCACCCGTTTCAGCCAGGACTTCGTTGCGCCGGTAGAACTGCGGCCCCCTCGCTCACTGCGAACACCCTCAGTATAGATAAATACTGTATGTATGAACAGTATTTTTTGGACAAAAATCGAAAGGCGATCCATACTCAAAAACGTCAAAATCCGTGCCGGAATTGCGCGTTCGTCTTCGATCGCGTATACTTTTTGCGTTGACGTAACACAGTGTGTTCTGCGGCGACCAACCGCAAAACCCTGATAAAAACCTCGCTCCGGCGGGGTTTTTTGTTTTCAGATGTTAGATGGCGCAACGATGTTTGTTGACACATTGGCAATGCATGGTATTGTTGCCATAATGGCAACGGACGCGGCAGGCATGCAGTATGCATTTAATCTCTATGAAGGCAATTTATGATGCGGTAACTCAGTTTCCGCAGCACAAGGAAGAGCTCCTGTTTTTAGGCCGCACCATCGAAAAGAGCCATTGCCCGACACCTGCTGCGCTGAAAAAACTGTTTCCGACGCTGGATAACTTTAAGTATCTGGATAAGCATTATGTTATTGATATTGCAAACAACAATCTCAGAGTAGTGGCTCTCATCTTCTTTGAAAGCCAAAAGTTTTATGTGCGCCATGTTTTTACTCATAAGGAATATGACCGTTTTACGGAGAAACATCGCACTAAGGGGAAGAAATGATGATCGTCGCTGATGCAATGAAAGCTACGCATGCCCTTGTTGCGGCTGTTCCTTTACTGGGTGAACAGCCGAGCGAGAAAGATTATAAAGATGCGCTTGAGCTGGTTGAGTATCTGCTCATGAACGAGCCCGATAGCCCCTTGCTGGATATTGTGTGCGCCAGGATTAGCCGTTACGAAGCCAACCGGCCAGAGATAGTCGCATTACGCAAGGAGATGGAGTCCGTTCCCGTCGGTGTTGCGGTTTTAAGAACCTTAATGGATCAGTACAACCTGACGATATCGGATTTTCAGGATGAAATTGGCAGTAAATCGATGGTTTCACGGGTTCTGAATGGTCAGAGACAGCTTACGCTGAACCATATTAAAAAGCTGGCGGCCAGATTTGGGGTATCACCTGCGCTGTTTATTGAGTGAGTCAAAGTCGACTTTTTGAGTGTCACCACCCAACAAACGAAACGTGATCCCTGACGCATTTTTGCGCAGATGAAAATATTTCCATTGTCACGCCCGAAAACCTGTGTTTGTATAAATTCAATCAATGATTCCAAACACAGGTCCCCAATGACTTCATCCATCTTCACTTCGACCCTACTAAAAACTGCGCAACCAGCCGCAGTGGTCGTCGTGCGTGTGGTGGTGGTCGTCGGCAATGCGCCGTAGGGACTGGATCAACACACGAATCCAAAACCCCGCCGGCGCAAACCGGGCGGGGTTTTTCGTTTAAGAGCCTCCCCGGAAAGTCGGCCCAGAAGAAAAGGACTGGAGCATGGCAAGTTCGGGCACAACATCCAACAAGACGCGTTTTACTGGCGCGCAGCTGATCGTTCATCTGCTGGAGCGACAGGGCATCACCACGGTTGCGGGCATCCCCGGCGGCACGGTGCTGCCGCTGTACGATGCGTTAAGCCAAAGCACGCAGATCCGCCACGTCCTGGCACGTCACGAGCAGGGGGCAGGCTTTATCGCTCAGGGCATGGCGCGTACCCAGGGTAAACCGGCGGTCTGTATGGCCTGCAGCGGGCCGGGCGCAACCAACCTGGTGACCGCTATCGCCGACGCGCGCCTCGACTCCATTCCGCTGATCTGCATTACCGGCCAGGTGCCGTCCTCGATGATCGGCACCGATGCGTTCCAGGAAGTGGATACCTACGGCATCTCTATCCCCATCACCAAACATAACTATTTAGTTCGCGATATCAGCGAACTTCCTCAGGTTATCAGCGATGCGTTCCGCATTGCGCAGTCCGGCCGCCCGGGCCCGGTGTGGATAGACATTCCTAAGGATGTCCAGACCGCAGAGATCGAGATCGACGTGCTGCCGGAGCCGGGCGACCGTGCCCCCGCGCCAGCATTCAGCGCGGAGAGCGTGCGCGATGCTGCCGCCATGATCAACGCCGCTAAACGTCCGGTGCTCTATCTGGGCGGCGGGGCGATTAACGCTGCGGATGAAATCCGTGAGTTTGCGGAAAAAGCCAACCTGCCGACCACCATGACCCTGATGGCGCTCGGCATGCTGCCAAAAGCGCACCCGCTGTCCCTGGGGATGTTGGGCATGCACGGCGCGCGCAGCACCAACTACATCCTGCAAGAGGCGGATTTGCTGATTGTGATGGGCGCGCGTTTTGATGACCGGGCGATTGGCAAAACCGAGCAGTTCTGCCCGAACGCGAAAATCATTCACGTGGATATCGACCGCGCCGAGCTGGGTAAAATCAAGCAGCCGCACGTGGCGATTCAGGGGGACGTGGCGGAAGTGCTGGCGGAGTTGATCCCGCAGACGGACGCAGCCGACCGCGCCGACTGGCGCCAGCTGGTGGCGGATCTGCAGCGCGAGTTCCCGGGCTCCATCCCAACCGAAGGCGATCCGCTGAGCCACTATGGTCTTATCAACGCCGTTGCCGCCTGCGTGGACGACAGCGCGATTATCACCACCGACGTGGGCCAGCATCAGATGTGGACCGCTCAGGCCTACCCGCTGAACCGTCCGCGCCAGTGGCTGACCTCCGGCGGCCTCGGCACCATGGGCTTTGGTCTGCCTGCAGCAGTAGGTGCGGCGCTGGCGAATCCGGACCGCAAGGTCATCTGCTTCTCCGGCGACGGCAGCCTGATGATGAACATTCAGGAGATGGCGACCGCGGCCGAAAACCAGTTAGACGTGAAAATCATCCTGATGAATAACGAGGCGCTGGGGCTGGTGCATCAGCAGCAGAGCCTGTTCTACAAGCAGGGCGTGTTTGCGGCGACCTACCCGGGAATGATTAACTTTATGCAGATTGCCGCCGGTTTTGGCCTGCACACCTGCGATCTGAACGCCGAAGAGGATGCCCACGCGGCGCTGCAGGCGGCGATTTCTCGCCCTGGCCCGGCGCTGATCCACGTGCGTATCGACCCTGAACAAAAAGTGTATCCGATGGTGCCGCCGGGTGCGGCAAATACTGAGATGGTGGGAGAATAAGCCATGCAGAAACAACATGATAACGTCATTCTGGAACTCACCGTCCGCAACCACCCTGGCGTCATGACCCACGTCTGCGGGCTCTTTGCTCGCCGTGCGTTTAACGTGGAAGGCATTCTCTGTCTGCCGATTCAGGGCAGCGAGCACAGCCGCATCTGGCTACTGGTCAACGATGACCAGCGTCTGGAGCAGATGATGGCGCAGATCGACAAGCTGGAAGATGTCACCAACGTGGCGCGTAACCAGTCCGATCCCACCATGTTTAACAAAATTGCGGTGTTTTTCGAATAGATCGCTTAAGGTAAGCGTCTTTCGCTCTTGTAGGCCGGATAAGCGCAGCGCCATCCGGCGTTTTCAGACCGCAGGAAGACACATGACCACCATCGCCCTTATCGACGACCACCTTATCGTCCGCTCTGGCTTTGCCCAGCTTCTCAACCTCGAACCAGATTTCCAGGTCGTGGCCGAGTTTGGCTCCGGTCGCGAGGCGCTGGCGGGCCTGCCGGGGCGCGGGGTGCAGGTCTGTATCTGCGACATCTCGATGCCGGATCTCTCCGGGCTGGAGCTGCTAAGCCAGCTGCCGAAAGGAATGTCGACGATTATGCTGTCTGTCCACGACAGCCCGGCGCTGGTCGAGCAGGCGCTCAACGCGGGCGCGCGCGGGTTTCTCTCCAAACGCTGTAGCCCGGACGAACTGATCGCCGCGGTGCGCACCGTCTCCACCGGCGGCTGCTATTTAACGCCGGATATCGCCATCAAGCTGGCGGCCGGAAGGCAGGATCCGCTCACCAGACGCGAGCGCCAGGTTGCGGAAAAACTCGCGCAGGGAATGTCGGTAAAAGAGATTGCCGCCGAGCTGGAACTGTCCCCGAAAACCGTACACGTTCACCGCGCCAACCTGATGGAAAAACTTAACGTCAGCAACGACGTCGAGCTGGCGCGCCGCATGTTCGACAGCTGGCAATGAGTCCCGTCTTTTCGCGGCTGATCGCCGTCGTTGCCAGCTTTTTTATCTTCTCCGCCGCATGGTTCTGCTTATGGAGCATCAGCCTGCACCTGGTGGAACGCCCCGAGCTGGCGGTGCTGCTGTTTCCCTTCGGCCTGCGACTGGGGCTCATGCTCCAGTGCCCGCGCGGATACTGGCCGGTTTTGCTGGGCGCGGAGTGGCTGCTGCTGGTCTGGCTGGCGCAGGAAGTCGCTCTGGTGCACCTGCCATTATTGATGACCGGAAGCCTGCTCACGCTGCTCCCTGTTGCCCTCATTTCCCGCTACCGTCACCAGCGCGACTGGCGCACGCTGCTGCGACAGGGGGCGGCGCTGATTGCCGCCGCGCTGCTGCAGTCCCTGCCGTGGGCGGGTGATAAGGAGATGCTCAACGCGCTGCTGCTGACCCTCACCGGCGGCCTGACCCTCGCGCCGACCTGCCTCGTTATCTGGCATTACCTCACCAGTACCGTCTGGCAACCGCTCGGCCCGGCGCTGGTTTCCCAACCGGTGAACTGGCGCGCCCGGCACCTCATCTGGTATCTGCTGCTGTTCGTGGTGAGCCTCTGGCTTCAACTGGGTCTACCTGCCGAGCTTTCACGCTTTACCCCGTTTTGCCTTGCGCTGCCGATTATCGCCCTGGCCTGGCACTACGGCTGGCAGGGGGCGCTGATCGCCACCCTAATGAACGCCATCGCGCTGATTGCCAGCCAGACCTGGCACGACCATCCTGTGGATCTGCTGCTCTCGCTGCTGGCCCAGAGCCTGACCGGGCTGCTGCTCGGCGCGGGCATTCAGCGCCTACGCGAGCTGAACCAGTCCCTGCAAACCGAGCTGGCGCGCAACCGGCGTCTGGCTGAACGCCTGCTGGAGACCGAAGAGAGCGTGCGGCAGGAGGTCGCCCGCGAGCTGCACGATGATATCGGCCAGACGATCACCGCCATCCGCACCCAGGCGGGCATTGTCCAGCGTCTGGCGGCGGAAAACGCGGGCGTGAAGCAGGGCGGAGCGCATATCGAGCAGCTTTCGCTGGGCGTGTATGACTCGGTGCGACGTCTCCTCGGCAGGCTGCGTCCGCGCCAGCTCGACGACCTGTCGCTGGAGCAGGCGGTGCGTTCCCTGATGCGCGAGATGGAGCTGGAAAGCCGCGGCATTGTCAGCCATCTCGACTGGCGAATTAACGAATCTGTCCTGAGCGAAGGCCAGCGCGTGACGCTGTTCCGCGTCTGTCAGGAGGGGCTGAACAATATCGTCAAACACGCCAGTGCCAGCGCGGTCACGATACAGGGCTGGGAGCAGGACGAACGTCTGATGCTGGTAATTGAAGACGACGGCTGCGGCCTGCCGCCGGGCTCCGGCCAGCAGGGCTTTGGCCTGGCGGGCATGCGCGAGCGCGTGAAGGCGCTCGGCGGCACGCTGAACCTCTCCTGCACCCACGGGACGCGCGTCAGCGTCAGCCTGCCGCTAAGGAGCCACCATGTTTAAGACCCCCGCGAACGCCGCACCGATAGGTAACAAAGCGGAAATCGACGCCCGCTACCGCTACTGGCGTCGCCATGTTCTGATCGCTATCTGGCTCGGCTACGCGCTCTTCTACTTTACCCGCAAAAGCTTCAACGCCGCCGCGCCGGAGATCCTCGCCAGCGGCGTGATGACGCGCACCGATATCGGCCTGCTGGCGACGCTGTTTTACATCACCTACGGCCTGTCGAAGTTCTTCTCCGGCATCGTCAGCGACCGCTCTAACGCGCGCTATTTTATGGGCGTTGGGCTGATCGCCACCGGCGTGGTCAACATTCTGTTTGGCTTCTCCACTTCGCTGTGGGCCTTCGCCCTGCTGTGGGCACTGAACGCCTTTTTCCAGGGCTGGGGCGCGCCGGTCTGCGCCCGCCTGCTCACCGCCTGGTATTCGCGCAACGAGCGCGGCGGCTGGTGGGCAATCTGGAACACCGCGCATAATGTCGGCGGGGCGCTGATCCCGATGGTGGTCGGTGCCGCAGCGCTGCACTACGGCTGGCGCGCGGGGATGATGATTGCCGGCGGGCTTGCCATTCTCGCCGGGCTGTTCCTCTGCTGGCGCCTGCGCGACAGGCCGCAAACCATTGGCTTGCCCGCGGTGGGCGACTGGCGGCACGACGAGATGGAAATGGCGCAACAGCAGGAGGGGGCGGGGCTGACGCGCAAAGAGATCCTCACCAAATATGTGCTGAAAAACCCGTATATCTGGCTGCTGTCGCTCTGCTACGTACTGGTTTACGTGGTGCGTGCGGCCATCAACGACTGGGGCAATCTGTACATGTCCGAGACGCTCGGCGTGGACCTGGTGACCGCCAACTCGGCGGTGACGATGTTCGAACTGGGCGGGTTTATCGGCGCGCTGGTGGCGGGCTGGGGCTCGGACAAGCTGTTCAACGGCAACCGCGGCCCGATGAACCTGATATTCGCCGCCGGGATTTTGCTCTCCGTCGGCTCGCTGTGGCTGATGCCGTTCGCCAGCTACGTGATGCAGGCGGCGTGCTTCTTCACTACCGGCTTCTTCGTGTTTGGCCCGCAGATGCTGATCGGCATGGCGGCGGCAGAGTGCTCGCACAAAGAGGCGGCAGGTGCGGCGACGGGCTTTGTCGGGTTGTTTGCCTACCTTGGCGCATCGCTCTCCGGCTGGCCGCTGGCGCGGGTGATCGACATCTGGCACTGGAGCGGATTCTTCGCGGTGATCGCCATCGCGGCGGGGATCTCCGCCCTGCTGCTGCTGCCGTTTTTGAACGCGCAGGCGCCGCGCGAAGCGTGACGCGCCTCACCTTTTGCTGCCGAGTGGCGCAAAACTAAGAAATTTTCCCGGTTTCACCTGGACGCTGTCTCAGGCATCTCTCCCGGCTGGTTTTTACAATGCTGCAAAAATCAGCTCAGGAGTAAACCAACCATGCTGGCCTTCTTAAACCAGGTGCGCAAGCCGACCCTGGATCTGCCGCTCGACGTGCGGCGCAAAATGTGGTTCAAACCGTTCATGCAGTCTTATCTGGTGGTCTTCATCGGCTACCTGACCATGTACCTGATCCGCAAAAACTTTAACATCGCGCAGAACGACATGATCTCCACCTACGGGCTGAGCATGACGCAGCTGGGGATGATTGGCCTGGGCTTCTCCATCACCTACGGCGTGGGTAAAACCGTTGTTTCCTACTACGCGGACGGCAAAAACACCAAGCAGTTCCTGCCGTTTATGCTGATCCTCTCCGCCATCTGTATGCTCGGCTTCAGCGCCAGCATGGGCGCAGGGTCCGTTAGCCTGTTCCTGATGATTGCCTTCTACGCCCTGAGCGGTTTCTTCCAGAGTACCGGCGGGTCGTGCAGCTACTCCACCATCACCAAATGGACCCCGCGCCGCAAGCGTGGTTCGTACCTCGGCATGTGGAACATCTCCCACAACCTCGGCGGTGCCGGTGCGGCTGGCGTGGCGCTGTTTGGCGCTAACTACCTGTTCGACGGCCACGTGATCGGGATGTTTATCTTCCCGTCGATTATCGCCCTGATTGTCGGCTTTATCGGCCTGCGCTACGGTAGTGACTCCCCGGAATCGTACGGCCTCGGCAAAGCCGAAGAGCTGTTCGGCGAGGAGATCAGCGAAGAGGACAAAGAGACCGAAGAAAACGAGATGTCCAAATGGCAGATCTTTGTTGAGTACGTGCTGAAAAACAAAGTGATCTGGCTGCTGTGCTTCTCGAACATCTTCCTCTACGTCGTGCGTATCGGCATCGACCAGTGGTCCACCGTGTACGCCTTCCAGGAGCTGAAGCTCTCTAAAGAGGTGGCGATTCAGGGCTTCACCCTGTTCGAAGTGGGCGCGCTGGTTGGTACCCTGCTGTGGGGCTGGCTCTCCGACCTCGCCAACGGCCGTCGCGCGCTGGTGGCCTGCGTCGCGCTGGCACTGATTATCGCCACGCTCGGCGTCTACCAGCACGCCAGCAACCAGTACGTTTACCTGGCGTCACTGTTCGCGCTCGGCTTCCTGGTGTTTGGTCCGCAGTTGCTGATTGGCGTGGCAGCAGTGGGCTTCGTCCCGAAAAAAGCGATCGGCGCCGCCGATGGGATTAAGGGCACCTTCGCCTACCTGATCGGCGACAGCTTCGCCAAGCTGGGTCTGGGGATGATTGCTGACGGCACGCCGATTTTCGGCCTCACCGGCTGGGCGGGCACCTTCGCGGCGCTGGATGCAGCAGCGATTGGCTGTATCGTTCTGATGGCGATGGTTGCCGTGCTGGAAGAACGTAAAATTCGCCGTGAGAATCGTGCGCAGAAATTAAAAACAGCCTGAGTGTGCAGGTAACTTCTTTGCCCGGTGTGTGATGCCGGGCTTTTTTATTAGCTGAGTTAAGACCTACCCCAGAACAAAAATATCCCCTGTTGCCGGGGTAACCGCGTCCGGCAACCACAAATTGCCCCATTTACCCGTACAATGGCAGCCCATTATTTTGTCGGGTTGTAGGCCGTGCAGAAACTGCCTGAGTGCCCAGAGCTTACGCGGTGACGCACAGCGAAGATGGAAACCACCGAAAATTGCATGAATATGGTTGATGCCGGTTATTCTCTGACAGTGACGCACAATATCGATCAGACCTCGGTGCCCACAGCCGATAAAAATGACCAGGCCACGGTCAGATTTATAAATTAGAACCCCTTCATCTTTCACATAATCCACATTCGCATTTTTACTACCGATAACACCGTATGCGTGCGGTTTGGCGACAGGGATCTCCCCTGACCATATAAAGCGCTTCCCAATCTGGAGCGGGGTGCTGCTGTACTCCATGCGATAGCGTGAATAATCATTTTTCAGCGACAACTTTTTTAACCTGGCGGTATACCCTGAAAACTGTATTGCCGAGTAGCGCTCGCAGGCCACGTGGGGATGGCAGACGATCCGGCAATTATCCGGTAACCACGGAACGCCGCCGCAATGGTCATAGTGCCCGTGAGAAAGTACAGCTGCGGTCAGGCGGGTCAAATCGACTCCCATCAGAGCTGCGTTATGTATGAAGCTATCATCCGGACCGGTATCAAACAGAATGGAATCATTTTCATCCTGTATAAACAGGCTGAGTCCTGCTTTAGCTCGCAGTAAATTTTTAGCGCCGGGATTAGGTCTGTTCTCCAGCAGGACACTGATTGTTATGGACATGTTCGCTCTTTCCCTGAAGTGAAGATTCGTTACCGCCAGGCATTGACCATACACCGTGTATATATAATCGTCCCCATAAAAACTAAAACGTCTTTCCTGCCCTTTTTCCAGCGCTTTTCCATTCACTATTATGCTTCTACCCGCTGTCGACGCCGTGCGTTTCCCGCTATGATGAGCGGCTAGTCTAAGGAGAACGCATGGTCTGGATAATGCTGGCAACGCTTGCCGTGGTGTTTGTGGTGGGATTTCGCGTCCTGACCTCAGATTCCCGCCGCGCCATCAAACGTTTAAGCGAGCGTCTGGGCATCACCCCGATGCCGGTTGAGTCGATGATCGATCAGTTTGGTAAAACGTCGGGCAATGAGTTTATCCGCTACCTTGAGCGCCCGGACGAAGCGCATCTGCAAAACGCGGCGCAGGTGCTGCTCATCTGGCAGGTCTGCATTGTCGACGGTAGTGAAGAGAACCTGCACACGTGGCACCGCCTGCTGCGTAAAGCCCGCCTGGCTGCGCCTATCACCGATGCACAAATTCGTCTCGCGCTTGGCTTTATGCGCGAGATGGAACCCGATCCGCAGGAGCTGAACGCCTTCCAGCTGCGCTATAACCAGCTCTTCCTGCCGGAAGAGGGTGTGTTTTACCTGCACTGATCCCCTGTAAAAACGACAAAAGTTGTCTAAACGTTAAATTCGTCACACTTTTGATGATAAACTGCGCGACTTTTCCGCACGTTTTTATCTTCAGGTGATGCCATGACAGAACATATCCAGCCCACGACCAGACCGCAGACCAACGAGGTTTCACGCCCCAACTGGTCGGCCGTCTTCGCCGTGGCGTTCTGCGTCGCCTGCCTGATTACCGTTGAGTTTCTGCCGGTCAGCCTCCTGACGCCGATGGCGCAGGATCTGGGCATTTCCGAGGGCGTGGCGGGTCAGTCCGTTACCGTCACCGCCTTCGTGGCGATGTTCGCCAGCCTGTTTATCACCCAGGTGATTGGCACCATCGACCGCCGTAAAGTGGTCATCCTGTTCAGCGTGCTACTGACGCTCTCCTGCCTGCTGGTCTCCTTCGCGGAAAGCTTCACCCTGCTGCTGCTCGGGCGCGCCTGTCTGGGGCTGGGATTAGGCGGCTTCTGGGCGATGTCGGCCTCGCTCACCATGCGACTGGTGCCCGCGCGCACGGTGCCAAAAGCGCTTTCCGTTATCTTCGGTGCGGTTTCTATCGCGCTGGTGATTGCCGCGCCGCTGGGCAGTTTCCTGGGCGGGATCATCGGCTGGCGTAACGTCTTCAACGCGGCGGCGGTGATGGGCCTGCTCTGCATTATCTGGGTGTGGAAGGCGCTGCCGTCCCTGCCGGGTGAAGCGGCGCATCATAAGCAGAACATGTTCAGCCTGCTGAAGCGCCCCGGCGTGCTGGCAGGGATGACCGCTATCTTTATGTCCTTTGCCGGGCAGTTTGCCTTCTTCACCTATATACGCCCGGTGTATATGACCATGGCGGGCTTTGACGTCGACGGCCTGACGCTGGTGCTCCTGAGCTTCGGTATCGCCAGCTTTGTCGGCACGTCGCTGTCGTCACAGTTCCTGAAGCGCTCCCTGAAGGCGGCGCTGGCGGGTGCGCCGCTGGTGCTGGCAGTGAGCGCCACGGTGCTGGTGCTGTGGGGCAGCGATAAGTGGGTCGCGTCGGCGATTGCGATTATCTGGGGCTTTGCCTTCGCGCTGGTGCCGGTGGGCTGGTCGACGTGGATCACCCGCTCGCTTGCCGATCAGGCGGAAAAAGCCGGGTCGATTCAGGTGGCGGTGATCCAGCTGGCAAACACCTGCGGTGCGGCCATTGGCGGCGTGGCGCTCGACCATCTGGGGCTGACGTCACCGCTGGTGATTTCCGGTACGCTGATGCTGCTGACGGCGCTGCTGGTGGCAGGGAAGGTTAAAGCGAAGTAGTGTTTTTCTCCCTCTCCCGTGGGAGAGGGTTGGGGTGAGGGCATCAGGCTACGCCGATGCCTTAACCCTTCTACGCGAATCCATCGAAATCAGCACCACCGACGACACAATCAGCAGCGTTCCCAGCCAGTCCGGCAGGGTGAACGCCACGCCCAGCAAAATCACCGACAGCAACGCGCTGCTCAGCGGCTCGGCGCAGCTCAGAATGCTCGCCTTCGGCCCGCCGATCATCTGCGCGCCTTTCAGGTACAGACTGAACGTCAGCGCCGTGCCAATCACCACCAGGTAGAAAAACGCCAGCAGCAGGCTGCCGTCAATTACGAAGGTTGTCCCGCGCCCGGCGTAGAACGGCGTCAGCATTAACCCGGCAATTAACATACTCCAGCCGACAATCGGCAATGTGCCGTAGCGGGCAATCAGCGTTGACGGATAGGTGGTGTAAAACGCGGCGGCAAACGCCGAGGCGATGCCGAAGAACAGTGCGGCAGGCGAGATGGAGAGCGAGGTTGGGTCGCCGTGGGTCACCAACAGGAAGGTGCCAACTAGCGACGTCATGATGGCCGACAGCACAAACACGCCGGGACGCTTTTTTCGCGCCAGGGCAAACCACGCCACAATGATGGTCGGTGACAGAAACTGCAGCACGGTAGCGGTCGCTGCGTTGGATTTTTCAATCGTCAGCAGGAAGGTGAGCTGCACGGTGAGCGCGCCGACAAGTGAGAATATCAGCAGGCTGAGGGCGTCTTTGCGATGTTTGATGACCGAGAAAATCTTGTCGCCGTGAACGAAGGAGAGCGTCAGCAGGATCACGCCGGTAAACAGCAGGCGAACCATGGTCAGGTAAGGCGAAGAAATGTGGCTTTTCTCCATGATGTACTGCGCGCAAACGCCGGAACTGCCCCATAAAACGGCGGCGATCAGGACGTTCAGCATCCCTTTACGTGTGGAACCCATGTTCTCCCCTGTTATGTTGGTTTTTTTGTAGCATAACATGGGATCTTGCCGGGTGGCGCTACGCTTACCCGGCCTACAAAACCTTGTAGGCCCGTGCAAGCGCAGCGCCGCCGGGCGAAACAAACGGCGCTCTACTAGAACCACGCCTCCCACATCGCGCCGACGTTGAAGTCGTCGAGCGTCTCGTCTTTGGTGTTATTCACGCGCGCGGTGCGTGCGTTATCCACCTTGCCGCCGGTCACGTAGAAGCGCAGCATCGGACGGAACTCTGGCCCCATGGCGATAGACATGTTCTGCGACAGGGTCAGCTTCCAGCCCTTATTATCGCCGCCGTTGTCGTAATCCACGTGCTGCCAGCCCGCTTCCAGCCAGGTGGAGTGAACGTCGTTCCACCAGTGCATCGGACGCACGATGGCGTTGTAGTTCTTACGGTTGTCGGTCTTATCACGGCTGTTGTCGTAGTCGTGGAAGGCGAGGATGTACTCCACCTGCGTGGCCTGGGTGAATTTGTACAGCCCTTCGAAGCTGGCGTAGACCGTGGTCAGGTCTTCGGTTTTATTGAACACGCTGTTGTCCGAGTTATCGGAGTAGCGGGCAATCACCTTGTTCACGCCGCTGTCGTTGGTGTGGCTCAGCACCACGCCGCCCTGCCAGGCGTTCAGACGCTCATCGCTCTCCACCGCTTTTGAATCAAAGCCGTAGTTGGCGTACAGCTCCAGATCCAGCGGACCGAGCTTCATACCGTGGATTTTAGAGGTGGCCGCGTAGTTACCTTTGTCGCCCGTGCCGGACCCGCCGGTACAGGTGATGCGTGACGGGTTCGCTTCGTCTTCCATCACTTCCGGGCTACAGGATTCCACTGCCGCCACGGCAGCGACGTCAAACTGCACGCCGCCGATATCGAAGTTCTTCACCCCGGCGCCCTGGCCGTCGTGGTTCATCCAGAAGTAATCGTTGATGCCCTGCTGCGGACGCTGGTGGAAGTCGCGACCGGCCCAGAAATAGGCATTCGGGTTGGAGGCCATAATATTGGTCACCCCCGCGTAGGCCTTTTTCAGGTTAACTTCGTCGCCCCAGTGGTCGATCATCACGTTGATGTCCCAGATGGCGCCGTTTTCGCCCTTGAAGGCTTTAGAGAGCTGGAACTCGCCGCCGTTGCCTTCGTTACCCAGACGACCAATTGCGGACGCGCCGTTGTAGGAGCCATCGACCGCCACATATTTCTGATCGGCGGCCTGGAAGTGCGCGCCATAGCGGGCGTAGCCGGTAAATTTAATCCCGAACGGAATCGCCATGTCCGGGGATTGCGCCGCGCTCTGCGGCTCGGTCACCACGTCCGCTTTTTTCGCGACGGCGGCATCCATTTTGGCCTGACGTTCGGCCAGGGCTTTATCCACCGCTTTCGCCACAATGGCGTCGATTTGCTCCTGCGTGAATTCCTGGGCGAGCACGGAAATTGGGCAAAGCGCGGCGATAACCGCCATAGTTAATGGAAGTTTTTTAATCGTATTCATGGTTATCTCAATATAGTTTAATTTTATTCAGACAATAACCATCCCGCTCCGATCTGACAGAATATGTCGCTATCATCAGAACAAGTGGATTTCTAGTTTTAGGTACAGAGGTATTACAGTAATTTATTTCGCCATAGACTATCTCTGATATAAATGAATAATTTCTTCGGATAATTCACGCGCTAATAAGGAGTTCATTAAATGATCCTGCGCGTGCACCATAATTAAGGTCATCGGCTGGCGGGCTTCGCCCGCGTCCTGCTCAATCAGTTTGGTCTGCATCTTGTGCGCCTGCTGCGCGTAGCCGTCGGCTTCGCGCAGCAGGCTTTTGGCTTCGTCAATGTTGCCCTGGCGCGCCGCGTGCAGCGCTTCAAAGCACAGGCTGCGGGACTGCCCGGCGTTGACGATAATTTCCATTACGGCTTCTTCTAGTGCGATCATCATCATTACTCTTTATCAAAGCTATTATTTAAGGCGGTGGCGGCAAACCACTCCCCGCTTTTCTTAATGGTGCGCTGCTGCGTCTCCAAATCGAGCTGGATAAATCCGTAGCGATTTTTATAGGCATTACACCACGACCAGTTATCAATAAATGTCCACATATGGTAGCCAAGACAATTACACTCTTCGCTTATGCCTTTATGCAGCCACGTTAAATGCTCAGATATAAAATCAATGCGGTATTGATCGTTAATCTGGCCATTTTCAATAAAACGTTGCTCGTTTTCGACGCCCATGCCGTTTTCAGAAATAAAGCAGCGGGGGTTGCCGTAATTGTCGCGCAGGTTAATCAGAATATCGTAAATACCCGGCGCGTAGATTTCCCAGCCGCGGTAGGGGTTCATCTTGCGGCCCGGCATCTCGTAGCTATCAAAGAACCATTCCGGCATAAACGGCGACTGCGGGTTCACCGCGCTGTCGCGACACTTCACGCGACGCGGCTGATAGTAGTTAATGCCGAGCAGGTCGATTTTCCCTTCCGCAATCAGGAAACCGTCTTCCGGCTTGCAGGCGGGCAGCTGGTCGTAAGATTTCAGCAGCGCCACCAGATCGGCCGGGTATTCGCCGCGCAGGACCGGATCGAGGAAGCTGCGGTTAAACATCAGATCCGCAACGTGCGCCGCCTTCACGTCTGCCGGGTTCTGCGAACGCGGATACGACGGCGTCAGGTTCAACACGATGCCGATCTCCCCCGCGTAGTGCCCGGCGCGGTAGGCCTGAACCGCCTTCGCATGGGCCAGCACCGTGTGATAAGCCACGGTGGCCGCCCGGCGGAAATCCACTACGTTGGGGTAGTGGAAGTCGTACAGAAAACCGCCTTCCACCGGCACGATCGGCTCGTTGAAGGTAAACCAGTGCAGCACGCGGTCGCCGAACAGCTCGAAGCAAATCTGCGCATAGCGGGCGTACGCGTCCACTACGTCACGGTTTTCCCAGCCGCCAATTTCCTGCATCGCCATCGGCATGTCGAAATGGAACAGGGTGATAAACGGCGTGATGCCCTGTTCATTCAGCTCATCAATGACCTGATTATAAAAATCGACCGCGTCCGGGTTCACTTCACCGATACCGTCGGGGATCAGGCGCGCCCAGCTAATCGAGGTACGAAAGCTGTTGTGGTTCAGCTGTTTTAACAGCTGAATGTCCGTTTTCCAGTGCTGATAAAACGTGGAGGTGTGCTGCGGCCCCACGCCGTTGTGAAAACGGTTCGGCTCGCGGGCAAACCAGTAGTCCCACGTGGTTTCACCCTCTCGTGTCCCTTCCGTCTGGAGAGCGGAGCTTGCGCTGCCCCACCAGAAGTTATCGGGAAATGCGTATTTCATGACCCTTCCTCTTTGACTTAATTACTTGTGGCTTCAGCGGCACCCACGGCTGCAGCCTGGGCTTTCTGCTCTTCGTTTTTAATCAGCGTACGCTCATAGGCGCGCAGGAACGGCAGGTACATCAGCGCCGACATCACCATGCAGACGAGGCACATCACCACCGGGCTCAGCGCCCAGTTCGCCGCCCACGAGGCGCCAATCGGCGCGGGCGTAGTCCACGGGGTTAACGAGACCACCTGTGCCAGCCAGCCGAGCTTCGTGGCGCCGTACGCCAGGCAGGCGTTGACCAGCGGAACGAACACGAACGGGATAAACAGCATCGGGTTCATGATGATCGGCGCGCCGAACAGAATCGGCTCGTTGATGTTAAAGAAGCTTGGCACCACGCCCATTTTGCCGATGGTGCGCAGGTGGGTAACGCGGCTGCGCAGCAGCAGGAAGGCCAGCGGCAGGGTGGAACCGACGCCGCCAATCAGCAGGTAGTGATCCCAGAAACCTTGCAGATAAACGTGCGGCAGCGCCGCGCCTGCGGCCAGTGCCGCCTGGTTTGCCGAGAGGTTCGCCATCCAGAACGGGTTCATGATGCCGGTAACAATCAGCGAGCCGTGGATACCCGCGAACCAGAAGATCTGGCACAGCAGCACGGAGAGCAGAATGGCGGGCAGGGAGTCAGACGCGGACACCAGCGGCTCCAGCAGGTGCATGATCGCCTGCGGGATAATCATCCCGGTCTGCGCTTCAATGAACAGGTTCAGCGGGTGCAGCGTGCCGATCACCACCATCACCGGGATCAGGATCTCAAACGAACGCGCCACGCCGGTGGGCACTTCCTTTGGCAGGCGGATGGTGACGTTGTTCTGCTTCAGCCAGGCGTACACGCGGGTTGAGTAAATGGCGGCGATCAGCGCGGTGAAGATGCCCTGGCCGGAGAGGTACTGGGTTGAGATTTTGCCGTCGCCATACGGCGCGGCGACCAGCAGGAAGGCCATAAAGGCCAGCAGGCCGGACATCACCGGGTCGAGGTTAAACTGACGCCCCAGGCTCGCCCCAATCCCTACCGAGATGAAGAAGGTCATCACGCCCATGCTGAGGTTAAACGGCAGCATCAGCTGTTCGCGGTAGGTTTGGGAAAAATCCAGCCAGCCGCGGGCGAAGCTGTTAGTGGTATCCGCCGAGAACGGCGGGAAGATGAACACCAGCATAAACGAGCCGATGATCATAAACGGCAGCGCGGCGGTAAAGCCGTCGCGGATGGCAATCACGTACTTTTGCTGACCGAGCTTCGCGGCCAGCGGGGTAATTGACTGCTCAATCACCGCAACCATGGATTGATATAACGAACTCATGTGAACACCTTTTAGTGTGCCGCTTCGATGAGCGACAGAGCAAAGTCCAGTACTTTATCGCCACGCTGCATGCCGTAGTCCATCATGTCGATGGGCTGCACCGGAATGCCATGCGTCGCCGCCTTGTCTGAGAGTGTCTGTAACATGTATTTCACTTGCGGTCCGAGAAGTACCACCTGGTATTGCGGAAACTGCGTATCAAATTCGGAAACACCGTACGCATCAATCTTCACCGACAAACCACGTTCTTTCGCGACATCGACCATTTTGCTGACCAACAGGCTGGTGGACATCCCGGCAGAGCAGCACAGCATAATCTTGAACATCGACAACCATCCTCTAAATGTAAAAAGTTATTGCGAGGATGATTGGACATGATACGGAAACCGGTTTCCATTCATAAAAGACAGAACTGTGACAACCATCAAGATCCAATACTTATGAGGCTAATTAACCGGATGCAGGTCACATAATTTGGCTGTTTTGACATCATTTGGAGTGGAAACGGAAAATCGGTTTCCATGGAAAACGGAAACGGATATACTCCGCTCTGGCTATAATGTGAGCCGAAGCGGTCATGGAATTTGCAGGCGCGAGGTAAGCCTGCCAGGGGAAAGAGATGTCGACAATCAATGATGTATCACGTCTTGCCGGGGTGTCTAAAGCCACGGTATCGCGAGTGTTGAGTGGGTCGCGTGGCGTAAAGGAAGCCAGCCGTCAGGCCGTTCTGAAGGCAGTGGATGAGCTTAACTACCGGCCTAATGTGATTGCCCAGTCGCTGCTGAGCCAGTCTACGGGCTGTATCGGGGTGATTTGCGCCCAGGAAAACATTAACCAGACCACCGGTTATCTCTACGCGCTGGAAAAACAGCTCAGCCAGCATCAAAAACACCTGCTGCTGCGTTTCGCGCACAGCAAAGCGGAAGTGATGCACGCTCTTGAGGAACTCTCCTGCGGGCTTTGCGATGACATCCTGGTGATTGGCGCGCGTTTCCCGCTGGACGTCGACATGGACAACGTCATTCTGGTGGACTGCATGGAGTCTGATAATTCCAACAGCATCCAGTTCGATCACGCCTTTGCCGCCGAAACCGCCTGTAACTACCTGACCAGCCAGGGGCGACGCCAGATTGCCCTGATCCATCCGCACGGCAGCGGTTTTGCTGACCAGGTGCTGCTCGGCTACAAGCACGCGCTGGAGAAAAATTTCCTGCCCTTTAATCGCAACCTTGTGTTCATGGACGCGACCTCGTCGTCCGTTGCGCTACAGGAGCTGCTGAATAACGCCAGCACGCTGAACTTCAACGCGCTGCTGGTGGCGGACGAGCAGGAAGCCCAGCGGGTGATCCCGCAGCTGCAGGCGTTTAATAAATCCGTGCCGGACGACATTATGGTCTTTAGCCTGGCCGGATCGCTGCACCTGCCGGGTATTCCGGTGATCCCGGCGATTGAATATTCTATGGATGCCATGGCGGCGCGTATCGTGAGCTGGCTGACGGAGAAAACGCAGATGCTGGGTTCGTATGTGCTGCGCGGGGATTTGATCATTCCAGACGTGCGTAAGCGTTAAACATGTTGTGTAGGCCGGGAAAGGCGCAGCCGCCACCCGGCGAGAAGCACGTTTCCAGCCCTCAGTAATCTTCCATACAATCCACCTGACCAATCGCCGCCCAGTAGGCGTCCAGGTTGTCACGCTTCACGGCGGTAACGGCATTTTTGATCAGCAACTGATTGGCCTCGGAGGACAAAATCATCGCCTGCCAGGCCTTATCGCTCTGCTTTTTCTGTGGCGTACAGGTTTTCTTAATATCTTTCAGGACCTGCTGCTTTATTTGCGCCTCTTTCGCCGGATCCTCCTTTTCCTGAGCATGGACAAACGCGGCGAAGAGCAGACAAACCAGCAGGCAGACCAGGTGCGCAGCTTTCATCAACAACCCCCTTTAGAAGTCACAGGCTTCCCATGAAATATATCGTTACATTCAGTGTAGCGACTCCAGTCGAAAGTATGAATTTTCTCCACGATGCGTGTGTGAGATAGTGAAACGGCACAGATAACAAGGAGAAAAAATATGCACCTGAGCATTACTCATGCGGTTACGGCGCAGGAAAAAGAAGAGTTACTGGTTGGCCTGAGAGCGTATAACGGACAGTTTCTCGATCTGACAAATTTTAGCGGCGACGTTGGCGTTTACGTGCGGGACGAAAACGGCACCATGCTCGGCGGGCTCATTGGGGTGCGCAAAGGCGACTGGTTGAATATCGACTTTCTCTGGGTGAGCGATGCCGTGCGCGGATCCGGCGTGGGCAGCCAGCTCATCAGGACGGCCGAAGAAGAAGCCAGGCGCAAAGGCTGCAAGCACGCGCTGGTCGATACCGCCAGCTTCCAGGCGCGTCCGTTCTATGAAAAGCAGGGGTATCAGCTGCAGATGTCTTTGCAGGATTATCCTTATCCGGGCATGCAGCGGCATTATCTGGCGAAAGCCCTTTAAGCCCTGAATCCGTAGGCCGGGTAAGCGCAGCGCCACCCGGCCATACCCGCATATAACCGATCCTTCTTATTGATTCTTTTTCGGTTTTTATTTCCCCGCCTCGTTGTCGATATAGTCACTACAACATTCAGCAAAAGGAACTGTCTTGTGAAACGTCGATTGGGTGCTCTGGTACTGGCTGGCCTGCTGCTGGCAGGGTGCGATCAAAGTGGCAGCGATGCCAAACACATTAAAGTCGGCGTCATCAACGGCGCCGAACAGGACGTGGCGGAAGTCGCCAAAAAGGTGGCAAAAGAGAAATATGGCCTGGACGTGGAGCTGGTGGGCTTCAGCGGCTCGCTGTTGCCTAACGATGCCACCAACCAGGGGGAACTGGATGCCAACGTCTTCCAGCATCGCCCGTTCCTTGAAGAAGATAACAAGGCGCATGGCTATAAGCTGGTGGCCGTAGCGAACACCTTTGTTTTCCCGATGGCCGGCTATTCCCGCAAAATCAAATCCGTGTCTGACCTGAAGGACGGCGCGACCATTGCCATTCCAAACGACCCGACCAACCTTGGCCGCGCGCTGTTGCTGTTGCAAAAAGAGAAACTCATTACCCTGAAGCCGGATACCGGGCTGCTGCCGACCGCGCTGGATATTACCGCCAACCCTAAGCAGCTGAAAGTCATGGAGCTGGAAGGGGCGCAGCTGCCGCGCGTGCTGGACGACCCGAAAGTGGATGTCGCCATCATCAGCACCACCTATATCCAGCAAACCGGGCTGTCACCGGTGCATGACAGCGTCTTTATTGAAGACAAAAACTCGCCGTACGTGAACATCGTGGTGACGCGCGAAGACAACAAGGACGCGGAGAATGTGAAGGCGTTTATCCAGTCGTATCAGTCACCTGAAGTGGCAAAAGCGGCTGAGACGATCTTTAACGGCGGGGCAGTGCCGGGCTGGTAAACGATGTGACAGAAAACGGGTTGCTTCTCTTGGCCCGATTCCATCGGTAATCGCCCTTTAGCCCACAGCGTCAATTGCGACGGCTGGCTATCCTCCTTATCACACCAACAGGAGGATAGCCCATGAACATTACCCACATTCGCAACGCCACCCAGCTGATTTCCTATGCCGGAAAACGTCTTTTGATCGACCCGATGCTGGCCCCAAAGGGTGCTTATCCGGGCTTCCCCGGCACGGCGTATGCCGAACGCCGTAACCCGACGGTTGAACTCCCCGTTGACGTCAACACGCTGCTGGACGCCGACGCAGTGATCGTCACCCACACCCATGACGATCACTGGGATCGCGCCGCGGCGGAGCTGATCGCCAAAGACAAACCGATCTACGTGCAAAACGACCGTGACGCCGCGCTGCTGCGCAGTCAGGGATTTAACAACCTGACGGTCATGACCGACGCGACCACCTTCGGCGATATTCAGATTACAAAAACCCAGGGCGGACAGCACGGTACCGATCGCGCTTATGCCGTGCCGGAGCTGGCGGAACGGCTGGGCGAGGCCTGTGGCGTGGTGCTGCGTCATCCTGATGAGAAGACGCTCTATATTGCAGGGGATACCGTCTGGCGTGACGAGGTAGCGGCCGATCTGCAAAAACACCAGCCGGACGTGGTGGTACTGAACGCCGGCTATGCCCACGTCATTGGTTTTGGGCCCATTATTATGGGGCAGGAGGACGTGCTTAACGTTCATTTCCTGCTGCCGCAGGCTAAAATTGTGGCGAGCCATATGGAGGCCATTAACCACTGCCTGTTGACCCGCAGCGCGCTGCGTGAGTACGTTGAAGCTAATCAGGTGAGTGACGCAGTGAGCATTCCCCAGGATGGCGAAACCGTTATTTTCTGAGTGCGTTAAAGGGAAAGGAGAGACAGATGTCGCTAATCAACGTCGCGATTGTCGCGGTAGACGGGTTCAGCCCGTTTCACTACTCCGTTCCCTGCATTCTGTTTGGCGACTCGGTCTCCGGCGAAAAGCGCTTTAACGTAACGATTTGCGCCGAAACGCCGGGGTTCCTTACCTCAAAAGACGGATTTGCTCTCAACGCCACGCAGGATTTTACCGCCATTGGGCAGGCCGATATTGTTGTCGTTCCCTACTGGCAGCACGTTCTGGAACGCCCGCCGCAGGTGCTGCTCGACAGCCTGGTGCAGGCGAGAGACCACGGTGCAGAAATCGTCGGGCTGTGTCTGGGATCGTTTGTGCTGGCCTGGGCGGGGATCCTCGACGGCAAACGTGCGGCCACCCACTGGGAGTTCGAACGTCAGTTTCAGTCGCTCTTCCCGAACGTCCAGCTGGATATTAATGCCCTTTACGTGGATGACGGCAATATCATCACCTCTGCCGGTACTGCCGCTGCACTGGACTGCTGCCTGTATATCATTCGCCAGCGCTTTGGCAGCGTGGTTGCTAACCAGATTGCCCGTCGGATGATTGTTCCGCCCCACCGCGAGGGCGGGCAGGCGCAGTTCATCGCCCAGCCGGTACCCAAAGATACCCGCGACGGACGCATTAACTGCCTGATCGACTACCTGCAGCAGCATATCACCGAACCGCATAGCCTGGACTCCCTGGCGGAGGTGGTTTCGATGAGCCGCCGCACCCTGACCCGTCATTTTATTAAAGCCACGGGATTGAGCGTCGCCGACTGGCTTACCGCCGAACGCCTGCGGCGCAGCCAGATTTTGCTTGAAGCCGGAAATATGCCGATTGAGCGCGTGGCCGAGCTGGTGGGATTTAATTCCGCCGTCACCTGGCGACAACAGTTTAAAGCACGTTTTGGGGTGAGCCCCGCAGAATGGCGAAAAACGTTTCGTCTTCATACCTAATGTATTACGGCTAACTCAAGATTTAAGAGTGAGTTAAACAATTTCTTATTTTCTCTTAATATCCTTTTCACTTTTCTGAAAGAACTATTAATTTTAGGTGCCCTAATGCAAATTAGATATACTCGCCTTAAGAATGCTCTTATATTACAAAAATAATCATTGCGGACGTTTTTGTGGCATGGATGAATAGCTCCAAAATAAAAAATAGAATAATTTCGTTAGTAAATTATGCTGCTGCTATCTTATTGGCTGTCTTTTTTTTAGCGCGCGCCAATGCTGCGCCGCTGTCGCCGGCCGATCGCGATTCCATTCAACAGCAACAGCAGCAGCTTTTATTACAGAACCAGCAACAGCGTGAAGAGCTGGAGCGCAGTATTCCTCGCCCTGCGCCCGCCAGACCGCTGCCTGTTACCGGCTCCGGGCCCTGTTTCACCATTCATACCATTACCCTTTCCGGTGCGACCTTAATCTCCCCGAAAACCCGGCAGACCCTTATCGCGCCGTGGCAGGGCCGCTGTCTGGATATGGCGAAAATAACGGAGCTTCTCGCCCATATTTCTGACTGGTATATCAGCCGGGGATATATCACCAGCCGCGCTTTTCTTACCGAGCAGGATCTCTCCGGCGGCCAGCTGAATATAGTTGTGCTGGAAGGCAGGCTGGAAGCGATCCGTCTGGAAGGCGAAACGCCGCGCATGCTGAAAATGGCGTTTCCGGGACGGGTGGGCGGCATTCTTAATTTACGCGATATCGAACAGGGCATGGAGCAAATTAACCGTTTGCGTACCGACCCGGTTCAGATTGAAATTCTTCCGGGGACGCAGGCCGGATATTCCATCGTTAATCTCACGGCAAAACCGGAATTTCCCTTAAGTGCATCCGTAAGCCTGGATAATAGCGGGCAGAAGAGTACCGGGGAAGATCAGCTGAGTGGCGTGCTCACCGCCAATAATATG
>NZ_JBVPGN010000031.1:0-135345 GCF_055816715.1 Enterobacter sp. PL_is514 | reverse complement strand
CCCACCTGACCCCATGCCGAACTCAGAAGTGAAACGCCGTAGCGCCGATGGTAGTGTGGGGTCTCCCCATGTGAGAGTAGGGAACTGCCAGGCATCAATTAAGAAGAACCCCGTACCGTAAGGTGCGGGGTTTTTTGCTTTTGTTTCCCCCCCTCCTTGAAACTTTCTCACCTTCTGCTTGCAGACTCGACATTCAAACCATTTCTGGGTATCGTTAGCTATCTGGATGTCTAAACGTTTATACGTATGCTGTGAGGATATAAAGCTATGCCGATTCGGGTGCAGGACGAGCTACCAGCCGTCAATTTCTTGCGTGAAGAAAACGTCTTCGTCATGACGGCTTCGCGTGCGACAGGTCAGGAAATTCGCCCGCTGAAGGTGCTTATTCTCAATCTGATGCCAAAAAAGATCGAAACAGAAAACCAGTTCCTGCGTCTTCTGTCGAACTCCCCGCTGCAGGTTGATATTCAGCTGCTGCGAATCGATGCCCGTGAGTCACGTAACACGCCTTCTGAGCATCTGAACAACTTCTACTGTAACTTCGATGACATCCAGGGTGAAAACTTCGACGGACTGATTGTGACCGGCGCGCCGCTGGGTCTGGTTGAATTTAACGATGTCGCCTACTGGCCGCAAATCAAACAGGTGCTGGAGTGGGCAAAAGATCACGTCACGTCCACATTGTTTGTCTGTTGGGCGGTACAAGCCGCACTGAATATTCTCTATGGCATCCCCAAGCAAACCCGCACTGAAAAGCTCTCCGGCGTATACGAACACCATATTCTCCATCCACATGCGTTGCTGACGCGCGGGTTTGATGATTCTTTCCTGGCCCCGCATTCTCGCTACGCTGACTTCCCGGCCCAGCTGATTCGTGATTACACCGATCTGGAGATCCTGGCAGAAACGGAAGATGGGGACGCTTACCTGTTTGCCAGCAAAGATAAGCGCATTGCCTTTGTGACCGGGCATCCTGAATACGATCCGCACACTCTCGCGTCAGAGTATTTCCGTGATGTCGAAGCGGGTCTTAATCCGGATGTGCCGTACAACTATTTCCCGAAAGACGATCCGCAAAACAAACCGAGAGCAACCTGGCGCAGCCACGGGAATTTGCTTTTTACTAACTGGCTCAACTATTACGTCTATCAGATAACGCCATACGATCTGCGTCACATGAATCCAACGCTGGAGTAATCGTCTGCACTAAACGATCCTAAAGCGTTTCAGCTATTCAAATCAGGCACCTTCGGGTGCCTTTTTTATTTCCGAAATACCCCTCATCATTCAGTCAAACTTTAATCTCAATAAAATCAAATAATTAATTGCAATTAAAAATTAAAATGGAAATTGTTTTTGATTTTGGAAAAAATAGAGATAGTCTTAATTCTGCTGAGCGAAAACTACCCAACGATCTTTCGTTCGCATCGGGAGCGTGATTTTGGATCTTTGATGAGGAGCAGAGTAATGACTCAACAGGCAACGACGGTCGATGAACTGGCCTTTACCCAGCCGTATGGCGAGCAAGAACAGCAAGTTTTGACGGCGGAAGCGGTAGAATTTCTGACTGAACTGGTGACTCGCTTTACGCCGCAGCGTAATAAGCTGCTGGCGGCACGTATTCATCAGCAGCAGGAAATTGACGATGGCAAGTTGCCTGGATTCATTTCGGAAACCGCTTCCATTCGTCGTGGCGAGTGGAAAATCCGCGGCATCCCTGAAGATTTACAGGATCGTCGCGTTGAGATCACCGGTCCGGTAGAGCGCAAAATGGTGATCAACGCCATGAACGCCAACGTTAAAGTCTTTATGGCCGATTTTGAAGACTCACTGGCGCCTGACTGGAACAAAGTTATCGACGGGCAGATCAACCTGCGCGACGCCGTGAACGGCACCATCAGCTATACCAATGAAGCCGGCAAAATTTACCAGCTCAAGCCGAACCCGGCGGTGCTGATCTGCCGCGTACGTGGGCTGCACCTGCCTGAAAAACATGTCACCTGGCGTGGGGAAGCCATTCCGGGCAGCCTGTTTGATTTTGCGCTCTATTTCTTCCACAACTACAAAGCCCTGCTGGCGAAGGGCAGCGGCCCCTATTTCTATCTGCCAAAAACGCAGGCCTGGCAGGAAGCGGCCTGGTGGAGCGAGGTCTTCAGCTATGCAGAAGATCGTTTCAACCTGCCGCGGGGCACCATCAAGGCCACGCTGCTGATTGAAACGCTGCCCGCCGTGTTCCAGATGAATGAAATTCTGCACGCCCTGAGAGACCACATTGTCGGCCTGAACTGCGGACGCTGGGACTATATTTTCAGCTACATCAAAACCCTGAAAAACTATCCCGATCGCGTGCTGCCGGATCGCCAGGTCGTGACCATGGATAAACCGTTCCTGAGCGCCTACTCGCGTCTGCTGATCAAAACCTGCCACAAGCGCGGTGCCTTTGCGATGGGCGGCATGGCGGCATTTATCCCGAGCAAAGACGCAGAGCGCAACAATCAGGTGCTCAACAAGGTGAAGGCCGACAAAGAGCTTGAAGCCCGTAACGGTCACGACGGCACGTGGATTGCCCATCCCGGCCTGGCCGATACGGCGATGGAGGTCTTCAACCGCGTACTCGGTGACAATAAAAACCAGCTGTTTGTTACGCGCGAAGAGGATGCCCCAACGGCTGAAGAACAGCTGCTGGCTCCGTGTGCGGGCGAGCGGACGGAAGAGGGCATGCGTGCCAATATTCGCGTCGCCGTGCAATACATCGAAGCGTGGATCTCCGGCAACGGCTGCGTGCCGATCTACGGCCTGATGGAAGATGCCGCGACGGCAGAGATCTCACGTACCTCAATCTGGCAGTGGATCCACCATCAAAAAACGCTCAGCAACGACAAGCCGGTGACCAAATCTCTGTTCCGCCAGATGCTGGCCGAAGAGATGCGGGTGATCCAGGACGAGCTGGGCGAACACCGCTTCAGCAGCGGGCGTTTTGACGACGCTGCGCGCCTGATGGAGCAAATCACCACATCAGATGACTTAATCGACTTCCTGACCCTGCCGGGCTACCGCTTCCTGGCGTAACTCACCACATAACAATATGGAGCATCTGCACATGAAAACCCGTACCCAACAAATCGAAGAGTTAAAGAAAGAGTGGACACAACCTCGCTGGGAAGGCATCCGCCGTCCTTACAGCGCGGAGGAAGTGGTGAAATTACGCGGTTCGGTCAATCCGGAATGCACGCTGGCGCAAAATGGCGCGGCGAAAATGTGGAAGCTGCTGCACGGTGGCTCTAAAAAAGGCTACATCAACAGCCTCGGCGCGCTGACCGGCGGTCAGGCGCTGCAGCAGGCGAAGGCCGGTATTGAGGCGATTTACCTCTCCGGCTGGCAGGTTGCGGCGGACGCCAACCTGGCCTCCAGCATGTACCCGGATCAGTCGCTCTATCCGGCTAACTCCGTGCCGTCGGTTGTGGATCGGATCAACAATACCTTCCGCCGTGCGGATCAGATCCAGTGGGCTGCCGGTATCGAACCTGGCGATCCGCGCTTTATTGACTACTTCCTGCCGATCGTCGCGGATGCGGAAGCGGGCTTCGGCGGCGTGCTGAATGCCTTCGAGCTGATGAAATCGATGATTGAGGCCGGTGCAGCGGCCGTTCACTTCGAAGACCAGCTGGCGTCAGTGAAGAAATGCGGACACATGGGCGGTAAGGTGCTCGTTCCTACCCAGGAAGCCGTGCAGAAGCTGGTTGCCGCGCGTCTGGCTGCTGACGTGCTCGGCGTGCCGACGCTGGTGATTGCCCGTACCGATGCCGACGCGGCTGACCTGATCACCTCTGACTGCGACCCGTACGACAGCGAATTCATCACCGGCGAGCGTACCAGCGAAGGCTTCTACCGCACACATGCCGGCATTGAGCAGGCGATCAGCCGCGGCCTGGCGTACGCGCCGTACGCGGACCTGGTCTGGTGTGAAACCTCCACGCCGGATCTGGCGCTGGCAAAACGCTTTGCCGACGCCATCCACGCGAAATACCCGGGCAAGCTGCTGGCCTACAACTGCTCGCCGTCCTTCAACTGGCAGAAAAAGCTGGATGACAAAACGATCGCCAGCTTCCAGCAGCAGCTGTCCGACATGGGCTACAAATACCAGTTCATTACTCTGGCAGGCATCCACAGCATGTGGTTTAACATGTTCGACCTGGCGCACGCCTACGCGCAGGGTGAGGGCATGAAGCACTACGTTGAGAAGGTGCAGCAGCCGGAGTTTGCCGCGGGTAAAGACGGCTACACCTTCGTGTCTCACCAGCAGGAGGTGGGAACCGGCTACTTTGATAATGTGACCACGATTATTCAGGGCGGCACCTCCTCCGTCACCGCCTTAACGGGTTCAACGGAAGAAGCACAGTTCTAATCTTTTCCCCCTCTCCCCTCTGGGGAGAGGGTTGGGTAAGGGGAATATATGTCGCGTGGCCTGGAATTACTGATTGCCCAAACTATTTTGCAGGGCTTTGATGCCCAGTATGGTCGTTTTCTTGAAGTGACATCCGGCGCGCAGCAGCGCTTTGAACACGCAGACTGGCATGCGGTTCAGCAGGCCATGAAGCAGCGTATCCATCTCTATGATCACCACGTGGGTCTGGTGGTGGAGCAGCTGCGCTGTATTACCGACGGTAAAAGTCCAGACGCGGAATTTTTACTGCGCGTGAAGGAGCACTACACCCATTTGTTACCCGACTACCCTCGCTTCGAGATTGCGGAGAGCTTTTTCAACTCCGTCTATTGCCGGTTATTTGACCACCGCTCATTATCTCCTGAGCGGTTATTTATCTTCAGCTCCCAGCCCGAGCGGCGCTTTCGAACCATCCCACGTCCGCTGGCGAAAGATTTCTTTCCCGATCGCGGATGGGAAAAGCTCCTGCACCGCGTGCTAACGGATTTGCCGCTGCGCCTGCCCTGGGAGAATAAAACCCGGGATATCGGCTATATCTACGCCCATCTCAATGAAGCCTTCGGCGCGGAGGTGCTCAGCCACAGCCATTTGCAGGTGGCCAACGAGCTTTTCTACCGCAATAAAGCCGCCTGGCTGGTGGGCAAACTGGTTACGCCAACCGCCATTGTGCCGTTTCTGCTGCCGATTCACCGTACCGACGACGGGGAACTGTTTGTCGATACCTGCCTGACCACCGGCGCCGAGGCCAGCATCGTGTTTGGTTTCGCCCGCTCTTATTTCATGGTGTACGCCCCGCTGCCTGCCGCGCTGGTGGAGTGGCTGCGCGAGATCCTGCCGGGTAAAACCACCGCCGAGCTGTATATGGCCATTGGCTGCCAGAAGCACGCTAAAACGGAAAGCTACCGGGAATACCTGCGTTATGTCACTACCGCTGATGAGCAGTTTATCGAAGCGCCAGGCATTCGCGGTATGGTGATGCTGGTCTTTACGCTGCCAGGCTTCGACCGGGTCTTTAAGGTGATTAAGGACAGATTCGCCCCGCAGAAAGAGATGACCGCCGCGCACGTTCGCGCCTGCTATCAGCTGGTCAAAGAGCACGATCGCGTCGGGCGCATGGCGGATACCCAGGAATTCGAAAACTTTGTGCTGGATAAACAGCAGATCGACCCGGCGCTCATGACGCTTTTGATGCAGGAAGCGCCTGCGAAAATCACCGATCTGGGTGACAAAATCGTGATTAGTCATCTCTACATTGAGCGCCGCATGGTGCCGCTGAATATCTGGCTTGAGCAGTCCGAAGGTCAGGCGCTGCGGGATGCCATTGAAGAGTACGGCAACGCGATTCGCCAGCTTGCCGCCGCCAATATTTTCCCGGGCGACATGCTGTTTAAAAACTTCGGCGTCACCCGTCACGGGCGGGTGGTGTTCTACGATTACGACGAAATTTGCTACATGACCGAAGTGAATTTCCGCGATATCCCACCGCCCCGCTACCCGGAAGATGAGCTTTCCGGCGAGCCGTGGTACAGCGTTTCGCCGGGCGATGTGTTTCCGGAGGAGTTTCGCCACTGGCTGTGTGCCGACCCGCGTATCGGGCCGCTATTCGAAGAGATGCATGCCGATCTGTTTCGCGCCAGCTACTGGCGCGGGCTGCAAACGCGGATCAAAAACGGGCATGTCGAAGATGTGTACGCTTACCGCCGCAAGCAGCGGTTTTGCATTCGCTTTTCTCCCTCTCCCTGTGGGAGAGGGCCGGGGTGAGGGCATCAGGCCGCACTCAATTTTAACGAATCCCACCGTACGCCAGCGTGACCTCTTTCGCCGCCTTAATCACCAGCGCACCGAGCTCGGTCACGCGGTCGTCGGTCATGCGCGAAATCGGCCCGGAGATGGAGATGGCGGCAAACGGCTCGCGGTGCTCGTCAAAAATGCAGGCCGCGAGGCAGCGCAGGCCCAGGGCATGTTCTTCATCATCAAACGAATAGCCGCGCTTGCGGGTCAGGGCCAGGTCTTCTTTCAGATGCACGGGTGACACCAGGGTGGCGTGGGTATAGGCGTGCAGCCCTTTACGGTGCAGCAGCCCCGTCACCTGCTCCTCGCTCAGCTGCGAGAGAAATGCTTTCCCCGCCCCGGACGCGTGCATCGGCAGCTTGCCGCCAATCGGTGCGGACATGCGCATCAGCTGCGTGCACTGCACCTGGTCGATGATAATCGCCTGATGGTCGCTCTGGTCCAGTACCGCCAGGTTTACCGTCTCGCCGGACTCCTCCATCAGCTTGCGCAGAATCGGGTGCACAATCGCCAGCAGGTTGCGGCTCTGCAGGAAGCTGCTGCCGACGATAAACGCGTGCGCGCCCACCGCCCAGTGCCCCAGCTCGCCCACCTGACGCACAAAGCCCAGCTGCTGCATGGTGGTCAGCAGGCGGTGCGTTGTGGAGTTAGGAAGGCCAGCCTGCTGGGCCAGCTCCGTCAGGGCCACGCTGCTGTGCGACTCGGCTATCCACTCCAGCAGCTTCAGACCGCGCGTGAGCGATTGAACCTGTCCGCCCTGTTGTGCGGCTGTGGTGGCAGCAGGCTTTCTGCCGCGTTTGGCGGGAACGGTCGCGACCATGGCGATCTCCTTTTTCTGTATCGTGGAAATCATTTTCGTTTTATTTGGTGAATTTGCAACCGTTATCCTGACTGATCGGAGGAGTGATGGTGAACATGTCTCATGTTACCCCTGAGTGGCTTTTCCACCCTGCGAGATTGTGCCAGTATGGAAAGCAGCCTTTTGGCCTTGTTGAGCGTTGTCGGGAGCAAGTGTGAGCAGCAAAGTAGAGCAACTGCGTGCGCAGTTAAATGAACGAATTCTGGTGCTGGACGGCGGCATGGGCACCATGATCCAGAGCTATCGTCTGAGTGAAGACGATTTCCGCGGCGAGCGCTTTGCCGACTGGCCATGCGACCTGAAAGGGAACAACGACCTGCTGGTGCTCAGCAAGCCGTCCGTGATTAAGGATATCCATAACGCCTACTTCGAAGCGGGTGCGGATATCGTTGAAACCAACACCTTCAACTCGACAACCATCGCCATGGCGGATTACCAGATGGAATCCCTGTCGGCGGAAATCAACCTGGAAGCCGCGAAGCTGGCGCGCGCCTGCGCCGACGAGTGGACGGCCCGCACGCCGGACAAGCCTCGCTACGTTGCCGGGGTGCTAGGCCCGACGAACCGCACCGCGTCGATTTCACCGGACGTCAACGACCCGGCGTTTCGTAATATCACCTTTGACCAGCTGGTTGCCGCCTACCGCGAATCGACCAGAGCGCTGGTGGAAGGCGGCTCCGACCTGATCCTGATTGAAACCGTCTTCGACACCCTCAACGCCAAAGCCGCAATTTACGCGGTGAAAGAGGAGTTTGAGGCGCTGGGCGTTGACCTGCCGATCATGATTTCCGGCACCATCACCGACGCCTCCGGCCGCACCCTGTCCGGTCAGACAACCGAAGCGTTTTATAACTCCCTGCGCCACGCCGAAGCGCTCTCCTTTGGCCTTAACTGCGCGCTGGGGCCGGATGAACTGCGTCAGTACGTGCAGGAGCTGTCCCGTATCGCGGAATGCTACGTCACCGCCCACCCGAACGCCGGTCTGCCGAACGCGTTCGGTGAATACGATCTCGATGCCGACACCATGGCGGCGCAAATCCGCGAGTGGGCCGAGTCTGGCTTCCTGAACATTGTCGGCGGCTGTTGCGGCACCACGCCGGAGCACATCGCGGCCATGAGCAACGCCGTCGCCGGACTGCCGCCGCGCAGGCTGCCCGAGCTGCCGGTTGCCTGTCGCCTTTCCGGCCTTGAGCCGTTGACCATCGGCGACGACAGCCTGTTTGTGAACGTGGGTGAGCGTACTAACGTCACCGGTTCTGCAAAGTTCAAGCGCCTGATTAAAGAAGAGAAGTACAGCGAAGCGCTGGACGTTGCCCGCCAGCAGGTGGAAAGCGGCGCGCAGATTATCGATATCAATATGGATGAGGGGATGCTCGACGCCGAAGCGGCGATGGTGCGTTTCCTCAACCTGATCGCCGGTGAGCCGGACATCGCCCGCGTGCCGATCATGATTGACTCCTCCAAATGGGAAGTCATCGAAAAAGGGCTGAAGTGCATTCAGGGTAAAGGCATCGTCAACTCTATCTCTATGAAAGAGGGCGTTGATATCTTTATCCACCACGCGAAAATGGTCCGCCGCTACGGTGCCGCCGTGGTGGTCATGGCCTTTGACGAAGTGGGCCAGGCGGATACCCGCGAGCGCAAAATCGAGATTTGCCGCCGCGCGTACAAGATTTTGACCGAAGAGGTGGGCTTCCCGCCGGAAGACATCATCTTTGACCCGAACATCTTCGCCGTGGCGACCGGCATCGAAGAGCATAATAACTATGCCCAGGACTTTATCGGCGCGTGCGAGGACATCAAGCGCGAGCTGCCGCATGCGCTGATTTCCGGCGGCGTATCGAACGTGTCGTTCTCGTTCCGCGGTAACGACCCGGTGCGTGAAGCGATCCACGCTGTGTTCCTCTACTACGCCATCCGCAACGGCATGGACATGGGGATCGTTAACGCCGGACAGCTGGCGATTTACGACGACCTTCCTGCCGAGCTGCGCGATGCCGTCGAGGACGTGATCCTTAACCGCCGCGACGACGCCACCGAGCGCATGCTGGACCTGGCGGAGAAATACCGCGGCAGCAAATCGGATGAGGCGGCAAACGTTCAGCAGGCCGAGTGGCGTTCCTGGGACGTGAAAAAGCGTCTGGAATACTCGCTGGTTAAAGGCATTACCGAATTTATCGAGCTCGATACCGAAGAGGCGCGCCAGCAGGCAGCCCGCCCGATTGAGGTCATTGAAGGCCCGCTGATGGACGGCATGAACGTGGTCGGCGATCTGTTTGGCGAAGGCAAAATGTTCCTGCCGCAGGTGGTGAAATCCGCCCGCGTGATGAAGCAGGCCGTGGCGTACCTTGAGCCGTTTATCGAGGCCAGCAAAGAGAAAGGCTCCAGCAACGGCAAGATGGTCATCGCCACCGTCAAGGGTGACGTGCACGACATCGGCAAGAATATTGTCGGCGTGGTGCTGCAGTGCAATAACTACGAAATTATCGACCTCGGCGTGATGGTCCCGGCGGATAAAATCCTCAAGACCGCGCGCGAAGTGAACGCTGACCTGATTGGCCTCTCCGGGCTGATTACGCCGTCGCTGGACGAGATGGTTAACGTGGCGAAGGAGATGGAGCGTCAGGGCTTCACCATTCCGCTGCTGATTGGCGGGGCGACCACCTCCAAAGCGCACACGGCGGTGAAAATCGAGCAGAACTACAGCGGGCCGACGGTGTACGTGCAGAACGCCTCGCGCACCGTGGGCGTGGTCTCCGCGCTGCTCTCTGACACCCAGCGCGACGATTTTGTGGCGCGCACCCGCAAAGAGTACGAAACCGTCCGCATCCAGCACGGCCGTAAGAAGCCGCGCACCCCGCCTGTTTCACTCCAGGCGGCGCGCGACAACGATCTGGCCTTTGACTGGTCGAGCTATACGCCGCCGGTCGCGCATCGCCTGGGCGTTCAGGAGGTCAGTGCCAGCATCGAGACGCTGCGCAACTACATCGACTGGACGCCGTTCTTTATGACCTGGTCGCTGGCGGGTAAATATCCGCGCATCCTGGAGGATGAGGTGGTAGGCGAGGAGGCGAAGCGCCTGTTTAAAGATGCCAACGACATGCTCGACACGCTGAGCGCAGAGAAGACCCTCAACCCACGGGGCGTGGTGGGGCTGTTCCCGGCTAACCGTGTGGGTGACGACATCGAAATTTACCGCGATGAAACCCGCACTCACGTACTGGCGGTCAGCCGCCATCTGCGTCAGCAAACCGAGAAAGTGGGCTTTGCCAACTACTGCCTGGCCGATTTCGTCGCGCCGAAGTTAAGTGGTAAAGCCGACTATATCGGCGCCTTTGCGGTAACCGGCGGTCTGGAAGAAGATGCGCTGGCGGACGCGTTCGAAGCGCAGCACGATGATTACAATAAAATCATGGTGAAAGCGATTGCCGACCGCCTGGCGGAAGCCTTCGCCGAGTACCTCCACGAGCGCGTGCGTAAGGTGCACTGGGGCTACGCGGCGAACGAAAACCTCAGCAATGAGGATCTGATCCGCGAAAATTACCAGGGGATTCGTCCGGCACCGGGCTATCCGGCCTGCCCGGAACACACCGAAAAAGGCACCATCTGGAAACTGCTGGACGTAGAAGCGCATACAGGTATGAAGCTCACCGAGTCGTTCGCCATGTGGCCGGGCGCGTCAGTCTCAGGCTGGTACTTCAGCCATCCGGACAGCAAGTACTTCGCCGTGGCGCAGCTGCAGCGGGATCAGATCGAAGATTACGCCTTGCGCAAAGGGATGAGCGTATCAGAAGTGGAGCGCTGGCTGGCCCCTAATCTCGGCTACGACGCCGACTAAAATCACTTTTCCTTACAACAAACAGGGCACCTCAATGGTGCCTTGTCTCTTTCTTACGCTTAAACCCTTATACTGAACCTATGGAAAACGAATAACGATAAGGAGGAAAACCTTCCGTGCTGACCCTGTTACATCTGCTCTCTGCAGTCGCACTGCTCGTATGGGGCACCCATATCGTCCGTACCGGCGTGATGCGCGTTTTTGGCGCCCGTTTACGTACCGTCCTCAGCAGCAGCGTTGAGAAGAAGCCGCTCGCCTTCTGCGCGGGCATTGGCGTAACGGCACTGGTTCAGAGCAGCAACGCCACAACCCTGCTTGTCACCTCCTTTGTGGCGCAGGATCTGGTGGCGCTGGCCCCGGCGCTGGTCATTGTGCTGGGGGCTGATGTGGGTACCGCGCTGATGGCGCGTATCCTGACGTTCGATCTCTCCTGGCTGTCACCGCTGCTGATTTTTATCGGCGTGATCTTCTTCCTCGGCCGCAAACAGACGCGGGCCGGCCAGCTTGGACGCGTGGGGATTGGCCTGGGGCTGATCCTGCTGGCGCTGGAGCTGATTGTGCAGGCGGTCACCCCTATTACCGAGGCCAACGGCGTTCAGGTCATCTTCGCTTCCCTGACCGGGGACATCATGCTCGACGCGCTGATTGGCGCGGTGTTTGCCATCGTCAGCTACTCCAGCCTGGCCGCCGTGCTGCTGACGGCCACGCTCACCGCCGCTGGGGCGATCTCCTTCCCGGTCGCGCTGTGCCTGGTGATCGGTGCCAACCTCGGCTCGGGCCTGCTGGCGATGCTCAATAACAGCGCGGCCAACGCCGCCGCCCGCCGCGTGGCGCTCGGCAGCCTGCTGTTTAAGCTGGTGGGCAGCCTGATTATCCTGCCCTTTATACACCCGCTGGCGAACCTGATGGACAACCTCCCGCTGCCGAAGGCGGAGCTGGTGATCTATTTCCACGTGTTCTACAACCTGGTGCGCTGCCTGGCGATGGTACCTTTTGCCGGGTCGATGGCCCGCTTCTGCGAACGCCTCATTCAGGACGAACCGGAGCTGGATGCGCGCCTGAAACCGAAGCACCTGGATACGTCCGCGCTGGATACCCCGGCGCTGGCGCTGGCGAATGCCGCGCGCGAGACGCTGCGCATGGGCGACGCAATGGAAACCATGCTCGAAGGCCTGCAAAAGGTGATGCACGGCGAGCCGCGTGAAGAGAAAGAGCTGCGCAGGTTAGCTGACGATATCAACGTGCTCTATACCGCCATCAAGCTTTACCTGGCGCGCATGCCGCAGGACGAGCTGGCGGAAGAGGAGTCTCGCCGCTGGGCGGAAATTATCGAGATGTCGCTTAACCTTGAGCAGGCTTCGGATATCGTTGAACGCATGGGCAGCGAGATCGCCGACAAATCCCTTGCCGCGCGTCGTGCGTTTTCAGGTGAAGGCCTGAAGGAGCTGGAAGCGCTGCACGAACAGCTGGTCAGCAACCTCAAGCTGGCGATGTCGGTATTCTTCTCCAGCGATGTGCCGAGCGCGCGCCGCCTGCGCCGCAACAAGCATCGTTTCCGTATTCTGAACCGCCGCTACTCGCACGCCCACGTTGAGCGTCTGCACCAGCAGAACGTGCAGAGTAT
Source organism: Enterobacter sp. PL_is514 (assembly GCF_055816715.1). Lineage (NCBI taxonomy): Bacteria > Pseudomonadati > Pseudomonadota > Gammaproteobacteria > Enterobacterales > Enterobacteriaceae > Enterobacter > Enterobacter sp. PL_is514. The sequence continues at coordinate 122,789 of NZ_JBVPGN010000031.1, read as the reverse complement.
CGAAACCAGCTCACTCCACCTGGGACTGCTGGGCGATATGAAGCGTCTCAACTCGTTGTTCTGCGCGGTGGCGTACAGCGTGATGGAACAGCCGGATGAAGACGACGAGCGGGATGAGTATTAATCTCTGAAAGCGCCTCGCAAAACCTTGTTGCGAGGCGTGACACCTTATCAAGCGCCATTTACCCTTCAGACCTTACGTTTTTTAGGGAATAGAAAATGGTCGTTTATTACGCTACACTTCGCCAATTCATGCGCATTCCGATGGGGGTTTTCATGCGCACTACTCATGGCATTAAAAAATCAGTGAATGTTTCCCTGTCGCCCGAAATCCTTGAAGAGGCGCGACGGCTTAAACTTAATCTCTCTGCCGTGCTCACGGCTGCACTGCAGGAGCAGTTTCGTGCGCATCAGCGTGCAGAGTGGTTAGCAGAAAATAAAGCTTCTATCGAGGCCATTAACCAATGGGTTGATGAAAACGGCTCCTTTAGTGACTTTCAGAGGTCGTTCTGATGGAGCAATATTTTGCTTATGAGAATGAAGGTAAGGGGAAAACTGCCTATCCCTGGCTAATCAATATGCAGCATCCCGTGGCTAATGTGATGAAGCATGTTCTGGTCGCCCCCGCAGTTGAACTTAGCCATCTGGGAGGCATTCAGCCACCTGCGAAAGTGTGCCCTGTCGTTGAGATAGCGGGTATACCCTGTGTAGTAATGATGCACATGATGGCAGGCATATCGCCAAAAGAGTTAGGCGAGCGTGTCGCCGATCTAACGCAAAACCGGGCTTCATTGCGGGATGCACTCGATTTTTTGATCAACGGTTACTAACACTTTTTTGTCAGCCGCAAGGTAAGGTATATTTCGCCCTTCACAGGAGAAACTATGCTGCCAACTCAATCAACCCGATTAAACAAATACATTAGCGAGAGCGGGATCTGCTCACGTCGCGAGGCTGACCGTTACATTGAACAAGGTAACGTGTTTCTTAACGGCAAACGCGCCACCATCGGCGATCAGGTGGTGCCTGGCGATGTGGTTAAAGTGAATGGTCAGGTCATCGAACCGCGTGATGCTGAAGACCTGGTGTTTATCGCGTTGAACAAACCGGTTGGGATTGTCAGCACCACGGAAGACGGTGAGCGGGACAACATCGTTGATTTCGTGAACCACAGCAGCCGTATCTTCCCGATTGGCCGTCTGGATAAAGACTCTCAGGGGCTGATTTTCCTCACCAACCACGGCGATCTGGTCAACAAGATCCTGCGTGCCGGTAACGATCACGAGAAAGAGTACATTGTGACGGTAAATAAGCCGGTCACGGACGACTTTATTCGCGGTATGGGCGCCGGTGTGCCGATCCTCGGTACCGTTACGAAAAAGTGTAAGGTGAAGAAAGAAGCGCCGTTCGCGTTCCGCATTACCCTGGTGCAGGGCTTAAACCGCCAGATCCGCCGCATGTGCGAACATTTCGGTTATGAAGTGACGAAGCTTGAGCGCACGCGCATCATGAACGTCAGCCTGTCCGGCATTCCGCTGGGCGAATGGCGCGACTTAACGGACGACGAACTGATCGAGCTGTTCAAGCTTATCGAGAACTCCTCGTCCGAAGCGAAGCCGAAGGCCAAAGCAAAACCGAAAACCCAGGCGATTAAACGTCCGGTGGTGAAGGCGCCGCAGGCGGAAGAGAAAGGACGCGGCAAACCGGGTAACGGGAAGCGATTTACCCAGCCTGGCCGTAAAAAGAAAGGGCGCTGATTAGCGCCTTCCACGGGTAGACGTTGTGGCCGACCAGGAAAAGGTCGCCTCTGCATCGGGTTTATAAGCCTGCTCTTTTTTCAGCTTGCGGGCTTTTTTCGCCGCGGCGTCACGCTGCGCCATGAGCTTATCGATGTACTCTTTTTTCACCTGATTGGTTTCGGCGTTCGTCAGCGTGCGGCCATGTGCGATACGGGCGCGGTCGAGAAGCGTTTTCAGTTCGCGCTGCTCGGCTTCGGTCATGTCTTTCTGGGTCAAACGTGGTGTAGCCATTGCTGAAGCCTCCTGATGGGGAGGCTTCAGTGTAAAGCAAGCTGAGTCAATTAACCCTGCTTCACCGCATCTTTTTTCGTTTGTTCATCAATCGGTTTGCCGGACCAGTAGCCCGCCAGCAGCGAGCCGGAGAGGTTGTGCCAGACGGAGAACAGCGCGCCAGGCAGGGCCGCCAGCGGTGAGAAGTAGATTTTACCAAGCGCCGCCGCCAGGCCGGAGTTCTGCATCCCTACCTCAATCGCCAGCGTGCGGCAGGTCGATTCGTCGAAGCCAAACAGTTTCCCTCCCCAGTAGCCGCCCAGAAGACCAATGGTGTTATGCAGCACCACCGCGACGATCACTACAAAGCCTACGGAAGCAATGTGTGAGGCGGAGCCCGCCACCACGGCGCTGATGATGGCCAGAATACAGATCATCGAAAATGCGGGCAGGTATGGCTCAACGGCCTTCACCACGCGCGGTAAAAGATGGTGAATGACCAGCCCCAGCGCAATCGGGATCACCACAATCTGCAGAATGCTCAGCAGCATGCCCATCACGTCCACCTGAATATGCGCATCCACGTACAGGCGGGTTAACAGCGGCGTGGCAATCACGCCCACCAGCGTGGAGACGGACGAGATAGTGACGGAGAGCGCCACGTCGCCTTTCGCCAGATAGATCATGACGTTGGACGCCGTGCCGCTGGCCACGCTGCCCACCAGCACCATCCCGGCGGAGAGGTCGGGCGGCATCTTAAAGGCCATCGCCAGCAGCCACGCCGCGAGCGGCATCACCAGGTAGTGCAGAAATATTCCTGCCGCGACGGGCGCAGGGCGAGACAGCACGCGTTTGAAGTCGTCGACTTTTAGATGCACGCCCATGCCCAGCATAATCAGCATCAGCAGGGTGGTGACCCACGGCCCGATGCCGGTGAACGTGGTGGGGGTGTAATACGCGAGTACGGAGAGCAGCAGCGCCCATAACGGGAACAGCCGCGTGATGGCGGATAACATAATGGTTTCCTTGCAGTATTGTCGTGTTGTTTAGTTATGAAAAAGCCGGGTCTGTGCCCGGCTTGTAGATATTGTTTATCGCGCTAACGAATTTTATTCAAACAAATTCTGATGAAGTTTCTGCACGACCTGCTCGGCCTGATCGGCAGGCACCAGGAAGCAGAGGTTATAGCTGGACGCGCCGTAGCAGATCATGCGGATGCTGAACGGGTCGAGCACGCCAAACACCTCTTTGCCCACGCCGCAGGCGCGCGACAGCTTGTTGCCAATGATGGCAACCAGCGCCAGATCTTCTTCCACTTCCACGCGGCACAGCTCGGACAGCTCAATCAGCAGAGACTGCGTCAGCAGGGTGTCACCGGTTGAGGTAGAGCCGGTGGTGTCCAGCGTCAGCGCAATGCTCACTTCAGAGGTGGTGATCAGATCCACGGAGATGTTGTGGCGTGCCAGAATGCCAAACACTTCCGCCAGGAAACCGCGGGAGTGCAGCATATTGTGGCTGTGCAGGGTGACCAGCGTCTGGCGACGGCGCAGGGCCAGGGCGCGGAACAGCGGTGGGTTTTCCGTTTTCTTGCAGACCAGCGTCCCGCCCGCTTTCGGATCTTTACTGGAGCCGACGAAGACCGGAATATCGCTACGTACGGCAGGCAAAAGGGTTGCCGGATGCAGCACTTTCGCACCGAAGGTGGCCATTTCCGCCGCTTCTTCAAAGGCGATCACATCAATACGTTTCGCCGCGGAAACGACGCGCGGGTCGGTGGTGTAAATGCCCGGAACGTCAGTCCAGATATCCACGCGCGTGGCATGCAGGGCTTCGCCCAGCAGCGCGGCGGTGTAGTCGCTGCCGCCACGGCCAAGCGTGGTGGTGCGGCCCTTCGCTTCGCTGCCGATAAAGCCCTGGGTGATCACGATACCGTCTGCCAGGCGTGGTGCCAGCTGCTGATTGGTCAGCTCGGCCAGTGCTTCAACGTCCGGCTCGGCGCGACCAAAGCGGTCGCTGGTACGCATCACTTTACGCACGTCAAACCACTGCGCCTGAATGTTACGCTCGCGCATGATTTCAACAAACAGCAGGGTGGACATCAGCTCGCCGTGGCTGACCAGTTCGTCGGTCAGGGCGGTGGAGGTGGCCAGCGAAGCGGCTTCTGCCAGGGTGGTGATGTTTTCCAGCAGACGTTCCACTTCCTCGCGGATGACGTTCGGGTTCTGCAGACGCTCAAGAATGTCGAACTGAATTTTGCGCAGTGCATCCAGCTTCACGAAACGTTCTGTCGCTTCCAGTCCTTCAGACAGAGAAACCAGCAGGTTCGTCACGCCGGCAGATGCAGAAAGCACCACCAGGCGGGTATTCGGATCGGCCAGCACCACATCGGCGCTGCGGTTCATGGCATCGTAATCGGCCACACTGGTGCCGCCAAACTTGGCGACCACAAAACTCGTCATAACAACCTCGTGTCAGGGAATGAATAAGCGACCTTGGCACAAGAGTGAAACGAAAACAGGTGCAGGCGCAAAATACGGCCCTATAAATAAAATGCGGGGGAGGTCCTGTCAATGCTGGGATTATGCGGATTTTTTATGGGGGGGTACCCCTGAGAAACAGGACTTATAACAGAGCCAGATTTTATGCTCCGTTTTAGGGCATTTTGACCGACATTTCGCCGCTCCGGGAGGGCGTTTCAGCAGCTATACTTTTCGGGTCTTTTCACCTGCGTTTGATGCAGGCCAGGGCAATGGCATAAAAACCATCACAATTTTTATTTGCAGGCGCTACAATCGACCGCAGTCACAATTCTCAAATCAGAAGAGTATTGCTAATGAAAAACATCAACCCAACGCAGACCGCTGCCTGGCAGGCACTCCAGAAACATTATGATGAAATGAAAGACGTCACCATCGCGGATCTGTTCGCGAAAGATGCCGATCGTTTCAACAAGTTCTCCGCGACCTTCGACGACCTGATGCTGGTGGATTTCTCCAAAAACCGCATTACCGAAGAGACGCTGGCTAAACTGCAGGATCTGGCGAAAGAGACTGAGCTTGCCGACGCCATCAAATCCATGTTCTCCGGTGAGAAGATCAACCGCACCGAAGACCGTGCCGTGCTGCACGTCGCTCTGCGTAACCGTAGCAATACGCCAATCATCGTTGACGGCAAAGACGTCATGCCGGAAGTGAACGCGGTGCTGGAAAAGATGAAAACCTTCTCCGAAGCGATCATCTCCGGCAACTGGAAAGGCTACACTGGCAAAGCGATCACTGACGTGGTTAACATCGGTATCGGCGGTTCTGACCTCGGTCCGTTCATGGTGACCGAAGCGCTGCGCCCGTACAAAAACCACCTCAATATGCACTTTGTGTCTAACGTCGATGGTACCCACATCGCCGAAGTGCTGAAGAACGTGAACCCGGAAACCACCCTGTTCCTGGTTGCGTCTAAAACCTTTACCACCCAGGAAACCATGACCAACGCCCACAGCGCGCGCGACTGGTTCCTGAAAACGGCTGGCGATAACAAGCACGTGGCGAAACACTTCGCGGCGTTGTCTACCAACGGTAAAGCCGTCAGCGAGTTCGGCATTGATACCGCGAACATGTTCGAGTTCTGGGACTGGGTTGGCGGCCGCTACTCCCTGTGGTCTGCGATTGGCCTGTCCATCATCCTGTCCGTGGGCTTCGACAACTTCGTTGAGCTGCTCTCCGGCGCGCACGCGATGGATAAACACTTCTCCACCACCGCACCAGAGAAAAACCTGCCGGTGCTGCTGGCGCTGATCGGTATCTGGTACAACAACTTCTTCGGCGCTGAAACCGAAGCGATCCTGCCGTACGACCAGTATATGCACCGCTTTGCGGCCTACTTCCAGCAGGGCAACATGGAATCCAACGGTAAATACGTTGACCGTAACGGCAACGCGGTGGACTACCAGACTGGCCCAATCATCTGGGGCGAGCCGGGCACCAACGGTCAGCATGCCTTCTACCAGCTGATTCACCAGGGCACCAAAATGGTACCGTGCGATTTCATCGCGCCGGCTATCACCCATAATCCGCTGTCCGACCACCATCCGAAGCTGCTGTCCAACTTCTTCGCACAGACCGAAGCGCTGGCGTTCGGTAAATCCCGCGAGGTGGTTGAGCAGGAATACCGTGACCAGGGTAAAGACCCGGCCACGCTGGACCACGTGGTGCCGTTCAAGGTGTTCGAAGGCAACCGTCCAACCAACTCCATCCTGCTGCGCGAAATCACGCCGTTCAGCCTGGGTGCGCTGATTGCTCTGTACGAGCACAAAATCTTCACACAGGGCGCGATCCTGAACATCTTCACCTTTGACCAGTGGGGCGTTGAGCTGGGCAAACAGCTGGCAAACCGTATTCTGCCAGAGCTGGGTGATGATAAAGCAGTTGCCAGCCATGACAGCTCAACAAATGGTTTGATCAACCGTTATAAAGCATGGCGTGCGTAATTAAAACGTCATGAAAACGTGCCGGCGAAATGCCGGCATTTTTTTATCGGATAATTCCTTATGTCTGTTAGTTAACTCAAATTCTGGTTCTGAGTTTAATCCGAAAAAGACGGTTAACCCGCTAATTGCTGCGGTTTATTTTAAGAAAATACGCAGTACTCCACTAATATATTTATATTATAAGTTATTGATTTTTATAAATTATATATTTATGCCATTTGTCTTTCATTTCCATTTTAACCATTAGTCCGAAAACCCTCTCCCTATTTCCCCTTACGGCAAACCCACGGCAGTAGTTGTGTATACTCGATTCCGCCTGAAATTCTTTTTGGGCAAATCTCCATTCATTCATTGAAGGGAAATTGTTATGAAGAAAGTACTGTATGGCATTTTTGCCATATCTGCGCTTGCGGCGACATCTGTCTATGCAGCTCCGGTTCAGGTCGGGGAAGCGGCAGGTTCGGCTGCGACGTCTGCGTCTGCGGGAAGTTCTACCGCAGCCAGCGCCAGCACCGTAAGTTCAGCCGTGGGTGTCGCGCTGGCGGCAACCGGTGGCGGTGATGGCTCCAACACCGGAACCACGACCACCACGACAACCAGCACCCAGTAATAGCGGGTGTTTTAATCATAACCACACTTCGGTGTGGTTATTTCGCCCCTTCGGAGAAGAGTCGTGAAGCGACCTGCAATCATTCTGATTTGCCTGCTGCTGCAGGCGTGCTCGGCCACCACTAAAGGGCTGGGAAACTCACTGTGGGAAAGCCTGTTCGGCACACCGGGCGTGCATCTGACCGATGACGAACTTCAGAACATGCCCTATGCCAGTCAGTACATGCAGCTTAACGATGGCCCGCAACTGTTTGTGGTGCTCGCTTTCGATGAAAACGGGCAGCAGAAATGGGTGACGCAGGATCAGGCCACCATCGTGACGCAGCATGGCCGTATCGTGAAAACCCTGCTGGGCGGCGATAACCTGCTGGAGGTGAATAATATCGCCGACGACCCGCTGATCAAGCCGAACCAGATCGCCGACGGCGCAGGCTGGACGCGCACGATGGGCTGGACCGAACACAAGCAGGTGCGTTACGCCACTGCACGCTCGACTTTCCGCTGGGACGGCACCGACAGCGTGAAAGTCGGCAGCGACGAAACGCAGGTTCGCGTGCTGGATGAAGAGGTCACCACCGACCAGGCCACCTGGCACAACCGCTTCTGGATCGACGAGGAAGGGCAGATCCGTCAGTCCTTACAGTATCTCGGTGCCGGTTTCTTCCCGGTCAAAACCACCCTGATCAAGGCGGCGAAATCATGAAAACGCTCATCCACGTTGCGCTTATCGCCAGTTTTGCCGCGCCGCTGGCATGGTCCGCCGGGACAGTAAAGGTCTACACGCCGGACAGTGAAAAACCCAAAACCTTAACCCACGCCGAGCATCTGCTCGATCTTGTCGGACAGCCAAGGCTCGCCAACAGCTGGTGGCCGGGCGCGGTCATCGCTGAACGGCAGAAGACCGCTGAAGCGGAACAACAGCACAAGGCGCTCCTTGCGAGGCTGACGGGACTCGCGGAGCAGGAAGATGGCGACGACGCTGCGGCCATTAACAGCGTCCGTCAGCAGCTGCAGGCGCTGAAGGTGACGGGCCGTCAGAACGTCAATCTTGACCCGGATGACGTGCGCGTCACGGAAAACGGCAACCCCGCGCTGGAAGGAGACTATACGCTCTGGCTGCCGGCGAAGCCGACGACGGTGACCGTGATGGGGCTTATCAGCAGCCCGGGTAAAAAGCCCTTTACGCCTGGTCGTGACGTGGCGAGCTACCTCGACGAGCAGAGCATGCTGAGCGGCGCGGATAACAGCTACGCCTGGGTGGTTTACCCTGACGGCCACACGCAAAAAGCTCCCGTCGCTTACTGGAATAAACGGCATATCGAACCCATGCCGGGCAGCATTATTTTTGTCGGTTTTGCCGACCATTTCTGGACGAAGGCGTATGACGGGCTTAACGCCGATATCCTTCACTCCCTGATTCAGCGGATACCGGAATAATGAAAAGAACCTATCTCTACAGCATGCTGGCGCTCTGCGTGAGTGCCGCCTGCCATGCAGAAACGTATCCGGCACCCATTGGCCCGTCTCAGTCAGACTTCGGCGGCGTCGGTTTACTGCAAACGCCCACCGCGCGTATGGCGCGCGAGGGGGAAATTAGCCTTAACTACCGTGATAACGACCAGTATCGCTACTACTCGGCGTCGGTGCAGCTGTTCCCGTGGCTTGAAACCACGCTGCGCTATACCGACGTGCGGACGAAACAATACAGCAGCGTCGAGGCGTTCTCAGGCGATCAGACCTACAAAGATAAAGCCTTCGACGTCAAGCTGCGCCTGTGGGAAGAGAGCTACTGGATGCCGCAGGTCTCCGTGGGTGCCAAAGATATTGGCGGTACCGGCCTGTTTGACGCGGAATACATCGTGGCCAGCAAGGCCTGGGGGCCGTTCGACTTCTCACTCGGGATGGGATGGGGCTATCTCGGCACCAGTGGTAACGTGAAAAACCCGTTTTGCTCCTACAGCGATAAATACTGCTACCGCGATAACAGCTATCAGAAAGCGGGCTCCATCAACGGGGACCAGATGTTCCACGGTCCGGCGTCGCTGTTTGGCGGTGTAGAGTATCAAACACCCTGGCAGCCATTACGCCTGAAGCTGGAGTATGAAGGGAATGACTACTCGCAGGACTTCGCCGGGAAGATTGAGCAGAAGAGCAAGTTTAACGTCGGCGCCATTTATCGCGTCACCGACTGGGCCGACGTTAACCTCAGCTACGAGCGCGGCAATACGGTGATGTTTGGCTTCACGCTGCGCACCAACTTTAACGACATGCGGCCGCACTACAATGATAACGCGCGGCCTGCATACCAGCCGGAGCCGCAGGATGCGATTCTGCAGCACTCCGTGGTGGCAAACCAGCTGACGCTGCTGAAATACAATGCCGGTCTGGCGGATCCGAAAATTCAGGTGAAAGGCGATACGCTGTACGTGACCGGCGAGCAGGTGAAATACCGCGACTCGCGCGAAGGGATCGAACGCGCCAACCGGATCGTTATGAACGATCTCCCGGACGGGATCCGCACGATCCGCGTGACGGAGAATCGCCTCAACCTGCCGCAGGTCACAACTGAAACGGACGTTGCCAGCCTCAAACGTCATCTGGAAGGTGAACCGCTCGGGCATGAAACCGAGCTGGTTCAAAAACGCGTAGAGCCGATCGTGCCGGAGACCACCGAGCAGGGCTGGTATATCGACAAGTCGCGCTTCGATTTCCATATCGATCCGGTGCTGAACCAGTCCGTCGGCGGGCCGGAAAACTTCTACATGTATCAGCTGGGCGTCATGGCGACGGCGGATCTGTGGCTTACCGACCACCTGCTGACCACTGGCAGCCTGTTCGGCAACATCGCTAACAACTACGACAAGTTCAACTATACCAACCCGCCAAAAGACTCACAGCTGCCGCGCGTGCGTACCCGCGTACGTGAGTACGTGCAGAACGATGCCTACGTGAATAACCTGCAGGCCAACTATTTCCAGTACTTCGGCAACGGCTTCTACGGCCAGGTGTACGGTGGGTATCTGGAAACCATGTACGGCGGCGCGGGGGCGGAAGTGCTTTATCGTCCTGTCGACAGCAACTGGGCGTTCGGGGTTGATGCCAACTACGTCAAGCAGCGTGACTGGCGCAGCGCCCAGGACATGATGAAGTTCACCGACTACAGCGTCAAAACGGGCCATTTGACCGCCTACTGGACGCCGTCGTTTGCACCTGATGTGCTGGTGAAAGCCAGCGTCGGCCAGTACCTGGCGGGCGATAAGGGCGGCACGCTGGACATCTCCAAACACTTCGACAGCGGCGTCGTGGTGGGCGGCTACGCCACCATCACCAACGTCTCGCCGGACGAATATGGGGAAGGGGACTTCACCAAAGGGGTTTACGTGTCGATTCCGCTGGATCTGTTCTCGTCAGGCCCAACCCGCAGCCGCGCGGCCATCGGCTGGACGCCGCTGACGCGCGACGGTGGTCAGCAGCTTGGGCGTAAGTTCCAGCTGTACGACATGACCAGCGACAAGAACATTAACTTCCGCTGATGCCTCACGCCGGGCGGCACCGCGTTTGCCCGGCCTACGGTTTTTGTAGGCCCGGTAAGCGCAGCGCCACCGGGCGAACTACAAGCGGCGCAGCAGCCTTGCCGGGTTCCCGGCATAGACACCTTTCTCGACGATCGATTTCGTCACCACGCTTCCCGCCCCAATCACCGCTCCGTCGCAAATGGAGACCGCCAGAATGGTGGCACCGCTGCCAATCGACACATCATTTCCGATGGTAATATGGCCCCAGCTGGTCCGGTCGGCGTTCGGTTTCCCCTCACGAAACATATCGTTGGCAAACATCACGCCATGGCCAACAAAGCAACGCTTACCAATGGTCACATACTCACAGATGAAGGTGTGCGACTGAATTTTGCTGTCGTCACCGATGCGCGTATTGCCCTGGATTTCAACAAACGGGCCGACGAATACGCCGTTGCCCAGTACACAGTCGTAAAGATTAGTGGGTTCATATACGGTCACATTGTCGCCGCACGTCACGTTGCGAACCCCGGTTGGTTTACGATCCATCGGTTACCTCCTTACATAAAACATAATTAAAAAATATAGATCTCCGTCACATTTTTGCGTTATACAGAAACCTCGCCCTGGAGAATGAGGTGCTGTATGACATCCCTGACTCGCCCGCGCGTTGAGTTTATCTCAACTATCCTCCAGACCGTGCTGAACCTCGGTCTGTTGAGCCTTGGCCTGATACTGGTCGTCTTTTTGGGTAAAGAGACGGTGCATCTGGCGGATGTACTGTTTGCCCCTGAACAAACCAGCAAATATGCGCTGGTGGAAGGCCTGGTGGTCTACTTTCTCTACTTTGAATTTATCGCCCTGATTGTGAAGTACTTTCAGTCCGGCTTTCACTTCCCGCTGCGTTATTTTGTCTACATTGGGATCACCGCGATTGTGCGGCTGATCATCGTCGATCATAAATCCCCGCTCGACGTGCTGATCTACTCGGCGGCGATCCTGCTGCTGGTGATCACCCTCTGGCTGTGTAACTCGAAGCGGCTGAAGCGAGAATAAAAAAATGGCGGCCCGGAGGCCGCCTAACAACAGTCACAAGTTGGGTCAATACAATACGTCTAAAGTTGAGGGTTGCAGTGGCATAACAAAATGAAACTTAACCTTTCACACCGCCCGCCGTCAGGCCGTTGACCAGCCAGCGCTGCGCCAGCAGGAACACCACGGTAATCGGGATGGCGGAAAGTACGGCCGCCGCGGCAAAGTCACCCCACAGGTAGTTTTGCGGATTGAGGTATTGCTGCATACCCACGGCCAGGGTGTAGCTGTTCACATCACGCAGTAACAGTGAGGCAACCGGTACTTCGGTGATCGCAGCGATAAACGACAGGATAAACACCACCGCCAGAATCGGCACCGACAGCGGCAGCAGCACCAGGCGGAACGCCTGCCACGGGGTAGCCCCATCCAGCGCGGCCGCTTCTTCCAGCGAGCCGTCGATGGTTTCGAAATAGCCTTTAATGGTCCATACATGCAGTGCGATACCGCCAAGATAGGCGAAGATAACGCCGCCATGGGTGTTCAGACCGATAAACGGTACGTACTGGCCCAGACGGTCAAACAGGGCATACAACGCCACCAGCGACAGCACGGCTGGGAACATCTGGAAAATCAGCATCCCTTTCAGCAGCGTCGCTTTGCCCGGGAAACGCATACGGGCAAAGGCGTAAGCGCAGGTGGTGGACAGCGCCACGATACCAATAGCGGTAATACCTGCGATTTTCACCGAGTTCCACAGCCACAGCAGCACCGGGAACGGCGGCGGCGTGACGCGGCCATCCGCGTGCTCCACGCTGAAGCCCAGCGCGAGCTTCCAGTGCTCCCAGGAGATTTCGTCCGGGATCAGGCTCCCGGTGGCGAAGTTACCCGAACGCAGGGAGATGGCGATAACCATCAGCAGCGGGAACATGATCGCCGCGATGAAAATCAGCAGGCCTAAGTGCGTCGCCAGGAGGCGCAGCTTCTGAGATTTGGGTTGTACCATTGCCATGATCGATGCCCTCCTTAGTCAAATTTCATACGTGTGGCTTTCAGGTTCACAATCGCCAGTGCGCCTACCAGCAGGAAGATCAGGGTGGCAATCGCCGCCGCCAGACCGAAGTCCTGACCGCCGCCGCCTTCGAAGGCGATACGGTAGGTGTAGCTCACGAGCAGGTCGGTATAACCTGCCGGCGTCGTGGTGCCAAGGCGATCCGGACCACCGTTGGTCAACAGCTGAATCAGCACGAAGTTGTTAAAGTTAAAGGCGAAGCTGGCAATCATCAGCGGGGTGAGCGGCTTGATGAGCAGCGGCAGCGTAATCTTAAAGAAGTTCTGGAACGGGCCCGCGCCGTCCATCGCCGAGGCTTCGTACAGATCGTCCGGGATGGCCTTCAGCAGGCCCATGCACAGGATCATCATGTACGGATAGCCCAGCCAGGTATTGACGATGATGATCATCGAGCGGGCGGTGGTTGGGTCGCTGAACCAGGCCGGTTTGATGCCAAACAGCGCGCTCAGCATCATGTTGATTTCACCGAAGCTCTGGTTAAACAGCCCTTTGAAAATCAGAATCGAGATAAACGACGGCACGGCATACGGCAGAATCAGCAGTACGCGGTAAATCGCTTTGCCCTTCAGGGATTCCCACTGGACGAGGCAGGCCAGCACCATACCCACGGCAACGGTCAGGATCACGGTCAGTACGGAGAAGACCACCGTCCAGACGAAGATGGCGAAGAACGGTTTCTGAATGCCTTCGTCGGTAAACACGCGGGTAAAGTTGTCCCAGCCGATGGTGACGGTGTAGCCCGGGCTGAGTTTGTCATCACCCCATTTGCCGTCGGCAGTAATGGACTGATAGAAACCAATGTCGTTGTTTGGACGATATTTTACGCCGCTCTGGTTATTGGTCAGCGTGCCGTCATCCGCCAGAGTATAGAGCGGCTGCGTGCCGGAGAACTGGCGCAGCGAGCTCATGGTCACTTTGCTTTCGTCTGGCAGTACGGCGGTGAGCTGAGTCAGCGCCTGACGGTTCTGGGTAATGATGCGTAAGTTGGCACGTTCACCTTCCGGCAGGGCCTGTGCCTCCTTTAAGGCCAGCTTCTGCTCGCCGCCAAATTTGAACGCGTCGGAGACATAGTATTTGCTGCTTGCTTCGTCAGTAAGCGCTAACTTCCACTCGTTACCGGCAGGATACAGGCCGAAGTTAAAGGTCTTGCCTGCCTGATATGAGCGATCCAGCAGGACCTGCTGCGCGCGTTCCTGCGCAAGCTGGTTGGTGCTACTGTAGTTGGTAAATGCAATGGCGATGGTGCAAATCAGCGGGAACAGGACAAACAGCCCCATCCCGGCCACGCCCGGGTAGACATAGCGCCAGGCATAGGCTTTACGATTAGCGAAAATATACAGGCCAGCAGAGCTTAAAATCAGCGTCATGATGGCGAACAGATATTCCCCTTGTACGTACATTAAAACAACAAGGTAACCCACCAGCAGGCACAGCAGACCGATCGCTGACCACTTCAGCGCGTCGCTTTGCCACCAGCGTTTCTTTTTAATGACATCCATGGGGTTCTTCCTCTACAACGGTGGAAACTTATCGTCAGGTGGCGCTGCGCTTACCTGACCTACGGATCGTGCCGTAGTCGTAGGGCGGGTAAGCGCACGCGCCACCCGCCGTTTTTCTGCTTACTTGGTGATACGACCCTGAGCATCTTTCAGCGCGGCTTCGACAGTCTGACGACCGCTTGCAGCGTTGATAACCGCGGTACGCGTGGCGTACCAGAACGCGGCCATCTGTGGGATGTTCGGCATGATTTCGCCTTTCTGGGCGTTATCCATGGTGGCCGCGATACGTGGGTCTTTCGCCAGATGATCCTGGAAGGATTTCAGCGCGACGGCGCCCAGCGGTTTGTCCTTGTTCACTTCATCCAGACCCTGATCGGTCAGCAGGTAGTTTTCCAGGAACTCTTTCGCCAGCTCTTTGTTCGGGCTGGCAGCGTTGATGCCCGCGCTCAGCACGCCAACGAACGGTTTAGACGGCTTGCCTTTGAAGGTTGGCAGCAGCGTCACGCCGTAGTTGATTTTGCTCTTATCGATGTTGGTCCAGGCCCACGGACCGTTGATGGTCATCGCGGTTTCGCCTTTGTTGAACGCCGCTTCCGCGATGGAGTAATCGGTATCCGCGTTCATGTGTTTGTTCTTGATCAGGTCAACCAGGAAGGTCAGACCCGCTTTCGCGCCCGCGTTGTCCACGCCCACGTCTTTCACGTCATACTTGCCGTTTTCAAACTTGAACGCGTAACCGCCGTCGGCAGCAATCAGCGGCCAGGTGAAGTACGGCTCTTGCAGGTTGAACATCAGGGCGGATTTACCTTTCGCCTTCAGCTCTTTATCCAGTTTCGGGATCTCTTCCCAGGTCTTCGGCGGGTTAGGGACCAGGTCTTTGTTGTAAATCAGAGACAGGGCTTCAACCGCGATTGGGTAAGCGATCAGCTTGCCGTTATAGCGAACGGCGTCCCAGGTGAACGGGAACAGTTTGTCCTGGAAGGCTTTGTCTGGCGTCACTTCAGCCAGCAGGCCAGACTGCGCGTAACCCCCGAAACGGTCATGCGCCCAGAAGATGATGTCCGGGCCATCGCCGGTTGCCGCAACCTGCGGGAATTTCTCTTCCAGTTTGTCCGGGTGCTCTACGGTCACTTTGATGCCGGTATCTTTCTCGAATTTTTTGCCCACTTCGGCCAGGCCGTTATAGCCCTTGTCGCCGTTAATCCAGATAACCAGTTTGCCTTCTTCAATTTTGGCGAGCGCCGGTGCGGAAATCATCATTGCTGCGAGGGCGGACAATGCGAAAACGCGTGCGCCAGTCTTGATATTCATAGCTGCCATCCTTTTTGGTGATGTCTCGTGGTATGACTTCAGTGGTTCAACGTGTCTCAGTCTCCTTATTTGACATCCTCTTTCCATCCTCCCAACCCCTACGCCCCACCCCCGGTTTGTGTGATCTCCGTTGCATAAATTTAAGTTATGAGTGCTGGCGCACATAAAAACCCACCGAATTTTGCAGGCGGCTTCACGAATTTTGCCTCAGCCCTCCCGCAGCGGTCGCAGAGCCTGCTCCCTCATCCTCCCGCCTCCTCCCCCATAAAAAAGGCGGGGGGTGGAGGATTCGGGAAAGTAATGGATACCCCATAGTGAACTTATCTTGAATGTTTCTGTCGGTGACAGGTTGTAACGAAGGGAGAAGGGCATGGCGAGCGTACAGCTGCGTAATGTAACGAAAGCCTGGGGTGACGTTGTGGTGTCGAAAGACATCAATCTGGACATCAACGAAGGCGAATTCGTGGTGTTTGTTGGCCCATCAGGCTGTGGTAAATCTACTCTGCTGCGTATGATTGCCGGTCTTGAAACCATCACCAGCGGCGACCTGCTGATCGGTGATACCCGAATGAACGACATCCCACCTGCCGAACGTGGCGTCGGTATGGTGTTCCAGTCTTATGCTCTCTATCCCCATCTTTCCGTTGCCGAGAACATGTCCTTTGGCCTGAAGCTGGCCGGCGCGAAGAAAGAGGTTATTAACCAGCGCGTGACGCAGGTGGCGGAAGTGTTACAGCTGGCGCACCTGCTGGAGCGTAAGCCGAAAGCGCTCTCCGGTGGCCAGCGTCAGCGTGTGGCGATTGGCCGTACCCTGGTGGCCGAACCGCGCGTGTTCCTGCTTGATGAACCTCTCTCTAACCTGGATGCCGCCCTGCGCGTCCAGATGCGTATCGAAATCTCCCGTCTGCACAAGCGTCTTGGCCGCACGATGATTTACGTCACCCACGATCAGGTCGAAGCGATGACCCTCGCCGACAAAATCGTGGTGCTGGATGCCGGTCGCGTGGCGCAGGTGGGCAAACCGCTGGAGCTGTATCACTACCCGGCAGACCGCTTTGTTGCGGGCTTTATTGGCTCGCCAAAGATGAACTTCCTGCCCGTCAAAGTGACCGCGACCGCGATTGAACAGGTACAGGTGGAGCTGCCAAACCGCCAGCAGGTCTGGCTGCCGGTCGACAGCGCCAACGTACAGGTCGGGGCAAACATGTCCCTCGGTATTCGTCCTGAGCACCTGCTGCCGAGCCACATCGCCGATGTGACCCTGGAAGGTGACGTTCAGGTCGTCGAACAGCTTGGTCACGAAACACAGATTCATATCCAGATCCCCGCCATCCGTCAGAACCTGGTCTACCGCCAGAACGACGTGGTGTTGGTAGAAGAGGGTGCCAGATTCGCTATCGGCTTGCCGCCAGAGCGTTGCCATCTGTTCCGTGAGGATGGCACTGCATGTCGTCGGTTGCACAAAGAGCCAGGCGTTTAAGCAATCCCAAAAGAAGACACGAAACCGACAGGTGAAGTGTTCAAAGAAAAGCAATGATCTCAGGAGATAGAATGATGATTACTCTGCGCAAACTTCCTCTGGCAGTTGCCGTCGCAGCGGGCGTAATGTCTGCTCAGGCAATGGCCGTGGATTTCCATGGTTATGCTCGTTCCGGTATTGGCTGGACGGGGAGTGGCGGCGAACAACAGTGCTTCCAGGCAACCGGTGCTCAAAGTAAATACCGTCTGGGTAACGAATGTGAAACCTATGCGGAACTGAAGCTGGGCCAGGAAGTATGGAAAGAAGGTGATAAGAGCTTCTACTTCGACACCAACGTAGCATACTCCGTGGGGCAGCAGAACGACTGGGAAGCCACTAACCCGGCGTTCCGTGAAGCCAACGTGCAGGGAAAAAACCTGATTGAATGGCTGCCAGGTTCGACTATCTGGGCCGGTAAGCGCTTCTATCAGCGTCATGACGTCCACATGATCGACTTCTACTACTGGGATATTTCTGGTCCTGGTGCGGGTATCGAAAACGTCGATCTGGGCTTCGGTAAACTGTCTCTGGCAGCGACCCGTTCTCAGGAAGCGGGTGGTTCCTACACCTTTAGCAGCCAGAATATCTATGACAAATCGAAAGATACGGCGAACGACGTGTTTGACATGCGTCTGGCGGGGCTGGAGACCAACCCGAACGGTACTCTGGAACTGGGCGTCGACTATGGACGTTCCAATAAAACTGATGGTTACAGCTATGCAGACGGCGCGTCGAAAGACGGCTGGATGTTCACCGCTGAACACACCCAGAGCATGCTGAAGGGCTATAACAAGTTCGTTGTTCAGTATGCAACGGATGCGATGACCACTCAGGGTAAAGGCCTTTCACAAGGTTCCTACGGTTCGACCTTCGATATTAAAAATGACGATGGCTCGGTCACCCACTATGTTGATGACTACATCAACAACAACGGTAAGCTGTGGCGCGTGCTGGATCACGGTGCCATCTCCCTCGGCGATAAATGGGATCTGATGTACGTCGGTATGTACCAGAAACTGGATCTTGATAACGACCTGGGTACCGACTGGTGGACCGTGGGCGTTCGTCCAATGTACAAGTGGACGCCAATCATGAGTACCCTGCTTGAAGTCGGTTACGACAACGTCAAGTCTCAGCAGACTGGCGATCGTAACAATCAGTACAAAATTACCCTGGCACAACAGTGGCAGGCTGGTGACAGCATTTGGTCTCGTCCGGCGCTGCGTATCTTTGCAACTTATGCCAAGTGGGATGAGAACTGGGGTTACATCAAAAACGGCGATAAGGTCCTGAAATACGCAGCCGACAATAACTCCGGCTTCACCACCACTAGCCGTGGTGACAGTGATGAGTGGTCCTTCGGCGCCCAGATGGAAATCTGGTGGTAATCCCGTCTTAACCTGACGTAATGACCAAACTGAGGGGCGCAAGCCCCTCAATCCTTGGGACGGCGCGCTATTGCCTGGCTACCGCTGACCTGTGCATTTTGAGGTGATAACAATGAAAATGAACAAAACTCTCCTTGCTCTTTGTTTATCCGCAGGGCTGCTGGCAAGCGCGCCAGCAGTAACGCTCGCTAATGTGAATTTCGTTCCGCAAAACACAACATCCGCGCCGGCCATTCCGGCCGCTGCGTTGCAACAGCTGGTCTGGACGCCTGTCGATCAATCTAAAGCCCAAACGACCCAGCTCTCGACGGGGGGGCAACCACTTAATGTTCCGGGCATCAGTGGTCCGGTGGTTGCATACAGTGTGCCTGCAAACATTGGCGAACTGACGTTGACGCTCACAAGTGAAGTTAACAAGCAGACCAGCGTTTTTGCACCGAACGTGCTCATTCTTGACCAGAACATGACGCCTTCTGCGTTCTTCCCTAGCGAATACTTTACCTATCAGGAGCCTGGTGTCATGAGCGCAGACCGCCTCGAAGGGGTAATGCGCCTGACGCCTGCGCTGGGTCAGCAGAAAATTTATGTACTCGTCTTCACCACGGAAAAAGATTTGCAGCAAACCACTACGCTGCTTGATCCCGCTAAGGCCTATGCCAAAGGCGTAGGTAACGCCGTGCCGGATATCCCGGACCCAATCGCCCGCCACACCACTGACGGTCTTGTGAAGCTGAAAGTGTCTACCAATAGTGCGTCCAGCGTCCTGGTCGGCCCGCTGTTTGGCTCCTCCGGTACCGGACCTGTCACCGTAGGCAACACCGCTGCGCCTGCCTATACCGCGCCAGCTGCCACGGCAGCCGCACCGGTAGCGACCGCAGCACCGGCCCCGACGAAGAAAGCGGAGCCGGTACTGAACGACACCGAAGAATACTTCAACAACGCCATTAAGCAGGCGGTGAAGCGCGGCGATGTCGATAAAGCGCTGAAACTGCTTGATGAAGCCGAACGTTTAGGTTCAACCACTGCCCGTTCCACCTTTATCAGCAGTGTAAAAGGCAAGGGGTAACCGTTTCCCCGCAGTGCTGATTTGTTAGTTGTTTGGTGCGCCTGAGTGGGCGCACTTTTTTTCGTCTCCGCCGGGCTGTTGCACTCTTGTTGCGATCGTGATCGTTAAATAACGTTTGGCCCCCCTCAATCCGTGTTTCTGCGATACAATGCCATTACGTTATGTATCGGAGAGTCTGGCATGTCACACCCTGCGCTAACGCAACTGCGTGCGCTGCGCTATTTCGACCAAATACCTGCGCTTGAACCGCAGCAGCTGGACTGGTTGCTGCTGGAAGATTCCATGACGAAACGTTTTGAGCAGCAGGGTAAAACGGTTACGGTGACCCTGATTCAGGAAGGGTTTGTCTCTGGCGATGAGATTGCCAGCGAGCTGCCGCTGCTGCCGCAAGAGCCACGTTACTGGCTGCGTGAAATTTTACTTTGTGCTGACGGTGAGCCGTGGCTTGCCGGGCGGACGGTGGTGCCCGAGTCCACCCTTTCCGGGCCCGAGCTGGCGCTGCAGCGTCTGGGGAAAACGCCGCTGGGGCGTTACCTTTTCACCTCGTCTGAGCTTACCCGGGATTTTATTGAGATTGGTCGTGATGCCGAACTCTGGGGGCGTCGTTCCCGCCTTCGCCTGAGCGGTAAACCGTTAATTCTGACGGAGCTTTTTTTACCGGCATCACCGTTGTACTAAGAGGAAGAAAAAATGGAGTGGAGCCTGACGCAGAATAAGCTGCTGGCGTATCACCGCTTAATGCGTACCGATAAACCCATTGGCGCGTTACTGTTGCTGTGGCCGACCCTCTGGGCGCTGTGGCTCGCCACGCCTGGCGTGCCGCCGCTGTGGATCCTTGGCGTGTTCGTAGCCGGCGTCTGGCTGATGCGCGCGGCGGGCTGCGTGGTGAATGACTATGCCGATCGTAAATTCGACGGCCATGTAAAGCGTACTGCCGGTCGTCCGTTACCCAGCGGGCAGGTGACCGGGAAAGAAGCCCGCGTGCTGTTCATTGTTCTGGTGCTGCTCTCTTTCCTGCTGGTGTTAACCCTCAACACCATGACCATTCTGCTTTCCGTTGCGGCGCTGGCCCTGGCCTGGGTGTATCCGTTTATGAAGCGCTACACCCATCTGCCGCAGGTGGTGCTGGGGGCGGCGTTTGGCTGGTCGATTCCGATGGCGTTTGCGGCGGTTAGTGAGTCCTTACCGCTCAGCTGCTGGCTGATGTTCCTGGCGAATATTCTCTGGGCCGTGGCGTATGACACCCAGTACGCGATGGTTGACCGCGACGATGACCTGAAAATTGGCATCAAATCAACCGCCATCCTCTTTGGCCGTCAGGACAAGCTGATCATCGGTATCCTGCAGGTTGCGGTACTGGCGCTGATGGTGGCGATTGGTCGTCTGAACGGGCTGAACTGGGAGTTCTACTGGTCAGTGCTGGTGGCGGGACTGCTGTTTGCGTACCAGCAAAAGCTGATTGCGAAGCGCGAACGCGACGCCTGCTTCAAAGCGTTTATGAACAATAATTACGTCGGTCTGGTGCTGTTTTTAGGCCTGGCGATGAGCTACTTCATATAAAAAAAGCCGGGTGGCGGCTTCGCCTTACCCGGCCTACTATTTAGCAGGATATGTAGGCCCGGTAAGCGTCAGCGCCACCGGGCGTTTTTTTTACCGGCGACGCAACAACCTGAGCGCGTTCGCCGTCACCAGCACCGTTGCCCCGGTATCCGCCAGTACCGCCAGCCACAGCCCGGTCATGCCCAGCAGCGTGGTCACCAGGAAAATCCCCTTCAACCCCAGCGCGATGCCGATGTTCTGACGGATATTGGCCCGCGTCGCGCGCGCAAGATCGATCATCTGCGCCAGCCCGGTCAGGCGGTTGTGGGTCAATGCCGCGTCAGCCGTTTCCAGCGCCACGTCGGTCCCGCTGCCCATCGCAATACCAATGGTGGACGCTTTCATCGCCGGAGCATCGTTAATCCCGTCACCGACCATCGCCAGCGGCGTCTGAGCGTTCAGCTCCGTTACCGCGCTGACCTTATCCGCAGGCAGCAATCCGGCTTTAAACGCCAGCCCCAGCTCACCCGCAATTGCTGCCGCCGCGCGAGGGTTATCGCCGGTGAGAATCACGCCCTTCACGCCCAGCTGATGTAGCGCCACCACAGCTTCTTTTGCGTCATCGCGGAGGGTGTCGCGCAGCGCCAGCATCCCTTTTGCGACGCCGTCCTGCATCACGCTCACAACAGTTTGTCCGGTTTGTTCTAACGCCTCCACCTCTGGAGTAGAAGACTTGCCAGCCGCGACAATCAGTACCTTTTTACCGTCAACGGTGGCCTCAATCCCTGACCCGACCAGCGCCCGCTGGGCGGTTGCCGGAGGGATGTTCAGCCCGCGCGACTGCGCTTCACGCACAATCGCCTGCGCCAGCGGGTGAGTGGAACCCTGTTCAACGGCGGCGGCCAGGGTCAGCAGTTCATCTTCACTGATGTTCTGCGGATATACGCCGGTCACCTGCGGTTTGCCGACGGTCAGCGTACCGGTTTTATCGAACGCGATTTGCTGAACCTGGCTCAGCTGCTCCAGCGCCGCGCCGCCCTTAATCAGCGCCCCGCGACGTGCCGCCGCCGCCAGCCCGGAGGTAATGGCCGCCGGGGTGGAAATCACCAGCGCGCACGGACAGCCGATCAGCAATAGCGTCAGCCCTTTATAAATCCAGCCTTCCCACGGCGCGCCAAAGAACAGCGGTGGGACGACGGTAACCAGCAGAGCCACCAGCATAATGGCGGGCGTGTAGATCCGGCTGAAGCGGTCAATAAAGCGTTCGACCGGCGCGCGGCGCTCTTCGGCCTCTTCAATCAGCTTCAGGATACGGTCGATGGCGCTGTCGCCCGGCTCGGAAAGCACGGTGAGCTGTACCAGACGGTCGACGCTGGTGGCACCCGCAGGCACTTTTTCACCCGCCTCACGTTCAACCGGAATGGACTCGCCGGTCAGGGCGCTTTCATCGAAGCTCGCGGTGGCGGTAAGCAGCGCACCGTCTGCAGGCAAGCGTCCGCCTGCCGCGACTTCAATCACGTCGCCCGGACGAAGGGTCGTGATGGCGACCGTTTCACGCGTGCCGTTTACCACGCGCGTGGCGGTTTCCGGCTTCAGCGCCATCAGCGCGCTGACCCCTTTACGCGCCCGGCTGGCTGCCCAGCCCTCAAGGCGTTCACCGATTAAGAACAGCAGCAGCACCATCGCCGCTTCTGCCGTTGCGCCAATAAACAGCGCGCCGATAGCCGCCACGCTCATCAGCGTTTCGATGGCAAACCAGCTGCCGCTTTTCATCAGGCGCAGCGCCTGACGGGCAATCGGGAACAGCCCGACCAGCGTGGTGGCGATAAACGCCAGGTTGCCGAACGGGTGGTTGAACTGTTCCAGCCCCCAGCTCAGGGCCATCATGATGATGAGGGTAATGAGCGGCAGGTTTTCTTGCAGGGAAGAGGCTTTTTCAGCGGGCGCCGTTTCGCTACGCAAGGTATAGCCCGCCTTGCTGACGGCGGCTTCCACCTGTTTGCTGACGTCGTTATCGGCGCTAACCAGCAGCTTTTCAGTGGCGAACAGCACCTGAACGTGACTCACGCCCGGCACTTGTTTGACGGCGTTTTCCACTTTGCGTGCGCAGGCGGCGCAGTCCATGCCGTTAACGACCCAGCTGTAGCGATTTCCGCTTTCCGGAAGGGGTTGAGTTCGCGTTTCGCACGCGCCTTCGCAGCAGCAGTCGTCTTTCGACGGAACCGGGCTGAGCTTAAGCGCCGAGAATTGTGGAACTTTTTTAGATGTTTCTGGAGTCGACATGGCAGTCTCCGGTAATGATAATTTTCTCATTAACCGCAGCATACACTCTGGAGTCGACTCCAGAGTCAAGACTTATTTAAATATACAGCGAACGCACGATCAGGAAGTGCCCGGCAAAGTAGCAGGCGGCGGCAATCGCGTTATCCGCACGGAAGCGGCGACGATAGTGGCTGCCCAGCCAGACGACATTCCCGATCAGCAGCAGCGCGGCACCGAAGAACGCGGACATCGCCGGAGCGGTCGGACGGAAGAACCACAGCTCGCCCGCCAGCCACACCATTACCAGGGTCATGGCGATAAACGTGCAGACCGGCAAACGCATCTCTTCCAGACGTGACCAGATCACCGCAATCAGCAGCGCGCCAATCACCAGCAGCACCAGCGGCAGCGGCCAGAAGAAGGAGAGCGTCATCTGGCTGGCAAAGTAGATGGTGTAAAGCAGATGCGACAGGAAGAACGCGCCGACGGCATAGAGCAGGCGCTGACGGGGGAGCAGAGTCAGCGCATCGCCTATCAGGGACGCACACAGCCCGGCGAGCACCAGATAGCTGACGGCGTTGAACATCGGCGCTTGCCAGGCCAGCAGCAGCAGGAGCAACAGCGTGACCGGTTTAAACAGCCAGCGCTGCCAGGTGGGACCGCGGTACGACGCATCGACATAAAGCCATGCGGAAAAACAGACAGCGATAAATGACCAAAGCATATTAACTCCCTGTATCTGTTAAGTCTGAATAATCAGTTTCTGATCCAGTGTAGTGACGCGGGCGGGCGTTTGGCAATGGCGGGGAAGGCAGGGTATCCTGAATTCCGCATAATCTGATGGGATTGTAGAATGAGCAAGATGCCGCTGTTTTTCATTATCGTGGTGGCGATTATCGTCATTGCCGCCTCGTTCCGCTTCGTACAGCAGCGCCGCGAGAAGGCGGATAACGATGCCGCACCCCTGATGCAAAAGCGCGTGGTGGTGACCAACAAACGTGAAAAACCGCTCAATGACCGCCGCTCGCGCCAGCAGCAGGTGACGCCTGCGGGCACAACAATGCGCTATGAAGCGAGCTTTAAGTCGGAAACGGGCGGCCTGGAGATGACCTTCCGCCTGGAGGCGCAGCAGTACCATCAGTTGACGGTGGGAGAAAAAGGAACGCTGAGCTATAAAGGGTCGCGATTTGAAGGGTTCAGGACGGAATAATGCACGAACGGTTCCCTCTCCCTGTGGGAGAGGGGTAGGGTGAGGGCATCAGCCCGCACCTTACTTCTTCGCCTGCGCCTTAAATTTCTTCATCCACACCAGCAGCTCAAACACGCCGAAGATAAACACGCGCAGCTGCTGCCAGCCCGTCATCTGCGGGCCGTCTTTCGGCAGGCCGTTTTTCAGCATCACCATCTGCAGGGCGTGCATAAACGACGTGAAAATCAGCGCGACGTTAACGAAAATGTTCATCGGGCGCGGGAACGGGTGCACCAGGTTGAGCAGCAAAAACGCCCAGACACCCAGCATCAGCAAACGTCCCAGATTAATCAGTACCGGCATCGGATCCTCCTTGTGCCTGACGGTGATACAGACGATAAGCAACCTGACCCGCGACTTTTTCACGGTGCAGATCCCAGTGAGCGGGAACCGGCGGTAAACCGTTTTCCACTTCGCTTTCAACGTAAATTAGCGCGTCATCCGCCAGCCAGCCGTTTTGTTCCAGCAGGGATAACGTCTCCTCCAGCAGCCCCTTGCGGAACGGCGGGTCGACAAACACCACGTTATGCGGCGTGCCTTTCTGCGCAAGAAAACTCAGCGTGTTGGTGTTCACGACTTTGGCGTTGCCCGCCTTCAGCGTCGCCAGATTTTGCTGCAGCGTCTGCGCCACGCCGCGCTCCATCTCCAGCAGCGTGGCGCTGGCGGCATAGCGCGACAGCGCTTCCAGACCGAGCGCGCCGCTTCCGGCGAAGCAGTCCAGGCAGTGGGCGTCTACCATTGACGGGGCCAGCCAGTTAAACAGCGTCTCGCGCACGCGGTCGGTAGTAGGGCGTAAACCGGGGCTGTCCGGCACCGGTAATTTCCGGCCTCGCCACTGACCGCCGATAATACGAATTTGACCGGCCGGGGCGCGGTTGGGTTTCTTCATCTCAGGAAAGCTCTGTTAACAATTGGCCTGCGATTGCGGGCGGTGATGTCAATTAAGTAAAGTGTTAGACTATTTCATCATTTTTTTAGCTTCCATGTATATAGCGCCGCGAGGAGTGTAGTCGCAGATGGCAAAACAAAAAAAACGTGGCTTCTTTTCCTGGCTGGGCTTCGGTGAAAAAGAGCAAGAAACAGAACAGAAAACCGAAGAGCAACAAGCCATTGAAGAGCAGTCACCGCCTGAAACGCCTGTAGAAACCGCCGCGGTAGTCGACGCGGAAGAAACGGCACACAGCAAAGAAGAGGTTGAATCCTTTGCAGAAGAGGTGGTTGAGGTCACTGAACAGGTTCAGGATAGCGAGAAGCCGGAACCGGTTGTCGTTGAAGACATTACCGAAGCACCGCAGGCCGTTATCGAGCATGAAGAGCTGCCGCTGCCGGAAGAGGTGAAAGCCGAAGAGGTGTCTGCCGAAGAGTGGCAGGCCGAAGCGGAAACCGTTGAAATTGTTGAGGCGGTGGAAGAAGAAGCGGCACTTGAGCCAGAACTGACCGACGAAGAGCTGGAAGCCCAGGCGCTGGCGGCGGAAGCCGCAGAAGAAGCGGTTATCGTCGTGCCGGTGGAAGAAGAACCGGAAGAAGAGATCGTTCAGGAGCAGGAAAAACCGACCAAAGAAGGTTTCTTCGCCCGCCTGAAGCGCAGCCTGCTCAAAACCAAAGAAAACTTAGGTTCCGGATTTATCAGTCTGTTCCGCGGCAAGAAGATCGACGACGATCTCTTTGAAGAGCTGGAGGAACAGCTGCTGATTGCGGACGTCGGCGTGGAAACCACCCGTAAGATCATCGCCAACCTGACCGAAGGGGCGAGCCGCAAACAGCTGCGCGACGCCGAAGCGCTGTACGGCCTGCTGAAAGACGAGATGGGTGAAATTCTCGCAAAAGTTGACGAACCGCTTAATATTGAAGGCAAAACGCCATTTGTTATTCTGATGGTCGGCGTGAACGGCGTGGGTAAAACCACCACCATCGGCAAGCTGGCGCGTCAGTTCGAGCAGCAGGGCAAATCGGTGATGCTGGCGGCGGGCGATACCTTCCGTGCGGCGGCGGTTGAGCAACTGCAGGTCTGGGGCCAGCGCAACAACATTCCGGTGATTGCCCAGCATACCGGCGCGGATTCCGCGTCCGTGATCTTCGACGCCATCCAGGCGGCGAAGGCGCGCAACGTGGACGTGCTGATTGCCGATACCGCAGGGCGTTTGCAGAACAAATCGCACCTGATGGAAGAGTTGAAGAAAATCGTTCGCGTCATGAAGAAGCTGGATGAAGACGCACCGCATGAAATTATGCTGACCATTGACGCCAGCACCGGGCAGAACGCCATCAGTCAGGCGAAGCTGTTCACTGAAGCGGTAGGACTGACGGGGATCGCGCTGACCAAGCTGGACGGCACCGCGAAAGGCGGGGTGATCTTCTCCGTGGCCGACCAGTTCGGCATTCCTATCCGTTACATCGGTGTGGGCGAGCGTATTGAGGATTTGCGTCCGTTTAAGGCGGACGACTTTATTGAGGCATTATTTGCCCGAGAGGACTAACAATGATTCGCTTTGAACACGTCAGCAAGGCCTATCTCGGTGGGAGACAAGCGCTGCAGGGGGTGACATTCCACCTGCAGCCGGGCGAGATGGCATTCCTGACCGGCCATTCCGGCGCGGGGAAAAGTACCCTGCTCAAGCTTATCTGTGGGATCGAGCGGCCAAGCGCCGGGAAAATCTTTTTCGGCGGGCATGAAATCAGCCGCCTGAAAAACCGCGAAGTGCCGTTCCTGCGTCGTCAGATCGGCATGATTTTCCAGGATCACCACCTGCTGATGGATCGCACCGTTTTCGATAACGTGGCCATTCCGCTGATTATTGCCGGCGCCAGCTATGACGATATCCGCCGTCGCGTCTCTGCGGCGCTGGATAAGGTCGGGCTGCTGGACAAAGCGAAGAACTTCCCGATCCAGCTCTCCGGCGGTGAACAGCAGCGCGTGGGCATCGCCCGCGCGGTGGTGAACAAGCCTGCCGTGCTGCTGGCGGATGAACCGACCGGTAACCTGGACGATGCCCTGTCAGAAGGGATTTTGCGTCTGTTTGAGGAATTCAACCGCGTAGGGGTCACCGTATTGATGGCGACGCACGATATCGGGCTCATTTCCCGTCGTTCGTACCGCATGCTGACCCTGAGCGACGGGCATTTGCACGGAGGCCACGGTGAACAAGCGTGATGCAATAAACCAGATTCGGCAGTTCGGGAACCGGTTTGACCGTTTCCGTAAGCCGCAGGGCGGTGGTGACGGCAATCGTAATGCGCCGAAGCGCCAGAAGGCCGCGACAAAACCGGCCTCCCGTAAAACCAACGTGTTTAACGAACAGGTACGCTACGCTTTCCACGGCGCGCTGCAGGACCTGAAAAGCAAACCGCTGGCGACGTTCCTGACGGTGATGGTGATTGCCATCTCCCTGACGCTGCCAAGCGTCTGCTATATGGTCTATAAAAACGTCAACCAGGCGGCTTCACAGTATTACCCGTCCCCGCAGATCACGGTCTATCTGGATAAAGCGCTCGACGATAACGCCGCGGCGCAGGTGGTTGGGCAAATCCAGGCCGAGCAGGGCGTGGAGAAGGTCAACTATCTCTCACGTGAAGACGCGCTGGGCGAGTTCCGTAACTGGTCTGGCTTTGGCGGCGCGCTGGATATGCTCGAAGAGAACCCGCTGCCCGCCGTGGCGGTGGTGATCCCGAAGCTGGATTTCCAGGGGACCGATTCGCTTAACACCCTGCGCGATCGCATCACGCGCATTAAGGGCATTGATGAAGTGCGCATGGATGACAGCTGGTTTGCGCGTCTCTCAGCCCTGACCGGGCTGGTAGGACGCGTCGCGGCGATGATTGGCGTGCTGATGGTGGCGGCGGTCTTCCTCGTCATCGGTAACAGCGTACGCCTGAGCATCTTTGCCCGTCGCGATACCATCAACGTGCAGAAACTGATTGGTGCGACGGATGGCTTCATCCTCCGACCGTTCCTTTACGGCGGTGCACTGCTCGGTTTTTCCGGCGCATTTCTTTCACTGATATTGTCAGAAATTTTGGTGATGCGGCTTTCGTCTGCCGTGACTGAAGTGGCGCAGGTTTTCGGAACGAAGTTTAATATCAGCGGCTTAGGTTTCGATGAGTGCCTGTTACTGCTGCTGGTGTGCTCGATGATTGGGTGGGTGGCAGCCTGGCTGGCAACCGTTCAACATTTACGTCACTTTACTCCCGACTAATAAAAGCGTGATATAATCTTTCCCTGCACCGAGATGTTCGCTCTGCAGGGAAAGCGTCCCTGTTGTCTCTTCCCCTGTTATCATCTCCATGTCACATTTTGTGCGTAATTTATTCACCGTTACACCTGGAACTTGTGGATAAAATCACTGTCTGATAAAAGAGTGAATGCTAATCTCGTTGCTCAAACGCTTTGGCATGGTTGTTGCCTGACGGGGACGACCTGGACCAGAAGAAACATTGAGAGGAATGAATGACCAAAGAAATGCAAACTTTAGCTTTAGCCCCTGTTGGTAACCTGGAATCTTATATCCGGGCTGCGAACACCTGGCCGATGTTAACGGCCGAGGAAGAAAAGGAGCTTGCTGAAAAGCTGCATTACCAGGGCGATCTGGAAGCAGCTAAGACGCTGATCCTGTCTCACCTGCGCTTTGTTGTTCACGTTGCTCGTAATTATGCGGGCTACGGCCTGCCGCAGGCGGACTTGATTCAGGAAGGTAACATCGGTCTGATGAAGGCTGTACGTCGCTTTAACCCGGAAGTGGGTGTGCGACTGGTCTCCTTCGCCGTGCACTGGATCAAAGCAGAAATTCACGAATACGTGCTGCGCAACTGGCGTATCGTGAAAGTCGCCACGACAAAAGCGCAGCGCAAACTGTTCTTTAACCTGCGTAAAACCAAGCAGCGTCTGGGCTGGTTCAATCAGGATGAAGTGGAAATGGTGGCGCGCGAGCTGGGCGTAACCAGCAAAGACGTGCGTGAGATGGAATCCCGTATGGCCGCGCAGGACATGACCTTTGATATGTCCTCCGACGACGACGCCTCTGACAGCCAGCCAATGGCACCGGTTCTGTATCTGCAGGATAAAACCTCTAACTTTGCTGATGGCATCGAAGAGGATAACTGGGAAGATCAGGCCGCGAACAAGCTGACTCATGCGATGGAAGGCCTCGACGAACGTAGTCAGGATATTATCCGCGCCCGCTGGCTGGACGAAGACAACAAGTCCACGCTGCAGGAGCTGGCCGACCGCTATGGCGTTTCTGCGGAACGTGTCCGTCAGCTTGAAAAGAACGCCATGAAAAAACTTCGCGCCGCTATCGAAGCGTAATTTCTGCGAAGTACACCGAGAACCCCTGGATGAGAATCCGGGGGTTTTGTTTTTTTAGCGCCCGCTCTGGCGAATTCCCTCCCCCTGGCAAACACTTACTGATGCGCTAAGCAGGCGACTTTCTCAGGGGGACAGGGTGAAAAACAACGAACTGAACGACCGGCGTTTACAGGCGACGCCGCGCGGCATCGGCGTGATGTGTAACTTCTATGCCGATAAAGCTGAAAACGCCACGGTGTGGGACGTGGAAGGCAACGAGTACATCGACTTCGCCGCCGGTATCGCGGTGCTGAATACCGGCCATTGCCATCCCAAAGTCATTTCCGCCATCGAAAAACAACTCCACGCCTTTACCCATACGGCGTACCAGATTGTGCCGTACGAAAGCTATGTCGCGCTTGCCGAGCGCATCAACCAGCGCGTGCCCGTTGACGGTCCGGCTAAAACGGCGTTCTTCTCAACGGGTGCAGAGGCGGTTGAAAACGCGGTCAAAATTGCCCGGGCGTACACCAAACGTCCCGGCCTTATCACCTTCGGCGGCGCGTTCCACGGCCGCACCTTTATGACTATGGCGCTGACCGGCAAAGTTGCGCCGTACAAGCTCGGCTTTGGCCCGTTCCCCGGTTCGGTTTATCACGCGCAGTATCCGAATGAACTGCACGGCGTCAGCACCGCTGAGGCGTTGAAAAGCCTGGAACGCATCTTTAAAGCAGATATCGCACCCGACCAGGTCGCGGCCATTATTCTCGAACCGGTTCAGGGAGAGGGCGGTTTCAACATCGCGCCAGCCGATTTTATGCAGGCGCTGCGCGCCCTGTGCGATACCCATGGCATTTTGCTGATTGCCGACGAGGTGCAAAGCGGCTTCGCCCGTACCGGCAAGCTGTTCTCGATGGAACATCACTGCGTGAAGCCGGATCTGATCACCATGGCGAAAAGCCTGGCGGGCGGGATGCCACTCTCAGCGGTGTCGGGCCGGGCAGAGATCATGGACGCCCCTGCGCCGGGCGGGCTGGGCGGTACCTACGCCGGAAACCCGCTGGCGATTGCCGCGGCGCATGCCGTGCTCGACGTGATTGATGAAGAGGATCTCTGCACGCGCTCGGCGCATCTTGGCCATCACCTGGTGGAAGTGCTGAACAAAGCGAAGGAACACTGCCCGTATATCGCGGACATTCGCGCCCAGGGCTCAATGGTGGCGGTGGAGTTTAACGACCCGCAAACGGGCCAGCCTTCGCCGGAATTTACCCGCCAGGTCCAGGAGCGCGCGTTGCAGGAAGGGCTGC
The DNA here is from genome assembly GCF_055816715.1 of Enterobacter sp. PL_is514. Taxonomy (NCBI): domain Bacteria; kingdom Pseudomonadati; phylum Pseudomonadota; class Gammaproteobacteria; order Enterobacterales; family Enterobacteriaceae; genus Enterobacter; species Enterobacter sp. PL_is514. Next base: position 91,648 of record NZ_JBVPGN010000031.1, on the reverse strand, counting down.
TTCTTCTGAGCTGCGGCGTCTACGGCAACGTCATTCGTTTCCTCTATCCGCTGACGATCCCTGAAGTGCAGTTCCGTAAAGCGCTGGACATTATCTCCGCCTCGCTGACACGTTAAAGCCATATGCCCGGCGAAAATCCCTGCCGGGCCTGGCATATATTCATTTCAAATTAGCTATTCCAAAATCATAAAAATCGGGTATGTTTTAGCAGAGTATGCTGAAAAAGCGCGAACAGCACACCTATAACTGACATAAAGCGCTGCACAACAACATCACAACAATCGTAATAACCATAATAATGGGGAATCTCAGGATGAATATGAAGGGTAAAGCGTTACTGGCAGGATGTATCGCGTTGGCATTCAGCACCATGGCACAGGCAGACATCAAAGTGGCTGTGGTTGGCGCGATGTCCGGTCCGGTAGCACAGTACGGTGACCAGGAATTTACCGGCGCTGAGCAGGCGGTTGCAGACATTAATGCTAAGGGCGGTATCAAGGGCGAAAAACTGCAGATCGTAAAATATGATGATGCCTGTGACCCGAAACAAGCGGTCGCGGTCGCGAACAAAGTGGTGAACGACGGGATCAAATACGTTATCGGTCACCTGTGCTCTTCCTCTACTCAACCCGCGTCTGATATCTACGAAGACGAAGGTATCCTGATGATCACTCCGGCGGCGACCGCACCGGAGCTGACCGCGCGTGGCTACAAGCTGACCCTGCGCACCACCGGTCTGGACTCTGACCAGGGCCCAACCGCGGCGAAATACATCGTTGAAAAAGTGAAGCCGAAGCGTATTGCCATCGTTCATGACAAGCAGCAGTACGGTGAAGGTCTGGCGCGTTCAGTGCAGGACAACCTGAAGAAAGCCAATGCCGACGTGGTGTTCTTCGACGGGATCACCGCCGGTGAGAAAGACTTCTCCACCCTGGTGGCGCGTCTGAAGAAAGAGAATATTGATTTCGTTTACTACGGTGGCTACCACCCGGAAATGGGCCAGATCCTGCGCCAGGCGCGCGCTGCGGGCCTGAAAACCCAGTTTATGGGGCCGGAAGGCGTGGCGAACGTTTCCCTGTCTAACATTGCAGGTGAATCAGCCGAAGGCCTGCTGGTGACCAAACCGAAGAACTACGACCAGGTGCCAGCGAACAAACCTATCGTAGATGCCATCAAGGCGAAGAAACAGGCTCCAAGCGGCGCGTTCGTCTGGACCACCTATGCGGCGCTGCAGTCTCTGCAGGCGGGCCTGAACCAGTCAGCCGAACCGGCTGAGATTGCCACCTGGCTGAAAGCGAACACGGTCCAGACCGTCATGGGGCCACTCTCCTGGGACGCGAAGGGCGACCTGAAGGGCTTCGAGTTCGGCGTGTTTGACTGGCATGCTAACGGGACTGCTACTGACGCCAAATAAACGCAAATGGCAACCGTAAGGTTGCCATTTTAGTGTTTGCACCCTCTCCCCGTGGGAGAGGGCCGGGGTGAGGGCATCAGGCCGCACCGCACGCATCACCCCGCACAATTCACTCCAAACGCTTCTCCCAACCGCTCTCCTGCGCCGTAAACCCTAACGCCTGCATAAACGCCGCCATCACGCCGCGGTCTTCCACGCCGACGTCAGCCATCCACCATGAGGTCACGCTCGGGTTTTCGCGGATCACTTCTTCAATTAAATACTGTCCCACGCCGCGACGACGGGTGACGTCACGCACGCGCAGCGAGTCCAGCGCCCCTTCTGTACCGCTCAGGGTGACGCGAACCGCTGCCAGCAGGCGCTCGTTAAAACGCGCGGCATAAATGCGGTGGGTCTCATCCACGCGTAGCGACGAAGGGGAATATTCCGGCCAGATCTTGCCCAGGTCGATATGATCCTGGTCGCTAAAGGTCACCAGACGCACGATAGTCAGTTTCATTAGCTACTTGTCCAAATCAAATTGAGTAGAGGCAGTGTACTCAATTTATTCACTCAGGGGCTTCCTCTTTTTATTCTCATTCGCCAGGTGATTAGTTTTTTGGCAACGCGATGGGCAGTTTGAAAACACATGGATCGAAAAATAAGCAGAATTTTAACCTGAAGGGTAGTGATTTATTCGGCGCTTTGTACCGTTATTTTATGCTGCAAACTGCACTTTTATTTGTTTATCTCTGCCTGATTTCAGAATATTATCTTTGCTTAATCGCCTGAAAAATAGAGATTTTAGTCTGGTTTTTGACAAAAACCTGCGCTAAACCATTAAAGGCACTGGTAAAAATAGCGTTGTTCATTAAAAGTACAGAATGCTTTTTAACCATAATAAAACAAAATATAAACACGACATCACGAATGGGGATTCAGAGATGAAAAGGAACGCGAAGACGTTAATCGCGGGGATGGTCGCACTGTCGATCTCGCATGCCGCTATGGCGGAGGACATTAAAGTTGCGGTAGTGGGTGCGATGTCCGGCCCTGTTGCCCAGTGGGGTGACATGGAGTTCAACGGTGCGCGCCAGGCCATCAAAGACATCAACGCTAAGGGCGGCATCAAAGGCGACAAGCTGGTGGGCGTGGAATATGACGACGCCTGCGATCCGAAACAGGCCGTCGCGGTCGCCAACAAAATCGTCAACGATGGCATCCAGTATGTGATCGGCCACCTGTGTTCATCCTCCACCCAGCCTGCGTCTGATATCTACGAAGACGAAGGCATCCTGATGATCACCCCTGGCGCAACTAACCCTGAGCTGACCCAGCGCGGTTATCAGCACATTATGCGTACCGCCGGTCTGGACTCCTCTCAGGGGCCCACCGCCGCCAAATACATCCTTGAAACCGTTAAGCCGCAGCGTATCGCCATTATTCATGACAAGCAGCAGTACGGCGAAGGCCTGGCGCGCTCCGTTCAGGACGGCCTGAAAAAAGGCGGCGCGAACATCGTCTTCTTCGACGGCATTACCGCCGGTGAGAAAGACTTCTCCGCGCTGATCGCTCGTCTGCAAAAAGAGAATATCGACTTTGTTTACTACGGCGGCTACTACCCGGAGATGGGGCAGATGCTGCGTCAGGCGCGCGCCACCGGTCTGAAGACCCAGTTTATGGGGCCAGAGGGTGTGGGCAATACCTCCCTGTCAAACATCGCCGGGGATTCTGCCGAAGGCATGCTGGTGACGATGCCAAAACGCTATGACCAGGATCCGGCCAACAAGGCTATCGTGGATGCGCTCAAGGCGCAGAAGAAAGATCCGAGTGGTCCGTACGTCTGGATCACCTACGCCGCCGTGCAGTCTCTGGCCACCGCGCTGGATCGTACCGGCAGCAAAGAACCGCTGGATCTGGTGAAAGATTTAAAAGCACACGGGGCGAACACCGTGATTGGGCCGCTGAACTGGGATGAGAAAGGCGATCTGAAGGGATTTGAGTTTGGTGTCTTTAAGTGGCACGCCGACGGGTCATCCTCGGCCGCCAAATAATTATCCCACCGCCCGGACTGACGGGCGGGTATAAAAAGGTTTGCATATGTCCGAGCAGTTTCTCTATTTCCTGCAGCAGATGTTTAACGGCGTCACGCTGGGAAGCACCTACGCGCTGATCGCCATCGGCTATACGATGGTTTACGGCATTATCGGCATGATTAACTTCGCCCACGGCGAGGTCTACATGATCGGTAGCTATGTCTCCTTTATGATTATCGCCGCCCTGATGATGATGGGCATCGACAGCAGCTGGCTGCTGGTCGCCGCCGGGTTTGTCGGCGCGATTGTGATTGCCAGCGCCTACGGCTGGAGCATCGAGCGCGTGGCCTACCGGCCGGTGCGCAGCTCCAAACGCCTGATTGCGCTGATTTCCGCCATCGGGATGTCGATCTTCCTGCAAAACTACGTCAGCCTGACCGAAGGCTCGCGCGACGTGGCGCTGCCAAGCCTCTTTAACGGCCAGTGGATTGTGGGGGCCAGCGAAAACTTCGCGGCCTCTATCACCACCATGCAGCTGGTTATCTGGGTCGTGACCTTTATTGCAATGCTTGCCCTGACGCTGTTCATCCGCTACTCGCGGATGGGACGCGCCTGCCGAGCCTGCGCAGAAGACCTGAAGATGGCGAGCCTGCTCGGCATCAACACCGACCGCGTGATTGCCCTGACCTTCGTGATTGGCGCCGCGATGGCGGCGGTAGCGGGCGTGCTGCTCGGCCAGTTCTACGGCGTGATCAACCCGTACATCGGCTTTATGGCCGGGATGAAAGCCTTTACCGCGGCGGTGCTGGGCGGTATCGGCAGTATTCCGGGCGCGATGATTGGCGGCCTGATCCTGGGCGTGGCGGAAGCGCTCTCCTCGGCGTATCTGAGCACGGAATATAAAGATGTGGTGTCGTTTGCCCTGCTGATTCTGGTTCTGCTGGTGATGCCTACCGGTATTCTGGGCCGTCCGGAGGTAGAGAAAGTATGAAACCGATGCATTTTGCAATGGCGCTGCTCTCTGCCGCCATGTTCTTCGTGCTGGCAGGCGTCTTTATGGGCGTCCAGTTAGGTCTGGACGGGACGAAGCTGGTGGTGGATACCGCCCCCGACATCCGCTGGCAGTGGGTATTTATCGGCACTGCCGTGGTGTTCCTGTTCCAGCTGTTGCGTCCGCTGTTCCAGAAGTCGCTGAAAAACGTCTCCGGGCCGAAATTCGTTCTGCCGGCCATCGACGGGTCTACCGTTAAGCAGAAGCTGTTCCTCGTAGCGCTGCTGGTGGCCGCCGTGGCGTGGCCGTTTGTGGTGTCTCGCGGCACCGTGGATATCGCCACTCTGACCATGATCTACGTGATTCTCGGTCTCGGTCTGAACGTGGTGGTGGGGCTCTCCGGCCTGCTGGTGCTGGGCTACGGCGGCTTCTACGCCATCGGCGCCTACACCTTCGCGCTGCTGAACCACTATTACGGCCTCGGCTTCTGGACCTGCCTGCCGCTGGCGGGGCTGGTCTCTGCCGCTGCCGGCTTTCTGCTTGGCTTCCCGGTATTGCGCCTGCGCGGTGACTACCTGGCGATTGTGACCTTAGGCTTCGGCGAAATCGTCCGTATCCTGCTGCTTAACAACACCGAAGTGACCGGCGGCCCGAACGGCATCAGCCAGATCCCGAAACCAACCTTCTTCGGCCTGGAGTTCAGCCGTACCGCCCGCGAAGGCGGCTGGGACACCTTCAGTAACTTCTTCGGCGTGAAGTATGACCCGTCCGACCGTGTAATCTGGCTCTATCTGGTGGCGCTGCTGCTGGTGGTGATTACCCTGTTCGTGATTAACCGTCTGCTGCGCATGCCGCTGGGCCGCGCGTGGGAAGCGCTGCGTGAAGATGAGATCGCCTGCCGTTCCCTGGGCCTGAACCCGACCCGCATCAAGCTGACCGCGTTCACCATCAGCGCCGCGTTTGCCGGTTTCGCCGGGACGCTGTTTGCCGCCCGTCAGGGCTTTGTAAGCCCGGAATCGTTCACCTTTGCCGAATCCGCCTTTGTGCTGGCGATTGTGGTGCTGGGCGGTATGGGCTCGCAGTTCGCCGTTATCCTCGCGGCCATCCTGCTGGTGGTCTCGCGCGAGCTGATGCGCGACTTTAACGAATACAGCATGCTGATGCTGGGTGGTTTGATGGTGCTGATGATGATCTGGCGTCCGCAGGGCTTGCTGCCGATGACTCGTCCACAGCTGAAGCTGAAACGCACTCAGGCGAAAGGAGAGCAGGCATGAGTCAGCCATTATTATCCGTTAACGGTCTGATGATGCGTTTTGGCGGCCTGCTGGCGGTCAACAATGTGTCACTGGATCTGCACAAGAAAGAGATTGTCTCCCTGATTGGCCCGAACGGCGCGGGGAAAACCACGGTCTTTAACTGCCTGACCGGCTTCTACAAGCCGACGGGCGGCACCATCATGCTGCGCGACAAGCATCTTGAAGGGCTGCCAGGCCAGCAGATTGCCCGCATGGGCGTGGTGCGTACCTTCCAGCACGTGCGTCTGTTCCGCGAGATGACGGTGATTGAGAACCTGCTGGTCGCGCAGCATCAGCAGCTGAAAACCGGGCTGTTCTCCGGCCTGCTGAAAACCCCGGCCTTCCGCCGCGCGCAGGATGAAGCGCTTGACCGCGCGGCGACCTGGCTCGACCGAATTGGCCTGCTGCAGCACGCCAACCGTCAGGCGAGCAACCTGGCCTACGGCGACCAGCGTCGTCTGGAGATTGTGCGCTGCATGGTGACCCAGCCGGAGATCCTGATGCTCGACGAACCGGCGGCAGGGCTCAACCCGAAAGAGACCAAAGAGCTGGACGAGCTGATTGCCGAACTGCGCGATCACCACGACACCACCATTCTGCTGATTGAGCACGACATGAAGCTGGTAATGGGCATTTCCGACCGTATCTACGTGGTCAACCAGGGCACGCCGCTGGCAAACGGCACGCCGGAAGAGATCCGCAACAACCCGGACGTGATCCGCGCATACCTGGGTGAGGCATAAGATGGAAAAAGCGATGTTAACGTTCGACAAGGTCAACGCGCACTACGGCAAGATCCAGGCGCTGCACGACGTCAGCCTGCACATCAATCAGGGTGAAATCGTGACCTTGATTGGCGCCAACGGCGCGGGTAAAACTACGCTGCTCGGCACCCTGTGCGGCGACCCGCGCGCCACCAGCGGGCGGATCGTGTTTGATGGTAAAGACATTACCGACTGGCAGACCGCCAGAATCATGCGTGAAGCGGTGGCGATCGTTCCGGAAGGGCGCCGGGTCTTCTCCCGCATGACGGTGGAAGAGAACCTGGCAATGGGCGGGTTCTTCGCCCACCGCGATGAATACCAGACCCGCATCAAGTGGGTCTATGAGCTCTTCCCGCGCCTGTGGGAGCGCCGCATTCAGCGTGCGGGCACCATGTCCGGCGGTGAACAGCAGATGCTGGCGATAGGCCGCGCGCTGATGAGCCAGCCGCGTCTGCTGCTGCTGGACGAGCCGTCGCTCGGTCTGGCGCCGATCATCATCCAGCAGATTTTCGACACCATTGAGCAACTGCGCAAAGAGGGGATGACCATCTTCCTCGTCGAGCAGAACGCCAACCAGGCGCTGAAGCTGGCTGACCGTGGCTACGTGCTGGAGAACGGCCGCGTGGTGCTGGAGGACACCGGCGACGCGCTGCTGGCGAACGAAGCGGTGCGGAGCGCGTATCTGGGCGGATAGGTAAAAGCAAAAAGGCAACGCAAGTTGCCTTTTTTAGTGTTTTCTCCCTCTCCCTGTGGGAGAGGGCCGGGGTGAGGGCACCAGACCGCACCCAACCATCCAACCCCCTTCACACAACCATCATCCCCCTGACGCCTGGCTGTCACTTATCTGTAAACAAACAGTTATTTTTCTGTAATTCGAGCATGTCATGTTACCTCGCGAGCATAAAACGCGTGATATCGCGCATCCGGCACAATAAGAGAGATGACAATGACATCGTTACGACACACAGCTTTGGGTCTGGCACTGGGTCTGGCTTTTGCGACGAACGCAATGGCTGTCACCACCATTCCGTTCTGGCATTCAATGGAAGGGGAGTTGGGTAAAGAAGTTGACTCCCTGGCGCAACGTTTCAACGACACCCACCCGGATTACAAAATTGTGCCGGTGTACAAAGGCAACTATGAGCAGAGCCTGAGCGCGGGCATCGCTGCCTTCCGTACCGGCAACGCGCCTGCACTGTTACAGGTTTATGAAGTGGGCACCGCCACCATGATGGCCTCCAAAGCTATCAAGCCGGTCTATGAAGTGTTCAAAGAGGCGGGTATCAACTTTGATGAATCCCAGTTTGTGCCGACCGTAGCGGGTTACTACACCGATTCAAAAACCGGACATCTGCTGTCTCAGCCGTTTAACAGCTCCACGCCGGTGCTGTACTACAACAAAGACGCCTTCAGGAAAGCCGGTTTAGACCCGGAGCAGCCGCCAAAAACCTGGCAGGACCTGGCCGAATACACCGCGAAGCTGAAAGCGGCGGGGATGAAGTGCGGCTACGCCAGCGGCTGGCAGGGCTGGATCCAGATTGAAAACTTCAGCGCCTGGCACGGCCTGCCGGTGGCGACCAAAAACAACGGCTTCGACGGCACCGATGCGCTACTGGAGTTCAACAAGCCGGAGCAGGTGAAGCACATTGCGCTGCTGGAAGAACTCAACAAGAAGGGCGACTTCAGCTACTTCGGGCGTAAAGACGAATCCACCGAGAAGTTCTACAACGGCGACTGCGCCATTACCACCGCCTCGTCCGGCTCTCTGGCGGATATCCGTCACTACGCCAAATTCAACTACGGCGTGGGCATGATGCCGTATGACGCTGACGTGAAGGGCGCGCCGCAGAACGCCATCATCGGCGGGGCGAGCCTGTGGGTGATGCAGGGTAAAGACAAGGGCACCTATAAAGGCGTAGCCGAGTTCCTCGACTTCCTGGCGAAGCCTGAAAATGCCGCCGAGTGGCACCAGAAGACCGGCTACCTGCCGATCACCAAAGCCGCGTATGACCTGACCCGCGAGCAGGGCTTCTACAGCAAGAACCCAGGGGCGGACATCGCGACGCGTCAGATGCTGAACAAGCCGCCGTTGCCGTTCACTAAAGGCCTGCGCCTGGGCAACATGCCGCAGATCCGCACCATCGTGGATGAGGAGCTGGAAAGCGTGTGGACCGGGAAGAAAACGCCACAGCAGGCGCTGGACTCTGCGGTAGAGCGCGGAAATCAGCTGCTGCGCCGCTTTGAGCAGTCGACGAAATCGTAATTCAAACTAATCCCCCTCACCCTAACCCTCTCCCCAAAGGGGAGAGGGGACGATTACACCCTCGCCCCTTTGGGGAGAGGGGGCCGGGGTGAGGGGTGAATACCTACAGAGCAAACCTATGTCATCATCCCGTCCGGTGTTCCGTTCCCGCTGGCTGCCGTACCTGTTGGTCGCGCCTCAGCTGGTCATCACCGTTATCTTCTTTATCTGGCCTGCGGGCGAAGCGCTGTGGTACTCGGTACAAAGCGTCGATCCGTTCGGGCTCTCCAGCCAGTTTGTTGGCCTGGATAACTTTACCGCGCTGTTCCATGATAGCTACTACCTGGACGCCTTCTGGACGACGATGAAGTTCAGCGCGCTGGTCACCGTCAGCGGCCTTGTCGCCTCGCTGTTTTTCGCCGCGCTGGTGGATTACGTGGTGCGCGGCAGCCGCCTGTATCAGACCCTGATGCTGCTGCCTTACGCCGTGGCACCCGCCGTCGCCGCCGTACTGTGGATCTTCCTGTTTAATCCCGGCCGCGGGTTGATTACCCATTTCCTGGCAGAGTTCGGCTACGACTGGAACCACGCCCAGAACAGCGGTCAGGCGATGTTCCTGGTGGTATTCGCCTCGGTGTGGAAGCAGATCAGCTATAACTTCCTGTTCTTCTTTGCCGCGCTGCAGTCCATTCCGCGCTCGCTGGTGGAAGCCGCGGCAATTGACGGAGCAGGGCCTATTCGTCGCTTCTTCAGGCTGTCGCTGCCGCTGATCGCCCCGGTGAGTTTCTTCCTGCTGGTGGTTAACCTCGTGTACGCCTTCTTCGACACTTTCCCGGTGATCGACGCGGCGACCGCAGGCGGTCCGGTACAGGCGACAACGACGCTTATCTATAAGATCTACCGCGAGGGTTTCGCCGGTCTGGATCTCTCCGCCTCTGCCGCGCAGTCCGTCGTGCTGATGTTCCTCGTCATCATCCTCACGGTGGTGCAGTTCCGCTATGTCGAAAGTAAGGTGCGCTACCAATGATTGAGAACCGTCGCGGGCTGACGATTTTCAGCCATACCATGCTGATTTTAGGGATTATCGTCATCCTGTTTCCGCTGTACGTGGCCTTTGTCGCCGCCACGCTGGACATCAAAGCGGTGTTCGATACGCCGATGACGCTGATCCCAGGCACGCATCTTTTCGAGAATATGAAGACCATCTGGACCCAGGGCGTGGGCGCCAACAGCGCGCCGTTCTGGCTGATGATGCTCAACAGCTTCATCATGGCGTTCGGCATTACGGTGGGCAAAATCACGGTGTCGATGCTGTCGGCCTTCGCCATCGTCTGGTTCCGCTTTCCGCTGCGTAACCTGTTTTTCTGGATGATTTTTATTACCCTGATGCTGCCGGTAGAGGTGCGTATCTTCCCGACGGTGGAAGTGATCGCCAACCTGAAGATGCTCGACAGCTACGCGGGCTTAACCCTGCCGCTGATGGCCTCGGCGACCGCCACCTTCCTGTTCCGCCAGTTCTTTATGACCCTGCCGGACGAGCTGATTGAAGCGGCGCGCATCGACGGCGCGTCGCCGATGCGCTTCTACCGCGATATCGTGCTGCCGCTGTCGAAAACCAACCTTGCGGCGCTGTTTGTGATCACCTTTATCTACGGCTGGAACCAGTACCTGTGGCCGCTGCTGATTATTCAGGACGTCAACCTCGGCACCGCCGTGGCGGGCATCAAAGGCATGATCGCCACCGGCGAAGGCACCACCCTCTGGAACCAGGTGATGGCGGCGATGCTGCTTACCCTTATCCCACCCGTAGTCATTGTTTTAGCCATGCAGCGCGCGTTTGTCCGCGGCCTGGTCGATAGCGAGAAATAAGATGGCAGGTTTAAAACTTCAGGCAGTAACCAAAAGCTGGGACGGCAAAACCCAGGTGATTCAGCCGCTGACGCTCGACGTGGCGGACGGGGAGTTTATCGTGATGGTCGGCCCGTCCGGCTGCGGCAAATCCACGCTGCTGCGCATGGTGGCGGGGCTGGAGCGTGTGACCTCCGGGGATATCTGGATTGACCGTCAGCGCGTCACCGAGATGGAGCCGAAAGACCGCGGCATCGCGATGGTGTTCCAGAACTACGCTCTCTATCCGCACATGAGCGTGGAAGAGAACATGGCCTGGGGGCTGAAAATCCGCGGCATGGGCAAAGGCCATATCGACGAGCGCGTGAAGGAGGCCGCCCGCATTCTGGAACTCGACGGCCTGCTTAAGCGCCGCCCGCGAGAGCTCTCCGGCGGACAGCGCCAGCGCGTGGCGATGGGTCGCGCCATCGTGCGCGATCCGGCGGTATTCCTGTTCGACGAGCCGCTCTCTAATCTCGACGCCAAGCTGCGCGTGCAGATGCGTCTTGAGTTACAGCAGCTGCACCGTCGTCTGAAAACCACCTCCCTGTACGTGACCCACGATCAGGTCGAAGCCATGACGCTCGCCCAGCGCGTGATGGTGATGAACAAAGGCGTTGCCGAGCAGATTGGTACCCCGGTGGAAGTGTACGAGAAACCGGCTACCCGCTTTGTGGCGAGCTTTATCGGCAGCCCGGCGATGAACCTGCTGGAAGGGCGCATCAGCAGCGCGGGCTCGCACTTTGAGCTGGAAAGCGGGATGGCATTGCCGATCAACTGGTACTATCGTGGCTACGCCGGGCGTAAGATGACGCTCGGTATCCGCCCGGAACATATCGGTTTAACCTCTCAGGCGGAAGGCGGCGTGCCGCTGGTGATGGACACGCTGGAGATGTTGGGTGCAGATAACCTGGCGCACGGGCGCTGGGGCGAGCAAAAAATGGTGGTGCGTCTGGCGCATCAGGAACGCCCTAAAGCCGGCAGCACGCTGTGGCTCCACCTGCCGGAAAACCATCTGCACCTGTTTGACGGTGAAACAGGACAACGAGTATGAGCAACTGGCCTTATCCCCACGTCGTCGCCCACCGGGGCGGCGGTAAGCTGGCGCCGGAAAACACGCTGGCGGCGATTGACGTTGGCGCGCGCTACGGTCACACGATGATCGAGTTCGACGCCAAGCTGTCGAAAGACGGCGAGATTTTCCTGCTGCATGACGATAACCTCGAGCGCACCAGCAACGGCTGGGGCGTGGCGGGCGAGCTGCCGTGGCGCGACCTGCTGAAGGTAGACGCCGGAAGCTGGTACAGCGGTGAATTCAAAGGCGAACCGCTGCCGTTGCTGGCGGAAGTGGCGGATCGCTGTCGCCAGCACGGCATGATGGCCAATATCGAAATTAAACCGACCACCGGTACCGGGCCGCTGACGGGCAAAGTGATTGCTCTGGCCGCGCGCGAGCTGTGGGAAGGGATGACCGCGCCGCTGCTGTCATCATTTGAAATTGACGCACTGGAAGCGGCACAGGCGGCCGTACCGGAGCTGCCTCGCGGGCTGCTGCTTGACGAGTGGCGCGAGGACTGGCGCGAGCTGACGACGCGCCTGGCATGTGTCTCTATCCATCTTAATCACAGGCTGCTGGATGAGACGCGGGTGAAGATGCTGAAAGACGCGGGTCTACATATTCTGGTCTACACCGTTAACAAACCCCAGCGTGCAGCCGAACTGCTGCGCTGGGGCGTGGACAGCATCTGTACCGATGCAATCGACCTGATAGGCCCGGACTTTAGTTCTGCGGATTAAGCATACTGCCATTCGACTGCGGCGGCAGCATATGCTGCTGTCCGCTGCCTGACGACGTCATTCCCCCTAACATCCCGCCGTTTTTATTCGGCAGCGGCTGCTCGCGCACCTGCCCCTGCTGCACGCGCTGGGTATTGGCGTTCATCTGATTTTGCAGGCTTTGCTGCTGCATCTGGGTCTGCGTTCTCAGTTGCTGATTAAGCATCCCTTTCTGCTGCTGTTGCTGGCTCATCATCTCGGTCTGCATACGCTGCTGGCTCGGGATGACATAGCCCTGCTGGTTCGGGTTGTTCATGGTGTTGAGTGGCTGTGCGAGCGCGGCAAACGGGATCAGCGCCGTAAGAATCATCAAGCGTTTCATTGTCATTTCCTCCTCTTGAGGTCTCTCTTAAGTTTACCCTGATTTCACCATGACGATGATTTTTTAGGAGTTGTGAACCAGGCTTAAGCGGGGAATATGGATCCCTTCACCTGGAGAACAACAATCATGAAACCAACGTTTTTGCGCTGGGTCGCCATCGCCGCGCTGATGGCAGGCGGTACATTTAGCGTGGCGGCCAACCCGCCCGCGGCGCCTCCGGTCTCTTACGGCGTGGAGGAAGATGTTTTTCATCCCGTGCGGGCAACCCATGGCATGGTAGCGTCCGTGGATGCGCTGGCAACAAAAGTGGGCGTCGATATTCTCAGGCAGGGCGGTAACGCGGTGGATGCCGCGGTCGCCGTCGGCTATGCGCTGGCGGTAACGCATCCGCAGGCGGGGAACCTGGGTGGGGGCGGCTTTATGATGCTGCGCACCAAAGACGGCAAAACGACGGCCATCGACTTCCGCGAGATGGCGCCTGCTCAGGCCTCCCGAGATATGTTCCTCGACGATCAGGGTAACCCTGACAGCAAAAAATCCCTGACCTCGCATCTCGCGACCGGCACGCCGGGCACCGTCGCTGGCTTCTCGCTGGCGCTGGAAAAATACGGCACCCTGCCGCTGAACAAGGTAGTGCAGCCTGCCATCAAGCTGGCGCGCGACGGCTTTGTGGTAAACGATGCGCTGGCGGACGATCTCAAAACCTACGGCAGCGAAGTCATTCCGAATCATGAAAACAGCAAAGCGATCTTCTGGAAAGACGGCGAGCCGCTGAAGAAGGGCGATAAGCTGGTGCAGAAGAACCTCGCTAAAAGCCTGGAGCTGATTGCAGAGCACGGTCCGGACGCCTTCTACAAAGGAGCGATTGCCGACCAGATTGCACAAGAGATGCAGAAGAACGGCGGGCTCATCACCAAAGCGGATCTGGCGGACTACAAGGCGGTGGAGCGCGAGCCGATTAGCGGCACCTACCGCGGTTACGAGGTCTTCTCCATGCCGCCGCCGTCTTCCGGTGGGATCCACATCGTGCAGATCCTCAATATTCTCGAAAACTTCGATATGCACAAGTTCGGCTTCGGCAGTGCGGATGCCATGCAGGTGATGGCGGAAGCGGAAAAGCGCGCCTATGCCGACCGCTCGGAATATCTCGGCGATCCGGACTTCGTGAAGGTGCCGTGGCAGGCGCTGACCAACAAAGCCTATGCCAAATCTATTGCCGATCAGATCGACATCAACAAGGCTAAGCCGTCGAGCGAGATCCGCCCCGGCAAGCTGGCGCCGTATGAAAGCAACCAGACCACTCACTTCTCGGTGGTGGATAAAGACGGTAATGCGGTGGCGGTGACCTATACGCTCAACACCACCTTCGGCACCGGGATTGTGGCGGGCAACAGCGGCATTCTGCTGAACAACGAGATGGATGACTTCTCTGCTAAACCGGGCGTGCCGAACGTCTACGGGCTGGTCGGCGGCGATGCGAATGCGGTAGGGCCGAAGAAACGTCCGCTGTCGTCCATGTCGCCCACCATCGTGGTGAAAGACGGGAAAACCTGGCTGGTAACCGGCAGCCCTGGCGGCAGCCGGATTATCACCACCGTGCTACAAATGGTGGTGAACAGCATCGACTTTGGGATGAACGTCGCCGAAGCGACCAACGCCCCGCGTTTCCATCACCAGTGGCTACCGGACGAGCTGCGCGTGGAGAAGGGTTTTAGCCCAGACACCATCAGGCTGCTGGAGCAGCGCGGGCAGAAGGTGGCGGTGAAAGAGGCGATGGGCAGCACCCAGAGCATTATGGTGGGACCGGATGGGGCGCTGTTTGGCGCATCAGATCCGCGTTCGGTGGATGATTTGTCGGCGGGGTATTAATTATTCCCCTCACCCTAACCCTCTCCCCATAGGGGAGAGGGGATCGCACGGTGCGGTCTTTTCTCCCTCGCCCCTATGGGGAGAGGAGAAAGTGTCACTTCATTCTCGCCATATAATACGCATCCGCATACTCGCCGTTGCGCAGGGCAAATTTCTTGCCGGTGCCTTCGATTTCGAAACCAAACTTCCGGTACAGCGCCAGAGCGGCAGGATTATCGGCAAACACCGTTAATTCAATCCGTTCAATACGCATCCAGTTATCGCAAAGGTTTATCATCTCGCGCATTAACGCACTGCCCACGCCGCGCCCCTGTGCATGCGCCGCAACGCTGATACCGAACGTGGCCACATGGCTGCGTCGCGGGCTGGATTCAACCTGAAGCATCAGATCGCCAACAAGTTGTTCATCAATGCAGGCGACAAGGCGTTTTTGGCCGGGTTTTGCGATAAGACGTTCTTGCCAGTGTTCAAGGGAAGGATGAGGTAGCTGTAGCGTATCGTGATACACCCCCGGATGCATATAGTTCTGGCGTAAGGCTTCAGCATCTTTCGGTTCCGCATGGCGTATCACTATCTCACTCATTCCTTGTTCCTCAGTCAGTTAAACGTCCCTTCCAACATCAATGACTTTAAAATTTGAGTCAACCGCTATTTTTTGCAAAAAGTATTGGACAAGTGCGAATGAGAATGATTATTATTGCTTTGCGTTCAGGAAGACCTCTACGGGAACCTGAAAGCACGACATTGCTCACATTGCTTCCAGTATTACTTTAGCCAGCTTTTAGCTGGCTTTTTTTTTGTTATGGTTAGACTCAGTAACCTTCCAAAAGGACTGAGCTATGACACTACATTGCGCATTTATTGGATTTGGTAAAAGTACGACCCGCTATCACCTGCCGTATGTTCTTAACCGCAAAGACAGCTGGCATGTGGCCCATATCTACCGCCGCCGCGCGAAGCCGGAAGAGCAATCTCCGCAGTATTCCCACATCCACTTCACCAGCGATCTCGATGAGGTGCTTAACGACCCGCAGGTGAAGCTGGTGGTTGTCTGCACCCATGCCGACAGCCATTTTGACTATGCCAAACGCGCGCTCAATGCGGGTAAAAACGTGCTGGTAGAAAAGCCGTTCACCCCGACTATTGCCGAAGCGAAAGAGCTGTTCGCGCTGGCGAAAAGCAAAGGCCTGACCGTCACGCCGTATCAGAACCGTCGCTTTGATAGCTGCTTCCTGACGGCGAAAAAAGCGATTGAAAGCGGCAAGCTCGGCAACATCGTGGAAATAGAAAGCCACTTCGATTACTACCGTCCGGTAGCGGAAACTCAGCCCGGCCTGCCGCAGGACGGCTCGTTCTATGGTCTGGGCGTGCATACCATGGACCAGATCATCTCCCTGTTTGGCCGCCCGGACCACGTGGCGTATGACATCCGCAGCCTGCGTAATAAAGCCAACCCGGACGATACTTTTGAAGCGCAGCTGTTCTACGGCGACCTGAAAGCCATCGTCAAAACCAGCCATCTGGTGAAGATCGACTACCCGAAATTTATCGTTCACGGTACCCGGGGTTCGTTCATTAAGTACGGCATTGACCAGCAGGAGACCAGCCTGAAGGCCAATATCATGCCGGGCGAACCGGGTTTTGCGGCGGATGATTCCGTGGGCGTGCTGGAGTATGTGAACGACGAGGGCGTGACGGTCAAAGAAACGTTGAAACCGGAAACCGGCGACTATGGCCGCGTCTATGATGCGCTGTTTGAGACCCTCACAAACGGCACGGCGAATTACGTCAAGGAATCTGACGTTCTGACCAACCTCGAAATCCTTGAACGGGCCTTCGAACAGGCTTCTCCTGCCACGGTAACCCTCGCAAAATAAGCAAAAACGGCTCCTCTGCACTTGTTCACAATTTTTGAACAGAGGAGTCAATTTTCACCCTCTATGATCCCAGGCCGTTTGCGTCCACACTTACTCCATCGAAACGAACTGAGGGTGAAAACAATGATCTACTTACGCAAAGCAAACGAACGTGGTCACGCGAATCATGGCTGGCTGGACTCATGGCATTCATTCTCGTTTGCCGACTACTACGACCCGAACTTCATGGGCTTCTCCGCACTGCGCGTGATTAACGACGACGTGATTGATGCGGGCCAGGGCTTCGGTACCCACCCGCACAAAGACATGGAAATCCTGACCTATGTGCTGGAAGGCGCGGTTGAGCACCAGGACAGCATGGGCAACAAAGAGCAGGTTCCGGCGGGCGAGTTCCAGATTATGAGCGCGGGTACCGGGGTGCGTCACTCTGAGTACAACCCAAGCAAAACGGAAAAACTGCACCTGTATCAAATCTGGATCATTCCAGAAGAGACCGGCATCACGCCGCGCTACGAGCAGCGCCGCTTCGACGCGAAACAGGGTAAACAGCTGGTGCTCTCCCCGGATGCGCGTGAAGGCTCCCTGAAAGTGCATCAGGATATGGAGCTGTACCGCTGGGCGCTGGCGAAAGATGAACAGTCCGTGCATCAGATTGCCGCTAACCGCCGCGTCTGGATCCAGGTGGTGAAAGGTGAAGTGTCCATCAACGGCACTAAAGCAACCACCGCCGATGGTCTGGCCATCTGGGATGAGCAGGCGCTCTCCGTGCATGCCGACAGCGAAAGCGAAATTCTGCTGTTTGACCTGCCGCCGGTGTAATAAAACATAAATAAATACCCATCCTTCCCTTTGACAGGGGAAGGATGGGCTTTGTCCGTGATAAACTGAGCAAATCTCTCACTTCAAGATTTCTCAGGACGATGAAAAAGAAACGCCCCGTACTTCAGGATGTCGCCGATCGCGTCGGTGTGACCAAAATGACGGTCAGCCGTTTTTTACGTAACCCGGAACAGGTTTCCGTGGCGTTACGTGGCAAGATTGCCGCTGCCCTTGATGAACTGGGTTATATCCCCAACCGCGCACCCGATATTCTCTCCAATGCGACCAGCCGTGCGGTGGGCGTCCTGCTTCCATCCCTGACCAACCAGGTTTTCGCCGAAGTATTGCGGGGAATCGAAAGCGTCACCGATGCTTTTGGCTACCAGACCATGCTCGCCCACTATGGGTACAAGCCGGAACTGGAAGAGGAACGTCTTGAGTCGATGCTTTCCTGGAACATTGACGGCCTGATTTTAACCGAACGTACCCACACTGCCCGCACGCTCAAAATGATCGAAGTGGCGGGTATCCCTGTGGTGGAGCTGATGGACAGCCAGTCGCCGTGTCTCGATATTGCCGTTGGGTTCGATAACTTTGAAGCGGCGCGCCAGATGACGGCGGCCATCATTGCCCGCGGGCATCGTCATATCGCCTATCTGGGTGCGCGTCTTGATGAACGTACTATCATCAAACAGAAGGGATACGAGCAGGCGATGCTCGACGCAAACTTAACCCCGTACAGCGTGATGGTGGAGCAGTCCTCCTCCTATACGTCGGGTATTGAGCTGATGCGTCAGGCGCGGCGCGAGTATCCGCAACTGGACGGTATTTTCTGTACCAACGATGACCTGGCGGTTGGCGCGGCGTTTGAGTGTCAGCGTCTGGGGCTAAAGATCCCTGATGATATGGCGATCGCCGGTTTCCACGGCCACGACATTGGCCAGGTGATGGAGCCGCGTCTGGCGAGCGTCCTGACCCCGCGTGAACGTATGGGCCGTATTGGCGCAGAACGCCTGCTGGCGCGCATTCGTGGTGAGGCAGTTACCCCGAAAATGTTAGATTTAGGTTTCACCTTGTCACCGGGTGGATCTATTTGAACTGACAAATTTGAAGTAGCTCACACTTATTCACTTCGCGCACGTTTGGATATTGCTTCTCTTTTGCCCCGGCAGGACAATGTTACCGATAACTGTTACCCGTAACAATTGACTGAGGGACACCCTTTGAGCACGACTAATCACGATCACCACGTCTACGTCCTGATGGGCGTTTCCGGTAGCGGGAAATCAGCCGTAGCCAGCGAAGTGGCGCATCAACTCCAGGCTGCGTTCCTTGATGGCGACTTCCTCCATCCGCGCAGCAACATCATGAAAATGGCCTCCGGCGAGCCGCTGAACGACGACGACCGCAAACCGTGGTTGCAGGCGCTGAATGACGCCGCGTTCGCTATGCAGCGTACCAATAAAGTCTCCCTGATCGTCTGCTCTGCGCTGAAAAAAACCTACCGCGACCTGCTGCGCGACGGTAACCCGAACCTCTCTTTCATCTACCTGAAAGGGGATTTCGAGGTGATTGAAAGCCGTCTGAAGGCGCGTAAAGGTCACTTCTTCAAAACCCAGATGCTGGTGACGCAGTTCGAAGCGCTGCAGGAGCCGGGTGAAGACGAGAAAGACGTCTTAGTGGTTGATATCGATCAGCCACTGGAGGGTGTTGTTGCCAGCACCATCGAGGTCATTAATAAAAGGCAGTAAGTTTTGAGTACATTGACGCTAGTTTTGACAGCAGTGGGTTCCGTGTTGCTGCTGCTGTTTTTAGTGATGAAGGCGCGTATGCACGCTTTTGTTGCTTTGATGGTGGTTTCTATAGGTGCAGGTCTCTTTTCCGGTATGCCGCTCGACAAGATCGCCGCGACGATGGAAAAAGGGATGGGCGGTACGCTGGGCTTCCTGGCGATTGTGGTGGCCCTTGGCGCGATGTTTGGCAAGATTTTGCACGAGACGGGCGCGGTCGACCAGATTGCCGTCAAAATGCTGAAATCCTTCGGCCACAGCCGCGCGCACTACGCGATTGGCCTGGCGGGCCTGATTTGCGCGCTGCCGCTGTTCTTTGAAGTGGCCGTTGTGCTGCTGATAAGCGTCGCGTTCTCCATGGCGCGCCATACCGGCACAAACCTTGTGAAGCTGGTTATTCCACTGTTTGCGGGCGTGGCGGCGGCCGCGGCGTTTCTGCTGCCTGGGCCTGCGCCGATGCTGCTGGCGTCCCAGATGCACGCTGACTTTGGCTGGATGATCCTGATTGGCCTGTGCGCGGCAATCCCGGGGATGATTATTGCCGGTCCGCTGTGGGGCAACTTCATCAGCCGTTACGTTGAGCTGCATATCCCGGACGACATCACCGAGCCGCACCTGGGCGAGGGCAAAATGCCATCCTTCGGCTTCAGCCTGTCGCTGATCCTGCTCCCGCTGGTGCTGGTGGGTCTGAAAACCATCGCCGCGCGCTTTGTGCCGGTGGGTTCCAGCGCCTATGAATGGTTTGAGTTCATCGGGCACCCGTTCACGGCGATCCTGGTGGCCTGTCTGGTGGCGATTTACGGCCTGGCGATGCGTCAGGGGATGCCAAAAGACCGGGTGATGGAGATCTGCGGTGCCGCGCTGCAGCCTGCGGGGATTATCCTGCTGGTGATCGGTGCCGGCGGCGTGTTCAAGCAGGTACTGGTGGATTCCGGCGTGGGCCCGGCTCTGGGCGAAGCGCTGACCGGGATGGGCCTGCCGATTGCGGTAACCTGTTTCGTATTGGCTGCGGCGGTACGTATCATCCAGGGTTCCGCAACCGTGGCGTGTTTAACCGCCGTGGGTCTGGTGATGCCGGTGATTGAACAGCTGAACTATTCCGGTGCGCAGATGGCCGCGCTGTCTATCTGTATTGCGGGCGGTTCGATTGTGGTCTCTCACGTTAACGACGCGGGCTTCTGGCTGTTCGGTAAATTTACCGGTGCCACCGAAGCGCAAACCCTGAAAACCTGGACGCTGATGGAGACCATCCTCGGTACGACGGGTGCGATTGTCGGGATGATTGCCTTTACGCTGCTCAGCTGAGGGCAGTGATTTAACAAGTCTAAAAATAAGGCCCGGTAGCGTCAGCGCTTACCGGGCCTTTTTATTATCCAGGGCGTCAGGCCGGGCCATAACCCGGCATTGCGTTACTCGCCCTGCGTGGCGCTCTCAATCGTCAAACGCACGTCCGAGGTAATCAGCTCTGCCAGCATCTGGTATACCTTCAGCGTCTCTTCCGGCTCGGCATCACCCGTATCGCTGATGAAGCCTTCATCGCGCAGCGTCAGGACCAGGGAACTGAAGACCGCTTTGTCGAAGAATTCAGGAGCGTTAATGCCGTGCAGAACGGACAGGCGCTGGGCCAGCGTCCGGCTCTCTTTCTCCAGCGTACCGCGGTTGATAGACGGGTTCGCACTCAGCAGCCAGAACGTAATGGCGTAGCGCTGCAGCGTTTCGCGCGCACCGGCCGCCAGCAGCTGCAGGGTGCGGGAGCGTGACGGGTTGATGTGCAGCTCGTCGTTCGTGACGGTGATCAGCCCCTGACGACGCAGCTCTTCCGTCAGTTTATCCAGCTCGCCCGCCAGCTCATCCTTGCTCCAGCGCAGGAACAGCTCCGCTTTCAGCATCGGATAGAGCGTCTCAACGTGACGCAAGAGTTCCTGACGCGAAATACGGCGATGCTGGGTGATGATAGCCGCCATGAGCGACGGCAGCATCAGCATATGGGTGATGTTGTTGCGGTAGTAGGTCATCAGCACTGCCTGCTCGCGCGGCAGAATGATGATGTCGCCGATCGTGTCCTTTTCGACTTCAAACTTGTTCATCTGCAGCGCGTGATCGATAAGCTCACTAGCGGTCGCAGAAGGCACGGTTGAATCAACGGAATACGGCACGTTGCGCATCATGTCCAGGTAGCAATCCAGCTGCTCCGTGAGCTGTTCACGGGTCAGCGAGCGCTGACGCGAAGCCAGAAGTGCCGTACAGCACAGGTTCATGGCGTTAGCCGCACCGGCGTTGTTAATGCGCACCATCAGCTCGGACGCGATGCCGTTGACCGTTGGCGTCAGCCAGGCCGGACGAATCGCTTCGATAGGATCGATGGATTCGCGCCACTCGGGAACGTGATGGTTCAGGTACGTCATCAACGGCATTGGTTCGCCAAAGTTCACGTAGCCCTGACCGAGATTGCGCAGCTTGCTCAGGCCGCGCAGCATCTGCGGCAGGCTCTCTTTCTCTTTGGTCGCACCGCGCAGCTCTTTGGCGTACGTGCCCACTTCCATCACGTGCTCGTAGCCAATGTAGATTGGCACCAGCGTGATGGGACGGGTTCCTCCGCGCAGCATCGCCTGAATGGTCATCGACAGCGTGCCGGTCTTAGGATCGAGAAGACGTCCGGTACGGGAACGACCGCCCTCCACGAAGTACTCCACGGAATAGCCGCGGCTGAACAGCTCGCCCAGATACTCGCGGAACACGGTGGAGTAGAGCTTGTTGCCCTTGAAGGTACGACGGATAAAGAATGCGCCCAGGCGACGGAAAATCGGACCTGCTGGCCAGAAATTCAGGTTGATACCGGCTGCAATGTGCGGTGGTACCAGCCCCTGATGATAGAGCACGTAGGAAAGAAGCAGGTAGTCCATATGGCTGCGGTGGCAGGGAACATAGACAATCTCATGGCCATCATGCGCCAGCTGACGTACACGCTCGGCGTTATGAACGTTGATGCCCTGGTAGAGACGGTTCCAGGTAAAGCCGAGAATACGATCGGACAGGCGAATCATCTCATAAGAGAAGTTCGCTGCAATCTCTTCCATCAGCGCAATGGCGTTCTGCTGGGCTTTCTCATGCGATATTTTCTTGCTGCGCGCTTCGTCTTCAACGGCGCGGGCAATCGCTTTGGAGGCCAACAGCTTGTTGAACAGATCCTGACGCGCCGGGAGACGCGGCCCAACGGCAGCAAGGCGCTGACGGGCGAAGTGCATACGCGCCACGCGCGCCAGTTTTTGCGCGATGATCTTGTCGGTGCCGTGCTCGTCCGCCATTCGACGCAGCGAAACGGAAGGGGAGAAACGCACAAAGCTGTCGCGTCCCAGCCAGGAGACCGCGAAGAACTTCTGGATGCCGTTAAGCATGCGCAGCGGCGGGTTCTCTTCACCTTTTTCACGGCCCGGACGACGACCAAACATCACCGATACCGGCACCATCTGCACATCCAGATCGGGGTTGCTGCGGTGCAGGTCGAGATAGTCATGGAACAGCTTGATGGACTCTTCTTTTGGCGTGTAGTAGGTAAACACGCGCGGTCCACCGTGAATGAACACGTAGCGCGGCAGCAGCGTACCGTCAACTTCAAGCGGTTCAAGCGGGTCAGGTAAGTCATGCGCCAGACACTGGGCGCGAAGCGTCAGTAAGTCTGCCTTCGAGTTATAAGGCAAAACGTACATAATAGGACGTGACGTATCGAGTCCCAATTCCAGCGCGGGTTCTGCTGGGATAGACTTGCTTTTTACCAGGATGCTTAATGGTAAATTAAGTAATTTGTAGTAAATTCGTGGCCAGCCGGACATAAACGATGTAAAGCCTCTGGTTAATAATGCAATTGCGGCGCAAGGATAACAGAAAGCGCGCAAAATTTCTGTTGTTACCCGTCATACTTCAGGCTGTAGCGAAACGCGCTACAGTTCCTGTTACTGACGCTTTTTTTCATAAAAGGTTCTTTTAATGGCCAATAATACCACTGGGTTAACGCGTATCATCAAAGCCGCCGGCTATTCATGGAAAGGTTTCCGTGCCGCGTGGATCAACGAAGCCGCCTTTCGCCAGGAGGGCATCGCCGCTATCATCGCGGTGATCGTCGCCTGTTTCCTTGATGTTGATGCGATTACCCGCGTACTTCTTATCGGTTCCGTGCTTCTGGTGATGATAGTGGAAATTCTTAATAGCGCTATTGAGGCCGTGGTTGATCGCATTGGTTCAGATTTCCATGAACTTTCTGGCCGTGCAAAAGACATGGGCTCTGCTGCCGTGTTGCTGGCGATTATCACTGCCGCTATCACCTGGGTCACGCTGCTTTGGTCACATTTCCGATGAGCCTCGAGGAATAATTAAGTCCCTGGTTTTTTGTGCAGTTTTTGGTTCCAAAATCGCCTTTGACTGTATATACTCACAGCATAACTGTATATACACCCAGGGGGCGGAATGAAAGCGTTAACGACCAGGCAGCAAGAGGTGTTTGATCTCATCCGGGATCATATCGGCCAGACGGGTATGCCACCCACGCGTGCGGAAATCGCGCAGCGTCTGGGCTTCCGTTCTCCGAATGCTGCCGAAGAACACCTGAAAGCGCTGGCGCGTAAGGGCGTGATTGAGATTGTTTCGGGCGCGTCACGGGGTATCCGCCTGCTGGTGGAAGAAGAGACGGGCATTCCGCTGGTGGGGCGTGTTGCTGCCGGTGAGCCTTTACTGGCACAGCAGCATATTGAAGGCCATTACCAGGTCGATCCAGCCATGTTCAAACCGAGCGCTGATTTCCTGCTGCGCGTCAGCGGTATGTCGATGAAAGACATCGGTATTCTTGACGGCGATCTGCTTGCGGTGCATAAAACACAGGATGTGCGTAACGGCCAGGTAGTCGTCGCGCGCATTGATGATGAAGTCACCGTCAAACGTCTGAAAAAACAGGGGAACACCGTTCAGCTACTGCCTGAAAACAACGAGTTCTCCCCGATTGTGGTCGATCTTCGCGAACACAACTTCTCTATCGAAGGGCTGGCGGTTGGGGTCATTCGCAACGGCGAATGGCTGTAACCTCTTCCTGACAGGCTATGGCGCCGCTGTAGCCTGCTTCATTCTCCACACCCGGTATTTTTCATGTCACTGCTGACGGCATCCGATAAGGCATTGTGGCGTCTTGCTCTGCCGATGATCTTCTCCAATATTACCGTTCCCTTGCTGGGTCTGGTCGATACGGCCGTTATTGGCCATCTTGATTCGCCTGTTTATCTTGGCGGCGTGGCGATTGGCGCGACGGCAACCAGCTTCCTGTTTATGCTGCTGCTCTTTTTGCGTATGAGCACCACCGGGCTCACGGCACAGGCTTATGGTGCAAAAGATCCGCTGCGTCTGGCGCGCGCGCTGGTCCAGCCGCTGATCCTCGCGCTTGGCGCGGGGGCGTTAATCGTTTTATTGCGTGCGCCCCTGATCGACCTTGCGCTTCATGTTGTTGGCGGCAGCGAGGCGGTATTAGAGCAGGCGCGACGTTTCCTTGAAATCCGCTGGCTCAGCGCGCCCGCGTCACTGGCTAACCTGGTTCTGCTGGGGTGGCTATTGGGCGTGCAGTACGCCCGTGCACCCGTGATTTTGCTGGTGGTGGGTAACCTGCTCAATATCGTTTTGGATGTCTGGCTGGTCATGGGTCTGCATATGAACGTGCAGGGCGCGGCGCTGGCGACGGCGATTGCCGAGTACGGAACTTTTATTATTGGCCTGTGGATGGTCTGGCGCGTGCTGGCGATGCGCGGCATCTCCCTGGCGCTGCTCAAAACCGCATGGCGCGGCAATATCCGTAAGCTGCTGGCGCTTAACCGAGACATCATGCTGCGCTCGCTTCTTCTTCAGCTCTGCTTCGGGGCGCTGACGGTTTTCGGGGCTCGACTGGGGCCAGAAATCGTTGCGGTCAACGCAGTATTGATGACGCTACTGACCTTTACCGCCTACGCGCTGGACGGTTTTGCCTATGCGGTAGAAGCGCATTCCGGGCAGGCGTACGGTGCGCGCGAAAGCGGGCAGCTTCGGGACGTCTGGCGGGCAGCCTGCCGCCAGTCGGGACTGGTGGCGCTGGCGTTCGGTCTGGTTTACGCCTTCTTTGGTGAGCAGATCGTTGCATTGCTGACGTCTATCCCTGCGCTGCGCGAGCTGGCGAGTCACTATCTCATCTGGCAAGTCGTCTTACCGGTGGTCGGCGTCTGGTGTTATCTGCTGGACGGCATGTTTATTGGTGCGACGCGCGGAGCGGAAATGCGTAACAGTATGGCGGTTGCAGCGGCCGGGTTTGGTCTGACGCTGCTGACGCTCCCCTGGCTGGGTAATCACGGTTTGTGGCTGGCCCTGGCCGTTTTCCTCTCGCTGCGAGGGTTGTCGCTGGCGTTTATCTGGCACCGCCACTGGCAAAACAATACCTGGTTCTCTTCACGTCACGATATATCGTGACGGTTAAAGATTCCGAATATGAAACCAACTGCCGAATCCTTAACTACAATAATTATCACGTCCAGCAGAAAAGAACGTAACGGACGTTACGACCCGACGCTTAACTTAAGAGGACACGATGATGAATAAAGACGAAATCGGCGGCAACTGGAAGCAGTTCAAAGGTAAAGCGAAAGAAAAGTGGGGTAAGCTGACGGATGACGATATGACCGTCATTGAAGGTAAACGCGATCAGCTTGTCGGTAAAATTCAGGAACGTTACGGCTACGCGAAAGATCAGGCGGAAAACGAAGTCAAAGACTGGGAAACCCGTAACGACTACCGCTGGTAACGTTGAATAACCCACAGGGCGGCTCTAAGCCGCCTTTTCTTTTGCCGTTAACGCGGCTTTTTCTTCACAAGAATTGAGTGGTCGTGCTGGCACGCGTCCTGATGACGACAGGCTTCCACCTCCACGCACGCGGAACAGAGCCCGTGCGCCTCAATCACGTTATGACGCAGGGCAAACCCCATTTTCGCTGCCAGCGTATGCATAATGTCTTCCACGCCTTCCGCAGCCTCTTCTTTCACCACGCCGCAGCGGTCACAGATAAACATCGCCGATGTGTGGGTGGGCTGATCGAACAGATGGCACAGCACATAGCTGTTGGTGGATTCCACCTTGTGCACGAACCCTTGTTCAAGCAGGAAATCCAGGGCGCGATAAACCGTTGGCGGCTTTGCCTGCGGCTCGCTTTCGCGGAGAAGATCGAGCAGATCGTAGGCGCTGATGGCACCCTGCTGCAGGCTCATCAGACGTAATACTTCAAGGCGCTGCGGAGTCAGGCGCACATTGCGTTGCGCGCACAGCTTTTCGGCCTGCGCTAACAGCTCTTTTGTGGACTTATCCATGTAGCACCCCGGATGTTATAGGACGGAAAACCCCCACTTTATCATGTTCTGGTAAAAACACCGAGATCCGCCAGTCTGTGCTATACCTGACCCATTACAAACCGGGAAATAAACAATGAAAAAACCTGACTGTATTCGGCACTGGCGCGACGTAGAAGGTGCGGATGATTCGACCTATCCAGATAGCGATGAGCTTTTTTCTATCGGCGCCCCGTTGGCTCGTAAGCTTGGGCTCAGGCGCATTGGTATCCATCATGAGCGTTTGCCGCCCGGGCGCAGAACGTCCTATCCGCATGCGGAAAGCGATGAAGAAGAGTTCATTTATGTGCTCGAAGGTTATCCAGAAGCGTGGATAAATGGCTATTTATGGAAACTTGAACCTGGCGACAGCGTGGGATTTCCTGCCGGAACCGGTATCTGCCACACCTTTATCAACAACACGGAGGAAGAGGTGCGGTTGCTGGTCGTAGGCGAGGCCAACAAGAAGCACAATCGCATCTACTATCCGCTCAACCCCGTGTATGCCGCTACCCGTGAGGATCGCTGGGTAGACCACCCACCCCAGTTTTTTGGACCGCATGATGGAAAACCTGGGAAAAAATAATTTCCTCATCTATAAATATTGAGGGCCGTCACAAAATATAACAGGCCGTAAGGGAGTTTTACTTAGGGACAGAAATAGCGGGTCTTTTACTACTTATTCACAGCAATAGTTCGTTCCTGTTTGGGTGATAACAGACAGGGGTTATTTCATAACAGACTATAACGGGCATACTGTGAAAAAAAATTTTAAATTTTCGGTGGTTAGCATTGCTGTCTCCTTGTTTATGGCAAATCAGGCGGGAGCAGCCAATACCTGGACAGAATCACGGAGTGACGCCATGGGCGGGACGGGCGTTGCCTCCGGGAGCTATGGCAGTGGGGCGTTAATTAACCCGGCGCTGCTGGCAAAGGCAAAACCAGACGATGATGTGACGGTCATCTTGCCAGCCGTTGGGGTGCAGGTGACGGATGAAGACAATCTTCAGGACGAGATTGATACCATCAACGACAAAATTAATCACTACAAGGATGTGGTTGATGACCTCACGCCAAGGGAGATTATCACTAATCCGTTAGGTTCCATTAATCAATTCCAGGGCGCGGCCAAAGATCTCGCCGATGAGCTGGACTATCTCAAAGGCAAAACCGCACGCGCGACGGCAGGAGCAGGGCTTGCGGTGAGTATCCCTAACGATGTGCTTTCCGTGGCCTTTATGGCGAAAGGCTATGCTCATGGCCGGGTTAGCTCGTCTATCGATCAGCAAGATATTGATTATCTGCGCGGTATTCAAAGAAGCAAAGTGGTGGCTGCCGGTGTTGCCCTGGACGCTGCGCTGAACGGCACGGATCAGATCACTAAAAACCTCAACTCAACAGCGTCTGGCCGGGCGGCGATTGTGTCTGACTACGGCGTTGCCGTTGCCCGTCAGTTTGACCTCGGCGGCGTCCCGGTTTCCGTAGGCGTGACGCCAAAACTGCAAAAAACCTGGGTCTATAACTACACCACCTCAATCTACGATTACGACAGTAACAAGTGGAACGACAGCCGCTACCGCACAGACGATACGGGCTTTAACGTCGATGCCGGTATTGCGGCTGATTTCGGCGAGAACTGGACGGTCGGCGTGAGCGGCCAAAACCTGATGTCGCGCGATATCGACACCAAAGATATCCGTATCCGCAACGGGCGGACGGGAGAAGTGGTTAGCTATAAAGATACCTACCAGATCCGTCCGCTGGTGACCGCCGGAGCCGCCTGGCACAACGATCTGGTGACGCTGACCGCCGATGGCGATCTGACGGAAACCAAAGGATTTAAGAGCGAAGATACGTCGCAGTATGTTGGCGTGGGTGCCGAGGTGACGCCGCTCAGCTGGCTGGCGGTGCGTGCGGGTTATCGCGCGGACGTGAAGGGTAACGACAGCAATGTCTTTACCGGCGGTGTCGGTTTCGCGCCGTTCAGTACCGTTCATGTCGACCTGATGGGCCTGTACGGTGAAGACGAAACCTGGGGCGCAGGGGCTCAACTGAGCATGACGTTCTAAAGTCCACCGGAGGCGCTGCGCCTCCGGCTTTTCTTTGTGCTATAGTAGCGCCCCTTTTCCACCAGATGCTTAAAACTTCGCCATGTCGTCAGAATCACAGACCGCTTTCCCTGCACACCGTTTCTCCATTGCGCCGATGCTCGACTGGACGGACAGACACTGCCGCTATTTCCTGCGCCAGCTCTCCCGCCATACGCTGCTGTACACCGAAATGGTGACTACGGGCGCAATCATCCACGGGAAGGGCGACTATCTGGCCTATAGCGAAGAAGAGCATCCGGTTGCCCTGCAGCTGGGCGGCAGCGATCCGGCCGCGCTGGCGCAGTGCGCGAAGCTGGCGGAAGCGCGCGGCTACGACGAGATCAACCTGAACGTTGGCTGTCCGTCCGACCGCGTGCAAAACGGCATGTTCGGTGCCTGCCTGATGGGGAATGCCCAGCTGGTGGCGGACTGTATCAAGGCGATGCGTGACGTCGTTTCCATTCCGGTGACGGTCAAAACCCGTATCGGCATTGACGACCAGGACAGCTACGAATTCCTGTGCGACTTCATCAATACGGTCTCCGGAAAGGGCGAATGCGAGACGTTCATCATTCACGCGCGAAAAGCCTGGCTCTCCGGCCTGAGCCCAAAAGAGAACCGTGAGATCCCGCCGCTGGACTATCCGCGCGTGTATCAGCTGAAGCGTGACTTCCCGCACCTGACCATGTCCATTAACGGCGGCATCAAGTCGCTGGAAGAGGTCAAAGTGCACCTTGAACATATGGATGGGGTGATGGTTGGGCGCGAGGCGTATCAGAACCCGGGCATTCTGGCGACGGTCGATCGCGAAATCTTTGGCATCGAAGGCGCAGACACCGATCCGGTTGCCGTCGTGCGTGCGATGTATCCTTACATTGAGCGCGAGCTGAGCAACGGTACGTATCTCGGCCATATCACCCGCCATATGCTTGGGCTGTTCCAGGGCATTCCGGGCGCGCGTCAGTGGCGTCGCTACCTGAGCGAAAACGCACATAAAGCCGGTGCCGATATTGAGGTGCTGGAACATGCGCTGCGCCTGGTGGCAGACAAGCGATAACTTTCGCTAAAAGTTCGTCAAATTCACCACGCCCTGCGAATTCTCGCGGGGCGTTTTGCTTTAATAACAACAGGTTAATACTGGCATGATTCTTGTAATGTTTACTGCATTACTCGGGAACTCGTGGGAGAGCACCATGCTGGAACTACTTTTTGTGATTGGCTTTTTTGTCATGCTGTTAGCGACAGGCGTTTCGCTGCTCGGCATTCTGGCGGCTATCGTGGTGGCGACGGTGGTCATGTTTATTGGCGGACTGTTTGCCCTGACGATCAAACTGCTGCCGTGGCTACTGCTGGCCATCGCGGTCGTGTGGGTGATTCGGGCGATTAAAGCGCCAAAAGTGCCCAGTTATCAGCGCAATAACCGCTTCCGTTACTAAGGTATTGAGGGGTTCGTCACATACTTGTAACTTTTCCGGCGGTATGGCTTAGAACAGAATAGGATTTACTTATCGAATCTGTCACTATGACTGCCGATAACGAATTCATCGAGCTGTACCCTACATACAGCCGAACTAAAAAAAGAAAGGGCTTCCCACGGGAAGCCCAATTTCTTTTTGGGGCTCAGGGAATCAACAAACTCGACCCCTGCGTCGCCCGGCTCTCCAGCACCTCATGCGCGCGCTGCGCATCGGTTAGCGGGTATTTCTGCGCCTCTGCCACATCCACCTTAATGACGCCGCTGGCGATCAGCGAGAACAGCTCGTTGCTGGCTTCCTCAAGTTCTTCCCGGTTGGTGATGTATCCTTGCAGGGAAGGGCGAGTCACATACAGAGAACCTTTCTGGTTCAGGATGCCCAGGTTAACGCCGGTCACCGCGCCTGACGCATTCCCGAAGCTTACCATCAGACCACGGCGCTGCAGGCAGTCCAGCGAGGCTTCCCAGGTGTCTTTCCCTACCGAGTCATACACCACGCGCACTTTTTTGCCGCTGGTGATCTCCTTCAGCCGCTCAACAATACTCTCTTCACGGTAGTTAATCACCTGCCAGGCGCCCGCCTGCAGCGCGCGCTGCGCTTTTTGTGCATTCCCAACGGTGCCGATCAGCTTCGCGCCCAGTGCTTTTGCCCACTGACAGGCGATGAGCCCGACGCCACCCGCTGCGGCATGAAACAGGAACTGCTCGTCGGGTTTAATTTCATAGGTTTTGCGCAGCAGGTAGTAAACGGTTAAACCTTTCAGGAACGAGGCTGCTGCCTGCTCAAAGGAGATGGCGTTAGGCAGCAGGGCGGCTTTATCCGCCGGGACGTTGTGGACGGAGCTGTAAGCGCCCAGCGCAGACTGAGCATATACCACGCGGTCACCCTCTTTAATATGCTTAACCGCGCTGCCCACTTTGATGACGACACCGGCTGCCTCGGTGCCCAGTCCGCTCGGCATCGACGGAGGCGGGTAGAGCCCGCCGCGAATATAGGTGTCGATATAGTTTATGCCGATGGCTTTGTTTTCAACCTGCACTTCGTTTTCGCCAGGCGCGGTGGGGGTGAACTCCACCGCTTTCAGTACGTCTGGCCCACCGTGTTTCTGGAATTCAATGCGCGTTGCCATGCTCCCTCCGTAAGAAAAATATGGTAATCTTTCGACCCACTCTTTATCTCGGTAACTCCATTCACTATGGCAGGAAACAAACCCTTCAACAAACAGACTGAACCTCGCGAGCGTGATTTCCAGGTCGCAGGGTTAAAAGTCCCGCCGCACTCGATTGAAGCGGAACAGTCGGTGTTGGGCGGTTTAATGCTGGATAACGAACGCTGGGACGACGTCGCCGAGCGCGTCGTGGCGGAAGATTTCTACACCCGTCCGCACCGCCACATCTTTACCGAAATGGCGCGTCTGCAGGAGTCGGGCAGCCCGATCGACCTGATTACGCTCGCGGAATCGCTGGAGCGTCTTGGGCAGCTCGACAGCTGCGGCGGATTTGCCTATCTGGCGGAACTGTCAAAAAACACGCCTAGTGCAGCGAACATTAGCGCTTATGCCGATATCGTGCGTGAACGTGCCGTCGTCCGCGAGATGATATCGGTGGCGAACGAGATCGCCGAAGCCGGTTTTGATCCGCAGGGTCGCACCAGCGAAGACCTGCTCGACCTTGCTGAGTCCCGCGTCTTTAAAATCGCCGAAAGCCGCGCCAATAAAGACGAAGGCCCAAAAAACATCGCCGATGTCCTCGACGCCACCGTGGCCCGTATCGAACAGCTGTTCCAGCAGCCGCACGATGGCGTCACCGGCGTGAACACCGGCTATGACGATTTGAACAAGAAAACCGCCGGCCTGCAGCCGTCGGATTTGATTATCGTCGCCGCGCGTCCGTCGATGGGTAAAACCACTTTTGCGATGAACCTCGTCGAAAACGCGGCGATGTTGCAGGATAAACCGGTACTGATCTTCAGTCTTGAGATGCCCTCCGAGCAGATCATGATGCGTTCACTGGCATCGCTGTCGCGCGTGGATCAGACCCGCATCCGTACCGGTCAGCTCGACGATGAGGACTGGGCGCGCATCTCCGGCACCATGGGCATTCTGCTGGAAAAGCGTAACATCTATATCGATGACTCCTCCGGCCTGACGCCGACGGAAGTTCGCTCCCGCGCGCGCCGTATCGCCCGTGAACACGGCGGTATCGGCCTTATCATGATCGACTACCTTCAGCTGATGCGCGTCCCGTCGCTTTCAGACAACCGTACGCTGGAAATTGCCGAAATTTCCCGCTCGCTCAAGGCGTTAGCCAAAGAGCTGCACGTGCCGGTGGTAGCGCTGTCGCAGCTGAACCGCTCCCTGGAACAACGTGCCGACAAGCGCCCAGTCAACTCCGACCTGCGTGAATCCGGCTCCATCGAGCAGGATGCCGACTTAATCATGTTCATCTACCGTGATGAGGTTTATCACGAGAACAGCGACCTGAAAGGGATCGCCGAAATTATTATTGGTAAACAACGTAACGGCCCGATCGGGACGGTGCGTCTGACCTTTAACGGACAGTGGTCGCGTTTCGACAACTATGCCGGTCCTCAATATGATGATGAGTAATTTCTAAGGAATTCAAATGCAAGCGGCAACTGTTGTCATTAACCGCCGCGCTCTGCGACACAACCTGCAACGTCTGCGAGAACTGGCACCCGCCAGCAAGCTCGTTGCAGTCGTGAAAGCGAACGCTTACGGACACGGTCTTCTTGAGACCGCGCGAACGCTCCCCGATGCCGACGCCTTTGGCGTCGCCCGTCTTGAAGAAGCCCTTCGCCTGCGCGCGGGGGGGATTACCCAACCGATTCTGCTCCTCGAAGGCTTTTTCGAAGCCACAGATTTGCCGACCATTGCTGACCAGCATCTGCATACGGCAGTGCACAACGAAGAACAGCTGGCCGCACTTGAAACCGCCGAGCTGAGCGAGCCGGTGACCGTGTGGATGAAGCTCGACACGGGCATGCACCGTCTGGGCGTGCGTCCGGAGAGCGCGGAAGCGTTCTATCAGCGTTTATGCCGGTGCAAAAACGTGCGCCAGCCGGTGAATATCGTCAGCCATTTCGCCCGCGCCGATGAGCCCGAGTGCGGTGCGACCGAGCGGCAGCTGGATATCTTTAATACCTTCTGCGAAGGCAAGCCGGGGATGCGCTCGATTGCGGCATCCGGCGGTATTCTGCTGTGGCCGCAGTCGCATTTCGACTGGGCGCGACCGGGCATCATTCTCTACGGCGTGTCGCCGCTGGAGAACAAACCCTGGGGGCCGGACTTTGGCTTCCAGCCTGTCATGTCGCTGGTCTCTAACCTGATTGCCGTGCGAGACCATAAAGCGGGTGAGCCGGTGGGCTACGGCGGTACCTGGACCAGCGAGCGTGATACCCGTCTTGGCGTGGTGGCGATGGGCTATGGTGACGGCTATCCCCGCGCTGCGCCAACGGGTACGCCGGTTCTGGCCAACGGTCGCGAAGTGAAGATTGTCGGTCGCGTGGCTATGGATATGATTTGTGTTGATCTGGGGCCTGAAGCCCAGGATAAGCCTGGTGACGATGTTGTGATGTGGGGGGAAGGGCTGCCTGTTGAACGCATTGCTGAAATCACGAAAGTAAGTGCTTACGAACTTATCACGCGTCTGACCTCGCGGGTAGCGATGAAGTACATTGATTGAACCGCCAATGGAGTGAGGTTTTTATCCTCGCTCCAACTTTATTAACATCCTCTCGACCTTCTCCCACTTCCGGTTTATTGTTGAAATCCCTGCCTCATCGAATTCCGGAGAATCATCGCGTGTTTCAGAAAGTTGACGCCTATGCCGGCGACCCAATTCTCTCCTTAATGGAGCGTTTCAAAGAAGATCCTCGCAGCGACAAGGTGAACCTTAGCATCGGTTTGTATTACAACCACGAGGGTTTTATTCCTCAGCTGCAGGCCGTTGCCGAAGCCGAAGCGCGTCTGAACGCGGTTCCACACGGCGCGTCGCTCTATCTGCCGATGGAAGGGTTAAATACCTACCGCAGCACCATTGCGCCGCTGCTTTTTGGTGCCGATCACGCGGTGCTCGCGCAAAAACGCGTGGCGACCATCCAGACGCTGGGCGGCTCGGGTGCGCTGAAAGTGGGTGCAGACTTCCTGAAAAAATACTTCCCGGATTCAGGCGTGTGGGTCAGTGACCCGACGTGGGAAAACCACGTTGCGATCTTCGAGGGCGCAGGCTTCAAAGTGGCGACCTATCCATGGTTTGACAGCGAAACTAACGGCGTGCGCGTTGAAGCGCTGCTGGAAAAACTGAACACCCTGCCGGAGCGCAGCATTGTGCTGCTGCATCCGTGCTGCCATAACCCGACCGGTGCGGATCTCACCAATGCCCAGTGGGATGCGGTGATCGAGGTACTGAAGGCGCGTAACCTGATCCCATTCCTCGATATTGCCTACCAGGGCTTTGGCGCGGGTATGGAAGAAGACGCCTATGCCATCCGCGCCGCTGCCAGCGCCGGGCTGCCTGTTCTGGTGAGTAACTCCTTCTCTAAAATCTTCTCCCTGTACGGTGAACGCGTTGGCGGTCTGTCCGTGGTGTGTGAAGACGCCGAAGCGGCAGGTCGCGTGCTCGGCCAGCTTAAGGCGACGGTGCGTCGCATTTACTCCAGCCCGCCGAACTTTGGTGCGCAGGTGGTGGCGACGGTTCTCGGTGACGAAAAGCTAAAAGCGTCCTGGCTTGCGGAAGTGGAAGCGATGCGCCAGCGCATTCAGACGATGCGTCAGGAGCTGGTTAACGTCCTGAAAGAGGCCGTGCCGGGACATAACTTCGACTATCTGCTCAAGCAGCGCGGGATGTTCAGCTATACCGGACTGAGTGCGGCCCAGGTCGATCGTCTGCGCGAAGAGTTCGGCGTCTACCTGATTGCCAGCGGCCGTATGTGCGTGGCGGGCCTGAATGCCAGCAACGTTCATCGCGTGGCGCAGGCGTTTGCTGCTGTAATGTAAGTACTTACCAACTCCCCCTCTCCCCGTGGGAGAGGGGCGGGGTGAGGGCATCAGGCCGCACAAAAACGTTGCCCGGCTTTTGTGATCGTCTTCTTTTTATTCCCCTTCATAAGCAAAAACTCCTTCCCTTCACCTCCCGCTGGGGTTATGGTCGGATAGTTTTTTGACCATCCGCTCAAATTAAAACGATAACAAACTGAATATTCAGGGGAAAATATGCGCAAGATCACACTGGCGCTCAGCGCCGCCTGCTTATTGTTCTCGCTTAATAGCGCCGTCGTCGCGCGAGCTTCTGCCCCGACGCCGCTTTATACCGGCACCACCGCCGCCATTCTTGCCGAGCAGGCACCCATTCACTGGGTTTCCGTGGCCCAAATCGAAAACAGCCTAATGGGCCGTGCGCCAATGGCCGTGGGTTTTGACATTGACGATACCGTGCTGTTCTCAAGCCCCGGCTTCTGGCGCGGTAAGAAAACGTATTCACCCGACAGCGAAGCGTATCTGAAGAACCCGGAATTCTGGGAAAAAATGAACAACGGCTGGGACGAATTCAGCATCCCGAAAGAGGTTGCCCGTGCGCTTATTGCCATGCACGTGAAGCGCGGTGACAGCATTTATTTTGTAACCGGCCGCAGTCAAACCAAAACGGAAACCGTCTCTAAAACGCTGCAGGATGATTTCCAGATCCCGGCGACCAGCATGAACCCGGTCATTTTTGCGGGTGACAAAGAGGGGCAAAACACCAAAACCCAGTGGCTGGAAAAGAAAAACATCAAAGTGTTTTATGGCGATTCGGATAACGACATCACCGCCGCACAGGATGTGGGTGCCAGAGGGATCAGGGTGTTACGCGCGTCTAACTCAACCTATCGCCCGCTGCCGATGGCCGGAAAGTTTGGCGAAGAGGTGATCGTCAACTCGGAGTATTGAGCCCCTGGCAGCGAGCTTGACTCTTTTTTAATCAAATCTCGCTGCTGCGGGTTTTACCTTTCGTCTTCTTGCTGCACACTTAGAAAGATTCATCTTTCATCACGGAGCAGCCTATGTGGTACCAACAGACCCTGACCTTAAGCGCGAAGCCACGCGGATTTCACCTGGTGACGGATGAAGTCATCGGGCAACTCCGCGACCTGTCGCGCGTCAGAACGGGTTTGCTGCATCTGCTGCTTCAGCACACGTCCGCCTCTCTGACGCTGAATGAAAATTGCGATCCCACCGTCCGGTCCGACATGGAACACCATTTTCTGAAGAGCGTCCCGGACAACGCGCCTTACGAGCATGACTATGAGGGGGCGGACGATATGCCTTCGCATATTAAATCCTCTTTGCTGGGCGTATCGCTGATGCTGCCGGTCCACAACGGGCGGCTGCTGTTGGGAACGTGGCAGGGGATCTGGCTGGGTGAGCATCGTATTCACGGTGGTTCGCGTAAAATTATCGCCACGCTACAAGGGGAATAAAGATGACAATTTCGGAGATACTTCAGTACTGCATGAGCAAGCCCGGCGCGGAGCAGAGCGTCCACAGCGACTGGAAAGCCACGCAGATTAAGGTAGGTGATGTGCTGTTTGCGATGGTGAAAGAGGTAGAAGGCCGTCCGGCGGCGTCGCTGAAAACCAGCCCTGAACTGGCGGATTTGCTGCGTCAGCAGCATGATGACGTGAGGCCGAGCAAGCACCTCAATAAGGCGCACTGGAGCACCGTCTATCTGGATGGATCGATTCCAGGCTCACAAATTTACTACCTGGTGGACGCCTCCTATCAGCAGGCGGTTGAGCTGCTGCCGGAAACCACCCGACAGCAACTCTCCGTGTGACAACTACAGCAACGGTTTAAGGAAGCGCGCGGTGTGCGAGGCTTCGCACTCTGCAACGGTCTCTGGTGTACCGGAGACAAGAATTTCACCGCCGCCGCTGCCGCCTTCCGGGCCGAGATCGACAATCCAGTCCGCGGTTTTAATCACGTCCAGGTTGTGCTCAATCACCACGATAGTGTTGCCCTGATCGCGCAACTGATGCAGCACCTCGAGCAGTTGCTGGATGTCGGCAAAGTGCAGACCGGTAGTCGGCTCATCAAGTATGTACAGCGTCTGACCGGTGCCGCGTTTTGACAGCTCGCGCGCCAGCTTCACGCGCTGCGCTTCACCGCCGGACAGCGTAGTGGCGGACTGTCCCAGACGAATGTAGGTCAGGCCGACGTCCATCAGCGTCTGCAGCTTACGCGCCAGCGCAGGGACGGCGTCAAAGAACTCGCGCGCCTCTTCGATGGTCATGTCCAGCACTTCGTGGATGGTCTTGCCCTTGTACTTAATCTCCAGCGTTTCGCGGTTATAGCGTTTTCCTTTGCACTGGTCGCACGGCACGTAGATATCCGGCAGGAAGTGCATCTCAACCTTGATCACGCCGTCGCCCTGGCACGCTTCACAGCGACCGCCGCGCACGTTAAAGCTGAAACGTCCTGGCGTATAGCCGCGGGAGCGTGCTTCAGGCACACCGGCAAACAGTTCACGTACGGGCGTGAAGACGCCGGTATAGGTCGCCGGGTTAGAGCGCGGGGTACGGCCAATCGGGCTCTGATCGATATCGATAACCTTATCGAAATGCTCCAGCCCCTGGATGTCGCGGTACGGTGCAGGCTCGGCCAGCGTCGCGCCGTTCAGCGCCGTCTGCGCAATCGGGAACAGCGTATCGTTGATCAGCGTCGATTTACCGGAACCGGACACGCCGGTGATGCAGGTAAACAGGCCAACCGGCAGCGTCAGGGTGACATCTTTCAGGTTGTTGCCGCGCGCGCCGGTCAGCTTCAGCACTTTTTCCGGATCTGCCGCTACGCGCTGTTTTGGCACTTCAATCTTACGCTTGCCGCTCATGTACTGACCGGTCAGTGACTCGGGTACCGCCATAATGTCCTTCAGCGTCCCTTCTGCAACGACCTGACCGCCGTGCACGCCTGCGCCCGGACCAATATCGATCACGTGGTCTGCGGCGCGGATGGCATCTTCGTCGTGCTCCACAACGATCACCGTGTTGCCAAGATTGCGCAGGTGGATCAGGGTACCGAGCAGGCGCTCGTTGTCGCGCTGGTGCAGGCCGATGGACGGCTCGTCCAGTACGTACATCACGCCGACTAAGCCCGCGCCAATCTGGCTGGCCAGACGGATACGCTGAGCCTCACCGCCGGAGAGCGTTTCCGCCGAGCGGGAAAGCGTCAGGTAGTTCAGGCCGACGTTCACCAGGAACTTCAGGCGATCGCCGATCTCTTTCAGCACTTTTTCGGCAATTTTCGCGCGCTGGCCAGAGAGCTTCAGGTTATTGAAGAAGTCCATCGCGTGGCCGATGCTCATGTCTGAGATGGTCGGCAGCGCCGTGTTTTCCACAAACACGTGGCGCGCTTCGCGACGCAGACGCGTGCCCTCGCAGGTGGCGCAGGAGCGGTTGCTGATGAACTTCGCCAGCTCTTCGCGTACCGCGCTGGATTCGGTCTCTTTGTAGCGGCGCTCCATATTGTGCAGCACCCCTTCGAACGGGTGACGACGCACGGAGGTATCACCGCGATCGTTCATGTATTTGAACTCGATGTTCTCTTTGCCGGAACCGAACAGGATCACTTTGTGCACGTTCGGGCTCAGGCTGGCCCACGGCGCTTCAACGTCGAACTTGTAGTGCTCTGCCAGCGATTTCAGCATCTGGAAGTAGTAGAAGTTACGCTTGTCCCAGCCGCGAATGGCCCCGCCCGCCAGCGACAGCTCCGGGTTCTGGATCACGCGGTCCGGGTCGAAATATTGCTGGACGCCCAGGCCGTCACACGTCGGGCACGCGCCCGCCGGGTTGTTAAAGGAGAACAGGCGCGGTTCCAGCTCGCGCATGCTGTAACCGCAAATCGGGCAGGCAAAGTTGGCGGAGAAGAGCAGCTCTTCCGCTTTCGGGTCGTCCATGTCGGAGACCACGGCCGTGCCGCCAGAGAGTTCCAGCGCGGTTTCAAAGGATTCCGCCAGACGCGTGGCGAGATCGTCACGCACCTTGAAGCGGTCAATCACCACTTCGATGGTGTGCTTCTTCTGCAGCTCCAGCTTGGGCGGATCGGACAGGTCGCACACTTCACCGTCGATACGGGCGCGGATATAGCCCTGGCTTGCCAGGTTTTCCAGCGTCTTGGTGTGTTCGCCCTTACGCTCTTTGATGATTGGCGCCAGCAGCATCAGGCGTTTGCCTTCCGGCTGCGACAGCACGTTATCCACCATCTGGCTGACGGTCTGGGCCGCCAGCGGGACGTCGTGGTCCGGGCAGCGCGGCTCACCCACGCGGGCATACAGCAGACGCAGGTAGTCATGAATTTCGGTAATGGTACCGACCGTTGAACGTGGGTTATGCGAGGTGGACTTCTGCTCAATAGAGATAGCAGGGGACAACCCTTCAATATGGTCAACATCCGGTTTTTCCATCAGCGACAGGAACTGACGCGCGTACGCAGAGAGTGATTCAACGTAACGACGCTGTCCTTCGGCATACAGGGTGTCGAAAGCCAGTGAGGATTTGCCAGACCCCGAAAGCCCGGTCACGACAATGAGTTTGTCGCGAGGGATTATGAGGTTGATATTCTTGAGATTGTGGGTGCGGGCGCCCCGAACTTCGATCTTATCCATTCACCTTTCCCGGTTGGAACACGGATTGCCTGATTTGTTTGAAGGACAAACGGCTGTCAGAAACGGCTAATTATGACACAATTTAACCTGTTTGAATATACAGTATTGGAATGCATTTTCTGATTCTCTGTGTAACAATGACACGTTCGCGAGAGATTTCTGAACCGACTACGCAACTATGCAAATTGCCGCGTGGAAATGGTACACTCGCGCGTTTACACTATTAAGAAACGTATTCAGGAGACACGAACATGGCCAGCAGAGGCGTAAACAAGGTGATTCTCGTCGGTAATCTGGGCCAGGACCCGGAAGTACGCTACATGCCGAGTGGTGGCGCAGTTGCCAACATTACGCTGGCTACTTCCGAATCCTGGCGTGATAAAGCGACCGGAGAGATGAAAGAGCAGACCGAATGGCACCGCGTTGTGCTGTTTGGCAAACTGGCCGAAGTGGCCGGTGAGTATCTGCGTAAAGGTTCTCAGGTCTATATCGAAGGCCAGCTGCGCACCCGCAAATGGACCGATCAGTCTGGTGCTGAGAAGTACACCACTGAAGTCGTGGTTAACGTGGGCGGTACCATGCAGATGCTGGGTGGCCGTCAGGGCGGTGGTGCACCGGCAGGTGGTGGTCAGAGCCAGCAGCAGGGCGGTTGGGGTCAGCCTCAGCAGCCGCAGGGCGGCAACCAGTTCAGCGGTGGCGCGCAGTCTCGCCCGCAGCAGCAGTCTGCTCCGGCACCGTCTAACGAACCGCCAATGGATTTCGACGACGACATTCCGTTCTGATCAACGGATGAGAAAACAAAAAACCCAGACATCGTCTGGGTTTTTTTATTGATGAAGGGATCAGGTAATGACCATCGGCCAGTCTGGCGGCGTGTGGCTCATTGCTTCCACCATCACCACTTTAATGTTTTCCCAGACGGCGGCGATATCCAGCAGGGTAATGCCAAGCAGACCCGTTGCAAACCAGCAGGCTGCACCCAGCCCCAGCAGGGTGCTGATGACAGCGAGACCCGCGTAGTCAGATTTACGAAACTGAATGTTCAGCGTGCTGGCCAAAAACATCAGTACCGCACTCAACAAAGGCCAGCGCAGGAGAACCATGCTGGTAGTAATGGTTGCCATAAAACCCATCCTCAACAAAACAGACGAACTGAATGAAACAGATTTTTTCGTTACACTATATGTGTGAACTATATCACGTTTGCTGTTTTATTCGCCAGTCCCGGGGTGATGAAAAACGGGTGATTCATAGTTGCCGAGAATCAGTGGGCGCCTGAGTGAAAATATATCTTTGCTGGCTAAGTTCTCCAGTTCCCGCACTCTTTATAATGAATTCATTGAGATAGCAAAACTGATGCAAAAGGATGCACACTGTACAATGTTTACAGCAATAACCCTATGGCTTATGCTTGAGTGGACAATTAATTTTACTCGCAGCTAACCTTTCAGGTTCTTGAATTTAATTATTTTTTTATTTCTTTGTACGTTTTTAATTACACACAACGTTATTTTTTAATTCGCTACGCTGAGATTCAGCCTGTGCGTTGGTTTGTCGATTTTTCGAATCTGAAGAAAGTTGCGTCCGGTTTATCGCCTGATAATCAGCGAAAAAAATGAAAGAAAACCGACGTGAGATTGTTAATGACAGCATGCAAGCGTTGCATGCGCTGGCTAAGCTGATGCCTCAGCTTCATGCTCAATGTTCTCTGACCGACATGCTGACGACCATCAGTCGCGCGCTGGGCGCTAGTCTTGCCTGGGTAAGCGTTAATGGTGATGATGGGCTACAGCGCGTGGTATGCGCCGGGGAGATGACCTGCCATCCCTTCGAAGTGGCCGATTTCCTGGCGGACACCCTGCTCCAGCGGCATCATCGTTCATGGCGGGTGGTCTACTGGAAAGAGAATATTGGCCGTGCGTTATTTCCTCCTCAGCACCCGGGCTATGCGCAGTTGCATAGCGGTGTCCTGTGCAAACTTTCAACCCATAACTGGCACTGCAGCGGCTATTTCTTTTTAGCGTTTGATGAACGACTCTCTTCTCTGCCAATTCTGAAAAATATCGTCGTGGTGCTGGTCGAAAAATTAAAAGACTATTTCGCGGAAATTATTGCCCGGGAGAAAACTGCCCAGGAAATGCAGCGTGTCGTGACGCAATATAAGACGCTTTTTGAACGCGCCCCGGTTTTAATGAACTCTTTCGACAAATTTAACCGCTGCGTGCTGTGGAATGCCGAATGTGAAAAAGTATTCGGCTGGACGATGGCGGAGATCGCGGAACATGCCGATCCGCTTTCGCTGTTTTATCCTGACCCTGAAGAGCGGCGGCGGGTAAGAGAGTCGGTCAATGTCTCGCCGCTGAAGGATATGTATGAGTGGCATCCGCTACGCAAAGACGGGACCCCGCTGACGGTGCTGTGGTCCAACATTCTGTTGCCGGACAACTCTATCCTCAATATTGGGCTGGATATCACCGAGCGGAAAAAAGCCGAGCAGCAGCTGCAGGTAAAAGCCACTACTGACGATCTCACCGGCTGCTTTAACCGTTCGGCGATTTTGCAGCAGCTTGAGCTTGCGCTGGCGGCCAGTGCCCGGCAGGAGGTTAACAGCCATTTTTGCGTCCTGATGTTTGACCTGGATTTCTTCAAACAGATCAACGATGAGTGGGGGCACCCGGTGGGTGATGCGGCGCTCCTTCACTTTTGTAACGCGATCCGTGAGTTATCACCTTCAGATTCGGCATTAGGACGCGTGGGAGGAGAAGAGTTTTTGCTCTTGCTGGCGCAAACAAACGGCAATGGCGCTGCGCAATTATCCGCCAGGTTGCGCACCTTTCTGCAAACCAACCCGCTGGCCGTGGGGGAGAGAAAAGTGTCGCTGTCATTTAGTGCCGGGGTTGTGGAAGTAAACGGAGGACAGCGGGATACTTCAGTCCTGCTGAGGCGTGCCGATAAAGCATTATATGAGGCTAAGCATTCGGGGCGAGGAAAAACGGTGGTGGCAGCTGATTATTTATAAATCAACGAACAAAATACGCCCGAACAAATAGCATAAAATGCCATGTCGAGGTTATGATTTTTCGCGCTGTTACAAGTTTGGCTTAATCAACAATCGTCTGTTGTGTTATCTTCCCACC
Source organism: Enterobacter sp. PL_is514 (assembly GCF_055816715.1). Taxonomy (NCBI): domain Bacteria; kingdom Pseudomonadati; phylum Pseudomonadota; class Gammaproteobacteria; order Enterobacterales; family Enterobacteriaceae; genus Enterobacter; species Enterobacter sp. PL_is514. The sequence goes on along the minus strand of NZ_JBVPGN010000031.1, from coordinate 48,786 downwards.
GCCCTTGCGGGCTGGATAATTATTTTCCTTAATTGAAACGGAACGAATACTTACAGTTTAGCTTACGGGAAAATATTATCGTCATAACGAAATTTAAGATTTTTAATACGAAAAGTCAGTTGCTAACTTCGCATGATTCATGCAACGTAATCACCTGTTTAACAAAGCATCCGGCCTTCATTACTACAGGCGTACAACATGCAGGGATATAGGGCGGGAAATGAATCGTAGCGCGCGGCGCAAAATGCTCAGGGTGGTAGGGATCATCATGGTAGTTATGCTGCCTGTGATGCTTGCGCTATGGTTTGCCCAGCTACGAGCCGTATCTGAAACAAGCGCCCAGCTACGGACATTTGCTGAACTGGCTTTAGACAAAACAGAACTGGTTATTCAACAGGTTGATCTGGCCCGGGACGAGGCTGAAAAATATCAGGGTGAGCTTTGCACGCCGGGACATCGTCAATATATGCTGAACGTTGTTCGTGGCCGCCTGTTTGTCGCCGATTTAATTTACGCTCAAGGTCAGAATTTTCTTTGTTCGACCGTTTTTACACCGGATCGCCCCTACGCTATTCCTGTCGCTAATTACACGCGTAAACCTGACGTCGCTATCTATTATTATCGCGATACCCCATTTTATACTGGTTATAAAATGACATATATGCAGCGCGGAAATTATGTGGTGGTCGTCAATCCACTTTCATACAGCGAAGTCATGTCTGCGGATCATTCTCTCTCATGGGGAGTGTACGACACGGTAACCAATGCTTTCTTTTCCGTCAGCCAGAAAGCCAATGTTTCTTTATTAAATTCGATGATTCGGGATAAGGAATCGGTATTTCAAAAAGATAACCGCTTTTATACGATCGTAAGTTCCCCCAAAAGACCGATTGCGGCCATTGTATCGACATCGAATAAACGCTTTTATGAAACGCTTTATCACCAGGCGACGTTGACGCTGCCGCTGGGCATGATCTGCAGCATTATTATTTTGCTGGTATGGTCCCGTACACATCGTGAGCTCAATTCGCCGGGGCGCTTACTGCACCGGGCACTGACCAAACGACAGCTTTGCGTGCACTATCAGCCGATTATTGATATCAAGAACAACCGGTGCGTGGGCGCGGAGGCGTTATTACGCTGGCCTGGTTTTAACGGGCAGGTGATGAGTCCGGCGGAGTTTATTCCGCTGGCGGAAAATGAGGGGATGAGCGAGCGGATCACAGACTATGTCGTTGAAGAGGTGTTCAGCGATCTGGGCCATTTCCTGGCCGAGCATCCCCATCTCTATATTTCGATTAACCTGTCGGCCACGGATTTCCACTCCTCGCGGCTGATCGCCATGATTTCCGAGAAGGCTCGCCATTACGCCGTCCGTGCGCAGCAAATCAAAATAGAAGTGACGGAACGCGGTTTTATCGATGTGCCAAAAACCACGCCGGTGATACAGGCTTTCCGTCAGGCGGGTTATGAAGTCGCGATTGATGATTTTGGTACCGGTTACTCGAACCTGCACAACCTCTACTCGCTGAACGTGGATATCCTGAAAATCGATAAATCGTTTATCGATACCTTAACGACCAACAGCACCAGCCACCTGATCGCCGAGCATATTATCGAGATGGCGCAAAGCCTGCGGCTGAAAACCATTGCGGAAGGGGTAGAGACGGCAGAGCAGGTGAGCTGGCTGTTGAAGCGCGGCGTCCAGTTTTGTCAGGGATGGCACTTCGCGAAAGCGATGCCGCCCCAGGAATTTATGACCTGGCAGCAGCAACCTTTGCACTGATATTCATTAATTCAACTGGTGGCGATAGTCGCTCGGCGTGCGGTCAAACTCGCGGCGAAACACGCGGGAAAAGGTTTGTTGCGACACATAGCCAAGATCCATCGCGATATCAAAAATTGGCCGCTGCGTTGAGCGTAGCGCCTGCGCCGCCAGCAGCAGTCTGCGCTGGCGAATGTACTCACCCAGGGTCTGATGCATGACCGTGCGGAACATTCTCTGTAAATACCATTTCGAATAGCCCGACTTCTTAGCGACCACATCGATGTTCAACGGTTGGTCGATATGGTCATCAATCCATTCAATAAGCGTCTGAATAATCTGCTGATGCGACATAAGGTTGCCCCTCTGTAGATACAACTATCTCGGTTAATTCGTCGTTTTCTCTGCGGGGGAGTATAATTCCTCAAGTTAACTTGAGGTAAAGAGGTTTTATGGAAAAGAGATTGCCGCGAATTAAAGCGCTTTTAACCCCCGGCGAAGTGGCAAAGCGAAGCGGCGTTGCCGTGTCGGCGCTCCACTTCTATGAAAGCAAAGGGTTAATCAAGAGTATCCGTAACGGAGGAAACCAGCGCCGCTATACCCGCGATGTGCTCCGCTACGTAGCGATTATCAAAATTGCGCAACGAATCGGAATTCCCCTGGCCACGATCGGCGAGGCCTTTGGGGTGCTGCCGGAAGGGCACACGCTGAGCCCGAAAGAGTGGAAAGAGCTGTCATCCCAGTGGCGCGAAGAGCTGGACAGGCGTATCCATACGCTGGTCGCGCTGCGTGACGAACTGGATGGCTGCATTGGCTGCGGCTGCCTGTCGCGGAGCGATTGTCCGTTGCGTAACCCCGGGGACAAGCTGGGCGAGCAGGGGACGGGGGCACGGTTGCTGGAAGAGGACTGAGATTGCGCGGCAAAAAGCATATAAAGAACTAAAGCGCCACATAAGGGCGCTTTAGTTTTTCCCGGTCTTTGTCTTTCACTCTATCCCGCTGGTTCACGGGAGGGTTTCCCCCGACATCAGCACCCCTCGTGTCGAGCTGGTTGGGGAGGTTCCGGATTGTGCTGACACTTTAATTCTATGCAAGACCCGTTTTTTCGCCAGCCTCGCTGACCGGTTTTTAGCCGAATTTTTTTCGCGGTGTTGTTCGATTTTCTATAGTTAAAAAGTATGAATAACCAGGAGAAAACCATGCTCACGGTACATCACCTAAACCAGTCGCGCTCGCATCGCGTTATCTGGGCGTTGGAAGAACTCGGCCTGCCTTATGAGATCGTTCACTATCAGCGTGAAAAGAACATGCTGGCACCTGAGGCTCTCAAAAAAGTGCATCCGTTGGGCAAATCACCGGTCATCGAAGATAACGGACTGATTCTCGCAGAGTCAGGCGCCATTCTGGAGTATCTGCAGGAAACGTACGATGCCGAGTCGCGGCTTAAGCCTTTAGATCCGGCGCATAAGGTGCAGTACCGCTTCTGGCTGCACTACGCGGAAGGATCCCTGATGCCGCTGCTGTTAATGAAGCTGGTCTTCAACAGCCTCGGCAAGCCGCCGGTGCCGTTTGGTATCAGAACTTTGGGCAAAGCGCTGGGGCAGGGGGTGCAGAAAGCGTACCTCAACCGTCAGCTGGAAACCCATGCGCGCTTTATTGAGTCGCACCTTGCCAAAAACAGCTGGTTTGCCGGGGATGCGCTCAGCATGGCCGATATTCAGATGAGCTTTCCGATCTTTGCCCTGCTGGCGCGCGGCGGTATCGCTAATCTGCCGCATATTCAGGCCTGGAAGACAAAAGTTGAGAGCAGCCCTGGCTGGCAAAGAACGCTGGAGCAAGGGGGGCCGTTATCTATCCCGGGCGAGGACTGAAATGTAAACAAATTGCGCATAGACGATAACGTTTGCGCATCCTCTGTTTATTTCTTCAGCATCATAAGTGAATTTTAGCGAAAAACGATAAAGTTCAGTTGAAAAGGGCGGGGATTACGCTAGATAATCGTTTGCCTTAATTTGACCACCCGTTTGTAAGCGCGGAGCTAAACGTTTGCTTTTTTTGTGACGCCCTTTCGTCGCAAACGCAACACAAGGATTTGACGTTTAGCTGGCAGCGGCGTCTCCACCTCGCTTACGGACTTCCTAAAAAACTCTCAGGGGATGTTTTCTATGTCTACGCCATCTGCGCGTACTGGCGGTTCACTTGACGCCATGTTTAAAATTTCGGCCCGCGGCAGCACCGTGCGCCAGGAGATCGTTGCCGGTTTGACAACGTTTCTGGCGATGGTTTACTCCGTCATCGTTGTGCCGGGCATGCTGGGCAAAGCGGGCTTCCCGCCAGCGGCTGTCTTTGTGGCAACCTGCCTTGTGGCCGGCGTAGGCTCCATCGTGATGGGCCTGTGGGCGAACCTGCCGCTGGCGATTGGTTGCGCCATCTCTCTCACCGCGTTTACCGCGTTCAGCCTGGTGCTGGGTCAGCACATCAGCGTACCGGTTGCGCTGGGTGCCGTGTTCCTGATGGGTGTGCTGTTTACCGTGATTTCAGCGACCGGCATCCGTAGCTGGATTTTGCGCAACCTGCCGCAGGGCGTGGCGCACGGTACCGGTATCGGCATCGGCCTGTTCCTGCTGCTGATCGCCGCCAACGGCGTCGGTCTGGTCATCAAGAACCCGCTGGACGGTCTGCCGGTGGCGCTGGGCCACTTCGCCAGCTTCCCGGTGATTATGTCGCTGATCGGCCTGGCGGTGATTATCGGTCTGGAAAAACTGAAAGTCCCGGGCGGCATTCTGCTGACCATTATCGGCGTTTCCATTGTTGGCCTGATTTTCGATCCGAACGTCCATTTCTCCGGCATTTTCGCCATGCCGTCGCTGAGCGATGACAAAGGCAACTCCCTGATTGGCAGCCTGGATATTGTCGGCGCGCTGAACCCGGTGATCCTGCCAAGCGTGCTGGCGCTGGTGATGACCGCAGTGTTTGACGCGACCGGTACCATCCGCGCGGTGGCCGGTCAGGCGAACCTGCTGGATAAAGACGGTCAGATTATTGATGGCGGCAAAGCGCTGACCACTGACTCCCTGAGCAGCGTCTTCTCTGGCCTGGTGGGTGCGGCACCTGCGGCGGTGTACATCGAATCCGCAGCGGGTACGGCGGCAGGCGGTAAAACCGGCCTGACGGCGATCACCGTCGGCGTGCTGTTCATGCTGATCCTGTTCCTCTCTCCGCTCTCCTATCTGGTTCCGGCGTATGCGACCGCGCCAGCGCTGATGTACGTTGGCCTGCTGATGCTGAGCAACGTGGCGAAAATCGACTTTGCAGACTTCGTGGACGCGATGTCCGGCCTGATCACCGCAGTCTTTATCGTGCTGACCTGTAACATCGTGACCGGCATTATGATCGGCTTCGCTTCGCTGGTGATTGGTCGTCTGGTCTCCGGTGAGTGGCGCAAGCTGAATATCGGCACCGTGATTATCGCCGTTGCGCTGGTGGCGTTCTACGCGGGCGGCTGGGCAATCTAAGTTGTCCATTGATGCGAAAACGGGTGGCTCAGGCCGCCCGTTTTTATTTTCAGGACTCATCCTGTTGCCTTTTGCGTTACTCTGGGGAAGATAGAATAAAAGGCACGACGCCTTCCGGAGTACATAAGCAACACAGCAAACAGGGAACGCATGGAAATCTTCTTCACAATACTCATCATGACCCTTGTGGTCTCGCTATCCGGGGTGGTTACACGCGTACTGCCCTTTCAGGTCCCCCTGCCATTAATGCAAATTGCCATCGGCGCGCTGCTGGCGTGGCCGACGTTTGGCCTGCACGTGGAATTTGACCCCGAACTGTTCCTCGTGCTGTTTATCCCGCCACTGCTGTTTGCCGATGGCTGGAAAACGCCCACGCGCGAATTCCTTGAGCACGGGCGCGAGATCTTCGGCCTGGCGCTGGCGCTGGTGGTGGTCACCGTCGTCGGGATTGGTTTTCTGATCTACTGGGCGGTACCGGGCATTCCGTTAATACCGGCTTTTGCGCTGGCCGCCGTGCTGTCGCCAACCGATGCCGTGGCGCTGTCCGGCATTGTGGGTGAAGGCCGTATTCCGAAGAAAATCATGGGGATTTTACAGGGGGAAGCGCTGATGAACGACGCCTCCGGCCTGGTTGCCCTGAAGTTTGCCGTGGCCGTTGCGATGGGCACGATGGTCTTTACCGTCGGCGGCGCGACGCTGGAGTTCTTCAAGGTGGCGATTGGCGGTATTCTCGCGGGCTTCGTGGTGAGCTGGCTGTACGGCCGCTCATTGCGTTTCCTCAGCCGCTGGGGCGGCGATGAACCCGCTACGCAGATCGTACTGCTGTTCCTGCTGCCGTTTGCCTCTTATCTGATTGCCGAACATATCGGCGTGTCGGGCATTCTGGCCGCGGTCGCGGCAGGGATGACCATTACCCGCTCCGGCGTGATGCGCCGCGCGCCGCTGGCCATGCGTCTGCGTGCAAACAGCACCTGGGCCATGCTGGAGTTTGTCTTTAACGGCATGGTGTTCCTGCTGTTGGGCCTGCAGCTGCCGGGCATTATGGAATCCTCGCTGGTGGCGGCCGAAGCCGACCCGAACGTTGAGGTCTGGATGCTGTTTACCGACATCGTGCTGATCTACCTGGCGCTGATGCTGGTGCGTTTCGGCTGGCTGTGGACGATGAAAAACTTCAGCGTCCGTTTCCTGAAGAAAAAGCCGATGGAGTTCGGCTCGTGGACAACGCGTGAACTGCTGATTGCCTCTTTTGCGGGCGTACGCGGGGCGATCACCCTTGCCGGTGTCCTCTCCATTCCGCTGCTGCTGCCGACGGGCGACGTCTTCCCGGCGCGCTACGAGCTGGTCTTCCTGGCAGCGGGCGTGATTCTGTTCTCACTGTTTGTCGGCGTGATTATGCTGCCGATTTTACTCCAGCATATTGATGCCGGTGATTCGACCCAGCAGCATAAAGAGGAGCGTATTGCGCGGGCGGCTACCGCCGAAGTGGCGATTGTCGCTATCCAGAAAATGGAAGAACGTCTGGCCGCGGATGCGGAAGAGAACATCGACAATCAGCTGCTGACGGAAGTGAGTTCCCGCGTGATTGGTAACTTGCGCCGTCGCGCGGACGGGCGTAACGACGTGGAAAGCTCGCTGCAGGAGGAGAACCTTGAGCGTCGGTTCCGTCTGGCGGCGCTGCGCTCCGAGCGTGCCGAGCTGTATCACCTGCGCGCCACGCGCCAGATCAGCAACGAGACGCTGCAAAAGCTGCTGCACGATCTGGATCTGCTGGAAGCGCTGTTGATAGAGAATCAGTAGCGCTGTTTTGCCGGGTGGCGGCTTCGCCTTACCGGGCCTACGGTTCGAACGTAGGCCCGGTAAGCGCAGCGCCACCGGGCATTATTCAGACCGCACCCAAAACCCCTCACAACACTGCAGCCACGCCTGCGCGCTCTGCGACAAATACACTCCTTCACGCCAGATCATCCCCAACTGCCAGTGTAGATCGCTCTCCAGCGGGATCCAGCGCAGCGTGTTTTTATCCAGACGCTCGCAAATCGGCTGCGGCAGAATGGCAATCCCCACGCCGGCCTGCACCATCGCCGCCAGGAAATCCCACTGCCCGCTGCGTACCGCAATGCGTGGCTTCACGTTATGCTGGTTAAACAGCGTCATCAGCTGGCGGCTGAGGGCGAAGTCTTCGTTGTAAATCAGCAGAGGGTGCTCGCCGAGCAGTTCAGGCTTCACCGACTCCCTCTTCAGCCAGTCGCCGGAGCGGGGCACCAGCACGCACAGCGGGTGGCTAAAGAGCGGAAGCGTCGCCAGGCCGCTCTCTTCCTCAACGGGGAGGGCGGTCATTGCTACGTCGAGCTCGCCGTTGGTGACGGCCTGCTGGACGGTTAACCCACCAAACTCCGAAATCTTCAGCTCTACGCCGGGATAACGCTGGCGAAACAGGCTAATCGGCCCGGCCATCATCATGCCGACCATCGGGGGAATGCCGAGGCGAAGCACCCCTTTCGTCAAATGGTTTATATCGTCCAGCTCCGCTTCCAACTGGCGGAACTCCGCCAGAATCGCCAGCCCGCGTTCGAACACCACGCGTCCGGTGTCGGTCAGCAGCAGCTTGCGCCCGTCGCGGATCAGCAGGGTACAGTTCAGTTCATCTTCGAGGTTTTTCAGCATCTTGCTGATGGTGGGTTGGGTGACAAACAACTTCTCCGCTGCGCGGGTAAAACTTTGCTGACGAACCACTTCGACAAAATAGCGCAGCGTTCTTATGTCCATGATTATTCCTCGAAACTATACCTTTGATGATTTTAATTCATTTCAGTCCACACCGTGCGCTCACTATACTGGCGCCTCGTCTCATTTTTGAGGAAAACCCCCATGGCCGTGGCGTTAAGCCGTGTTACGCCTGCCGTTGTTCAACGACTCCAGGTCCCGGTTCAGGTACTGCTCTACGCGGGGCTGTTTGTTTTTGCCGAATATCTTGTCGGTTGGCTCCACCTGCCGCTGCCTGCCAACCTGGTGGGGATGCTGCTGATGCTGACGCTTATTCTGTGTCGCGTGATCCCCCTTAACTGGGTGCGCGCCGGGGCGCGCTGGCTGCTTGCGGAGATGCTGCTTTTCTTTGTCCCCGCCGTGGTGGCGGTGGTGAACTATGCGCAGCTGCTGATGGTGGACGGCTGGCGAATCTTTGCGGTGATCGCGCTGAGTACGCTGATGGTGCTGGGGGCGACGGCCTGGGTGGTGGATAAAGTGTATCGCTTTGAAATCAGCAGGCACAAACATGACTAACTTTCAGATCAGCGTCTTGTGCCTGATTGCGACGCTCGGTATCTACTTTGCCAATAAGCGGCTGTATCGCCGTTTTCACGCCCTGCCGCTGATGCCGCTGGTCTTCACGCCGATCCTGCTGGTGCTGATGCTGGTCTTTGGCCACATTTCCTGGCAGAACTACATTGGCGAATCCCACTGGCTGCTGTGGCTGCTCGGCCCGGCGACCATCGCCTTTGCCGTGCCCGTTTACGACAACCTGGCGATTATCAAACGCCACTGGATGTCGCTCAGCGCGGGCGTTGTCACCGCCACGGTGGTCGCGGTCTGTAGCTCCGTCTGGCTGGCGAGACTGTTTACGCTGCCCGATGAAATTCAGCGCAGCCTGGCCGTGCGCTCGGTGACCACGCCGTTTGCGCTGGCGGCGGCAAAACCGCTCGGCGGGCAGCCGGACCTGGTGGCGCTGTTTGTGGTGGTGACGGGCGTCTTTGGGATGGCGGTGGGCGATATGCTGTTCCTGCGGCTTTCCATTCGCGAAGGCATGGCGAAAGGGGCAGGGTTCGGCGCGGCGTCGCACGGCGCGGGCACGGCACGGTCCTATGAGCTGGGGCAGCAGGAGGGCGTTGTCGCGAGCCTGGTGATGATGCTGTCGGGCGTGGTGATGGTGCTGGTTGCACCGCTGGTGGCGTGGGTGATGTTTTAAGCTCCCCGGCCAGAATGGCCGGGGAGAAAGGCTTAGTGCGCGCGGCCCTGCTCGACGCCGAGACCGGTTTGTGAACGAATAAACTGGGCGCGGAATTTTTCGCGCTCCAGGTTACCCTCCGGCGAATTGTCGGTGGCCGAGAAGAACCAGATGCCGATAAACGCCACGGCAATGGAGAACAGCGCCGGGTATTCATACGGGAAGATGGCGCTTGCGTGACCGAGGATCTGCACCCAGATCGTCGGGCCCAGAATCATCAGGATCACCGCCGTCAGCAGCCCCAGCCAGCCGCCAATCATCGCGCCACGGGTAGTCAGTTTCGACCAGTACATGGAGAGCAGGATGATCGGGAAGTTACAGCTTGCCGCAATGGAGAAGGCCAGCCCCACCATAAAGGCGATGTTTTGCTTCTCGAACAGAATGCCTAACAGAATCGCCACCACGCCCAGCACCAGCACGGTGATTTTGGAGACCTTCAGCTCATCGCGCTCGCTCGCGCCTTTGCGGAAGACGTTGGCGTAGAGGTCATGCGAGACCGCCGACGCCCCGGCCAGCGTCAGACCCGCAACCACCGCAAGAATGGTGGCGAAAGCCACGGCAGAGATAAAGCCGAGGAACAGGTTACCGCCCACCGCGTCCGCCAGGTGCACCGCCGCCATGTTGTTACCGCCAATCAGCGCGCCTGCGGCATCTTTAAATGACGGGTTCGCCCCCACCAGCATGATCGCGCCAAAGCCGATGATAAAGGTCAGAATGTAGAAGTAACCCATGAAGCCGGTGGCGTAGAAGACGCTCTTGCGCGCTTCACGCGCGTCGCTCACGGTGAAGAAGCGCATCAGAATATGCGGCAGACCCGCGGTACCGAACATCAGTCCGAGACCCAGTGAAAGCGCCGATATCGGGTCTTTCACCAGCCCGCCCGGGCTCATGATTGCTTCCCCTTTCGGGTGGACCGCCATGGCTTCGGTAAACAGGTTATTGAAGCTGAACCCGACGTGCTTCATCACCATAAAGGCCATAAAGCTGGCGCCGAACAGCAGCAGCACGGCTTTGATGATCTGCACCCAGGTCGTCGCCAGCATGCCGCCGAACAGCACGTACATCACCATCAGTACGCCAACCAGCACCACCGCGATATGGTAGTTCAGGCCGAACAGCAGTTGGATCAATTTACCCGCGCCCACCATCTGCGCAATCAGGTACAGCGCCACTACCACCAGCGAGCCGCAGGCGGAGAGGGTGCGAATCGGCCCCTGTTTCAGGCGATACGAGGCCACGTCGGCGAAGGTATAGCGGCCCAGGTTGCGCAGGCGCTCGGCAATCAGGAACAGAATGATCGGCCAGCCGACGAGGAAGCCGAGGGAGTAAATCAGGCCGTCATAGCCGGAGGTGTAGACCAGCGCGGAGATGCCAAGGAAGGAGGCGGCGGACATAAAGTCACCCGCAATCGCCAGCCCGTTCTGGAAGCCGGTAATGTTGCCGCCTGCGGTGTAGTAATCGTTACGGGAGCGCACGCGTTTCGACGCCCAGTAAGTGATATAAAGCGTCAGCACCACGAAAATCAGGAACATCACAATCGCCTGCCAGTTGGTCGGCTGGCGCTGTACCTCGCCGGTAATGGCATCCGCCGCGTGGGCGGCAAAGGGAAGTGTGGCGGCGAGCGCCGTCAGAACTCGCTTCATGATGCTTTTACCTCTTGCAGTACCGCTTTATTAAGACGATCGAATTCACCGTTCGCGCGCCAGACGTAGACGCCGGTCAGCAAGAATGAAATCACAATCACGCCAATGCCAATCGGAATACCGCGCGTCACGCTGGTCCCCTCGTGCAACGGGGTGCCCAGCCAGTGTGGGGCAAAGGCGATCAGCAGAATAAAGCCGACATAGATAATCAGCATGATGATGGAAAGGATGAAGGCAAACCGTTGCCGCTTATCGACGAGCTCCCTGTAGTGCGCACTATTCTCTATCTGCTGACAAATATCGTTATTCATCACAGAGTTCTCCAGAGGTAAGGTTGGTTTGTTTTATCCCCTCTCCCCTATGGGGAGAGGGTTAGGGTAGGAAGGTGCGGTCTGATGCCCTCACCCCGGCCCTCTCCCACGGGGAGAGGGAGAAAGATTACGAGGGCATTGCGATGGCCTGCTTCTCTTCGAGCAGTTTTTCCACCACGCCAGGATCCGCGAGCGTTGAGGTATCACCGAGGTTGCTGGTGTCCCCTGCCGCGATTTTGCGCAAGATACGACGCATAATTTTGCCGGAGCGGGTTTTCGGCAGCGAGTCGGTCCAGTGCAGCACGTCCGGCGTTGCCAGCGGGCCAATCTCTTTACGCACCCAGTTGCGCACCTCAGCGTAGAGCTCTGGCGACGGCTCTTCCCCGTGGTTCAGGGTGACATAGGCGTAAATTGCCTGGCCTTTGATGTTGTGCGGAATACCGACAACGGCGGCTTCGGCAATCTTCGGATGCGACACCAGCGCTGATTCAATCTCCGCGGTACCCAGACGGTGGCCGGAGACGTTAAGCACGTCGTCCACGCGCCCGGTTATCCAGTAATAGCCATCTTCGTCACGACGCGCGCCGTCGCCGCTGAAGTACATGTTTTTAAAGGTCGAGAAGTAAGTCTGCTCGAAGCGATCGTGATCGCCGAACAGGGTACGCGCCTGACCCGGCCAGGAGTCTGTGATCACCAGGTTGCCTTCGGTGGCGCCTTCCAGCGGGTTGCCTTCATTATCCACCAGCGCAGGCTGCACGCCGAAGAACGGACGGGTCGCGGAACCGGCCTTCAGCTGCGTGGCGCCAGGCATCGGGGTGATCATAAAGCCGCCGGTTTCGGTCTGCCACCAGGTGTCCATCACCGGGCATTTCTCGTTGCCGATTTTCTTCCAGTACCACTCCCAGGCTTCCGGGTTAATGGGCTCGCCCACGGAACCGAGGATGCGCAATGAAGAGCGGTCGGTGCCTTCGATGGCTTTGTCGCCTTCCGCCATTAATGCGCGGATCGCCGTTGGCGCGGTGTAGAGAATATTGACCTGGTGCTTATCGACCACCTGGCACATACGCGCCGGGGTCGGCCAGTTGGGTACGCCCTCAAACATCAGCGTTGTTGCGCCACAGGCCAGCGGGCCGTACAGCAGGTAGCTGTGTCCGGTGACCCAGCCCACGTCGGCGGTACACCAGTAGATGTCGCCCGGATGGTAGTCGAAGACGTATTTGAAGGTGGTGGCCGCATAGACCAGATAGCCGCCGGTGGTGTGCAGTACGCCTTTTGGCTTACCGGTGGAGCCGGAGGTATAAAGAATGAACAGCGGATCTTCTGCGTTCATCTCTTCCGGCTGATGCTGGTCGCTCGCTTTTTCAATCAGGTCGCTCCACCACAGGTCGCGCCCCTCGTGCCAGTCGATTTTGCCGCCGGTACGCTTAAGGACGATGACGTTGCTGACCGTTTTGACGTTCGGGTTTTTCAACGCTTCGTCGACGTTTTTCTTCAGAGGGATACCGCGTCCGGCGCGCACGCCTTCATCGGCGGTGATCACCAGTTTTGAACTTGAATCGACAATACGACCCGCAACCGCCTCTGGCGAGAACCCGCCAAAAATCACCGAGTGAATCGCGCCGATACGCGCGCAGGCCAGCATGGCCACCGCCGCTTCCGGCACCATCGGCATATAGATAGCGACCACGTCGCCTTTTTTAATGCCTTTTTCCAGCAGGACGTTGGCGAAGCGGCACACGTCACGGTGCAGCTCTTTATAGGTAATATTTTTGCTCTGCGAGGCATCATCGCCTTCCCAGATAATCGCCGTCTCATTCCCGCGCTCGGCAAGGTGACGATCAAGGCAGTTCGCCGCCAGGTTCAGGGTGCCATCTTCATACCATTTAATGGAGACATTGCCGGGCGCAAAGGAGGTGTTCTTCACCTTCTGATAAGGTTTGATCCAGTCAAGGATATGGCCCTGCTCACCCCAGAAGGTGTCCGGGGCGGTGATAGATTGCTGATATTTCTCGTGGTACTGCTCCGGGGTGATCAGGCAACGGTCCGCAATATTTGCGGGAATGTCATGTTTGTGGATTTGGCTCATGGCTTTTTTTCTCCTTGTAAGATGTTAATAATATGTCGCAAAAACGTTAATTGTAGGGGCTTTACAAGCTTTGTTTAGTATTTGGGCTACAGATCACGCATTGTTTGAAGAGTATGAAAAATGAGCGAATGAAACTTTGAAGGAAAATAATTTATGCTGACGATTATTCACATTTATGTTTAAAAAAGCGTTTTTATAACAAAAGGTTATTTATAAGAAGTAGAACAAACTCCCGTCATCGTCGCTTTTGTGAGTGAAACGCGTCGTTCTTTAAGGCTTGCGCAACAGGTCGCGCAAATGATACTCATACGCCGCGTTAAAAAATCCCATAAACCAACGCAACACAATTCATACCCTTTCAGTATGTCTCCATATTCATGCAGTTTGCGTGAATAAGGCGCTCATTGAGGAAGTCAGTTTCTATGAAAAACGTTAAAGTCAGCCTTGCCTGGCAGATCTTAATCGCCCTTGTGCTGGGCATCTTGTTGGGCAGTTACCTTCACTATCACAGCGACAGCCGCGAATGGCTGATTGCGAACCTGCTCTCTCCGGCAGGGGATATCTTTATTCATCTGATCAAGATGATTGTGGTACCGATTGTGATCTCGACGCTGGTGGTCGGTATTGCGGGCGTCGGCGATGCGAAGCAGTTAGGTCGTATTGGTGCGAAAACCATTATCTATTTCGAAGTGATCACTACGGTGGCGATCATTCTCGGTATCACCCTGGCGAACGTGTTCCAGCCGGGTTCCGGGATTGATATGTCGCAGCTGGCTACGGTGGATATTTCGAAATACCAAAGTACGACCGCCGACGTGCAGAGCCACGCGCACGGCCTGATGGGCACTATCCTGTCGCTGGTGCCGACCAACATCGTGGCGTCGATGGCGAAGGGCGAGATGCTGCCGATTATCTTCTTCTCGGTGCTGTTTGGTCTGGGGCTCTCTTCTCTGCCGGCGACGCACCGTGAGCCGCTGGTCACCGTGTTCCGCTCTATCTCCGAAACCATGTTTAAAGTGACCCATATGGTGATGCGCTACGCGCCGGTAGGGGTGTTTGCGCTTATCGCCGTCACCGTGGCGAACTTCGGTTTTGCCTCCCTGTGGCCGCTGGCGAAGCTGGTGATCCTGGTGCACTTCGCCATCCTGTTCTTCGCGCTGGTGGTGCTGGGGATCGTGGCACGTCTGTGCGGGCTGAGCATCTGGATCCTGATTCGTATCCTGAAAGATGAGCTGATTCTGGCCTACTCCACGGCAAGCTCTGAGAGCGTGCTGCCGCGTATTATTGAGAAGATGGAAGCCTACGGCGCGCCAGCGTCGATCACCAGCTTCGTGGTGCCGACCGGTTACTCCTTTAACCTGGATGGTTCGACGCTGTACCAGAGTATCGCCGCTATCTTTATTGCGCAGCTGTACGGCATTGACCTGTCGCTGTGGCAGGAGATCGTACTGGTACTGACGCTGATGGTGACGTCCAAAGGTATTGCTGGCGTTCCGGGCGTTTCGTTCGTGGTGCTGCTGGCAACGCTTGGCAGCGTCGGTATTCCGCTGGAAGGTCTGGCCTTTATCGCGGGTGTGGACCGTATCCTCGACATGGCGCGTACGGCGCTGAACGTGGTGGGCAATGCCCTGGCGGTGCTGGTTATCGCCAAGTGGGAGCACAAATTCGACCGCAAAAAAGCGCTGGCATATGAACGCGAAGTGCTGGGTCGTTTTGATAAGACGGCTGACCAGTAACATCCTAAGCCCGGTGGCGCTGCGCTTACCGGGCCTACGGGTTTTGTAGGCCGGGTAAGGCGAAGGCGCCACCCGGCACTTTACTCCCCGCTTAACGCATCAAACTCTTCGCATCCCGTATCAAACCCTTCAGTGCAGCTCAGGTTCAACCAGTACAGTGCTTTCTGCTTATTTGGCGTGATAAAGCCTTTCTCGCCCTGCCTGAACAACATCCCCGCCCAGTACTCGGCGTAGCCGGTACGCGAAAGGGCTGAACTCCGTTTGAACCACGAGGCGGCCTGCACGTCATCCTGCGCTACCTCGACGCCGTTGGCATAAATCAGCCCCAGCAGCAGTTGCGCATCGACCGCAGAGTCGCTGTCGATATCTTCGGTTGCCGTTTGCAGCAGTCTGATGGCCTGGGGGTAGTCAGTTTTCCCCGCCTGAGTATTCACCAGAATGCGCGCCAGCATGATCGCGCCGCGTTTGCTGCCAGCAATGTTTGCCTGTTGCGCCAGGGCTTTGGCCTGTGCGTAATCGCCCTGCGTAAAAAGGATTTGCGACAACAGAGCCATGGCGTCGACATCGCCGCCTTTTGCGGCTTTCTCTGCCCACAGCGCGGCCTGCTTGCTGTCGCCGGAGCTGAAGTACGTATCAGCAAGATAATACTGGGCACGCGCATCACCGGCTTCCGCCTGCTTCTGATACTGGCTGCCTATCTCATCCGCGCGGGCGAAGGACGTTAAAAACACTAACAACAGAAAAATGGATTTCATGGATTCTTATCATCTGGGTACACGCCGCGCAGTATAATCGCGGGCGCAAAAGAAAAAAATGGGTGCATTAAGACCTCAGCATCCTACAAGCCGGGCGGAACCGTTGTTCCGCCCATAGAGGTTAGCCTGCGACGCAGGCTAATTTCGCCGCCACCTCCTGATGTTAACTCTTTATTGTGAGCTCGCAGAGCTTCCCGCGAGTAATAAAGGTAAATATCACTATCGTCAGGCAGATAATAAAGACGATGCCTAACGCAGTTTTTAATGGCGTCATGCCTTTTACTCCTTGTCAAAAAAAGAATAAGAGGCTACTCTCAACCTGTTGGGAGTTGAGGGAGTAGCCTCGGGTAAATGAAAATTTCCCGGGGCTTTCTACTTTCTGTCCCTCAACAATGCTCAAGACAGAAAGTCTTAAGCACCCGCCGCACATCTTATCCCTCTGAATTAAAATGCAAAGATGTAATTCTTTTTCGCGAAAATTACATTATTTCTGCAAGCCGCTTTCCAGAATAATAATTGATATTATTGATAAGCCAACCGGAAATAAAAAGGGAGTGAATATTTCACTCCCTTTATTCATCGATGAATTAACGGCTTCAACCCATTGCGCTTTCGCGCAGCCGGGCTTTCAGCTTGTTATATTCGTCGATCACGTACTGTTCCGCCGCGTGCTGATCCGCAATCGGCTCAACGTTAACGGCGCAGTATTTATACTCCGGCGTTTTGGTTATCGGACTTAAGTTCTCTGTTACCAGCTCGTTGCAGGCACCAATCCACCACTGGTAGGTCATATAGACCGCCCCTTTGTTTGGACGATCGCTGACCTGCGCACGAGTAATGATCCGCCCTTTGCGCGAGTTCACCCACACCAGCGCTTCATCCTCAATGCCGAGGCGTTCCGCATCGGCGGTGTTGATCTGCGCGTAGCCCGGTTCATCCGCCAGCGCCGCCAGCGCGGCGCAGTTTCCGGTCATCGAACGACAGGAGTAATGGCCCACCTCACGTACGGTGGAGAGCACCATCGGATACTCGTCAGTGAGTTTATCGATCGGCGCGACCCAGTCGCAGGTGAAGAATTGCGCCAGCCCGTTCGGGGTGTCGAATTTCTCCTTAAATAGATAGGACGTGCCTTGATCGGCCTCCGACTCATCGCGGCACGGCCACTGGATATACCCCAGCTCACCCATTTTTTCATAGGTGGCGCCGTAGAAGTCCGGGCACAGGCTGCGCAACTCGTCCCAGATCTCCTGGGTGTTGTTGTAGTGCATCGGGTAGCCCATACGGGTGGCGATTTCGCTGATAATCTGCCAGTCCGTTTTCAGATCCCACTTCGGCTCGACCGCCTTGAAGAAGCGCTGGAAGCCGCGGTCGGCCGCCGTGTAGACGCCTTCATGCTCGCCCCAGGAGGTCGACGGTAAAATGACATCCGCCGCCGCCGCGGTTTTGGTCATGAAGATATCCTGGACAATCACCAGCTCCAGATCCTCAAACCCTTTACGCACTGCAGAGAGCTCGGCGTCGGTCTGAAGCGGATCTTCACCCATGATGTAGGCCGCACGCACTTCGCCATGCGCCGCGCGGTGCGGCAGCTCGCTGATGCGGTACCCGGTGTGTTCCGGCAGGCTTTCCACGCCCCAGGCCTTCGCGAATTTGGCGCGGTTCTCCGGGAATTTCACGTACTGGTAGCCAGGATAAGTATCCGGCAGCGCGCCCATATCGCAGGCGCCCTGCACGTTATTCTGACCGCGCACCGGGTTCACGCCAACGTGGGCTTTACCCAGATTACCGGTCAGCATTGCGAGGCTGGTCAGAGAGCGCACGGTTTCCACGCCCTGGTAGAACTGGGTCACGCCCATGCCCCAGAGGATGGCGGCGGTTTTTGCCCCGGCATACATCCTGGCCGCCTGACGGATCGCCTGCGCGCTGACGCCGGTTATCGCTTCAACCGACTCTGGCGTGTAGCCTTCGACTATTTTCTTATACTCTTCAAAGCCTTCCGTACGGGTCGCGACAAACGCCTGGTCGTACAGGTTCTCCTCAATGATGACGTGCCCCATTGCGTTCAACAGCGCGATGTTCGAGCCGTTTTTCAATGCAATGTGCATATCCGCAATGCGCGCGGTTTCAATTTTGCGCGGATCGCAGACGATGATTTTCGCCCCATTCTGTTTAGCGCGAATAACGTGGTTCGCGACGATAGGGTGAGAATCCGCCGGGTTATAACCAAAGATGAAGACGAGATCGGTATTATCTATCTCGTTGATGGCATTGCTCATTGCGCCGTTACCGACCGACTGGTGCAGACCTGCAACCGATGGGCCGTGTCAGACGCGAGCGCAGCAGTCGACGTTATTGGTTCCAATAACGGCGCGCGCGAATTTTTGCATCACATAGTTGGTTTCATTTCCCGTCCCGCGGGAAGAGCCGGTGGTCTGAATCGCATCCGGGCCATATTTGGCCTTGATGGCGCTCAGGCGCGTGGCGACGTAATCCAGCGCCTCGTTCCAGGAGACGGCTTCCAGCTTGCCGCCGCGCTCGCGGCGTATCATAGGGGTTTTCAGGCGCGGGGTGAGGATTTGGGTATCGTTTATAAAATCCCAGCCGTAGTAACCTTTCAGGCATAGCGTGCCCTGGTTGGTTTTCCCCTGTGCGGCCTCTGCCCGGACGATTTTGCCGTTATCGACCACCAGGTGGATCTTGCAACCTGAGGCACAATAAGGGCAAACCGTGACGACTTTTTTCATCAGTCTGCTCCAGTTAATCGAATCATTCGCACCCACTATGCAGCTTCTATGCCATGTTTTTCGTATGGGTATACCCTGACTTTACGGCCCCTTCGCGGTGAAAACCCTGACAAAAAACAGCCAATCGTCAAAATTGACGTGTCGACAAGGCAGCGGATGTGACATGGGTTGAATTTCCGTCACTGAAAAAACCATTTGACTGGAGCCGACGGCAGAATGGTTCAGACTTAACATAATCCCCTGACGGAAGCATACGATGAAACCGGCGATTCTGGTGGTTGATGACGATACGGCAGTCTGCGAACTGCTTCAGGACGTGCTGAGCGAGCACGTCTTCAGCGTGCTTGTCTGCCATAACGGCCAGGATGCACTGCGGCAGGTGCAGCAGGAGCCGAATATCGCGCTTGTGCTGCTGGACATGATGCTGCCGGATATCAACGGCCTGCAGGTTCTGCTGCAGCTGCAAAAGCAGCGACCGGCGCTACCGGTCGTGATGTTAACCGGGCTGGGGAGTGAGTCAGACGTGGTGGTGGGGCTGGAGATGGGGGCCGACGACTATATTGGCAAACCGTTCAACCCGCGCGTGGTGGTCGCCCGCGTTAAAGCGGTATTGCGCCGTACCGGCGTGCTTGCTGCGGAATCCCCCGCAGCGCCCGTCGCGGGCATTGCGTTTAACGGATGGACGCTTGATACCACCCGCTGTGAGCTGAGCGATCCGCAGCGTAATCCCGTCCCGTTAACCCAGGGCGAGTACGGCCTGCTGCTGGCGCTCACGCAAAATGCCCGTCGGGTGCTGAGCCGTGACCGGTTGCTTGAGCTGACCCACAGCGAAAGCGCCGACGTGTTCGACCGCACGATTGACGTGTTGATCATGCGCCTGCGACGGAAAATCGAGGCTAACCCGCATCAGCCTGCACTCATTAAAACCATCCGTGGGTTGGGCTATGTGTTTGCTACCGACGTTTCCCATAGCGAGAAAGCGGCCTAAGTATTCTCTTTGATAAACAGCTGCAGCTCGGCCAGCGTTTTCGCACCGTCAATCGCGTTGGCGGCCAGCAGGCTTGCCCGCGCGCAGGCGTGCGCCAGATAAATGCTCTCCGTGAGCGGCAGCGATTCATGGCAACCGTATAAAAATCCGGCGCAAAAAGCATCGCCCGCGCCAACGCTGCCGATAATCTCTTTCTGCTCAAGTAACCATGATGGGATCCAGCGACCTTGCTCACCCGGCGCTTCCCCCCATGCCCCTTCCGGACAGTGGATCACAACCCGCTGACGAACGCCTGCTGCCAGCAGCTGTGCGGCGGCTTCAGCAATATGGGCTGTGTTCAGCGCATCGCTGCCGTCGCGCATCTCCAGCCCGCTAAACTCCCCGGCTTCCAGCTCGTTAATGACCAGATAATCAAGATGGCGCAGGGCAGGGAGCACCAGCGGCTGGTAGCGCGGGTCGCCCTTGCGGGAAACCAGGTCGAGCGAGGTTTCATACCCCTGGTCGCACATTTGTGCCAGCAGCCGCGCGCTGCGGGTGCCAAATTCGTCATCGGGCATATCCAGGCTGTCGAGCAGCAGCAGGTAGCCGAGATGGAAGATCTTCATCGATCCGTCTAAGCGATCGAAGGCGGGAAGATCCAGCAGGCGGTTGGCGCCCGGCGAGTGGAAAAAGGTGCGCTGTCCGCTGGGATCGGTCATCACCTGCGACATGGAGGTCGGCGCAAAGGTGGTGCGCTGTACGCGCTGGCGGTTGACGTGGTACTGGTCGAGCATCGCCAGAATGTAGTCCCCGTCGCTGTCTTCCCCGATCAGCCCCACCGCCTGCAGCGGCAGGCCAATGTGCATTTTCGCCAGCGTCAGCAGGACGTTGAGCGGTGCGCCGCCGGTTGAGCGTTCGCTGTGGGTGATTTCCGCCAGCCAGCCGCGCTCTGGCCACTGCACGATCTGGTGGACGTGGTCCACCAGCATATTGCCTGCGGCGATGATGCCCTTACGTTCCATTATGCCTGCCCCGCGCTGCCGAAGATGCGCATCTGTTCGGCGACCGTATCGGTTATCGCCTCTTCTATCCCCAGCAGCAGCTCGGCAAATTCATCATACAGCGGCTGGCGCTTCGCCATGCGCTGCTCAACGGCAGCGAGCGCGGCCTGCGACATGCCGGTATAGAAATTGATTTTATGAATGCCCAGCTCAATCGCGCGACGGAAGTCGGCATCGCTAATCCCGGAGCCGCCGTGTAAAACCAGCGGCAGCCCCGTCTGCTGGCGAATGGCGTCCAGACGGGGGAAATCGAGTTTCGGCTCGCCCTTGTATTTGCCGTGCGCGTTGCCGATAGCAACCGCCAGCGCGTCAATGCCGGTTGAATCGACAAATTCGCGCGCCAGCTGCGGGTCGGTAAAGAAAGCTTCATCCGCATGCCCGTACAGCGCGCCGCCTTCATCGCCCCCGACCGCGCCCAGTTCCGCCTCCACCGAGACGCCCACCGCGTGGCACATCTTCACCACTTCCCGCGTCTGGCGAATGTTTTCCTCGTAGCTCAGCGTAGAGCCGTCGAACATCACCGAGCTGAACCCTAAGCGCAGGGCGCGCACCACGGCGTCAAAATGCAGGCCGTGATCGAGGTTGAGCACCACGGGAATAGCGTGACGGGCGGCCTCGAACTTCACCGCTTCGACAAGCGAATCCAGCGACACGTACTTAAAGTGCACTTCGGCGATGTTGATGATAAACGGCGAGCGCTCCTGCTTTGCGGCGGCGAACAGCGCGCGCAGGAAGTGGGAGTCGAGCACGTTAAACGCGCCCAGCGCGTAGCGGTGTTGTCTGGCGTGCGCAAGACCGTCGGCAAGAGAAATCAATGGCATCATTCACCCCTTATATCCGAAACAGGTTGTACTCGTTGCACAGCACCAGCAGCGCCGGTTCGTCTTCTTCGATGTTGTTATAGCGGGCAACGGGTTGCAAAAAGTGGTTGTCGTGCTCGTCGTCGTTTACTGAGGACACTTCCCCGACCAGCACGTCGCCGAAGCCGCGTTCGCCCCAGAAGCTGTGATAAAGACCGGGCGTCAGGCAGATGCTTTCCCCGGGCAGCAGGCGCAGCTGGCTGCCGGGGGCGTGGGTCTGACGGCAGCCGTCGACGGTGACCGTCACGTCGGTGTTTTCCGTCTCTTCATGTGCACCGGCATTCCACAATTCTACAATCAGGTTCCCGCCACCCCGGTTGATGATGTCTTCTCGCTTACGCCAGTGAAAATGCATCGGCGTCACCTGGCCGTCGCGCACGTGCATGATTTTTTCGGCATAGCCTTTTTCATACGGCACCCCGTTGGGCGAGCCGTTGCGCAGGGTGAACAGCGTCAGGCCCTGTGCGGCAAAGTTATTGCCGCCGAACGCCGTCACGTCCCAGCCGAGCTTGAGGTCGAACACTTCCCGCCACGCGGCCTGGTCAAGCTGCTGCCATTTTGTTGGCGGAAAGCTGGCAAACGGCGGGAGATGAACGTCGTGCATGGAAAAGAACTGCCGCGTGTGGCCGAGAATTTCATTGATGTCGGAGCGTTTCATGGTACTCCTTGAATTTTATGCCACCCCCTCACCCCGACCCTCTCCCTCAAGGGAGAGGGGGAATAAGTTCCCTCTCCCGGTGGGAGAGGGTTAGGGTGAGGGCATCAGGCCGCAGCGAGGTTATTTAACCGTCCACCCCTTATACGTGCCGACGTTCTTTTTATCGATCATCGTCACCGGGATCAGCACGGGCGCTTTCGGCGCAGGTTTGCCCTGGAGAATGTCATAGCCGATCTCCACCGCTTTTGCCGCCATCACCTGCGGATCCTGCGCCGGGGTTGCCACAAACAGCGAGTTTTCACGCTTCAGCGCTTCCTCACCGTCCGGGGAACCATCCACGCCGACGATAAAGAACTCATTGCGCTGCGCCTGCTTCGCGGCCAGATCGGCGCCGATCGCCGTCGGATCGTTAATCGCAAACACGCCGTCGATCTTCGGATTGGCCGCCAGCAGGGAGGTCATGACTTCCAGACCGCCTTCACGACTGCCTTTGGCGTTCTGGTTATCCGAGAGCACCTTGATATCCGGGTGTTTTTTGAACTCCGTCTGACAACCTTCCACGCGGTTTTGCACCGCAGAGACCGGTGGTCCGTTGATGATCACCACGTTGCCTTTGCCTTTCAGGCGGTCGGTAATGTACTTACAGGCCATTTCGCCCGCCTGGGTGTTATCGGAGGTGATGGTGGCATCAGCCCCTTCCGCCGCCACGTCAACCGCCACGACCACGATCCCGGCGTCCTTCGCACGCTTCACCGCTGGGCCGATTCCTTTGGAGTCCGCGGCGTTGAGGATGATCATGTCTACCTTCGCGGCAATAAAGTTGTCGATCTGCGCCACCTGCTGGCCCAGATCGTACCCGCTGGAGACCAGCGTCACCTTGACGTTATCCCCCGCCAGCTTGCGCGCTTCCAGCTCGGCACCTTTGGTGATCTGCACGAAGAACGGGTTGGCCAGGTCGCCCACCGTCACGCCAATGGACTTCAGATCTTTTGCCTGCGCAAACGGCGTTGCGGCAAGCAGCGCGCCAGCACAGAGCGCGGTCACTAACGGTTTCAAACGCATATGGTTTTCCTCGAAGCTGTAGGGTGTTGTTGTTATGCACTTTGATGGTGTCGGGTACGGTATTTGTCGATCAGCACCGCTATGATGATCACCGCCCCTTTGATCACCAGCTGCCAGAAGTAGGAGACGCCCATCAGCGTCATGCCGTTGTTAAGGGTGGCGATGATCAGCGCGCCGACCAGCGTGCCGGTGATCGTGCCGATCCCGCCGACGAAGCTGGTGCCGCCAAGGATCACCGCCGCAATCGCATCCAGCTCGTAACCCGTGCCGAGGTTGCCGTTAGCGCTGTACAGGCGTGAGGCGCTCATGACGCCGCCGAGGCCGGAGAGCAGGCCGCTCATGCCGTAGACAAACAGCAGCACCAGCCAGACCTTAATGCCGGTCAGTCGCGCCGCCTGCATGTTGCCGCCCACCGCGTAGATGTGTACGCCGAGCGTGGTGCGGCGCAGGATGAACCAGCAGATAGCGATGACCGCGAGGGCGATCACCACCAGCCACGGAATCGGGCCGAGATAGTTATTGCCGATCCACTCAAAGCTGATGTTGGAGTTAATGACCGTCGTGCCGTCGGCCAGCAGATACGCCGCACCGCGCAGTGCCGTATAGGTGCCGAGCGTCACGATGAAGGGCGGCAGTCCGGCGAAGGCCACCAGCGCGCCGTTGAACAGGCCCAGCACCATGCCGAGCATCAGCGCGGCCGGAATGGAGAGCATGGCAAATTCAGGGATAAGCGAGACCACCATCGCCGCTACCGCCGTAGTGCCCAGAATCGAGCCCACGGAGAGGTCAATCCCGCCGGTTAAAATGATGAAGGTCATTCCCGCCGCCAGCACGATGTTGATCGACGCCTGACGGGTAATGTTGAGCAGGTTGCTCTCGGTAAAGAAGTTCGGGGCAATAAAGCCAAATACCGCCACAATCAGGATCAGAATCGGCAAAATACCGACCGTTTGCATCAGATCGCTCATCAGCATTTTTTTTGCGGAGGCGGATTTCGCCACCTGCTGCGGACTGGTTGAATGTGTCATGGTTACACCGCCTGATGATGAGTGTCGTTCACGCCGGTTGCCAGCGTCATGATGTTTTCCTGAGAGATGTCGCGCCCGTGGAGCTCGCCCGCAATGCTGCCTTCACGCATCACGTACACCCTGTCGCTCATCCCCACCACTTCCGGCAGCTCGCTGGAGATCATCAAAATCGCCACCCCTTTGCGCGCCATCTGGTTCATGATGCGGTAGATCTCGCTTTTCGCGCCGACGTCCACGCCGCGGGTGGGTTCGTCCAGAATCAGAATGCGCGGACCGATGGCCACCCAGCGGGAGATCAGCAGCTTTTGCTGGTTGCCGCCCGAGAGCCCGCCCGCGCGCACCTGCGAATGCGGCACGCGGATGTTGAGCAGGGCAATGGCATCATCGGAAATCGACTGGGCTTTTTTACGGTTTAGCATGCCGAAGGTGGCGTCGCGTTCCAGCGTCGCCATGGTGATGTTCTCCTGCGCCGCCAGCTCCAGAAACAACCCCTGCTCCTTGCGGTTTTCGGTGAGAAAACCGATGCCGTTTTCGATGGCCGCGCGCGGGGAGTGGATCACCACCGGCTCTCCGTCGACCTCAATCATGCCGCCGGTGGCTTTACGTACGCCGAAGATAAGCTGCGCCAGCTCGGAGCGTCCGGCCCCGACCAACCCCGCCAGCCCGACGATTTCGCCGGAACGCACCTGCAGGCTGCAGGGCTGTACTTTTTTACCGTCGGTGAGGTGGTGCACGTTGAGGCGCGGGCTGCCGAGGGGAATGTCACGCTCCTTGTTGAACAGGTCGCTTAGCGGGCGGCCCACCATCATGCGCACCAGCTCAGAGGCATTCAGCTTGTCGCGCGTCAGGCTGCCGACGTATTGCCCGTCGCGCAGAACGCTGACGCGGTCAGAGAGTTCATACACTTCGGCCATGCGGTGGCTGATATAGATGATCGCCATCCCTTCATCGCGCAGGCGCAAAATCAGTTCGAACAGACGATGCGTTTCCCGCGAGGAGAGGGCGGCGGTGGGTTCATCCATCACCAGAATGCGGCTGTTGCGGTGCAGCGCGCGGGCGATCTCCACCTGCTGCTGCTCGGCGATGGTCAGCTTCATCACCAGGTCGGTGGCGCTGAACTGCGCGCCGAGACGGTCAATCACCGCCTGCGCCTGGGCGGCCATCTCTTTGCGCTGCACCATCCCGCCGCGCGACAGCTCGCTGCCGAGGAAGATATTTTCGGCAACGGTCAGATTGGGCGCGAGCTGCATCTCCTGATAAATCAGGGTGATGCCTGCGGCCAGCGCATCTTTCGGCCCTTTAATGTGAAACGGCTGGCCATCGATCAGGATCTCGCCGCTGGTGGCGGTATAGGCTCCGGCGAGGATTTTCATCAGCGTACTTTTTCCCGCGCCGTTTTCCCCCATCAGCGCGTGGATCTCACCGGGGAAAACCGTCAAATCCACACCCTTGAGCGCGTGGAAACTGCCAAACGTTTTGGCAATGCTGCGCATCTCTAATACCGGGGTTCTGCTCATGGCGGATCTCCTGTGAATGCCGATTTCTGCACTTCATCACAGGTGCGTAAATGCAAAATGTCAGAAGCTGTTCATATTTGTCATAGTTATGAATAGCTAATGTGGATCACAGTTACGGAGTCAACATGTCTTCACGCCCCCCGTTTTTCGCCAGCGCCCGCGGTCGCCTGCTGATATTTAATCTGCTGGTGGTCGCCGTGACGCTGATGGTGAGCGGCGTGGCGGTGCTAGGCTTTCGTCACGCCAGTCAAATCCAGGAGCAGGTTCAGCAGCAAACGCTGGATGACATGACCGGCAGCATGAACCTGGCCCGTGATACCGCCAACGTGGCGACGGCGGCGGTGCGGCTCTCGCAGGTCGTCGGGGCGCTGGAGTACAAAGGCGAAGCCGAGCGCCTGAAGCAGATGCAAATGGCGCTGCGCCGCTCGCTGGAACAGCTTGCCGATGCGCCGCTGGCGCAGCAGGAGCCGGCGCTGGTGGCGCGCATTATTCAGCGAAGCAATGAGTTGCAGCAGAGCGTGACGGAGATGCTTGAGCGCGGGCAGCGACGCCATCTGGAACGTAACGCGCTGCTCAGCTCGCTATATCAAAGCCAGAGCTACCTGCGTCATCTGCAGGACATCAACCGCCGCTATGGCAGCAATGTTCCGGATGCGCAGCAGCTGATGGAGATGGATCGGCTGATCGCTGCTGCCATCGACACCCCTTCGCCGCGCGCGACCGTTCATCAACTGGACGCAGTGGCCGCAACGCTGCCCCGAAATGCCGTACAGCCGGTCGTGAAGGAGGTTTTGCCTGATTTTAATGCCGAGCTAGGCAAGCTCGCCCCGCTGTCGAAGCAACTGGAGGAGAGCGATCTGGCGATAAGCTGGTATATGTTCCACATCAAGGCGCTGGTGGCGATCCTCAATAGCGACATCAATCAGTACGTCGGGCAGGTGGCGCAGGCCTCCCGGCTTCGTACTGACCAGAGTCATCACGAGCTGCAATCCATCAGCGTGTTTATCAGCATCTTCGCCATCCTGGCGCTGATCATCACCGGGTGCGCCTGCTGGTATATCTACCGCAATCTGGCCTCTAACCTGACGGCCATTTCCCGGGCGATGTCGCGCCTTGCTCACGGCGAACAGGATGTTTCCGTTCCCGCCCTCCAGCGGCGCGATGAGCTGGGTGAACTGGCGCGCGCGTTTAACGTTTTTGCCCGCAATACCGCCTCGCTTGAGCACACCACGCGTCTGCTGAAAGAAAAAACCACGCAGATGGAGATCGACCGCGTCGAGCGTCAGGGGCTGGAAGAGGCGCTGCTACATAGCCAGAAGATGAAGGCAGTCGGACAGCTGACCGGCGGGCTGGCGCATGATTTTAATAACCTGCTGGCGGTGATCATCGGCAGCCTTGAGCTCACCGACCCCGAATCAAAAGATGCGCCGCGCATTACCCGGGCGCTGAAGGCGGCCGAGCGTGGCGCCTTACTGACCCAGCGCCTGCTGGCGTTTTCCCGCAAGCAATCCCTGACGCCACATGCGGTAGAGATGCTGCCGCTGCTGGAGAACCTTCGGGAACTGATGCGCCACTCCTTGCCCGCCACCCTGACCCTGGAGATTGAAGCGCAATCGCCGGCCTGGCCCGCGTGGATAGACGTCAGCCAGTTGGAAAACGCCATCATCAACCTGGTGATGAACGCCCGCGATGCGATGGAAGGGCAAAGCGGGGTGATTAAAATTCGCACCTGGAATCAGCGCGTCACCCGCAGCGACGGTCGCAGGCAGGATATGGTGGCGCTGGAGGTCATTGACCGCGGCAGCGGCATGTCGCAGGAGGTGAAATCCCGGGTCTTTGAACCGTTCTTCACCACCAAGCAGACCGGAAGCGGGAGCGGGTTAGGCCTGTCGATGGTCTATGGCTTTGTGCGCCAGTCCGGTGGGCGCGTGGAGATTGAAAGCGCGCCGGGGCAGGGGACGACCGTGCGGCTTCACCTCCCGCGCTCGACGCAGCCCGCCGCTGCAGTTGATGAAGCGCTGTCAGCCACCGCCTCCGTCGAGAGCGAGCGCCTGGTGCTGGTGCTGGAAGATGAGGCGGATGTCCGTCAGACCCTGTGCGAGCAGCTGCATCAGCTTGGCTACCTGACGCTTGAAGCGGACAACGGCGAGCAGGCGCTGAGCATGCTGGCGGCATCACCGGATATTGGCATGTTTATCAGCGACCTGATGTTGCCCGGCAGCCTCAGCGGAGCCGAGGTGATAAACCATGTGCGTAATCATTATCCGCAGCTTCCGGTGCTGCTGATCAGCGGCCAGGATTTACGACCCACGCATAACCCTCAGTTGCCGGACGTTCCGTTACTGCGTAAGCCGTTTACGCGGGTGCAGCTGGCGCAGGCGCTGCGGAAAATGATGGTAATTTGAGATTCCTCCGCTACCCCAGTTCCCTGCCGTTCATTATCGTAAGGTCAGTTCACCTGCGAGTCTGGCCTTATGAAACGTTACTCAACTGCTCTGTTATTCGGTCTGCTGTCACTCACCAGCCAACTGGCTCATGCCGATATTGTTGATGATGCTATTGGCAACATTCAGCAGGCGATCAACGATGCCTATAATCCCAGCAGCAGTCGCAGCAGCAGCGATGACGATCGTTATGACCGCAGCCGTCAAATCGACAGCAGACAGTACGACGATCGTCGTCGACAGCTTGAGGACAGACGACGCCGTTTAGACGAGCGCCAGCGACAGCTGGATGACGATCGCCGTCGGTTAGAAGAGGATGAGCGCAGGTTAGAGGACGATTACGATCGAGGCTAAGTGCGGCCTGTTCCCCTCACCCCAACCCTCTCCCACGGGAGAGGGAGAAAACCTAATCCAGCATCAGCACCATCCCGTCATACCCCGCTTCAATGCCGTCGGGCAGCGGATTATCCATCATCCACACGTCAAACTGATGGCTGATGTGGGTCAGGATCACCTGCGGGCAGCCAATCGCCTCGTTTAGCGCCATCACGGTATTTAAGTCGCAATGGTTTCGCGGCGTCTCGTCGCGCGGTTCATGGCTGCAGTCGATAATCATCGCCTGCGGCTGATTGTTGAGCAGGAACTTCACTGTTTTTTCCGGCAGCCCGGCGGTGTCGGAAAGCCAGGCCACGCGGCTGTGGGCCGATTCCAGTAAATACCCGAAGGTCAGTTTTGAATGGTTGAGCGGCAGCGGCGTAACCCGCATCCCCTGAAGTTCAAACATCACAAACGGTTCGACCGTGTGGCTGAAATCCAGAATCCCCGGGTGTTTAAACAGGTCGTCGCATCCTGCTTCGTCCGGCGGACCGTAAACCGGAATCGTCGCGCCAACGCCCCAGCGCAGGGGGAAGAGACCCTGAACGTGATCCATATGGTAATGTGTGAGCAAAAACTGCTGGAAGCTGCCTGCGGGCCAGTCGTCCATCAGGTGCGGAATGCCCGCGTCCAGCAGCGTCACCGCATCGTTGAATTTGACCACCGCGCTACAGGGGCGACGGCGATAGGTCTCCTGCAGGCGCGCCCGGCGACACGCCGCGCAGTCGCAGCCAAAGACCGGCACGAGTTGCGCGCTTCCGGTTCCCGTTAACGTGATCGTCAGACTCATAACGCACCTCTACAGCGGTTTGGTGAATCGGAAATGGCTCTGCGTGTATCCTTCACGAACGTAAAAACGGTGCGCGTCTGTGCGCTTCACGCTGGTGGAAAGTTCGGTCAGCTCCGCGCCGGCCTGCCGTGCCACCTCTTCCGCCCAGGCCAGCAGCTGGCTTCCCACCTTTAACCCACGCGCCTGCGGCATCACCACCAGCTCCTGGATTTCGCCGATCCAGCGCGCGTGATGGAGGTGAAACTGCATATGCAGGCCGATCATGCCGACAACATGTCCGCCCAGCTCGGCAAGCTGGTAGCGCATATTGTGATCCTTGAGGTTGGCAAGAAATCCGGCGTGGAACGCCTGATGGTCGAACTCTGCCTGTTTCAGTTCGCAGATCAGGGCATAGACAATCTGCGCATCGTCGGCAGTAGCGGGGCGAAGCTGGCAGTCAGGCATGCTGTTTCTCCTTCTGACGGATAAGCGATAAAAAGGTATCGACTGACTGTAGCAAACTTCCGTCGTTATTGAGGATGTGGCAGTCGGACGGGGCATAGCGGGCCGCACGCTCTAGCCGCTGATCGATCTCACGGGCTGATTCACGCCCCCGGCTCTGCAACCGGCTGCGCAGAACGTCCGGCGAAACCTGCAGACAGACCGGTAGCAGGGCTGCTCCATAGCGGGCGCGCGCCTGCGGAAGATGCGCCCGCGAGCCGTTAACCAGCACATCGAACCCCGCATGCAGCCACAGATCGGTCTCAATACCGATCCCGTAGTAATAGCCGTTGGCATGCCAGCTCAGCGCCAGCAGGTTTTGCCCGGCACGGATGAAAAACTCCTGCTCGCTCAGGGCGATATGGTTTTCACTCCCTGCATTGGCCGCGCGGGTAATATAGCGGTGCGCCACCAGCAGCTGCGGATGTTCCCGCTGCCGTAAGGCGGACAGCAGGCTGTCCTTACCGGAACCTGAAGGCCCCATTAGCCAGATTAATCTCCCCATCAGAACACCCTTTTTCCCTGACGCCAGACGTGGTCGATATGAACGTGCTCGCCCTTACGGTGGGCGAGTACCAGGTCCGCACGTTTCCCTTCGGCAATTTCTCCGCGATCGTGAAGGTTAAGCGCCGAGGCTGGGTTTTTCGTCACCAGGCGAATCGCCTGCGGCAGTGTAAAGCGGTTGCCCTCGTCGTCGGCCACTCGGAACGCCGCATCCAGCAGGCTGGCGGGGTAGTAGTCGGACGAGAGGATATCCAGCAGGCCGAGGGAAGCGAGCTTGCTTGCCGCAACGTTGCCGGAGTGCGAGCCGCCGCGCACGATATTTGGCGCGCCCATCAGCACGTTCATGCCGTGCTTGCGGGAGGCTTCAGCCGCTTCAAACGTGGTGGGAAATTCGGCGATCACGCTGCCAAGCTGGTGGGATTCAAGCACGTGATCGTGCGTGGCGTCGTCATGGCTGGCCAGCGCGATATTGCGGTCCCGGCACATCGCGGCAATCCTGAGGCGGTTAGGCTGTGACCATTGTGCCGCAAGCGCCAGCTGCTCTTCTTCGTAACGGGCCATCTCCGCATCGCTGAGAGAATATTTCCCCTGATAGTATTCGCGATATTTCTCAATATTGGCGAACTGACGCTGTCCCGGCGAGTGATCCATCAGAGAGACCAGCGAGACCGGCTCGCGCCCGACCAGTTTTTCAAACAACGGCAGGGTGGTGTGGTGCGGCAGCTCGCAGCGCAGGTGCAGACGGTGCTCGGCGCGGTTGAGGCCGCGTTTTTGCGTCTCCTCCACGGCGTTGATCATCTTCTCCAGATTCTCCAGGCGATCGCCGCCGTCGCGCACGTCGCCAATGGCCACCGCGTCCAGTACGGTAGTGATGCCGCTGGCGACCATCAGCGCGTCGTGGCTGCTCATGGCTGAATGGGCGGGCCAGTCCACCTTCGGACGCGGGGTGAAGAATTTGTCCAGATTGTCGGTATGCAGTTCAATCAGCCCCGGCAGCAGCCAGCCGCCGTCACCGTCCATCGCTTCAGGGGTACGGCTTTGGGTTTCGGCAAAGGCGCGAATAACGCCTTCATGGACTTCAACCGAGCCATCAACGACTTCATTTTCCAGCACCAGCTTGACGTTATTGATAATCATACGGGAGTCCCCATCGGGTGCAGTCTGTCTGCGACGCGGGTGCGAACGGTCTCGTCGTGGAAGATCCCGACGATCGCCGCCCCGCGCGCTTTGGCCTGTTCGATCAGCGCCACTACGGCCGCGCTGTTTTTATCGTCGAGCGAGGCGGTGGGTTCATCCAGCAGCAGAATCGGGTAGTCGACGATAAAGCCGCGGGCGATATTGACGCGCTGCTGCTCGCCGCCGGAAAAGGTCGACGGGGCGAGGTGCCACAGGCGCTCGGGCACGTTGAGGCGCGTCAGCAGGCTGGCGGCTTTGGCGGCGCAGGTTTCGCGCGGCACGCCGAGATCCAGCAGGGGCTGCATCACCACGTCCAGGGCGGAGATCCGCGGGATCACCCGCAGAAACTGGCTCACCCAGCCGATCGTCGAGCGCCGCACCTCCAGCACTTTACGCGCGGGGGCCTGTACCAGATCCACCCACTCATCATTGTGGCGAATGTGAATATGGCCTTCGTCGGGCAGATAGTTGGCATACAGGGAGCGCAGCAGGGTCGATTTTCCGCTGCCGGAGTGGCCGTGCAGCACCACGCATTCGCCGCGATTCACCTCCAGAGAGGCATTTTGCAGCACCGGCAGACGCACGCCGTTTTGCTGGTGGAGCACAAAGGTCTTACTTACGTTTTGTACGTGGATCATGTTGGCCTCGCGATTCGTTTTGCCGGGTGGCGGCTACGCCTTACCCGGCCTACAGGTGCGCTATTCATAGGCTGGGTAAGCGCAGCGCCACCCGGCAGCAGCAACCTCAGTTCTGCAACACGGACGACACCAGCAGTTGGGTGTAGGGATGGTGGGGATCGTCGAGCACGCGGTCGGTTAACCCACTTTCCACCACCTGACCCTGCTTCATCACCAGCAGACGGTCCGCCAGCAGGCGCGCAACGCCCAGATCGTGGGTGACAATGACCACCGCAAGGTTCAGCTCTACCACCAGGCCGCGCAGCAGGTCGAGCAGGCGCGCCTGCACGGAGACGTCCAGCCCGCCGGTGGGTTCATCCATAAACACCAGCTTCGGATGGGTCACCAGGTTGCGGGCAATCTGCAGGCGCTGCTGCATACCGCCGGAGAAGGTGGTGGGCAGGTCGTCGATGCGCGAGGCGGGGATTTCAACTTCTTCCAGCCAGTGCTGCGCCGTAGCGCGGATATTGCCGTAATGGCGCGCGCCGGTGGCCATCAGGCGTTCGCCGATGTTGCCGCCCGCCGAGACCTGACGGCGCAGGCCGTCCATCGGGTGCTGATGCACCACGCCCCACTCGGTGCGCAGCAGACGGCGGCGCTCGGCCTCGCTCATGCCGTAGAGGGAGTATCCCTGATAGAGTATCTCGCCGTGTTGCGGCGCGAGGCGCGCGGAGATGGACTTCAGCAGGGTGGTTTTGCCGGAGCCGGACTCGCCGACGATCCCCAGTACTTCGCCCGGCCACAGCTCAAACGACACGTCGCTGAAGCCTTTGCCCGGCGCATACAGGTGGGTCAGGTTGTTAACCGAAAGCAGCGGTTTCATTGGCCGTTCGCCTCGCTCTGTTGGCGGCAGAAATCGGTGTCGGAACAGACAAACATCCGTTTGCCCGTGTCATCCAGCACCACTTCATCCAGATAGCTGTGTTTGGATCCGCAGATGGCGCACGGCTCGTCCCACTCCTGCACCGTAAACGGGTGATCGTCGAAATCCAGGCTTTCGACACGCGTGTAGGGCGGGACGGCGTAGATGCGTTTCTCGCGTCCGGCGCCGAACAGCTGCAGGGCGGGCATCATGTCCATCTTCGGGTTATCGAATTTCGGGATCGGCGACGGATCCATGACGTAGCGCCCATTCACCTTCACCGGGTAGGCATAGGTGGTGGCGATATGGCCGAAGCGGGCAATATCCTCATACAGCTTCACCTGCATGACGCCGTACTCTTCCAGGGCGTGCATGGTGCGGGTTTCGGTTTCGCGCGGCTCGATAAAGCGCAGCGGCTCCGGAATTGGCACCTGGAAAATCAAAATCTGATCTTCAGCGAGCGGGGTTTCCGGAATGCGGTGACGGGTCTGGATCAGCGTCGCGTCTTCGGTTTTTTCCGTGGTCGCGACGCCCGTTACCCGCTGAAAGAAACTGCGAATCGACACAGCGTTGGTGGTGTCGTCGGCGCCCTGGTCGATGACCTTCAGCACGTCCGCCTCGCCGATCACGCTGGCGGTGATCTGAATACCGCCCGTGCCCCAGCCGTAGGGCATCGGCATTTCGCGGCCGCCGAACGGCACCTGATAGCCCGGAATGGCCACCGCTTTTAAGATGGCGCGGCGGATCATGCGTTTGGTTTGCTCATCCAGATAGGCAAAGTTGTAGCCGCTTAAGTTAGCCATGTTTGCGCTCCCGTTGCAGGCGTTTCAGCAGTTCCAGTTCGGCCTGGAAATCGACGTAGTGCGGCAGCTTGAGGTGCGAGACAAAGCCCGCGGCCTCAACGTTATCCGCGTGGGCCAGCACGAACTCTTCGTCCTGCGCCGGGCCTGCAACGTGCTCGCCGTAGTCCGGCGCCTGCAGGGCGCGGTCGACCAGCGCCATCGCCATGGCCTTGCGCTCGCCGAGGCCAAACACCAGCCCGTAGCCGCGGGTAAAGTGCGGGTCTTCATTTTCGGGCGCGACAAATCCGTTAACCATTTCGCATTCGGTCATCAGCAGTTCGCCGACGTTGACGGCAAATCCCAGCTCTTCCGGCACGATTTCGACGTCGATATAGCCGCTGCGGATCTCGGCCGCAAACGGGTGGTTGCGCCCGTAGCCGCGCTGGGTGGAGTAGGCCAGCGCCAGCAGATAGCCTTCGTCGCCGCGCATCAGCTGCTGCAGGCGGGACGAGCGCGAGCACGGGTAAACCGGCGGCGTGCGGGTGATGTCATCCGGCTGCGCGTCTGAATCCTCTTCCGCCTTCGCCAGACCCTGTTTCGCCAGCAGGCTGAAAACGTGCGGAGACGGTTCCTGTTCGGCATCAGAGGTACTGAGCGGCGGGGTTTCGCCGTTCGCCAGCAGGGTAAAATCCAGCAGGCGATGGGTGTAGTCACAGGTAGGGCCAAGCAGCTGGCCGCCGGGGATGTCTTTGTAAACGGCAGAAATGCGGCGCTCCAGGCGCATCTCCGCCGTGTTCACCGGCTCGCTGACCGCCAGTTTGGCAAGCGTGGTGCGGTAGGCGCGCAGCAGGAATATCGCTTCCACGTTATCGCCGCTGGCCTGCTTCAGGGCCAGCGCCGCCAGCTCGCGGTCGGCGATGCCGCCCTCGGTCATCACCCGGTCGACGGCGAGGTTTAGCTGCTGTTCAATCTGGGCGACGCTCAGCTCGGGCAGCTGTTCATCGCCCCGTCGTCTGTGCGCCTGCAGCGCATGGGCGGCGGCGATAGCCTTCTCGCCCCCTTTGACGGCAACGTACATCAGCACACCTCCACATGGGTGGTCCGCGGGATCGCCAGCAGGCGCTCGCCGCAGGTCAGGATCAGGTCAATGCCCAGCGGGAACGGATGCGGGCGCTCGGTCAGCTCGTGAATGATGCACTCCGGCAGCTGCGGCGCGACCATGCGCTCGTCGGCGATGCCTGCACCCGTGAGGCGCAGCATGCGGCCGCCGCTCAGGCTGGAGACCTGCAAAATCAGCGTGGCGCTGGTCTCCGGGGCGACGGCGCTGCCTTCGCTCAGGTCGTTGAGCTGCTCGTGGCTGATGTGCTCGTCGGCCACGGCAAAGACCGCCTGCCGGGGCTGATCGACCAGCGGGGCGCCGGTGTGAAAGCGCAGGTTCTGGCTGGCGATGTCGTTCGACAGCGCGCCCGAAAGCCATACCGGGGTGTCGTTATCGGCAAGCGTCAGCAGCACGCTGGTGGTTGCCAGATTCAGCGGCAGCCAGCCCTGGGAGAGCTGGTGCAGCGAAACAATCACGCCCGGCTCGCTCATCGCTTTCAGCAGGCGACGAAAACTGTGTTGGGCATCCTGGACTGCCAGGGTAAAAGCAGGTTGAAGCGTCATGCGTTGTCTCCGCGAACGAGCGTAAAGAAGTCGACCCGGCTGGTGTTCACTTCGGCCTGACGTGCGGCAATGCGCGCGGCGCGGTCGGCTTCCAGCGGGGCAATAAGGGTTTCCATCAGCGTCTGGAAATAGGACTGTTCCTGTAAAAGCGCGTCGATCACCGCGCAGCGCTCGGCGTGGGCTTTATCACGCCCGAGCACGTAGCTGTAGCCCAGCGTGCCGCTGTTCAGACGGATCGCTGCGCGGGTGAGGGTGGCGTCTCCGGCGAAAAAGCGCTCGCCGGTGCCGCCCATGCGCGCCTGGATCTGAACGAGGCCGATCTCCGGGGCGCGGAGGGTGTCGTAATCAGGTGCCAGACTAAGGGCGCTCATGCGGGCAGAGAGCGCGGCAGGCTGGCTGTGGGCCAGCACGCGCATCCAGCGCTGTCGGGTGGCGGTGTCGAAGTGCATTCAGTGCTCCATGGTGAATTCGATCATGTCGGCGCGGGTCAGGCTGACGGAGTATTCCGTCGCGTTGATCTCGCCGTCACGGTGGTTGAGGGTGCGTACGCAGAGCAGCGGGGCCATATTGGGAATTTCGAGCACCTTGCTCTCTTTCGCCTGCGCGCGACGGGCGCTGATGCGCGTCTGGGTGCGCTTGAGCGCAATGCCTGTCGCATCCTGAAGAAAATCATGCAGCGACCCGCTGGAGAAATTCTGCAGCACGGGCCAGAGGGCTAGATCCGCGAAGTAATGGTCTATCTGGCACACCGCCACGCCGTTAACGCGACGCAGGGTGCGCAGGTGGATGACGTTATCGCCCTCCTGAATCCCCAGCGCGTCCGCCACGTGGCTGGAGGCCGGACGCAATACCGAGAGCAGCTTTTCGCTGGTCGGGTGGCTGCCCTGATCAAGCAGGTTCTGGCTAAAGCGCGCCTGGGCGTTAAGCGGGTAGTCGAACGGGCGCATCAGCACCAGCACGCCCACGCCCTGACGGCGCTGGACCCAGCCGCGCTCGACCAGCTGGTCAATGGCGCGGCGCAGGGTGTGTCGGTTCACCTCATAGCGGTCGGCAAGCTGCTGCTCGGCGGGGAGGTAGTCTCCACAGCGGTAGTGCGTGCGCAACTCCACTTCGAGCTTTGCCGCAATCTCTTGCCAGCGAGTGGGGTAACTGGTCGGATGTCTGGATAAGTGCATAGAAAACAAAGCCTCGCTTCTCAGATGAAGTGCTTACGCAAACGTTGAGAGAGGAAATCCAGCAGGCTGACGGTGACGATGATGAGTACCATCAGGGCGCAGGTTTGCTGGAACTGGAAACCGCGAATCGCTTCCCACAGGGTGACGCCAATCCCGCCTGCGCCGACCATGCCGACGACGGTGGCGGAGCGGACGTTGGACTCAAAGCGGTACAGGGAGTAGGAGATCAGCAGCGGCATCACCTGCGGCAGGACGCCGTAGAGGATCTCTTCGATTTTGTTAGCGCCCGTTGCGCGGATGCCTTCCACCGGGCCGGGCTCGATGGCTTCGACCGCCTCAGAGAGCAGCTTGGAAAGCACGCCGGTGGTGTGGATGAACAGCGCCATTACGCCGGCGAACGGACCCAGGCCGACGGCGACCACGAACAGCATCGCAAAGACCATTTCGTTGATGGCGCGGCAGGCGTCCATCAGGCGACGCATCGGCTGATACACCCACCACGGCACGATGTTTTCGGCGCTCATCAGGCCAAACGGAATAGAGAGAACGACGGCAAGGGCGGTGCCCCAGACGGCGATTTGCAGGGTGACCGCCATTTCGCTGAGATAGTCCTGCCACTGGCTGAAGTCCGGCGGGAAGAAGTCGGCGGCGAAGGTCGCCATGTTGCCCGCGTCTTTGAAGAGCAGCAGCGGATCCATTTCCGCGCCCTTCCAGGAGATAACCAGCACCGCCAGCAGGATGGCCCAGCTAATGAGCGAGAACCAGCTGCGCTTTGGCGGTGGGAGGGTGATGGTTTGCATGTTGGCTCCTTTGGTTTATGTCCCCTCACCCCGACCCTCTCCCCAAAGGGGCGAGGAGGAAAAGACCGCACCGTGCAGTCCCCTCTCCCCTATGGGGAGAGGGTGAGGGGTGGAAAGGCACTACTGCACCGCTTTATTCACGCTGGTCATTGCACCGAGCGCGGCGGTCAGGCGGTCGAGGTCTTCAAGCTGGGCCTGAATCGCGGCCACTTTGCTGGTCTTCTCCTCGTCCTTCAGCCCTTTGTTGACCTTCACGCCCTGCATCTCTTTAAACAGCGCCAGCTGGCGAATCGGGACCAGCTGCAGGTCGCTTGACGGGCGGAACGGTGCCCAGCCCAGACGTTCCAGGACCGCTTTCTCTTCCGGCGTTTTGCCATAGGTCATAAAGAAGTCGTACACCTTGTCCTTGGTGCTTTCGGACAGGTTTTTACGCCACACAATCGGGTCACCGGGGATCAGCGGGGATTTCCAGATAACCTTGATCTCTTTCAGCTTGTCCGGTGCGGAGGTCTTCAGCTTGTCGAGGTTCTCGGTGTTGTTGGTGGCAACGTCCACCTGCTTGTTGGCCACGGCCAAAGCGTTGGTTTCATGACTGGCGTTCACCGTGCGCTTGAAGTCGCTGGCGGAGGCGTTGTTTTTGGCGAAGACGTAGTAGCCAGGGACAAGGTAACCCGAGGTGGAGTTCGGATCGCCGTTGCCGAAGGTCAGCTCTTTGCGTTTGGCGAGCATGTCGTTGAGGTTGTTGATTGGGCTGTCTTTGTTGACG
This sequence comes from Enterobacter sp. PL_is514, assembly GCF_055816715.1. Classification (NCBI taxonomy): domain Bacteria; kingdom Pseudomonadati; phylum Pseudomonadota; class Gammaproteobacteria; order Enterobacterales; family Enterobacteriaceae; genus Enterobacter; species Enterobacter sp. PL_is514. Next base: position 10,585 of record NZ_JBVPGN010000031.1, on the reverse strand, counting down.
ATCAGCACGCTCCAGTACCCCGGGGAGCCATCTGCCGCGACGGTCTGGGCAAAGACCTGGCCGTTCGCGCGGTCCACCGCTTCCATGGCGGAGAGGTTGCCGTACCAGGCGATGTCCACTTTGTTAAAGCGCATCCCCTGGATGATGCCCGCGTAGTCCGGGGCGAAGAAGGCGTTCACTTTGATCCCCAGCTTGGTTTCCATATCTTTCAGGAACGGTTCCCACTGGGGTTTCAGGTTCTGCTGTGATTCCGTCGAAATAATGCCGAAGTTCAGCGCTTTTTCCTGCTCTTGTGCATACGCCGGGCTTAGGAGGGTGCTGAGGCTGAACATGCTGGTAAAGGCCAGCGCGGCAACGGCTTTGTAGCTCATGTACTTTCCTCGGATCGGGTTTAATTAAGCAGCCTGCGCGTTCTCTTCGACGCGGTTAATGCTGCGGTAGAGATGGTCAAAACGTTCGTTATCAAACTGATGGCTCGCGCCATCAAAGAACACGTGTCCCTGACGCAGGGCGACAATGCGTTCGCAGTAGCGCAGGGCGTAATCCACCTGATGCAGCGTGACCACCACGGTAATGCCGTCGTTCTGGTTTATGTCGCGCAGGGTCTCCATCACGATGCGGGCGGACTCCGGGTCCAGCGAGGCAATGGGTTCGTCAGCAAGAATGATTTGCGCTTTCTGCATCAGGGCGCGGGCAATGGCGACGCGCTGCTGCTGTCCACCGGACAGTGTGGAAACGCGCTGGTGGGCGAAATGCGCCATGCCGACGCGGGTCAGCGCCTGTAAGGCTTCCTGCTTTTGGGAAGGGGAGAACCAGCGCAGGCAGGTACGCCAGAACGGGGTGCTGCCAAGCGCGCCAATCAGCACGTTCTCCAGCACCGTCAGGCGGTTTACCAGGTTGAACTGCTGGAAGATGTAGCCCGTCTGGGCGCGGCTCTTGCGGATATCGCTGGCGAGACGCCCCGCGCGCTGCACGGTATTGCCCAGCAGCTCGACGTGGCTTTCCGGCGTTTTATCGCAGATGATAAGGCCGCTTAAATGACGCAGAAGGGTGGATTTACCTGAACCAGATGGCCCGAGAAGCGCCACCATGTCGCCCTGCTGGACGGTCAGATCAACGGCATGCAGAGCCTTATTGTGATTGAAGGTCTTGCTCAGTTTCTCGACGCGGATGACAGTTTGCATGTGCTGGGCCTCACGATAAATGTGGCCTCATGCTGGCGCATCAATGTGACATTTGGGTTAAGTCTGGGTTGCGGGAGTTTGAAGAGTTGAGCGGAGTTTGATGACAGGCGGAGGCAGAACGCCCCCGCCCGAAAATTAGTGCTGCTGTTTAACGACGTTAATCATCCACGGCACGCCGTATTTGTCGGTGACTTTACCGAAACCGTGCGCCCAGAAGGTTTCCTGCCAGGCCATTTCGATATTCCCGCCATCGGCAAGGTTGTCGAACCAGCGTTTGCCTTCATCGACATCCTGGGTGTCGAGCACCAGCGTAAAGCCCGCGTACTGCGCGTTGCTGCCAGGCGGCATCCCGTCGCTCATCATGATATCGCTGCCCGCAATGCGGACGTTGGAATGGGCGATAGCCGAATCCGGAAATTGCATACCGGACGGACAGCCTTCCTCGCTGTTATCGCTTTTTGGCATTTCGCCGAAGGTGATTTTATAGAGAGGCTCTGCGCCGACGGCTTGCTGGTAGAAGGCGGTGGCCTCTGCGCAGTTGCCGGCGAAAGAGATGTAGGGACTTAACGGCATAATCTTTACCTCACGTAAGAAAAGCCCATTAAGTGTAGTTCCCGAAAGCCCGGTAAGCGAAGCGCCACCGGGCGGGTAAATCAGTTCTTTTTCACGAACTCTGATTTCAGTTTCATCGGACCGAAGCCGTCAATTTTGCAGTCGATATTATGATCGCCTTCCACCAGACGGATATTCTTCACTTTGGTGCCAATCTTCAGCATGGAAGAACTGCCTTTTACTTTCAGGTCCTTAATCACGGTTACGCTGTCGCCGTCCGCCAGCAGATTGCCGTTCGCATCTTTTACGACAAGTGCATCAGCATCGTGTGATGGTTCGGCATCATTCCATTCGTGAGCACATTCCGGGCAGATGAACATGCCATTATCTTCATAGGTGTATTCAGAATTGCATTTCGGGCAGTGTGGGAGTGACATATCGGTATCCTCAAAAAGTGTAAACGCGCTGGAAGTGCCAGCTAAATGACGGCAGTGTGCCGAAAAAGGCGGCAAGTATAGCGCAAATCCACACGGTTGTCGGTGATATTGTGAATTAAAAAAGATGCAAAAAGCGTATCGGGAGTGACACTTCCTGTCAGTCAGATAAGCGATGCTTACGTCATTAGCACGGTGGGAAAAAATTGATGCTAAATATATCGAATATTTTATTGCAGCAAATTGCTACGCCCCTCCATTTCGGATAAGGTGAAGCAACACATCGTTATTTATCTCCTGACCTCGCTGCCATACATATCTTTTGGCAGGGGCGTATTACCTCTCTTTTTAGATGGGTAAATAATGATGATATATCCTGAAGTTTCTTAAAATTGGGCTACGCTTTTTTCTTTTGGCTGTCAGGCCAGGAGGAGAGCTTTACACGCCATGCAAGGATAGCGAATTATTTCTGATTATCATCAATCAGTTATATTTCGGCGAACATGTTTTCCACACGTGATCATATAAGCCTGAACAACATAATTAATACCAGTGGCTTAATAAAAGTAATAAATTTGCGTTAAGGAAAGTCTTTTATCATGCACACACAGACCATTTTTGAATTAAGCCAGGAAGCCGAGCGTTTGTTACAGCTCGCCCTGCAAAATCTTGATACGTTGAAATCAATGCCGGCTGCGATGCTGGAGAGCACAGCGGCTGCCATTACGGGTGAAAAGAACAACGTTTTACCTTTGCATTTTAGCGCGCGCGGCGTCGATGCACAGCAGGCGATGCTGAATAATGAATTACGGAAAATAACCCGGCTGGAAATGGTCCTGGCTATTGTTGGCACCATGAAAGCGGGGAAATCGACCACCATTAATGCGATTGTAGGGACCGAAGTGTTGCCGAACCGCAATCGTCCGATGACGGCGCTTCCCACCCTGATTCGGCACACGCCAGGTCAGAAGGACCCGGTGCTGCATTTTTCACATGCCTCGCCGATTGATGAATTGATTCAACTGCTCCAGAAAAAGCTATGCGATTACGATCGGGGGAAGCTGGCCCAGCATCTTGAAATTGATAAAGACATGAATACGCTGCTGGAGCGCATTGAAAAAGGAGAAGCCTTTGAGAAGCATCACCTTGGCGCGCAGCCAATATTTCATTGTCTGAAAAGCCTCAACGACCTGGTGAGACTTTCCCAGGCGTTAGGTGTGGCGTTTCCGTTCTCTGAATATGCGGCTATCGAACATATTCCGGTCATTGAAGTGGAGTTCGTGCATCTTGCGGGTCTGGATGCTCATCTCGGACAGCTGACGCTGCTCGATACGCCCGGGCCGAATGAGGCCGGACAGCCACATCTGCAAAAAATGCTCAACGAGCAATTGTCCCGAGCGTCGGCGGTGCTGGCCGTGATGGATTATACCCAGCTTAAATCCATCTCTGATGAAGAAGTTCGCCAGGCCATTTCCGCTGCGGGAAAATCAGTGCCGTTGTATGCGCTGGTCAATAAATTCGATCAGAAAGATCGCAATAGCGACGATGAAGAGCAGGTCCGGGCGATGATCTCCGGTACCTTAATGAAGGGCAATATTTCGCCAGGCCAGATCTACCCCGTTTCATCCATGTGGGCATATCTGGCGAACCGCGCGCGCTACGAGATGAGTACCCACGGACAGCTGCCGGATCATCAGGAGCAGCCCTGGGTGCAGGATTTTGCCGAGGCTGCGCTTGGACGTCGCTGGCGCACGGCGGACCTGGACGATATCGATCATATTCGTCATTCTGCCGATTTGCTCTGGGAAGATTCGCTGTTTGAACAACCCATACGCAAATTGATTTACGCCGCCTATGCCAATGCCTCGCTATACGCCCTGCGTTCGGCTTCGCATAAGCTCCTTAATTACGCACAAAATGCCCGGGAGTACCTCGACTTCCGCTATCAGGGTCTGACGGTTGCCTTTGAGGCGCTGGAATTGAATATTGCACGTCTGGAAGAGGACACGGCGCTTCTTCAGACGCGCCAGTGCATCGTGAGCGATGAGGTGAAACATGAAGTTGAGGAGGCGCTGAACGCCACTGCGGACTTTATGGGGGCCCAAAAAACCGCGCTTAACCAGGCGATTGGCGAGGTGTTCAGCGCTCGGCATATTCTTGATCTGGCAGGCATCGATCGGCAGAACCCTCAAGGTGGCGAGCCGCACGAGCTGAAGCAGCTGGTTCTGGACGATGAAGGGCAGGCGCAGATCGCGCTGAGTAAAATCCGCTCCTCCTGCGAGCTGGTGATGCTGGATGCGCAGACGAAGATTTGCCGGGAACTGGCGTTACGCTTCGACCAGCTTGAGTCTACGCTGGCGCGCTCCCTGAACGAAGCCATGCGCCCTATCGAAGAACGTATTAAAGAGCATCTGAGCCATGCGGGTTTTCGGGCGCGAATCAGTTTCCCGGCGTTTCAGGCGAGCCAGCTTAACTTCAATACGCGGGCGCTGTTTAACGATGCGATTGCGCAGGATGACAGTCAGGCAGACCCGCCATCAGGCGGGAGCAGCATGCGGGAAACGGTCTCTCGCTGGCTCAATAATCCGGGCTGGGGCTGGGATGAGTATGTGGAAACGCGCACGCGCTATGTTATCGACATTGCGCAGCTGCATGACAAATTTAAGCAACATATTGAGCAGTTTTGTGAACAAATACGTAAAGCTTTGTCCGCGCAGGTCGATGTCTCTGTTACGGCAGGAATGGCAACGTTCTTTGCAGAATTTTCGTTGTGCCTGACCGGGTTACAGGAAAGCTTGCGTGATAGCCTCGCAGTGCGTCAACAGAATGAGCATTCAACCCGAGCGCTCTGCCAGTTGTTGAAGCAAAGTATCACAACTGCGACGTGGATACAGGAAGATACCCGACTGTTACGCGATGATATTCAAACTCTATTCGCGGCAGAGCAACCATGACAACACCACTACTGGATGGCCCCGGGCGAACGCTGGAGTGTATTAATCCAAAATTTATGGTCGATCTGGTGCAGGGGGGAGACGCGGCGCGTCATCCTCACCTGGGACCACAGCAGCTTCAGTTTCGTGAGCGTTTGACGCAGGAAATCATGACGCATACCCGGCTACGCCCCTGGGCGATGGCGGGGATGCTCAATGAAAATGCGGGGCTGCGCCTGGGGCTGGCGGAAAAACTGGCCGGCATGCTTGATCCGGGTCATCTCGCGCTGACGCTGATGGCTGAGAAGCTGATTGCTTTGCGCCAGCAGACTCACCCGCGCGCCCCGCAATCCCCTGGGCTGATGCAGCAATACGGTGAACTCGCTTCTCATTTTACCCAACGCGCAGCCTATAAAGAAAAGGCGCTGACCCAGCGCGGGCTCACGGTGCAGGCGGGCGAGCACAGTGAGCAGATTTTTACCCGCTGGCGGGCCGGGCACTATGATGGCTGGTCGCTGGCCGGGCGCTGTTTTATTGTCCTGGAAGAGCTGCGCTGGGGGGCATTTGGTGATGCATGCCGCCTCGCGAATGAAGATGTGGCGGCAATGCTTAAGGATAACCTGCGCAGCATGGCGGCTAACTATCTGGCGCAGGGCATTAATGCGTCACCCACGACCCGCCATTTCTATCACCAGTGGCTGACAACGCCGGCCTCTCCGGGTTTAATCGATCATAAAGACATGCTGGGGTGGCTGGGGGACTGGTGTCAGGCGGATCAACATCCGGTGAGCTGGTCAGTCACGCAAAACTGGCAGACCGTCGCGCTGGGTATGCCGAGGCTCTGTTCGGCAAAACGGCTGGTTGACGGGATGGTGGAAGAGATTTTTGGGTGATCCCTTCCCCCTCACCCTAACCCTCTCCCCGCAGGGGAGAGGGGATGGTTTGGTGCGGTGTGTTAATGATTCATTTCTATTGGTTTCGGTTCAGGCTGGGCCTCTTGCATATTCCCGTAGCGTTTCGCGTACAGCGCCGTGATAATCGGCACCAGAATCGCGGTGACAATGACGCTGGCGGCAACCAGCGCTGTCGCTGAAGCGGCCACCGGTTCGAAGGCCGGGTTAATCTGGGCAATAATCACCGGGTTTGCGACGGCAGCCCCTGCGGCTGAAGAGGCGGCGACGCCGGCCGTGCCGTTTCCTCCTCCGATCACGCGGTCGGCAATGATCAGCGGAATACCGGTAATGACGATCACGGCGACCCCCAACACAATACCCAGCAGGCCGGTATCGAGGATAACCTTCAGATTTATGGTGTTCCCCAGTGCGAAGCCGAAGAACGGGATCAGCACCGGCGTGGCTTTGCTGAAGAAATCACGCAGATCGTGATCGAGATTGCCAAGGGCAAAGCCGATCAGGAAGGGCAGGATCGCGCCGACAAAGTGGTGGGGTTCAAAAGAGGCCAGGCCAGCAGACCCCAGGATCAGCATCGTCATCAGCGGACCAGATTCCAGAGACATCAACACAAATGCGCCGGACTCTTCTTTCGTCCCGTACTGGTTCATCAGGCTGGCGTACAATCCGCCGTTAGTCATATCCATCGCCGAGACAATCGCCAGGACCGATAATCCCGCGAAGAACCCGGTCTGAATTCCAGTCTCCGGGATGAACATCGCGCATATCATTGCTACCGCCCAGGCTACGGCTATTTTGGTTATCACCAGCGTGCCGGATTTCCGTATTACAGTACCTGTTGCCCGCAAATTAATGGATGCGCCGATACAAAAAAACCAGACGGCAAGAATCGGAACCGTGCCCGTTATCATGCCTTTTGTGAAACCGCCAAAATAAGCCCCGGTATCAGGGGCAAGGGTATTCAGGATGGCGCCAAGTACCAGCGGAACCAGCATCATACCGCCGGGTATGCGTTCTATCGTGGCTTTAATCTTCATGGACAAACCTCACATCGGATCCCGCAGGATGGGTGACAGGTGTTAAAAATTAGTCAATAAATTCAATTAATTGCTCTTGTCGTTTGCGGTGTTTCTTCGATAATCCTGCACGCATAATTAAATGTGTGCTCTCGATTAACCTCATTCTGTAAAACATAAAACGCTGAATTCTGATTTATCATGCGATCATTGGAATATTGATTCAATGAAAATAAAACATCGTTTTAGTTATCTTTGTCACATATTCAATGTAAAACCTGAGTCCGGTTCCTGTTGATGGAAATTTATGTAAATTTGATGTGAATTAACGTGGTTTGTTTTTCTGTTACGAAAGAAATAATGACGTGCGTGAGGATGCTCTTTAGGTAGGTTAAGGAAGTGCTTATTGGCACTCCTTGACAAAAATTTGACTGGGTTGACCGGACGCGAAAATATGTGTGAAGTTGATCACAAATATAAACGCTGGTAGGGTAAAAAGGTCATTAACTGCCCAGGCAGGCGTCAACAGGTTCGGTTGTATCGGCGTAAAACGTCAATGTAAGTAAACCTGCTACGCTTGAATAAGGCGATTCGCATGGAGCGGATCCCATGGTTCACAGAACGCAAACTGGACTGTGAAACAGACAGGGCCGAGTCAACGAGGATAGCTATGCTAAGAAGGAAAAAGATTAAACCCATCACGCTTCGCGACGTCACCATTATTGATGACGCAAAGCTGCGTAAAGCCATTACTGCAGCCTCGCTCGGTAATGCGATGGAATGGTTCGATTTTGGTGTCTACGGCTTTGTGGCCTATGCGTTAGGTAAAGTGTTTTTCCCCGGGGCCGATCCCAGCCTTCAGATGATTGCCGCATTGGGTACGTTCTCCGTTCCCTTCCTGATTCGCCCGCTGGGTGGACTGTTCTTCGGTATGCTCGGCGATAAATATGGTCGTCAGAAAATCCTTGCCATCACCATCGTCATTATGTCGATCAGTACATTCTGTATCGGCCTTATCCCGTCTTACGCCACCATCGGCATTTGGGCACCGATTCTGCTGCTGATTTGTAAGATGGCTCAGGGCTTCTCCGTGGGTGGTGAATACACCGGCGCCTCGATCTTTGTTGCCGAGTACTCTCCGGACCGTAAGCGCGGGTTTATGGGAAGCTGGCTGGACTTCGGCTCGATTGCCGGGTTTGTTCTGGGCGCGGGCGTGGTGGTGCTGATTTCAACCGTAGTGGGGGAAGCGAACTTCCTCGACTGGGGCTGGCGTATCCCGTTCTTCCTGGCATTGCCGCTGGGGATCATTGGTCTCTACCTGCGTCATGCGCTTGAAGAAACGCCCGCGTTCCAGCAGCACGTCGATAAGCTGGAACAGGGTGACCGCGAAGGGCTGCAGGATGGTCCAAAGGTATCGTTCAAAGAGATCGCCACTAAGCACTGGCGCAGCCTGCTGACCTGTATTGGTCTGGTGATTTCGACCAACGTGACCTACTACATGCTGCTGACCTACATGCCGAGCTATCTGTCGCATAACCTGCATTACTCGGAAGATCACGGTGTCTTGATTATTATCGCCATCATGGTCGGTATGCTGTTTGTGCAGCCGATTATGGGCCTGTTGAGTGACCGTTTTGGCCGTCGACCGTTCATTATTCTGGGAAGCGTTGCGCTGTTTGCGCTGGCAATCCCGGCATTTATTCTGATTAACAGCGATGTGCTGGGGCTGATTTTTGCCGGTCTGCTGATGCTGGCGGTGATCCTTAACTGCTTTATCGGGGTGATGGCCTCAACGCTGCCCGCGATGTTCCCGACCCACATTCGCTACAGCGCGCTGGCCGCGGCCTTTAACATCTCGGTGCTGATTGCCGGTCTGACCCCAACGCTTGCCGCCTCGCTGGTGGAGAGCACGCAGAACCTGATGATGCCGGCTTATTACCTGATGGTGATCGCGGTGATTGGTTTGATTACCGGTATTACCATGAAGGAGACGGCGAATCGTCCTCTGAAAGGCGCCACGCCTGCGGCATCGGATATTCAGGAAGCGAAAGAGATCCTGCGTGAGCACTACGATAACGTAGAGCAGAAGATTGAGGATATTGACGCAGAGATTGAAGAGCTGCAGAAAAAACGCTCCCGACTGGTGGACCAGCATCCACGCATCAACGAGTAATAAAAAAACCCGCCAACGGCGGGTTTTCTTTTATTAGCATCCGGCGGCGATGTAGTCGCCATTGGCACTGATGGGGATCACCGTCAGGAACAGCACCGTCGCGAACAGGATCAGGACTATCCCTCCGGCTATTTTGACTGCCGGTACGAGCCATCTTAATGAGGCGCTTTCTCCGAACCAGCTCACCGTGCGCTCGCGGGCGTAGCGTACTGCCAGTGAAAGCCCCACGATAGAAAGCGCGGTTCCCAAAGACATGGTCATGACGGCGGCCACCCCCCAGGTGACAATGCCCAGCGCGTTCGAAAACATCAGAATCATGATCGCCCCGCTGCACGGGCGTGCCCCAATTGCCAGAATCACGCCCAGACGGGTTTTCCAGTCGCCCTGCGTCAGGTCTGTACCTACGCCGTGATGGCCGCAGCCACAGTGTTCGTCGTGCTGATGAAGCGGTTTGATGGCTGAGATCGTTAACCTGTGTGGACGCAGGCTCTTCAGCGCCTGGTAAATAACAAACGCGCCAAATGTGCCAATAAGCACTGCACTTATCTTCTCAACGTACCAGCGGCTGGTACTGATATCCCCTGAGGCGAGGTTAAACCCTATAGCCAGAATAAAGACAAAAAGAATGGCGCTGACGCCCTGCATCAGGCTACCCAGGAAGGGGACGACCCGGGCGGCCAGCTCGCTTTCCTTATTTGTAGTCAGGTAGGTCGTCACGATGAACTTTCCGTGCCCGGGGCCAATGGCGTGGAGAACGCCATAAAGGAAAGCTCCCGTTAACAGCCATAATCCGCCGCTGTACTGGTGGTTATTAAGCTGCAGCAGATACATCACCAGATAACGGTGCAGCGTAATTTGTGTGGCGAGACACCACTGGATAAAAGCGTTCCAGTGCGCATGCAGGGTAAAACCGGCAAAGAGGATCGCCAGCAGCATCACTCCTGCTGTAGGGAGACGCCAGTCACGGGCGAGGCGTTGTGTGGTCATGAGGATGGGCCTGCACAGAGGAGAGTATTTGCCGCTAGTATAGTTGATCTTCCCGCTCAATTCGTAGGATCGCATCGCGATCCGCTCATGATTGTGGATAACTTTGTGTATAAAAGGGTATAAGGCGGGGTTTTGCTGGGGAATGCAGCAGTCAGTCATTTTTTTGCAACTTTTCGGTTGCGGTCGTTCGGGAACTCCCTATAATGCGCCTCCATCGACACGGCGGATGTGAATCACTTCACACAACAAGCGGTTCGGTTGAAGAGAAAAAATCCTGAAATAACGGGTTGACTCTGAAAGAGGAAAGCGTAATATACGCCACCTCGCAACGGTGAGCGAAAGCCGCGTTGCACTGCTCTTTAACAATTTATCAGACAATCTGTGTGGGCACTCAA
>NZ_JBVPGN010000025.1:0-145290 GCF_055816715.1 Enterobacter sp. PL_is514 | reverse complement strand
GACGCTCGACAGCCAGAACAGCATCAGCAACCTCAACAACGGCCTGATGAAAGCGGGCGGCGACCTGAACCTGAGCGCCATCGGCGATATCAATAACATCAGCTCCACCATCAGCGGCAAAACGGTCGCGCTGGAGAGCCTCGACGGCAGCATCAACAACCTGACCCAGGTTGAGCAGATTGATATCAACGCCGGAGGGAAGTACGGCAAGATCGGCCTGAAAGACACCCTGCCAGGCAACACGGCATCCATTACCGCGCAGGATGGCCTGTCGCTTGAGGCGGGAAAAAACATCACCGTTACCGGGGCGAACCTGGCCTCCGGCGGCGATATGCTGCTGAACGCGGGCAATGATCTCAATCTGAACGCGACACAGACCAGCGAAAGCAGCCGTAAAGGGAAAAGCGAATCCCACAGCACCGGACTCGCTCGCACCACTATTTCCGCAGGCGATAACCTGGTCCTGAAGGCCGGACAGGATATCAACGCTCAGGCCGCCGCGCTGGCGGCGGAGAAAAGCGTCGGGCTGCAGGCGGGTCGCGACGTGAATCTGGCTGCGGAAGAGACCACGCAGGGCGACAGCTATAGGTCAGGCAAGAAAACCGTTATTAACGAATCGGTGCGCCAGCAGGGAACCGAGATCGCCAGCGGGGCGAATACCCAGATCCTCGCCGGACGCGATGTCACCACCGAAGCCGCGCAGGTGACGGCGAAGGGCGATATCGGCGTAGCGGCGGGCCGTGACGTCAATCTCAATACCGCAACCGAAAGCGATTATCACTACAAAGAGCAGACCAAAACCAAAAAAGGGTTCCTGAGCAAGAAAACCACCCACACCATCGAGGAGAACAGCGCGACGCGTGAATCCGGCTCGTTGCTGAGCGGCGATAACGTGCAGGTGGTGGCGGGCAATAACCTGCGGGTGTTCGGCTCCGCCGTGGCGGGCGACGGCGACGTGAAGCTTAAGGCGGGCAACAACGTCGATATCGTGGCGGCCACGAACAGCGACACCTCCTGGCGCTTTAAGGAAGAGAAAAAATCCGGCCTGATGGGCTCGGGCGGGATTGGTTTCACCATCGGCAGCAGCAAAAGCACGCACGATCTCCGTGAGAAGGGCACCTCCCAGAGTCAGAGCTTCAGTACGGTGGGTTCGACGGGCGGTAACGTCGCGATTTCTGCTGGAAACCAGGCCCACGTCGGCGGGGCGGATCTTATCGCCGGGAAGGATTTAAGCCTCAGTGGCGACAGCGTCATCATCGAGCCGGGGCACGACAAGCGCACCCGGGATGAAGCCTTCGAGCAGAAGAAAAGCGGGCTCACCGTGGCGCTCTCCGGCACCGTCGGTAGCGCTATTAACAATGCCGTGAGCGCGGCGCAGGAGACCAAAGAGCAAAGTGATGGCCGTCTGAAAGCCCTTCAGGCCACCAAAACGGTGCTGTCCGGCGTGCAGGCCGGGCAGGCAGCGGATATGGCGGCAACCACCGGCGACCCGAACGCAATGGGTGTGAGCCTCTCGCTGACGACCCAGAAGTCGAAATCACAGCAGCATGCTGAGAGTGATGCGGTGGCAGGCAGCACGCTGAACGCAGGCAGCAATCTCTCCATCACCGCGAGCGGCAAAAACAAAGGTACAAACAGTGGCGACATCGTGATTGCGGGCAGCCAGCTGAAAGCCGGGGGCGATACTACGCTGGATGCACAGAACGACATTCTGCTGTCCGGCGCGGCGAATACCCAAAAAACCAGCGGCAAGAACAGCAGCAGCGGCGGCGGCATTGGCGTGAGCATCGGTGCCGGCGGCAACGGCGCGGGTATCAGCGTGTTTGCCAACGTCAACGCCGCGCATGGCAAGGATAAAGGCAACGGTACCGACTGGACCGAAACCACGATCGACAGCGGCAAAAACGTCACCCTAAAAAGCGGGCACGACACCGTGCTTGATGGCGCTCAGGTTAACGGCAATAAAATCGTGGCAGATGTTGGTCACGACCTGCTGATGCGCAGCCAGCAGAACAACAGCGACTACGACAGCAAGCAGACCAGCGTTGCGGCGGGTGGCAGCTTCACCTTCGGCACTATGTCCGGTTCAGGCTATATCAACGCCAGCCAGGACAAGATGAAGAGCCGCTTTGATTCGGTGGCCGAACAAACCGGGCTGTATGCCGGGGACGGCGGCTTCGACATCACCGTGGGGCATCATACCCAGCTTGATGGCGCGGTTATCGCCTCTACCGCCACGCCGGACAAAAACAGCCTCGATACCGGGACGCTGGGCTTCAGCGATATCCACAACGAAGCGGACTTTAAAACCTCGCACTCCGGTATCAGCCTGAGCGGCGGTGGCAGCTTCGGGGATAAATTCCAGGGCAATCTGCCGGGCGGCATGATCTCCGTTGCGGGCAATAAAGGCCATAAGGAAGGCACCACGCAGGCCGCCGTGGCAGAGGGCTCCCTCACTATCCGCGACAAAGCAAACCAGAAGCAGGACGTGGCCGATCTGAGCCGCGACACCGAACATGCCAACGACAGCATCAGCCCAATCTTCGACAAGGAGAAAGAGCAGAACCGCCTGAACGCAGTTGGGATGATCAGCGACATTGGTAGCCAGGTGGCGGATATTGCCAGGACGCAGGGTGATCTTAACGGGCTGAAGGCGGCCCAGAAAGAAACCGGCGCAACACTCCCCGCAAATGCGACAGAAAAAGAGCGCCAGAACTATCTTGCGAAACTGCGTGATACCCAGGCATACAAAAACGTGATGGTGACGTACGGAACCGGCAGCGCCATGCAGCGCGGCATCCAGGCGGCTACGGCAGCGCTGCAGGGACTGGCGGGCGGCAATATCGGAGGGGCGCTGGCGGGCGCGTCAGCACCGGAGCTGGCGAACATCATCGGCCATCATGCAGGCATTGATGACGATACGGCGGCAAAAGCGATTGCCCATGCCATCCTCGGCGGCGTAACCGCAGCCCTTCAGGGCAACAGTGCCGCAGCGGGTGCTGTGGGGGCCGCATCCGGCGAACTGATTGCGACAGCGATTGCCAAACAGTTTTATCCGGACACAGACCCGTCGATGCTGACGGAAGAGCAGAGGCAGACCGTGAGCACGCTGGCGTCTGTTTCAGCGGGCATAGCTGGCGGGATTGCTGGGGGAAATACGGCTGGCGCGGCGACTGGGGCCAGTGCAGGGAGGAATACTGCGGAGAATAATTTACTAGGCGGTGGAACCGAGGAAGGTCAGATAAAAGCCATGCAGGAACATACGAAAAATGTTATGTCCTGTAATACTGATCCTGGTGGTGCAGCATGTCAAAGAGGTCTGTCTACGCAGGAAGCGTTGATGGTGGCGCTCCCAGCGGGATTGGGCGGTGGTGTTCTGGCCGCAGCCTCGCCGGAAATAGCCGCTGCAGCAAAAGCTGTGTTAGCAGCCTGTACAAGTAATGCGGTACTGTGTCTGAACAATGCAGGGATAATGGCTTCAGAGGCGATAGTTCCTGGAGGGGTCGGAGCTGGTGGCGCAATTGGGATAGGCAAGTCAGTTGCTGAAGCGACAACAGCGAAGACAATAGCCAGCAATGTAAAAGCCAATATTGCTGCTAGCCAGGCAGGTAGAGAATCATCGAATTTTGATATTCACATCGCTAAATCAGATCAAATTCAGTGGGGTTATGCTGCTGATTTATGGGAAAGAGTAACTATTCCTGCGGGACAAAAAGTATATGGAGGCATTCCTGGGCAATCGTCTTACTACACTTCACTGGAAACACTCATAAACGGAAATTACAGTCGAACAAGTATTTTCCAGAGCCTGCAGGTATCACCACATCCTGAGTTCGGTTATCGGCCGCAAATAGGTGTTTATGAGGTACTCAATGATATAACAATTCCATCAGGCATTGTGAAAGAAAACCCATTACTTGGCCCAGGAGGCGCAACGCAGTATTTTATCAAAGATTACCGAGATAATTTACAATTGATCGATAAGATAGATCTGGAGCATTAATAATGATTATGTCCCCTTACATCGAACATGCCGTAGCTTTAGCTATATCAGTTGGGTACCACGTTGAGAACGTGTCTACTGGATGGTCAAAGATGAATCAGGTAATTGAGTTGTCTGGAAAATTGACCCCGGAATTACGTCAATCAATTGAAGACAACGTTCCGAACCTCCGTTATTGGTCAACAAAGGGTACGCCTCATGATACTCCACAAGAGGGATTTACGTGTGATGAGTACCAAGTGTCTATGTTTTTCAAGTTATAAGATACTGAAAAATATGTGATTTTTTTTGTTGGGGTTTATCCTTTTAGCGGCAGTTTATAAAATTGTTTTCCAGGAAGATATTTGAAGGGGTGAGCAAAACGGTGTTTAAACTAGATCTTGCACATGAAGGATAAAAGTAAAACGTAGGTTACTGTAATTATTAGTAAAAATTTTTATGTGCGTCGTATTTGTGGTGCTGAGTTCGGGTATGAAAACATGAATTTAGAATCAATCGAACGCAACAGGCAAGAATAGCTCGACAGTGGGGCTAATTGGTTCAGAAAGAAAGATAAACCAGAAGGACCCCTCCTGCTTTAAGTCGGGCCAGGTATCTGGGTTTCTTTATTGGCATACTTCACTGAAGCGAGATGCGAAAAAACAGTCTCCGTGCCTCTGGAGACTACCCCAGCCTCTCCACCCTCGTCTCCCCCTCAACCATCGACAGCTGATACAGCGAAAACGACCTCTGCTTCTCAATCAACTTTGCCAGCTCCGGCGAGTGGCTGGTGAGCCAGATCTGCGAGTAGCGGCTGGCCTCGGCGATTAAGCTCGCCAGCGCGGGCAGCATCTGCGGGTGCAGGCTGTTTTCCGGTTCGTTCAACGCGATAAACGCCGGTGGGCGCGGGCTGAGCAGCGCTACCGCCAGGCACAGAAAGCGCAGGGTGCCGTCGGAGAACTCTGCCGGTTCCAGCGGCCTGCTCAATCCCTCGCGCTGCATCATCATGCGAAAACGTCCGCCGGTGTTGTCGCTGTAAAACACGCAGCCGGGGAAGGCCTGATCGAGAATGCGCATCAGCAGCAGCTCGTCGCCAATCTCGACGATAGTCTGAAACGCGGCCGCCAGGTTGGCGCCGTCGCTGGCCAGCACCGGGGAGCGGAAACCGACCTGCGGAGCCCGCATCGCCGAGCCCGATGAGACGGAAAACTCATGATAAAAGCGCCAGTTACGCAGGGACTCGCGCATCTGGGACACTTCCGGGTAAAGATGCGGTTCGCCGAGCTGTCCGAATACCGATTCGTTCTCGTACAGCGTGCCGCTGTGGGTCACCTTCTCGTGATGCACGTTGTTCAGAAAGACCGCCTGGTTCTTACGTTTCATCAGCTGTGACGAAGGCCGACGGTGCTGGCCGCTCAGCCAGATGGACTCCTCTTTGATCACCGGGTCGAGCTGAAACTGCGAGGGATAGGGCAGCTTCTCCACAAACCCGACCTGCAGCTCGTATTCGTAGGTCTCTGTTTCTACGGCCAGATTCATCCGCCGCAGTTGGTCGCTGCGGGTTTTGCCTGCCCAGAACACCTTCAGAATGCCGCCCTCGTTCGCCAGCGCCTGGGAAAACTGCCCCTGGGCGGCGCTGTGCATCAGATGTATCGCCTTGTAAATATTGGATTTCCCGGTACCATTCGGCCCGAAGACGATGTTGAGCTGCTCCAGCTCCAGCGACATCTCGCGGATGGAGCGGTAGTTTTGAATGTGCAGGGTGTTGATCACTGGCAGGCCCCTTTTTTGCAGAATAAACCTGTGTATAATCACAGGCTTTTGGATGAAATGCAAAAAAGAGACGACAGTGAGGATGTCGTCTAAACGGGGTACTGCTTTGGGCCTCTACGGGTCAATGGGGCCTTCGCATTTTTATGATCACTTGACTGCCAGACGCAGACCCAAATCATCAGGATAGGGATCAAAGTAGTTTTGCGTCATCAGATATCGGTCGGGGTATTCGGCCAGGTAGTGCTTCAGCAGCGTGATCGGGGCGAGAATAGGCAACTGCCCGTTGCGATAGTGCAGGATCACGTCGCGCAGCTCGCCGCGCTGGCGGGTGTTCAGCTGGCTACGGAAATACCCCTGAATATGCATCAGCACGTTGGTGTGATTTTTCCGCGAGGCGGGTTTTTTCAGGATGGTCATCAGCTTTTCCCGATACGCCACGAAGAAGGCATCCAGGTCTTCCCACTCGTGCAGCGAGGCAACGAACGGGCCTATTTCACGGTAGCCTGCCTGATGGTGCGCCAGCAGCTGAAGTTTGTAACGGCTGTGGAAGTCCAGCAGCGCACGGCGCGTGAGCCCATTTTTACGCAGCGCGTTCAGTTCGTGCAGGGCAAAAACACGTTCGACAAAGTTTTCCCGCAGCACCGGATCGTGCAGACGTCCATCCTCTTCCACAGGCAGCCACGGCCAGGTTTCAAGGAGGGCGGCGGTGAACAGCCCGACCCCCTCCTTGCGGCCCCGGTTGCCGTTTTCATCATACAGACGCACGCGTTCCATGCCGCAGCTTGGGGATTTAGCGCAGACGATAAAACCAGCGAGATCGCCGATTTTCGGCAAAAAATCTGCCGTAAAGTCCGCCATTTTCTGCGTAACGTCTTCGTGAGGCGCATGGCTAAAACGCATCTGCGTTTCACCGTGTTCCGTCACGATCAGACGCAGCGCCGGGCGAGGGGTCGGCAGGCCGATGGCCATTTCCGGGCAGACGGGCCTGAAATTCACCCACTGGGCCAGCTCATCCATGACGAAGCCCATACGCTTATGTCCGCCGTCAAAGCGAACGGCGGATCCGGTCAAACATCCGCTAATACCGAGCACAGGTTTCGTTGTCATGGTGTTGTCCTCCCGTTCATATAACTAAAACTTACACAACATGACTAATTTGTCCAAGTATTCGCGGAACTATTTTTTATAATCCTTTAAAATCAATGCGTCTTAACTGCCCTTGTAGGTCGAGTAACCGTACTGACTCAGCAGAAGCGGGATGTGCAGTTTCTCGTTTGTGCGGGTCACGGTAAACAGCACCGGGATCTCCGGGAAGAAGGAGTCGAGCTTTTTGCCGTGGAAGTAATCTGCGGTTTTGAAGGTCACTTTATACACGCCAGGCTGCATGTCCTGATCCTGCGGATAGAGCGATTTGATGCGTCCGTCGTGGTCGGTTTTGCCGCTGGCAATGGGGGTCCATTTGTCCTGCTGCTGCTTCTCCAGCGTGACGGTCACGTCTGACGGCGGCATCCCGGTTTGCTGGTCGAGAATGTGGACACTCAGCGTGCCGGCAGGGGCGCTAAAGGCAGCAGGGGCAAAGGCCATCGAGGCCAGGATCAGCAGAGGGGCAGTTTTTTTCATGGTGTTTTCCTGTGGGGTTATTCGTCACTGGAAAACGTTAGCATCTGCGGCGCGGGAAAATATTCAAATTTTCGTGAAGATTCCCGCAGGAGAAAATGATTAGAGGATAATCACTTCAAGCGATACCTGCTGCTGCCACTGCTCCAGCTGCTTTTTCCGCCCGGCGGTGAGTTTGCCGCTGGTGACCAGCAGCCATTTGCGCTCCGGGAAAATTTCCGGTGCCAGCGCGTCAGGCGGAACCGGCAGGATGTCGATCCGATGGCCCTGTCCGGTGCGCGTTAGGGCTTCGAGCCAGATCTCGCACGGGTCGTTGAGGTGCCAGCCGCTGAGCAGAATATTATCGCCCGGCGCTTTTTTATCGCCTTCGAGGCAAAACGAGGTGTAGGCGATGATGATGCCGTCGAGGATCGCGCGCAGGGTCATGGCGGCGGCGACGTTGGCCGAAACCTGGCTGCGCAGCGGGCGCAGCACGTTCGCGACCAGCTCCGGCCTTGGGTACTCGCGTCCGGCGTCGTAAATCATCTGGCGCAGGGATTCGACTTTGCCGTCCTGCAGGCGTTGCAGCATGTTCTGCTGCAGGGTTTGCCAGTTGTTGGTCCGTCCCGGCGTCGGGCGTTCCAGCAGCGGTTTGACCTGGCCAATCGGAACACCTTTTTTTACCCAGTCGAGGATTTTGAGCGCCTGCTGGACGTCCTCATCGCTGTACTGGCGATGGCCGCCTTCCGTGCGCTGTGGCTTGAGTAAACCATAGCGACGCTGCCACGCCCGCAGGGTGGTGGCGGTGATGCCGCTGAGTCGGGCGAATTCGCCGATGGAGTAAGCCATGTCCGTGTCCAGAGTGGAGGAATACTCTCAATATACTACGAATTTTCCCGAACGGGATGAAGCGCCGAAACGGTGCACTACACTTAACGTCCAACCGTGCAAATGAAAGGAATTCTCATGAAGCTATGGCCTGTTGTGACCGGTGTTGCCATTGCGCTGACGCTGGTCGCCTGTAAATCCCCCACGCCGCCGAAGGGCGTGCAGCCTATTTCCGGTTTTGACGCCAGCCGCTATCTCGGCAAATGGTATGAGGTCGCCCGTCTGGAAAACCGCTTTGAACGCGGGCTGGAGCAGGTAACCGCCACCTACGGCAAGCGCAGCGACGGCGGCATCAGCGTCCTCAACCGGGGTTACGATCCGGTGAAGAACAAATGGAATGAGAGCGAGGGGAAAGCGTACTTTACCGGCGAACCGACCACGGCCGCGCTGAAGGTCTCCTTCTTCGGCCCATTCTACGGCGGCTATAACGTGATCAGGCTCGACGATAAGTACCAGTACGCGCTGGTCAGCGGCCCGAACCGCGATTACCTGTGGATCCTGTCGCGCACGCCGACCATCCCGGATGCGGTGAAGCAGGATTACCTGAACACCGCGCGCAGCTTGGGCTTCCGGATTGACCAGCTGGTGTGGGTGAAGCAATAAAAATCGTGCTTTCTTCCTGGGGCATTACTGGCTCGCCTGGATAGACTTCCGTTAAAAGCCTAACGGAGGGAAGACGACATGAACTGGCAGCCTTTTCGCGGCGATGCGCCGGAAAATATGACGATTTTCAGCGCGTCATTTCCCGACGTCAGCGACCAGTGGCCGATGAAAGACGACGCTGCCCGTGAGATCGCCTCCCTTGACCGCGCCCTGAAAGCTGAGCCAGCGCTCCGGCCGCCGCGGGTGGAATACGACGAGGGCGGGCAGGCCGTGCTTGTCCCCCAGAACCGCTATTCCGAACAGGCCTTCCGCAACCGCCCGGCGCTCACCGCGTGGCGCACCCGGCTGGTGCCCTCCGCGCTGGCGCTGTTTGTGGTGCAAAACCTGCTGGAAGATCGCCTGCCCGACGGCACTAAAATGGACAGCGACAGCCGCCAGTGGTTTATCCACGCTAACGATGCGGTTGGCGTGCGTTCCCGCGCCAGGGTGCTGGCCGCGCTGGTGGATAAGTACATTCACAATGAGAGCGAGAACAACTGGGTCAGCCTCGCGAGCGGTGCCGCCATTCCGGTGCTGGAGGCGCTGCGTGAAGCAAAGCTCGACGGCCAGCAGGTCTATCTCACGCTGGTAGACAAAGACCCGGTGGCGCTGAGCTGGGCCGAAACCATGGCGGCGCAGGAAGGCATTGTGGTGGGTGAACAGCTGACGCTGCTCAGGCGCAACATGCTCCATACGCTGGTGCGTAACGAGGACCTGCTGCTGGAGCTGGGCGAGCATCAGGCCGAACTGGTCGATGCGCTGGGGATCTTCGAATACTTCAACGATACCGATGCGGTGACTTTCCTCCAGCGCGCGCTGCGGCTGGTCAAGCCCGGCGGGGCGGTGATTGTGTCGAACATGCTCACCAGTAGCCCGCACATTGACTTTGTGCTGCGCGGTATCGGCTGGGAGGATATTCACCCGAGGACGCTGCAGCAGCTGCAGGATATCCACCTCGCGGCGGGCGTGCCGGTGGACAACGTCACCGTCGTCGTGCCGAAGGATGGGGTGTACGCGGTGATGGAGATTAGGGTAGGGGATGAAAAACCGCACGGTCAGTTCCCTCTCCCTGAGGGAGAGGGTTAGGGTGAGGGGGGAACAGACCGCAAAGCGTGGCTTGAAATAATTCGGTTTTCCAAACATGATCCCCCCATGAAAATAGAAACCGCACTCCCCTCACACTTCGAACGTCTGGTCGCGATCTGGGAATCCTCCGTCCGCGCCACCCATCATTTTTTGCAGGAAAGCGATATTGCGGCGCTGCGCCCGTTATTGCTTAACGCCTATCTGCCTAACCTCAAGGTCGTGATGGCTCGCGATGATGCAGGCGTTATTCACGGCTTTTTAGGCGTGGATGAAAACCGTATTGAAATGCTGTTTGTTGATGACGCGAGCCGGGGGAAGGGCGTCGGGAAATTTCTGCTGCAACACGCCATCGCAGCGTTCGGCGCGAACGAAGTGGACGTGAATGAGCAGAACCCGCAGGGCGTGGGATTTTATCGCCATATGGGGTTTGAGCAGGTCGGACGCTCGGAACTGGACGGGCAGGGGAATCCGTTTCCGCTGTTGCATATGCGGTTGGGTGGACAGGCTTAACGCCCTTGACCTGCTCCCCATTGATTAATACACAGTAATGCTGGCAATTTCTTCATCGACTTTGAGAGTAACTGCGAACTTCAGTTCCTCGCTCGTAGCGGACGTTTTCTGGTCCATCTCCGGTCAGACATAACCCAGGCAGGGTATGTGGTCAATCAACCGCGGGGCATTAGGGGTCTTTGCCTGTTGCCTGGAATGCGCAATAATTGGGCGTATAACGGCAGCGTAAAAGGGACACTATGCTTCATCACAGTCAGGCAATGTCACTGGACGACATCTACCTTGAGGACATTCCTCACATTATCCATCCGGACACTGCGGCAGGAGATCTCGCAGAAACTGCACTGCCCAACCGCATAATTCAGGAGTGGAATTTACCACAGGGCTACACCCGGTTTGTCAGCCGTTATCAACCGTTTCACTGGCAGCATCCGTGGATGGCATACCGTGACACTCTTGCCGACATCAAATCTGGGAAGCTCGTTCTGCTGAGAAAAGACATAACCGGGCATGCTATTTCGGGAGTGTTGACGACATCCGGTGACCTTCGCAATGATCTGCCGCTGTTCCTTCATACCCGGCTCAGCCATCTCCTGTCCCGGCAACTGAAACGCCCGGGATATCACGTTCGCCCGGCGGCACCTGCGCAACATGCTCAGGCTGCAAAAATCATCAACAGCAAAACTGCTGGTCGCTTGTTGGCCGCGGGCGGGATCTATAATGGCAATATCGAGGGATTCCATCAGACCGCGCAGCAGCTCGGTGGCGATGCGCCAGCGGGTTACAATCAGGTTATGGACAATAAAGGGCTGGTTATTGCTGGCGCTTCTGTTGCTGCGGGTCTTGGCCTTGGCAGACTGGGGGCGGCGAGTGAGCTTAACAATCTCCATGTTCTGGGAAAAGTCGAGGGTGAATACTCGATGATAAAGCCCGGACCATTAAATGAGCGCTTTGCCGAAACATTCTCAGGCGGAGCTTACAAGGAAATAACATTGTCTCAGGACACCACATTTTTTAGAGGTGGTCAAAGCGGCACAGAGTTGGGTCGATTTTTCAGTTATGAACGACCTTTAGGAGTACTACAGACGCGTGTCGATAAGGCTGTGTTACCAAAATGGCCTGACGGTTCTGAATCTGTGATCGATAGTTTTTATGAGATAAAAATTCCTGCAGGATCGAAGGTATATGTCGGAGAGGTGGGCTACCAGTCTGATATTTTCCCTGGAGGTACTGAGCAAGTCGTAATCCCTGCACCTTGGAATATTCCAGGCGTAGAGACGGTTAATTTTGGGGGATTGAAATGAAATCAGAAATACATACGTTACTTAATCAAATCATTGAATTACTTGTCTCTTGTGATGAAAGTGTTTGGTCAAAAAGACTAATTTATTATCGTGAGCACCTGGATTCTGATTATGACCAGGTCGTGTTAGGTATTAGGTCTATTTTCAGAGGGGCTGGTTCCTTTAACGACTTAATATTGCAAAATAACGGCAAAATGCTGCAAGCTGAAAACAATACCCTTAATGAGTTATCAGATAAGCTATACAGCTTAATAAAAGCAGAGATCTCAGTGCGTAATATCTGAAAGATGTCGCTGAAAATAACTGTCACAGGGCTGAATATCAGCCCTGTCCTGCTGCCCACCGGCAGTTACACGGAGTTAATCGTCGCGCTCAGCCCTGGATGACGCAGGCGTTATTCACGGCTTTTTAGGCATGGATGAAACCGCATTGAAATGCTGTTTGTGGATGATGCGAGCCGGGGGACCGGGATTAGCGCTTAGCCTGCTTATCCCATTTTAATAAGCCGACGATATCTTTCTCACCCTCGGCTTCTTTCAGCAGGCGCTGCTTTTTTTCAAACTCAATGTATTCTGAGCACGCCTTTTCATCAGCCACTTTCTTGCTGATCTTGCCTGCCCCTTCTAAAACGTCCGGTCGTTAAATTGCAGGAACTGCTCGAGTTTGGTTTGCCTGTCTCGTAATAAATCGTAAAGCTGAACTCACTAAACTGTGCTCTCCATACAATAAAATATCATATAAGAAATTGTGCAGTTATTTTTCAGAATTACATTACATTGAAACTACTCTTCTGGACCAAATTGTGGAGCAGCGCTATATGAATAAACCTAACGGGGCAAAAATTTTCATCTCTCATTCATCATTAGATAAACCGTTTGCAAAGATGTTATGTATGGACCTTGAAGAAAATGGGTATGCTCCTTGGTTGGATGAATGGGACATAAAAGTGGGGGGAAGTATTCCCGAGCGAATTTCAGACGGACTAGAAGAAGCTGATTTTGTAATTGTTATTCTTTCTGAAAATACGGTTTCATCAAAATGGGTAGAAAGAGAATGGCAAACAAAATATTGGAATGAAATTCAACACAATTGTATTCATGTGCTTCCTTTACTTTTGAAAGATTGCAAAATACCTGAGTTGTTAAAAACAAAAAATACGCAGATTTTAGAAATGATTTTAACAGTGGATTAAGGGACTTATTGGCAGCACTAGAAAGTTTGTATAAAAAGGAATGATTTTGGCGGAAGATCACAGGAGTCGAACCTGCCCGGGAACGCTGGCGTCCCCAACTGGATTTGAAGTCCAGCCACCTCACCGGAGATGACGATCTTCCGCGCCTCGATTGCTACATGGAGGCGGGGCGCATTATAGCTACTTTCAGGCATTTACCACATACCCCACACCACTTTTTTCACCTCTCTTTTGACCTGTACCCCCCTGTTTCAGGTAATTCCTAAGAAAATCCTCATGTTAGCCTTTCTGCTTCCCAACATTTACCGCGATCACAAAAAACAAGAAACGTAATCTGCTAATCAGAAAACGCAATACCCGCTCCTGAAACAATGGTTTAAAACTCTGTAACCGGTCTCAGCGCCCCCTACAGCGTGAAGGATAAAAAAAGATGAGCGAAGTATTGTCAGTAAAAGAGAAGATTGGCTACGGCATGGGTGACGCCGCCAGCCACATAATTTTTGATAACGTTATGTTGTACATGATGTTTTTCTACACCGATATTTTCGGCATTCCCGCCGGGTTTGTCGGCACCATGTTCCTGCTGGCGCGCGCGCTGGATGCGATCTCCGACCCGTGCATGGGGCTGATCGCCGACCGCACCCGCAGCCGCTGGGGTAAGTTCCGTCCGTGGATTTTGTTTGGTGCCATCCCGTTCGGCATCGTCTGCGTGCTGGCCTACACCACGCCGGACCTCAGCCTCAACGGCAAAATGGTGTATGCCGCCATTACTTACACCCTGCTGACCCTGCTCTATACCGTGGTCAACATCCCCTACTGTGCGCTCGGCGGCGTAATCACTAACGACCCGACGCAGCGTATCTCCCTTCAGTCCTGGCGCTTTGTGCTGGCGACCGCGGGCGGCATGCTCTCCACGGTGCTGATGATGCCGCTGGTGAAGCTGATTGGCGGCGACGATAAGGCGTTCGGCTTCCAGGGCGGCATCGCCGTGCTGTCGGTGGTCGCGTTCCTGATGCTGGCGTTCTGCTTCTTTACCACCAAAGAGCGCATCCAGGTGCCGCCGAGCACCACCTCCATGCGGGAAGACTTGCGCGACATCTGGCAAAACGACCAGTGGCGCATCGTTGGCGTGCTGACCATCCTCAACATCCTCGCCGTCTGCGTGCGCGGCGGCGCGATGATGTACTACTGCACCTGGATCATGGGCTCGCCGGAGGTGTTCGTCGCGTTCCTCACCACCTACTGCGTTGGCAACCTGATCGGCTCCGCGCTGGCGAAACCGCTTACCGACTGGAAGTGCAAGGTCAGCATCTTCTGGTGGACCAACGCCGCGCTGGCGGTGGTCAGCGTGGCGATGTTCTTCGTGCCGATGCATGCCACCGTGCTGATGTTCGCCTTTATCTTCGCCATTGGCGTGCTGCACCAGCTGGTGACGCCGATTCAGTGGGTGATGATGTCAGATACCGTCGACTACGGCGAATGGACCAACGGCAAACGCCTGACCGGCATCAGCTTTGCGGGCACGCTGTTCGTGCTGAAGCTCGGTCTGGCGCTGGGCGGGGCGATGATCGGCTGGATGCTGGCAGGCGGAGGCTACGACGCGGCGGCCAAAACCCAGAACAGCGCGACCATCAGCATCATTATCGGCCTGTTTACCCTAGCCCCGGCGGTCTGCTACGTGCTGAGCGCCATCATCGCCAAACGCTACTACACGCTGAAAACCCCCTTCCTGACCAAAATCCTGGGCGAGCTGGCACAGGGCGCGCGCCGCAATCAGCAGGAATTTGAAACCCTGCCGGTCAGCAAAGAATTGCAGAACTAAGAGGACGAAAGCATGAAAATCAGTGATGGAAACTGGCTTATTCAACCGGGCCTGAACGTGACGTATCCGGTTCAGGTGTTCGACGTGGAGCAGCAGGGCAATGACCTGGTGGTGTACGTGGCGCCGCGCGACGTGCGCGAACGCACCTGGCAGCTCGACACGTTGATGTTCACGGTGCGCCTGTTTGCCCCGCAGGAAGGGATTGTCGGGGTGCGCATTGAGCATTTCCAGGGCGCGCTGAACAACGGCCCGCACTATCCGCTGAACGTTCTGAAGGACGTGAAGGTAGAGATTGAAAACAACGCCGAGTTTGCCGAGCTGAAAAGCGGCAGCGTCAGCGTGCGCGTCACCAAAGGCGAGTTCTGGGCGCTGGATTTCCTGCGTAACGGCCAGCGCATTACCGGCAGCCAGCTGAAAAACAACGGCTACGTGCAGGATACCAACGCCGACCGCAATTACGTGTTCGAACGTCTGGATCTGGGCGTGGGGGAAACGGTCTACGGCCTCGGCGAGCGCTTTACCGCGCTGGTGCGCAACGGCCAGACGGTCGAAACCTGGAACCGCGACGGCGGCACCAGCACCGAGCAGTCCTACAAAAATATCCCGTTCTACCTGACCAACCGCGGCTACGGCGTGCTGGTGAATCATCCCGAGAACGTCTCGTTTGAAGTCGGCTCCGAGAAGGTCTCCAAAGTGCAGTTCAGCGTTGAAGGCGAATATCTCGAGTACTTCGTGATCGACGGCCCGACGCCGAAAGAGGTATTAAACCGCTATACCCGTTTCACCGGGCGTCCGGCGCTGCCGCCTGCCTGGTCGTTCGGCCTGTGGCTTACCACCTCGTTTACCACTAACTACGACGAAGCGACGGTAAACAGCTTTATCGACGGCATGGCCAAGCGCGACCTGCCGCTGCACGTGTTCCACTTCGACTGTTTCTGGATGAAGGCCTTCCAGTGGTGCGATTTCGAGTGGGACCCGGTGACCTTCCCGGATCCGGAAGGCATGATCCGCCGCCTGAAGGCGAAAGGGCTGAAGGTCTGCGTGTGGATTAACCCGTACATCGGCCAGAAATCCCCGATCTTCCAGGAGCTGAAAGCGAAGGGCTACCTGCTCAAGCGCCCGGACGGCTCCCTGTGGCAGTGGGACAAATGGCAGCCGGGGCTGGCGATTTATGACTTTACCAACCCGGACGCGTGCCGGTGGTATGCCGACAAGCTGAAAGGCCTGGTGGAGATCGGCGTCGACTGCTTCAAGACCGACTTCGGCGAGCGTATCCCGACGGACGTGCAGTGGTTTGACGGGTCCGATCCGCAGAAGATGCACAACTACTACGCCTACATCTATAACGAGCTGGTGTGGAACGTGCTGAAAGAGACGGTGGGGGAAGAAGAAGCGGTGCTGTTTGCCCGCTCCGCGTCCGTCGGGGCGCAGCAGTTCCCGGTGCACTGGGGCGGCGACTGCTACGCCAACTATGAATCTATGGCCGAGAGCCTGCGCGGCGGGCTGTCGATTGGCCTGTCCGGCTTCGGGTTCTGGAGCCACGATATCGGCGGGTTCGAAAACACCGCCCCGGCGCACGTCTACAAACGCTGGTGCGCGTTCGGGCTGTTCTCCAGCCACAGCCGCCTGCACGGCAGTAAATCCTACCGCGTGCCGTGGGCCTACGATGACGAGTCCTGCGACGTGGTGCGCCACTTCACGCAGCTGAAGTGTCAGCTGATGCCGTACCTGTACCGTCAGGCGGCGCTGGCCCGCGAGTTCGGTACGCCGATGCTGCGGGCGATGATGCTGGAGTTCCCGGACGATCCGGCGTGCGATTACCTCGATCGTCAGTACATGCTGGGGGATGCAATGATGGTGGCACCGGTGTTCTCCGAGGCGGGCGACGTGCAGTTCTACCTGCCGGAAGGCCGCTGGACGCACCTGTGGCTTAACGACCAAATTCAGGGCAGCCGCTGGCATAAGCAGCAGCACGATTTCATGAGCCTGCCGGTCTATGTGCGCGACAATACGCTGCTGGCGCTGGGCAGCAACAACCAGAAGCCGGACTACGCGTGGAATGAGGGGACGGCCTTCCAGTTGTTTAACCTGAGCGACGGCGCAACGGCGGTGAGCGAAGTGCCTGCGGCGGACGGCGCGGTGGCGTTTACGCTGAAGGCATCGCGTCAGGGCGATATCGTGACCTTTACCGGCGCGGGAGACGCGAAAAACTGGTCGGTGTGCTTGCGCAACGTGCAGAAGGTGAATGGCGTGAAAGGCGGCTCACAGGCGGGTAGCGAGTGGGGCGTATTGGTGAAAGCGGAGGGGAATGAGGTGGTGGTTCACCTCTGAGCCGTAAAAATGCCCGGTGGCGCTTCGCTTACCGGGCCTACATGGGATCGTAGGCCGGGTAAGGCATAGCCGCCACCCGGCTATTTACTGTGCCGGAGCCACCGTCGACACCACGCCACCCGTCATCGTCTGCTGCACCTGCTGTTTATCCATATTCACCGCGTTCAGCTTGCCGTTCACCGTCGGCTTAAGCGGGGTATTCGCCTGCACGCTGCCGCTGGCGGTGAGCTGAATATTGCCGTCGCCCGCAATCGGCAGCGCAGGCCAGCCCCACTGCTGCAGTACGTTGAGCGGCACGCCGCGCCCGTTCAGGCTCACCGTAGTCTGCCGCTGCGGAAGCTGAGAAACCGTCGCCGTTGCTTCCAGAATTCCTTTCTCGGTAAACGCGCTCAGGTCGGTAATGTTCACCGTGGCGGCGTTGGCATTCAGCGCCAGCGACGGACGGCGCACGTCCACGCGGTTAAAGGTCGCCGCCGCGCCGTTCAGGGTTGCGCTGCCGCCCCAGACGCCCCACTGGCGATCTTTCACCAACTGCAGGTTTGCGCCATAGCCGTCCAGAGAGGTGATCTGCCACGGGAAGGCAGGATCGATGTCGATCACCAGGTTGCGGCTCAGGCCGAATTTTTGCAGCGTGACGCTGTTCAGCCATTCCGGCAGAGGCTCCATCCACAGCGTCTTCCAGTTCTGCGGCAGGGTGTATTCCAGCCCGGCGATGGCGACATCGTCCAGCACCAGCGCTTTACCGTCGCGCAGCCAGTTACCGGAGGTGCGCACCATGCCGCCCTCCCAGCGGGAAGTGAACTGACGCAGCGCCATGCCCTGCGGGGAAAACTCTGCATTCAGAATCGGGTCGAAAAGATGCAGCGAGCCGTAGATAAACTCGCTGGCGTTCATGGACAGGCGGCCCTCCTGGCTCTGCCAGTCGCCTTTGCTGAGAGTCAGGTTGCGCAGGCTTAAGTCGAGATCGGTCACCGCCCAGTCCGGGCCCTGAAGCCGGGCGTCGGTCACGTCCAGACGACCAATCTGCAGAGAGGGTATGGTGGCCAGCGGCGCGAAGAACGCCGTCAGTGTTTTATCGCTCTGCAGGCGGATCTCGTTCAGACGCATGGTGTCGATAATCCAGCTCCCGTCGGCGTTGCGCAGGGCGGAGCCGGTGAGTGAGCCGCGGGCCATATCGGCGCCAATCGTTTTCAGCACCACCTCCTTGCCGTTAAGCTGGCCCTCGATCAGCACGTTGGTGGCCGGTACGCCGTTCAGGGTCAGCGAGCCTGCGCTCATCTGAATCTGCGCGTTGTTCCCCAGCACGTTCCCGGCTTCCGGCTGCCATGGGCTGACGCCGCCCGTCACCTTCTGCGCGCTCAGGTCCCATTCGGTATTCGGGCTGTTAAAGGCCATGTTGTTCAGCTGCAGGCGATCCGCCTGGAAAGGCAGCGGCGCCGTCTGCGGCGAGAGATTCAGCGTGCCGTCGAACAGGGTGATGGTGTCCATATGCAGCGGATCGGTTACCTGGCGGCTGCTCAGGCCAATATCGACTTTTTTGGCGACCAGCGTGGCGGGTTTACCGTCCCGACCAAAGATGACGTTTTCCAGAATAATGTGGGAAGGCGACGAAAAGCGGTGATTCATCTTGTCGAAACTGAGTTCGTAATCGGTATTCACCGTCACCCAGCTGCTGACCTGAGACGCGCCCCAGCGGGTCTGGAGCAGAATGTAGAGCGCCAGCATCACAATGAGCAGGGCTACCAGAAGATAGATGAGGAGCTTTCCAATAAATTTCATGGTCTTCCATCCCGCAAAACGCACATAAGGGAGTTATGCACGATTTATGCGCAATCCTCAAGGCGGGAATGGTGTAATTAGATGTCACGGCAGGCATTGACTGCCTGCCGTGAGAGAAATCAATTTTTCTCAGGCGGGAAAACGAGGTTCAACACGATAGCGGTGATACCGCCTGCGGCAATGCCGGAAGAGAGCAGGTTTTTTACCCAGTCAGGTGCAAACTGCAGGATCAGTGGCTGCTGGGAAACGCCCAGACCGACGGCCAGTGACAGGGCGATAATCATGATCGCGCGGCGGTTCAGTGGCTCGCGGGAGACGATACGCACGCCGGAGGCCGCGATCGTCCCGAACATCACCAGCGTTGCGCCGCCCAGCACCGGCTCAGGGATGTGCTGCACAAAGCCGCTCACCGCCGGGAACAGGCCGAGGACGATCAGCATCAGCGCCACCACGAAGCCAACGTAGCGGCTGGCCACGCCGGTCAGCTGGATCACGCCGTTGTTCTGACCGAAGCAGGAGTTCGGGAAGGTGTTGAATACCGCAGAGACAAACGAGTTCAGGCCGTTCGCCAGCACGCCGCCTTTCAGGCGCTTCATGTACAGCGGGCCGGACACCGGCTGCTCGGAGACGTCGGAGGTGGCGGTGATATCACCGATGGTCTCCAGCGAGGTGATCATAAAGACCAGCATCAGCGGCAGGAGCAGACCCCAGTCAATGCCCAGACCGTAGTACAGCGGCGTAGGAACGGTGATCAGCGCGCTGTTGGTCGGCGCGGTGTTCTCCGGCAGCATGCCCAGCGCCCACGCCAGCAGGTAACCCGC
This sequence comes from Enterobacter sp. PL_is514, assembly GCF_055816715.1. Lineage (NCBI taxonomy): Bacteria > Pseudomonadati > Pseudomonadota > Gammaproteobacteria > Enterobacterales > Enterobacteriaceae > Enterobacter > Enterobacter sp. PL_is514. Next base: position 125,564 of record NZ_JBVPGN010000025.1, on the reverse strand, counting down.
CGCCATGGCGATCACCAGCGAGGCCACGCGCAGGTAAGGGTTACGCTGACGGTTAAGCAGAATAATGATCGCCAGCACGACGCCTGCCAGCAGCAGGTTTTTTGGCGCGCCGAAGGTGTGGTCGCTCATTGCGGCATAGCCGCCGCCGATGGAGGTCAGGCCCACCTGGATCAGCGACAGGCCGATAATCATCACGACGACGCCGGAAACCAGCGGGGTGATAACGCGGCGAGCCAGATGCAGAACGCGGGAGATCACCATCTCCGTACAGCTGGCCAGCATCAGCGTGCCGAACAGCGCCGCCATCATGGTCGGGACATCCGCACCGCCGGTTTTCAGCGCCGTACCGCCCATGATCAGGGGCGCCACGAAGTTAAAGCTGGTGCCCTGAATCGACAATAATCCCGACCCCACCGGCCCCCATGCTTTAATTTGAATAATCGAGGCCACGCCGGAGGCAAAAAGAGACATGCTGATAATGTGCTGCGTGTCCTGCGCCGGTAAACCGAGCGCCTGGCAAATCAGCAGCGCCGGGGTGATCACCGCAACAAACATCGCCAGAAGATGCTGGCAGGCGGCGAACAGCGTTTGCGGCAGCGGCGGGCGGTCTTCAAGGCGGTAAATCAGTTCGCTATTTTGCTTCTGCGCAATCGGTTGCGCATCAGGCGACTCTATGGTGTTAACGGACATCGGCGGCAATCCCACGGTGGAAAAGCGGGCATTTTATCTGACCACCTGGTAAAAGCAAACGATTGCCAGCAAAAAAAGGGAAGAAAATCTGCCGCTGTGAGCAGGTTTTCTACAACGTATCGGGAAAAAAAATTACACTTTTTCGCGCCGGGAGCTCATGAAGAGCGCAAACCGGCCCAGGATAACGCCGCGTGTGTATGGAACACGCGCAAAACAGGAGCCTTCTATGATTCATCTCGATACGTTGTCGACACTTGTTGCCGCAACGCTGGTCTTACTGCTTGGCCGTAAGCTGGTACATAGCGTTTCCCTTCTGAAGAAATACACCATTCCTGAACCTGTCGCCGGTGGTCTGCTGGTGGCGCTGGCCCTGCTGATACTGAAAAAAAGCATGGGTTGGGAAATCGATTTTGATATGTCCCTGAAGGACCCGCTGATGCTGGCCTTCTTTGCCACCATCGGCCTGAACGCCAACCTGGCGAGCCTGCGGGCGGGCGGTAAAGTGCTCGGCGTATTCCTGATTGTGGTGGTGGGGCTGCTGCTGATGCAAAACGCTATCGGCATCGGGATGGCGACGCTGCTGGGACTGGATCCGCTGATGGGGCTGCTGGCGGGGTCAATTACCCTTTCGGGCGGCCACGGTACCGGGGCCGCATGGAGCAAGCTGTTTATCGAGCGCTACGGGTTTGAAAACGCGACGGAGGTGGCGATGGCCTGCGCGACCTTTGGGCTGGTGCTGGGTGGCCTGATTGGCGGCCCGGTGGCACGCTATCTGGTGAAGCACTCCACCACACCGGACGGCAGGCCGGACGATGAGCTGGTGCCGACCGCATTTGAAAAGCCGGACGTCGGGCGCAGCATTACCTCGCTGGTGCTGATTGAAACCATCGCGACGATCGCCATCTGCCTGACCGTGGGCAAAGTGGTTGCGCAATGGCTGGCGGGCTCAGCGTTTGAACTGCCGACGTTTGTCTGCGTGCTGTTTATCGGGGTGATCCTGAGCAACGGCCTGGCGCTGATGGGCTTCTATCGCGTGTTTGAACGGGCGGTGTCGGTGCTCGGCAACGTCTGCCTGTCGCTGTTCCTGGCGATGGCGCTGATGAGTCTCAAGCTGTGGGAGCTGGCCTCGCTGGCGCTGCCGATGGTGGCGATTCTGGCGGTGCAGGCCCTGTTTATGGCGCTGTACGCCATGTTCGTGACCTGGCGGATGATGGGCAAAAACTACGATGCGGCGGTGCTGGCGGCGGGTCACTGCGGGTTTGGTCTGGGGGCCACCCCAACGGCTATCGCCAACATGCAGGCGATCACCGAACGCTTCGGGCCTTCGCACATGGCGTTTCTGGTGGTCCCGATGGTCGGGGCGTTCTTTATTGATATCGTCAACGCGCTGGTGATTAAGCTGTACCTGATGCTGCCGATGTTTGCCTGAATCAGGCGTTGGAATAGCGTTCGGTTTCCGGCATCCAGCGCTCAATTAACGCTGCCGCCTGTTCGGGGTAGCGTTCATGAATGTGGCGGGCGAGGCGCTGAACCTCGGGGATCATAGCCTGATCGCGCAGCAAATCCGCCACTTTGAATTCCGCGTTCCCCGTCTGACGCGTGCCCAGCAGTTCGCCCGGGCCGCGGATCTCCAGGTCTTTTTGCGCAATCACAAAACCGTCGTTGCTGTCGCGCAGCACCTGCAACCGCATCTGGGCTGTTTTTGAGAGCGGGGCTTTGTAGAGCAGGACGCAGTGGGACGCTACCGCGCCACGGCCAACGCGCCCGCGCAGCTGGTGGAGCTGGGCAAGGCCCAGGCGCTCCGGGTTTTCGATAATCATCAGGCTGGAGTTCGGGACGTCCACGCCCACTTCAATGACCGTCGTGGCGACCAGCAAATGCAGCTCGCCCTGCTTAAACGACTGCATCACCGCCTGTTTTTCGGCAGGCTTCATGCGTCCATGAACCAGGCCCACGTTCAGCTCCGGCAGCGCCAGCTTAAGCTCTTCCCACGTGGCTTCGGCAGCCTGCGCTTCCAGCAGTTCCGACTCTTCTATCAGCGTACAAACCCAGTAGGCCTGACGCCCTTCGTGGGTGCAGGCGTTGCGCACGCGGTCGATGATATCACTGCGGCGCGTGTCAGGAATGGCGACCGTTGTGACCGGCGTACGGCCCGGCGGCAGTTCGTCGATGGTGGAGGTATCCAGATCGGCGTAGGCCGTCATCGCCAGGGTGCGCGGGATCGGCGTAGCGGTCATGATCAGCTGATGCGGGTGGAAGCCCTGCTGCAGGCCTTTCTCCCATAATGCCAGACGCTGGTGCACGCCGAAGCGGTGCTGCTCGTCGATAATCACCAGCGCAAGGCCGTTAAACTGCACCTGCTCCTGGAAGATGGCGTGCGTGCCGACAATCATCTGCACCTGCCCGCTGGCAATAGCCTCCTGTTGCGCAAGGCGCGCTTTGCCTTTTTGCTTCCCGGCAAGCCAGCCCACTTCAATCCCCAGCGGCGCAAACCAGGCGCGGAAATTATTGGCGTGCTGCTCGGCCAGCAGCTCGGTCGGCGCCATGAGCGCCACCTGTTTACCGTGGGCGATCGCGCGCAGGGCCGCCAGGGCGGCGACCAGCGTTTTACCGGACCCCACGTCGCCCTGCACCAGGCGCATCATCGGCACGTCGAGCGCCATATCGCGTTCGATTTCGGCGGTGACGCGCGCCTGTGCGCCGGTGGGTTTAAACGGCAGGGAGGCCAGCAGCTTATCTTTGAGCTCATCATTCTGACTTAAGGGCTGGGCGTGGAAACGCTGCGCGCCGGCGCGGAGCGCCAGCATGCTCAGGTTATGGGCCAGTAATTCCTCAAGGATAAGACGCTGTTGAGCGGGGTGTTTGCCGCTTTCTAAGTCGCTGAGCTGCAGCGTTGGTGGCGGGCGGTGCAGGGTGCGCAGCGCCTCGGGCAGGCTCATCATGCCCTGCGCCAGCTCGGGTGGCAGCAGCTCGGTAATGGCGCAGGTATCCAGCAGCTCCAGCGCCTGATCGGTGAGCTTACGCAGCGTCGCCTGCTTGATGCCTTCCGTCGTCGGGTAAACCGGGGTGAGCGTCTCCTGCAGCTCCGGCGTGCTGAGATCGCCCTGCACGCGGTACTCCGGGTGGATCATCTCTGCGCCGTATTTCCCGCGTTTGGCTTCGCCATAGGCCAGCACCCTGCGGCCCGTCGCCAGGCTGTTTTTCATCGCCGCGCTGAAGTTGAAAAAACGCATGGTGAGAATGCCGGTGCCGTCGCTGATCTGGCAGGTCATCATCCGGCGCCCGCCGAAGGTGATGTTGCAGTTCAGGACTTCGCCTTCAACGGTGGCGTAAATGGCAGGAAGGAGATCGCCAATCTTGTATAGCTGGGTGCGGTCTTCGTAACGCAGGGGGAGGTGAAGCAGGAGATCCTGCACCGTGTGCAGGCCAATTTTTGCCAGCTTATTGCTTTGCGCCGCGCCCACGCCCGTCAGGCTGTTAAGCGGGATGGCATCCAGCAGGCGGCCTTTCATCGCTTACCCGGCGTACTGCATGGTGGCCCACCACTCGGCATCGGCTTCAATTTCGCCCTGCGCGTTGACGTGGGGGTAAGGCAATTTTTTCTGCTTCGCAACGCGAGCCAGCACCGGATAGCCACCTTCAAACAGCAGGCGCTGCTGTTCCTCTTCCGGCAGCATGCTGTTGCTGCGCTCGTACATCCCGGCGTTCTGACGCTGGCGCTGCGCTTCATACAGAATGAGCGCGGACGCCACGGAGACGTTAAGAGACTGGACCATGCCGATCATCGGAATGATGATGTCCCGATCCGCCAGATCCAGCGCTTCCTGGGTGATCCCGGTTTTCTCCTGACCCATCAAAATGCAGGTCGGGCGGGTGTAGTCGATCTCGCGGAAATCTACGGCTTTAGCGGACAGGTTAGTGGCCAGGATCTGCATCCCGCGCCCTTTCAGGTGCGATACGGCTTCGCCAATGGTGTGATGATTTTTAACAGACACCCAGCTGTTGCTGCCTGCTGCCGCCGAGACCGTATTGCGCATACGGCCATCCGGCCAGACGGCGTGCACTTCATGCACACCGACGGCATCTGCGGTACGAACGATAGCAGAGACGTTATGAGGTTTATGCACCTGCTCCATGCAGACCGTCAGGTCAGGCTGACGCCTGGCGAGCATTTCGCAGATACGTGCATAACGTTGTGAATTCATAAACCTAGTTTCGGTTTCGGGTGACTTTAATCACGTCCGGCATGACGCGGATCTTGCGCATAATATTCGCCAGATGTACGCGGTCGCGAGCGGTCAGACGAATAAAGGCGCTATACACGCGGCCATCTTTCTCTTCCGTATTCAGGCTCTGAATGTTGGACGAAGCCGTGTTGATCGCTGCCGTCAGATTCGCCAGGGCACCCTGGTGGTTGAACATATCCACCTTAATTTCGGTGATAAATTCCTGCGCGGTCTCTTTATCCCACTCGACCGCCATAAACTTCTCGGCTTCTTTCTGATAGCCGCGAATGTTACGACAGGATTCGTGGTGGATAACCAGCCCTTTGCCCGGGCTGACGTGCGCAATAATCGGATCGCCAGGAATTGGACGACAGCATTTTGCGAAGGTGATCAGCACGCCGTCCGCGCCTTTAATCGGCAGGTGTCCGTGGCTTTGCGTGGTTGCCGGCACCGCTGTCGTGTCGCCTTGCTGCAGATTCTTCGCCACCACCACGCTCATGGCGTTGCCGAGGCCAATCTCTGCCAGCAAGTCGTCAAGCGACGTAAGCTTCATGCGCTCCAGCTCACGCTGGACGTTCTCCTGCGGAATTTCAGCCAGCTTACGGCTGCCGCCCAACGCGTGGTTGAGCAGACGACGCCCCAGGCTGACGGAATCATCACGCTTGAGGTTTTTCAGCAACTGACGAATTTTGGCGCGTGCTTTGGAGCTCACGACAAAGTTCAGCCAGGCCGCGTTAGGACGTGCACCCGGCGCGGTAATAATTTCTACCGTCTGGCCGCTGGAGAGCGGCTGAGACAGTGGATAAGGTTGTCTGTCGACGCGCGCGCCGACGCAGGCATGCCCGATATCGGTATGCACGGCGTAAGCGAAGTCGACTGGCGTTGCGCCCGCAGGCAGTTCGACAATGCGACCTTCTGGGGTGAAAACGTAAATCTCATCCGGGAAGAGATCGGATTTAACGCTCTCGATAAATTCAAACGAGCTGCCCGCACTCTGCTGAAGCTCCAGCAGGCTCTGCATCCAGCGCTGGGCGCGGATTTGTGCGGTCGTGCTGCTTTCGCCACCGTGCTCTTTATACGCCCAGTGTGCGGCAACCCCCATCTCTGCCATCTGGTCCATGTCTTCGGTGCGGATCTGCACCTCAACAGGCACACCGTGCGGACCAATCATCGAGGTGTGCAAAGATTGATAGCCGTTCGCTTTTGGAATGGCGATGTAATCTTTCATGCGACCCGGACGCGGTTTGTAGAGGCTGTGCATCTGCCCCAGCACGCGATAACAGGTGTCCGAGTCATGGACAATGACGCGGAAGGCGTAGATATCCATGATCGAGTGAAAACGCTGCTCTTTGAGCACCATTTTGCAGTAGATGGAGTACAGGTGTTTCTCGCGACCGCTGACGCGGCACGGGATCCCCGCTTCCTGTAAGCGCCCTTCGATTTCAGAGAGGATCTTTTGAATCATCTCTTTACGGTTACCGCGTGCGGCTTTCACCACCTCTTTAATCACGCGATAGCGGTTCGGGTACAACGCTTCAAAACCCAGCTCTTCCAGCTCGGTTTTAATGTGATGAATACCTAAACGGTGCGCCAGCGGACTGTAGATTTCGAGGGTTTCACGGGCAATGCGGCGACGTTTATCCGGGCGAAGTGAGCCCAGCGTGCGCATGTTGTGGGTACGGTCAGCGAGTTTGATGAGAATGACGCGGATATCCTGCACCATCGCCATAATCATCTTGCGGAAGTTTTCGGCTTGCGCCTCTTTCTTGTCGCGGAAATTCAGCTTATCAAGCTTAGAGACCCCTTCCACCAGTTCGGCAACGCTTTTGCCAAACAGCTGTTCCATGTCCTGGTAAGTGGCAGGGGTATCTTCGATCACGTCGTGCAGTAGAGCGGCCATCAGCGTTTCGTAGTCGAGTTTCATCTCGGCCAGAATACAGGCCACCGCTACCGGGTGCGTGATATAGGGTTCACCGCTTGAACGTGTCTGGCCCTCGTGAGCGTCACGTGCAACGAGATACGCCTGCTGAAGACGCTTAATCTGGTCTTCAGGCAGGTAGGTTTGAATCAGTTGATTCAGGCTTTCAAACAGATACAAGGGCGACCCGCAGGTTTAATTAACGACGACCTTCAGCAATAGCGGTTACGGCCTGCAGTTCTGCGGCTTCCTGCTCTTGCTGCTCCTGGCGCTCACGCACGTCGAGGATCTGGTTGTTGATCAGACCTTCTTCGATTTCGCGAAGTGCAATAACGGTGGTTTTATCGTTTTCTTCCGGTACCAGCGGATCTTTACCGCCTACCTGCATCTGACGAGCGCGACGCGCGGCGACCAGCACCAGGTCAAAACGGTTACCAATTTTCTCTACAGCGTCCTGAACAGTTACGCGTGCCATACTTAAAATGCTCCACAGGTGAAGAAATGACTGGGCATGATACTGAAAGTGGGTTCAGTCTGCCAACAGTTTGGTGATTAATGCGTCATGTCGCTGCTTCTGGCGGCTCATACGCAGACGTTCTGCACGAAGAATGGTTTTGAGATCGCTCAATGCGGCATCAAAATCATCATTCACAATAAGGTAATCATATTCCGCGTAATGGCTCATTTCTGCAACAGCCTGTTCCATACGCTTTGCGATCACTTCTTCGCTGTCCTGACCGCGGCCACGCAGACGGCGATCCAGCTCATCTTTCGATGGCGGTAAAATAAAGATACTGCGCGAGTCAGGCATTTTCTTGCGAATTTGCTGTGCGCCCTGCCAGTCGATATCCAGGAACACATTCACGCCCGTGGCCAGAACCTGCTCAATGGTTTCACGCGAAGTACCGTAGTAATTACCAAATACTTCAGCGTGTTCAAGAAACGCGTCTCTGCCGATCATCGCTCTGAATTCGTCGTGATCCACAAAGAAATAGTGTTCACCGTGCACTTCACCCGGACGCGGCTGGCGCGTGGTGTGAGAAACAGAAACCTGTGTGTCGTACAACGGTTGGGTTTTTAACAGTGCCTGAATAAGGCTGGATTTACCCGCGCCACTAGGGGCAGAAACAATATAAAGCGTGCCTTGAGCCATGAGAGTCTTTTGTATGTGTTAACGAAGAAGTCCTACATACGGGCTTATTATACACGTCACCGCCGTGTGACGTAGCCTTTGTCACACTTTTTCCCCTCGATTATTGAATTTTGCGTGCCGTTTTCAGGTTTTATCTGTGGTTTTCAGCAACCAAAAGAAATACTGGATAGCGTCTCGCAATGCGAAACGTTGCCGTTAGCGTTGTTTCAGGCATCCGGGTATACCTCCTGCAACGCAAAGGAGGGGTAGCGATGTGGCGATGGATAAGCGGGTTAATGCTGTTGTGGTGCGGTTATGGCGCGGCGATGTGTCCGGTGTGGTCGCAGGCAAAAGCAGAGAAAGAGATGGCGTCGTTAAGCGCGCAAATCAAACGCTGGGATGAGGCTTACTGGAAGCAGGGCGTGAGCGAGATCAACGACGAGGTTTACGACCAGCTTCACGGGCGTTTAACGCAGTGGCAGAGCTGTTTTGGCAGTGAGCCTTCAGAAGAGAAACTCCCCGCGCTGACGGGGAGCGTAAAACATCCTGTTGCCCACACGGGCGTGCATAAGGTGGCCAGCAAAGAGGAACTGAGACAGTGGATGCGTGCCCGACAGCATCTGTGGCTGCAGCCGAAAGTTGACGGTGTGGCGGTGACGCTGGTCTATCGTGACGGGAAGTTAACCCAGGCCATCAGTCGCGGTGATGGCCTGAAAGGGGAAGACTGGACCGGGAAGGTGCGCTTAGTCCCGTCTGTTCCGCAAAAGCTCACCGGCAAGCTGGCGAACAGCGTCTTACAGGGCGAGCTTTTCTGGTTGCGCGACAACCACATTCAGCAGCAGATGGGCGGAATGAACGCTCGTGCAAAGGTGGCGGGGGCGATGATGCGGCAAAAGGATAACTCGCTATTGAGCAAGATCGGCGTATTCATCTGGGCCTGGCCGGACGGACCGAAAGATATGCAGACCTCTTTAGCTGAACTGTCTCAGGCTGGTTTTACGCTGTCGGCACGGTATACGCTTCCCGCCGAATCTGTTGATGGCGTCGAGAAACAGCGCGCGACCTGGCACGCGACCGCATTACCCTTTGCCACGGATGGCATTGTGGTGCGTTCGGAGGATGAACCCGCGGGCGAAGATTGGTTACCGGGAGAAGGCAACTGGGTTGTTGCGTGGAAATATGCGCCTACAGCCCAGGTTGCTGAGGTGAGTCATATTCATTTTTCCGTGGGGCGAACGGGCAAAATTTCCGTTGTAGCCGCGCTGGAACCCGTGCAACTGGATGATAAACAGGTGCAGCGGGTGAGCCTGGGCTCGGTTGGGCGCTGGCAGATACTGGATATTGCCCCGGGGGATCAGATACAGATCAGCCTGGCCGGGCAGGGTATCCCCCGGTTTGATAAAGTGCTCTGGCGCGGGACGGACAGACATAAACCAGAGCCTCCGGCCTCGCGTTATCATTCGCTTAGCTGTTTCTACGCTTCCCCGGAGTGTATGGAGCAGTTCTTTGCCCGGCTGACCTGGCTCAGTTCAAAGCAGGTGCTTGATATTGAAGGATTAGGCGAGTCAGGCTGGCGTACCCTCTGGCAGGCGCATCATTTTGAACATCTCTTTTCATGGCTGTTATTAACTCAGGCGCAGCTGCAGTCTACACCGGGGTTTTCCTCAGCACGCGGGCTGGCGCTCTGGCACCGATTTAATCTGGTGCGCGAGAAGCCGTTTATCCGCTGGCTCATGGCGTTGGGTGTGCCAATGACGCAGGCTTCGCTGAAGGCGATGGGAGACATATCGTGGCAGAAGATGAGCGGGCGCAACGCAAAGGACTGGCAGGCCCTGCCGGGAACGGGAGAGGAAAAAGCGCGACAAATCGTTAACTGGATGCTCGTGCCTCAGATTGATGTGCTGGCGAAATGGCTCGCTGAACAGCACATCAACGGGTTCTGAAACTAGTGTGCGCTGTGTTTGTAATGAAAAACGGGCAGCCCGAGCTTCAGGCGCAGCGCCAGCATGCGGGCCGTAAAGCCAAACAGTAGCGTCGAGATGACCACCACATCATGGTTAGAAACGTAATGCTGCAGGGCGATATAAAGCACCGCTGCCGCAAAGGAGATGCCGGCATACAGTTCTTTTTGAAAGACCAGAGGAATGCGCTTGCAGAACATATCGCGCAGCACACCGCCGAATACGCCCGTGACCACGGCGGCAATGGTGGCGATAACCGGTCCTTCCCCCATATCGAGCGCGATTTGCGCACCGATGATCGAAAAGACGATCAGCCCCAGCGCATCAAGCACCAGGAACAGGCGGCGAAGATGGGGCATAACGGGCGCCACGATGGTGGTTAACACGGCAGCAGTCGCCACAATAATCACGTATTCAGGGTGTTTAACCCAGCCGAGCGGGTAATGGCCAAGCAGGATATCGCGCACGGAACCACCGCCAAGCGCGGTCGCGGTAGCAATAATGATTACGCCGAAGGTGTCCATACGGCGACGTCCGGCGGCAAGCGCGCCGGTCATGGCTTCTGCGGTGATGCCAATGAGATAAAGGATGTGAAGCAGCATAGACCCTCCGGTGTGAACGCGGGGAGGTTAGCGATTTGTGCGCAAGATCACGATTGAGATTTTCTAAGGCGAGTCAGGTTGCCCTAAAAAATTTTATTAATTTATCTTGAGCAGGCTTGATGATAGGCGGTAAAACGTAAAAACGGATGTTGATATGGATTAGAAATAATAATGGGTGGTGCCGTCGACACCACCCGAAAGGCATTACTCGATGTTCTGAATCTGCTCGCGCATCTGCTCAATCAGCACTTTCAACTCAATCGCTGAATTCGTCACGTCAGCATTGATCGACTTAGACGCCAGGGTGTTCGACTCACGGTTGAACTCCTGCATCATAAAGTCCAGACGGCGGCCCACAGCTTCTTTCTTCTTCAGAATGTTGTAGGTCTCTTTAACGTGCGCTTCCAGACGGTCCAGCTCTTCAGCGACATCGATACGCTGCGCCATCAGCACCAGCTCTTGTTCCAGACGGGTGTTTTCCAGCTGAACTTCCGCTTCTTCCAGTTTGGCGACAAGGCGTTCGCGCTGCCACTGTAGCACTTCCGGCATATGGGCGCGGACTTTCGCCACTTCGGTGCTCACACCTTCAAGACGCTGCTCAATCATCGCTTTCAGCGCCTGACCTTCGGTTTCACGAGCAACGATAAAGTCGTCGAGCGTGCCGTCGAGGGCTGCCAGGATTTCAGCGGCAATGGCATCCAGATCCTGCTCACCGGCGGCCATGACGCCAGGCCAGCGCAGAATATCAACCGGATTGATTTCACCTTCATCGCTCTGCATTTTGACCCAGTTCGCCGCATTCACGAGCTGTTTCGCCAGTTTTTCGTTGAGGATCAACTCGCCCTGTGCGCTGGCATCAGGCTCAAAGCGCAGGTTACATTCCACTTTACCGCGTGTCAGACGCGTACGAATACGCTCGCGTACAACAGGCTCAAGGCTGCGGAACTGCTCCGGCATACGGAAATACGTTTCCAGGTAACGCTGGTTTACCGAGCGCATTTCCCATGTGGCGCTACCCCAGCTACCCTTGATTTCACGCCGGGCGTAGGCGGTCATACTGCGGATCATAGACATTCCCGTTTTTAAAGGAGAGATGGGGGGATTATAGCTTTCGGGGGCTTCTCAGGATAGGAATAAGCGTCCTTTATCCGTATAATGCGCAGCCACATTCGTTTCAAGCCGGAGAATCCATCATGCGTCCATCAGGTCGTAGCGCCAACCAGGTGCGTCCCGTCATCCTGACCCGTAACTATACAAAACACGCAGAAGGCTCCGTGCTGGTTGAGTTTGGTGACACTAAAGTGCTGTGCACTGCCTCCATCGAAGAAGGCGTTCCGCGCTTCCTGAAAGGTCAGGGGCAGGGCTGGATCACCGCAGAATACGGCATGCTGCCGCGTGCGACCCATACCCGTAATGCCCGTGAAGCGGCAAAGGGTAAGCAGGGCGGTCGTACCATGGAGATTCAGCGTCTGATCGCGCGCGCGCTTCGCGCCGCCGTTGACCTGAAAATCCTCGGTGAATTCACCATCACGCTGGACTGCGACGTGATTCAGGCAGACGGCGGTACGCGTACTGCATCCATTACCGGTGCCTGCGTGGCGCTGGCGGACGCTCTGAACAAGCTGGTTGCGGCCGGTAAGCTGAAAACCAACCCAATGAAAGGCATGGTTGCGGCGGTTTCTGTCGGTATCGTTAACGGCGAAGCGCTTTGCGATCTGGAATACGTTGAAGATTCCGCAGCCGAAACCGACATGAACGTGGTGATGACCGAAGACGGTCGCATCATTGAAGTACAGGGTACGGCGGAAGGCGAGCCGTTCACCCACGAAGAACTTCTCTCTCTCCTGGCGTTGGCCCGAGGGGGAATCGAATCTATTGTAACGACGCAGAAAGCGGCGTTAGAAAATTGATTTTAAAGGCGACCAATGAGTCGCCTTTTTTTTGCCTGTAAGACAGAAAAACCAAAGGAGCAAATCCATGAAATCGTATCAGCGCCAGTTTATTGAGTTTGCGCTCAACAAGCAGGTACTCAAGTTTGGCGAATTTACGCTGAAATCCGGGCGTAAGAGTCCCTATTTCTTCAACGCCGGGCTGTTTAATACCGGGCGCGATCTGGCATTGTTAGGCCGTTTCTATGCCGAAGCGCTGGTGGATTCCGGGATTGATTTTGACCTGCTGTTTGGCCCGGCCTATAAAGGCATTCCGATTGCGACCACCACCGCGGTGGCGCTGGCGGAACACCATGACCGTGACGTGCCGTACTGCTTTAACCGCAAAGAGGCTAAAACCCACGGTGAAGGCGGGAATCTGGTTGGCAGCCCGCTGCAGGGCCGCGTGATGCTGGTGGACGACGTGATCACCGCGGGTACGGCGATCCGCGAATCAATGGAGATCATTCAGGCCAACGGTGCGACGCTTGCTGGCGTGCTGATTTCTCTGGATCGTCAGGAACGTGGTCGCGGGGAAATTTCCGCTATTCAGGAAGTCGAGCGCGATTACAGCTGCAAAGTGACGTCGATTATCACTCTGAAAGACCTGATTGCGTATCTGGAAGAGAAGCCTGAGATGGCGGACCATCTGGCAGCGGTACGTGCGTACCGGGAAGCGTTCGGGGTGTAGTTAAATTGCCCGGTGGCGCTACGCTTAACGGGCCTGCGCATTTCGTAGGCCCGATAAGGCGAAGCCGCCACCCGGCAACGGTGTTACTGCAACTGAGCAGCCACTAACGGCCAGCGGGCGTCAAAATCGTCCGTTGGACAGTATTTGAACTCGCTGCGCACAAAGCGAGAGAGCATCCCTTCACAAAACGCCAGAATCTGGCTTGCCAGCAGCGTTTCATCAATGCTGTAACCTTCGCCTTCGCGCATTTTCTTTTCGCGCAGTACCTGGCGCAGCTGAGCTTCAATGCGTTCGAAAAGCTGGTTAATGCGGCCCTGCAGTCTGTCCTGCTCAAACATCAGCGCGTGGCCGGTGAGGATACGAGTTAAGCCCGGATTGCGTTCACCGAAGCCCAGGATTAACAGCACAATCAGACGCAGACGCGCGGTGGTGTCTTTTTCGTCTTTCAGAATCAGGTTGATGCGCGTGATCAGGCTGTCTTCAATAAACTCGATCAGGCTGTCGAACATCCGGGTCTTGCTCGGAAAATGACGGTACAGCGCCGCCTCAGACACGCCCACAGAGGCGGCCAGTTTAGCGGTGGTGATGCGTTGACTGCCATCGCTGGATTCAAGCATCAGAGCCAGAGATTGAAGTATTTCTTCGCGACGATTCCTTTTCGCGGTTTGTTTTTCTGCCATGTTACAAAATACCCCTGAAAATAAGCACTTGCCAGGCTGGCATCCACACAGCGACCGCAAACGGGCGTTTGCGGTTTGTTATTGCATTATGACGCTGTGAGATACGTGTCTGTCGGGCCGTTATTTGCGCCCGGAATGGCCGAAGCCGCCTTCGCCGCGGTCGGTGGCGTCAAAGTCTGCCACCAGGTTAAATTCTGCCTGTACCACCGGTACAAAGACCATCTGTGCGATACGCTCACCCGGTTCAATGGTGAAGCTGTCCTGACCACGGTTCCAGACGGAGACCATCAGCTGACCCTGGTAGTCGGAGTCGATCAGGCCGACCAGGTTCCCCAGCACAACGCCATGCTTATGGCCCAGGCCAGAACGCGGCAGGATCACCGCCGCCAGCGACGGGTCAGCAATGTGAATGGCCAGGCCAGTTGGAACCAGGGTAGTGGCACCCGGAGCCAGTTCTACGGCGTCATCGAGACAGGCGCGCAGGTCAAGACCGGCAGAGCCGGAGGTGGCATAGGTTGGCAGCGGGAATTGCTCGCCAACACGCGGGTCCAGAATCTTAACGTCGATTTTTTTCATCATAACGGGTAACGATCTCGTCGAGTAATTGTTGGCCCAGGAGTTCCTTGCGCTCAAGCGGTAAGACTTTATCTCCATCCTGCCAGAAAAGGTGCAGTGCGTTGCTGTCGCTGTTAAATCCTTGTGTGGCCAGCGATACGTCGTTCGCGCAAATCAAATCGAGGTTTTTGCGGGTACGTTTTTGCCGGGCATATTCTTCCACATTATTCGTTTCTGCGGCAAACCCAACAACGTATGGACGGTGGCTTTTTAGTGCGGCGACACCGGCAACAATGTCCGGGTTTTTTACCATTTTTAGTGTTAATTCATCGCCTTGCTTTTTAATTTTAGCCTCGGCGATCGTCTCGGCACGATAATCTGCGACGGCCGCACAGCCGATAAAAATTTGCTGGCTTTGCGCATGAGCCTGTACGGCGGCTTCCATCTCCAGCGCGGTAGTAACGTCAATTCGCTTCACAAACGCAGGGGTAGGCAGCGAGACCGGGCCGCTCACCAGCGTGACGTTCGCGCCACGCTTCGCAGCGGCGGCGGCAATCGCAAAGCCCATTTTACCGGAGCTGTGGTTGGTGATGTAGCGCACCGGATCCAGCGGCTCGCGCGTGGGGCCCGCGGTAATCATGATGTTGAGATGTTGCAGATCGTTGACAGGCGAAAAATGGGCTGCGGCCATATCAACAATCGTCAGCGGGTCAAGCATGCGACCCGGGCCAACATCGCCGCAGGCCTGGCTGCCGCTGTCCGGACCCCAGATAAGCAGGCCGCGTGAGGCCAGCGTCTCCAGATTGTGCTGGGTGGCCGCGTTACGGTACATCTGCTGGTTCATGGCAGGAACGACGGCAACAGGGGCAGGCGTGGCCAGACAAATGGTAGAGACCAGATCGTTTGCCATACCGGCCGCCACCCGGGCGATTAAATCAGCCGTGGCGGGGGCAAGGATAACCAGGTCAGCCCATTTACCCAGCTCAATATGGCCCATCGCGGCTTCGGCGGCCGGATCGAGCAGGCTGTCAGATACCGGGTATCCTGAAACGGCCTGCAGGCTCAGAGGAGTGATAAAGGCTTTACCGCCTTCGGTTATCGCGACCCGCACATCTGCCCCGCGCTCGCGCAGACGACGCACCAGCTCTGGCGCTTTGTAGGCAGCAATGCCGCCGCTCACGCCAAGAACGATTTTTTTACCGGCCAGGCTCATCATGATTCTTTCCTGTTGGGTTTCACCAGAGAGCAGGCATTTTATCACAATCCCCAAAGCGGGGTGATTTTGTCCTTCGACCACTTTGCGAGGCTCTACGCAAGAACGCAACGTGACCGTCGAGCGCCGGATTGGCGTGTGGCAGCATGCGGTTAAAAAAAGGAGAAAGAGCATGGAAGAAGAGGATGAGCAGCTGCTGCCGCGCGAAAAACTGCTGCGCTATGACGTCACCCTGTTAAAAGATGATGAACTGCTGGCGCTCTTTTTACGTACCGGAACGCCCGGAAAAACGGTATTTACGCTGGCAAAAGAGCTGATAGCACGTTTCGGTTCGCTGTACGGTTTACTGACCGCCGATCTGGCGCAGTTTACGCACGTTGAGGGGATCGGCGTGGCGAAATATGCCCAGCTGCGGGCCATTGCCGAACTTGCCCGCCGTTTTTACAATGTCCGCATGGAGAAGGACGATCCGATCCTGACGCCCGCGATGACGCGCGAATTCCTGCAAAGCCAGTTAACCGATATTGAACGCGAGATCTTTATGGTGATCTTTGTTGATAACAGAAATCGGGTGCTGAAACATAGCTGTCTCTTTGCGGGCACTTTGAGCCACGTTGAGGTGCATCCGCGTGAAATTGTGCGGGAAGCGATAAAAGTGAATGCAGCGGGCGTGATCCTCGCGCATAATCACCCCTCTGGCTGTGCAGAACCGAGCAGAGCGGACAAAGAAATCACCGAACGCATTATCAAATGCTGTCAATTCATGGACATTCGTGTGCTGGACCATCTGATAATTGGCCGCGGTGAGTACATTTCTTTCGCAGAACATGGCTGGATTTAGGCTATTTCTCGCGATCCATCGGGATCTTTGTCTGTTCGGGACTTGAGCACACCGCCGAGTCAGCGTATACTACGCCACCTTTGAGAATCTCGGGTTTGGCATTTGGGCCTGGCAATCGAGAGTTCACTTAGAACTATGCGATGACCGGGCTGTAAAGCCTGACGAGGCGCCGATACCCCATACGAAGCTCGAGCTAATTTGATTTTTGGAGAATAGACATGTCCCGAGTCTGCCAAGTTACTGGCAAGCGTCCGGTGACCGGTAACAACCGTTCCCACGCACTGAACGCGACTAAACGCCGTTTCCTGCCGAACCTGCACTCTCACCGTTTCTGGGTTGAGAGCGAGAAGCGTTTTGTCACCCTGCGTGTATCTGCTAAAGGTATGCGTGTAATCGATAAGAAAGGCATCGATACAGTTCTGTCTGAACTGCGTGCCCGTGGCGAAAAGTACTAAGTACTTAAAGAGGAAATAAATCATGGCTAAAGGTATTCGCGAGAAAATCAAGCTGGTTTCTTCTGCTGGTACAGGTCACTTCTACACCACCACGAAGAACAAACGTACTAAGCCGGAAAAACTGGAACTGAAAAAATTCGATCCAGTTGTACGCCAGCACGTACTGTACAAAGAAGCTAAAATCAAATAATTTTAGTCTCCTTGTATCGAAAAACCCCGCAACTGCGGGGTTTTTTGCATTCTGTATCTCAACGGAGGAACCATGCCTGAATTACCTGAGGTAGAAACCAGCCGTCGCGGCATTGAGCCCCATCTGGTCGGCGCGACGATTCTTCACGCGGTTGTCCGTAACGGTCGTCTGCGCTGGCCGGTGTCCGATGAGATCCATGCCCTGAGCGATAAACCCGTCCTTAGCGTACAGCGCCGTGCTAAGTACCTGCTGCTGGAGCTGCCCGACGGCTGGATTATTATCCACCTGGGGATGTCCGGGAGCCTGCGCATTCTTACCGAAGAACTGCCTGCTGAAAAGCACGACCACGTCGATCTGGTGATGAGCAACGGCAAAGTGCTCCGTTACACCGACCCACGGCGCTTTGGCGCGTGGCTGTGGACGAAGGAGCTGGAAGGGCATAACGTGCTGGCACATCTGGGCCCGGAGCCGCTCTCAGACGCGTTTAACGCAGAATACCTCAAGGCGAAGTGCGCGAAGAAGAAAAGCCCGATTAAGCCCTGGCTGATGGATAACAAGCTGGTGGTCGGCGTGGGGAATATCTATGCCAGCGAATCGCTGTTTGCCGCCGGGATCCATCCCGATCGGCTGGCCTCTTCGCTGTCGGCGCAGGAGTGTGAGCTGCTGGTCCGGGTGATTAAAGCCGTATTACTTCGCTCGATTGAGCAGGGCGGGACAACGCTGAAGGACTTCCTGCAAAGTGACGGCAAGCCGGGCTATTTTGCCCAGGAGCTTCAGGTGTATGGCCGTAAGGGCGAACCGTGCAGAGTCTGCGGCACGCCAGTTATTGCCACGAAGCACGCCCAGCGCGCCACGTTCTACTGCCGTCAGTGCCAGAAATAGGGTTACTTTAGCTTTTCCATCAACGCCTGGTGGACGTTAACCGGCAGGAAATGGGTAACGTCCCCGTGATGACGCGCCACCTCTTTCACCAGCGTGGACGAGATAAACGACCACTCTTTGGAGGGCATCAGGAACACGCTCTCCAGCTCCGGCATCAGGTGGCGGTTCATGTGCGCCAGCTGCATCTCATACTCGAAGTCTGCCACCGCGCGTAAACCACGGATCAGAATGTTTGCCTGCTGAGCGCGGGCGAAGTTAGCCATCAGGTCGCTAAATCCGACCACCTCAACATTCGGCAGGTGCGAAATGGCATCGGTGGCAAGCTGCACGCGCTCGTTGAGGTCAAACATCGGCTTTTTGCTGGGGCTGGCGGCTATGGCCAGGATCACCTTGTCGAACATGCACGCCGCACGGGTGATGATATCAAGATGACCGTTGGTGATCGGATCGAAGGTACCCGGATAAATCGCTTTTGTGCTCATGGCTCACGTTTTCTCTGAGTAGCCGCGGCAGAGCGCCCACAGCTCGGTGTATTTGTTGAAAGTATACTGGGCATTCACTACCGCGAGTAACCAGCCCTGCTTACCGTCCAGTACGCCGCCGCGCAGCAGCAGCGTTTTCAGGAACGCGCCCAGCGTGTGGGTAAAGATACCCGTCAGCGAGGCCTTCTTGCCGCGTTGGTGACGCTCCTGCGCCCATGCGGTGGCATAGTTGAGCTGTTTACGCTGGAAGCTGGCGAAATCGCGGCAGGTCAGGTGCAGCAAATCGCCCGTCAGGGGGATCACCTGGGCGTTATCGCAGCTCAGGGATTCATGCACCAGATTATCGTTGTACTGATACCGCTCGCGCTCGTAGAGGCGCATCACGCGGTCAGGATACCAGCCGCTGTGGCGCATAAAACGGCCAAGGAAGTAGTTGCGGCGGGCAATGCTGTATACGGCGCCAGGCTGGGGCGAGGAAAGTACCGCCTGAATGGCCTGCTGAAGTTCTGGCGTAATGCGCTCGTCAGTATCGAGCATCAGGACATACTCACCGGTGGCATACCCCTGCGCGCGCTGGCGCTGGATGCCATAGCCTTGCCAGTCAGCGTCGACAAACACTTTTACCCCCGCTGCCCGGGCAACGTCCACCGTGTTGTCCGTACTTCCGGAGTCAAGAATGACTATCTCGTCAGCCCAGGCAACGGAGGCCAGGCAGTCCGGAAGCAGGTCGGCGGCGTTTTTGGCGATCATCACGACCGACAGACGCGTTGACATTAATGGCTCCGCTGGGGCAGGTAAGGTTGCAGAAGCTGCAGCAGACGGGTCAGGGCGCCCTGGTTCTGGTGCAGCACTTCGACCGCATGGCGCCCGTACCACAGGCGATAATCTTCGTCAGTCAGAAGGGTCGATACCTCTTTGACTACTGAATCTGCATCGGTCACGGTAATCAAACCATCGGCCTGCTGTAATTTCGCGCAGATATCTTTGAAGTTAAACGTGTGCGGCCCCATCAGCACCGGAATGGCGTGGGCTGCCGGCTCCAGCGGGTTATGTCCGCCACGCTCGACCAGGCTGCCACCGACAAACGCGAGGTCAGCAATGCCGTACAGCAGCATCAGTTCGCCCATCGTATCGCCAATCACCACCTGGGTGCTGCCGGAAGGGATCTCACCGCTGCTGCGCAACGTGAAGCTGAAACCGCCTTTCTGCACCATTTCACGGGCATCTTTGAAACGCTCCGGATGGCGGGGCACGAGGATCAGCAGTAAATCAGGGAAGCTTTCCAGCAGCTTGCGGTGAGCCTGCAGGATGATCTCTTCTTCACCGTCATGGGTACTGGTCGCAATCCAGACCTGACGACGCGGGGCCCACTGGCGACGCAGCGTGATCGCACGGGCAGCGAGCTCAGGGGTAACCGAAATATCAAATTTCAGGCTGCCCGTCACCGCGAGCTGGTTGCGTTTGAGGCCCAGAGAGACAAAGCGTGCCGCATCTTCTTCATTCTGCGCGGCGATCAGCGTGATCTTGCTCAGCAGGCGGCGCATAAATTTACCCAGCTTGCCGTAGCCTTTCGCCGAGCGCTCTGACAGGCGCGCGTTGGCAATCACCAGCGGAATTTTGCGGGCATGCAGGGCGGAAATCATGTTCGGCCACAGTTCGGTTTCCATCACAATCACCAGCTTCGGGCGCACGGTGTTGAGGAAACGATTCATGGCGCAGGGCAGATCGTAAGGGAGATAGACGTGATGGACGTCTTTGCCAAAAGCGGATAACGCGCGCTCCGAGCCGGTTGGCGTCATCGTCGTGACGGTAATTGGCAGCGACGGGTAGCGGTGACGCAGGGCGCGAACAAGCGGGATTGCCGCCAGCGTTTCACCGACAGAAACGGAATGCAGCAAAATACCGTCCGGAGCGACTTTATTGCGGCAGAAGCCATAGCGTTCAGCCCAGCGTTTACGATACGCAGGCGCTTTACGGCTACGAAGCAACAGCCTCAGCCACACCAGTGGCTGAATGATGTAGAGCAGAGCGGTATACAACAATTCCAAGCGATTATCCGTTTTTTTAGTTTCGGCGGGCAAATTCTAAGCATTTAGGCCAGGTAAAGCTATCTCTTATGCCAGATACCGTTTCAAACGGAAATAACGGCGACCCAGCCGCCAGTGCTGGCGCAGTCCACGGGCATTTTTCCAGATGAGTGCCCAGATACCGCGGTCGAACAGTTCTCGGATGATTTCGCGTTTTTTGCTGAGATCGCCGATGTTGTTAATAGCGTGCAGAATGCCCAGCCCCTCTTTTGCAATTTGCCACCTGCAGGCCGGCACCCGGCGCACGGCCTCCGGGTAGCGCTGGTTGATAACATCCAGCATTTCCAGGATTTTCATGTAGTGACGGGCGTTACGCATACGCGTGTCATCCGTTCCTGGCGTGTGCGAGACGGAGGCGGAATGAATCAGGTAGTCGTAGAACGTTTCGTCAGTGTACTGCACGCGTTTTGCAGTAAGCAGCACTTCAGTGGTCCACGGGATATCCTGATGACGCAGACCATGCTCAAAGGTGAAACCCTGCTCTTTAATAAATGCGTGGCGATAAATATTCAGCCAGGTAACGTGCAGGAATTTACGCGACGCCAGCGCGCGCTGTAGCCACGTTGGGCCATCCAGCACGTCTGTAGATTGCAGTTTGTCGGACGGGAAGATTTTCTTCGACGGCCTGCCGTCATCGTAGATATACGTGCCGTTGCAGGTAGCCACATCGAGATTGTTATTTTTGGCCATTTCAAGCAGTCGCGGATACATGCCCGGATAAATGACATCGTCGATATCCGGGAACGCGACGTACTCGCCTGTCGCTTGCGCCAGACCCGTATTACGGGCCGCCGAGACGCCCTGGTTCGCCTGGTCAATGACCTTGTAGAACGGGAATTCTCCGGCGTACTGCGCAATGATGGCCGAGGAGTTGTCGCTTGACCCGTCGTTCACAACGACCAGTTCCAGACTGTCCAGATGTTGAGCTTTGATACTGTCGAAAAATGCGCTGAGGAATTTTTCACCGTTATAGACGGCGACTACAAGGCTCAATAAAGGTGTGTCGGACATGCTTTCTCCGTTGTGTTCAGGGCAGGCCACCCAATATGGTGATACCATTCGTGCTGTATTATATCTGGTGGATACTAAAAACATATGCCTGGAGGGACAAAGATCCTGCCAGGCGGCAAATTAGCGTCACGCGGACGAGATTCTTAACAGGAAATGTATGCATATTGTTCACACTGAAGCAGACGGTGGCAAAGGCGGACAGCCTCTGCGCATTATCAACGAATCGCTTGGGATGATTCAGCGTGGCCATCAGGTTACTCTCCTTTGTCCGGAAACCGCGCCGCTGCATGCGCTGGCGCGCAATGCCGGATTGACGGTTGTCACGATGCCGTTGAAGCGCAAGAACCTTAAAAATCTGCGGTTGCTGCGTCGCTGGCTGAAGGATAACCGTCAGTCGATTGACGTTATCAACAGTCACAACTCTGCCGATACATGGCTGGTGGCGCTGGCGAATCTGACGCTCGCCAACCCTGTGCCGCTGGTCCGCACCCGTCATGCGTCAGGCGTACCGCGCAACAACTGGACGACCCGCTGGCTGTTCCGCACGGCCTGTGCACATATCGTGACCACGGGGGAGGCGTTGCGTCATCAGGTGGCAAATATTGGCGTGCCGATGTCCCAGAGTACCTCGGTGCCAAGCGGTGTCGATACGCAGCGTTTTCACCCGGGAGATAAGCACGAAGCCCGCGCGCATTGTGGCCTGTCCGGAGACGATTTCTGGCTGGGCGTGGTGTCGCATTTGCGCCCGAACAAAGGCCATAGCGTACTGTTGCGCGCCCTGGCGAAAATCGACAATCCACACATCAAGCTGGCGATTGTCGGCGAAGGCCCGCACAAGGCGACGCTGGAACAGGAAATCGCCGCGCTGGGATTACAGCAGCGCGTGGTCATGGCGGGACATCAACCCGATCCGGAACGCTGGTTTCCGGCCTTTGATATTGCGCTGAGTCCTTCGCACGATATGGAAGGTGTTCCACAGGGCGTACTGCAATCATTAGCCACCCGTATTGCAACTATTGCGACGGACGCCGGTGGAACGGGAGATGCGGTGATTAACGGGCAGACGGGCATTTTAATCGCGCAGCGCGACGAAAACGCACTGCACGATGCCATAATGAAACTCTATGACGACTCAGCCCTTCGCGAGACGCTCGCGCAACAGGGGTATGACTATCTGAGTACACATTTTACCCGCGAATGTATGCTGGACGCGATGGAGAAGGTCTTCTCCGATGCGGCTCAGCGCAGCAGATCGCGATAAAGTGCCTGCAGCTCTTTCGCCATTCTGTCCAGGGTGAAGGGCTCTGCAGTTGCACGCGCAGCAGCGGAGTAATCGACACCCTGTTCACGGCCTTTCAGCCATTGAGATATGGCCTGCTGGTAGCCTTCGCTGTCCAGCGCATCACGCACCCAGCCGTTTTTACCCTCGTTTATCCACTCCGCCGCACCGCAGCCGTGGCTGGTAAGCAGCGGCAGACCGCAGGCCAGCGCTTCCACGCAGACGTTCGGGAAGGGATCGTAAAGCGTCGGCAGGATCAGAGCATCAGCCGTCCCATAGACTTCGCGCACGTTGGCAACGGGTCCCAGGAACTTCACGCGTGAGGAAACCCCCAGAGCCTGTGCCAGTTTTTCAAACTTCCGCGCATGTTTATCGCGTCCGGCAATTAGCAGCCAGACGTCAGAATGCGGCACAATGGCGCGTAGCGCGGTGGCGACACCTTTACGACTGAAACCTGACCCAACATACGCCAGTACCGGTGCGTTACGGGGAATGCCCAGTGCATCACGCTGCGAAAGGGCGCGGACCTCAGGGCTAAACTGAACGGTGTCTACGCCGTTGTAGATCACCGTCAGCTTGTCTTCCGACAGCCCGAAGCGACGGGCAATATCATCGCGCACCATCTTCGAATTACAGATCACCTTGCGCAGCTGCGGATGGGTAAACATCTGCGTCTCAGCCTGCAGAATGTAGCGGTGATAGCGGCTCAGATATTGCGCCCAGCGCGCCAGTGGCGAGAGGATGCGGCCATATTGCTCAAGCCAGGCGGCGTGAACCCCGTCCCCGGCCCGGAAAATGGTCGCTCCCGGTATGCGCTCGTGACTTTGCACAATATCAAACTGCGCAAAATGCGAAGCGGCTTCGGTGGCAAAGCCGGATTCACGGGCGATACGGTTACGGAACGGCGGATTGACCGTCAGCGTTTTCCAGCCGGTGGCGTCTTCCCACTGGCGGGCAATCAGCGTCACGTCCAGGGACGTGTCCTGCGACAGCACGTTAAGCGCGCGCGAGACGAAACGTTCTGCACCACCGTTGGGGTTGTAGGTTTGTCGGACTATCGCCAGCTTCATGCAGGATTTTCCAGGAGCATCGTGTCGATGGCGCTCAGCACCTGCTGTGGGGTGATGGCTGTGATGCAGTCTGAGACACCGCTGTCTCCGCAGCCCGCTTTACCGCACGGCTGGCAGGTAAACCCGGCAACGATTACGCGATAGTTCACCCCCCACGGTGCCCACTTGATGGCGCCGGTAGGGCCAAAGATGGCGACGGTCGGGGTACCGACGGCGCTTGCAAGGTGCATCGGCATGGAGTCCACACCGAAATAGACCCGCGCGTGCTTCATGAGCGCGCCCAGTTCTTTCAGGTTCAACTGACCGCTCAAATCAAAGACCGGCTGGGTGAGCGCAGCGCGCAGCTCGTCCATGTAGGCCTTCTCTTCTTTTGACGGTGCGGCGGAAAGGATAATTGGCAAGCCGCGCGCCGCCAGGTTATCAATGGTCGCTGCCAGCTTTTTGATATCCCAGGCCTTAAACATCCAGCGCGAGGTCGGGTGAACCAGGATATAGGATTTACTCTTGAGCCCAAACCCGGCCAGTTTTTCGGCCACAGAGGCTTCTGCCGCGTCACCAGGCACAAAAAGCGTATGCTTGTCTTCGTCGGACTGGGGATGAATACCGATTCGGCGCAGGGCATCCAGATTGACTTCCACCATATGGCGGCTGTTGTCCTGAATCGCCGGGTAGAGCGTGGTGAACGACTTCACCCAGCGACGACGTGCCAGGCCCCCGCGTTTATCCGGCTTAAAGCCGACGGAGACGCGCGGTTTCAGGCGACGCGCCAGACGCGCGCCGTGCCAGTGTTCGGTCAGGTTAATGAGCACGTCGTACTGACGGTCTTTCAGGGTATTGAGCAGCGCGCGGTAGAGGCGGAATTGTTCAAACCACCCCTTTTTGCGCCAGTTGCGCCCAATAGTATGGACCTGGTCGATATGCGGGTGGCTGGTCAGCATCGCCTGCGTGTCGTCATAGACCAGCGCGTCGACCTCCACGTTCGGCCAGTTCTTTTTCAGCACGGTAAAAACCGGCGAGGTAAGCAGAACGTCACCGTGGTGACGCAGCTTAATAATCAGCGCGCGCTTTGGCGGGCGCTCCGCTGAGAAAAAATCAGACATAGGCTCTCTCTGCTGCCAGCAAAGGCTCTAATTGCGCAAATACCGCAGCGGCGCTGAGATCGCTCAACTGCGATGAGTGTTCCGGGCGGCAGATATACTGATTTTTTCCATAGCCGCCGATCAGGCCCGGGTCCGTTGGGCCGTAAAGCGTGATGTTAGGACGGTCCAGCGCCGCCGTCAGGTGGCTGAGGCCCGTATCCACGGAGACCACAGCCGTAGCGCCTGCCAGCGCCTGAGCGACGCCGTCAAGTTTCATGCGTGGCAGAACGTCCACGTAATCAAACCCTTCTGCCAGACGTTTGGCCCGTGCCTCTTCGTGCGGTGCGCCCCACGGGAGTTTAATACGCAGCCCCGCGCTTGCCAGCAGGCCGATCAGTTCGCGCCAGTACGCTTCCGGCCAGTGCTTGTCATCGCGGGTTGTCGCGTGAAGGAAAATCAAATAAGGGTCGCTTTTCTGCGATGAGGCGTGCAGGAAATGCCGGGAAATTGCATAGTCGCCCTGAGTTTCCGGTTTCGCATAGCCCAGGCTTTTGGCAAACAGC
The DNA here is from genome assembly GCF_055816715.1 of Enterobacter sp. PL_is514. NCBI lineage: Bacteria > Pseudomonadati > Pseudomonadota > Gammaproteobacteria > Enterobacterales > Enterobacteriaceae > Enterobacter > Enterobacter sp. PL_is514. Next base: position 100,029 of record NZ_JBVPGN010000025.1, on the reverse strand, counting down.
TCGCGGGTACGTTCCACCGCGTGCTGTTGCTTTGCGATGTGATGACGACGGTTATAAAACAGGCTCGCCAGCGGTTCGCGTGCGCTGTGCCAGTCCATCCCGTGCTTTACGCCGTGTGCCAGACGCGTTACCAGCGCGGCGCTTTTCACCAGCCCCTGGGCGTCGATGATGGCGTCGTAACGCTGTGCCTGCACCGCCTCACGGAAGGCTTTGCGTTCGGCTTTAATCGGCGCGGAGAACCACGCTTTGCGCCAGCGGCGAATCGCCACCGGGATCACGCGGTCAACCGCTTCATGCCAGGTGGGGATCTGCGCGAAGCCTTCCTCCACCACCCAGTCAAAACGAATACCGGGAATAGCCCGCATGGCGTCCGTCAGTGACGGCAGCGTATGCAGAACATCGCCCATCGAAGAAGTTTTAACGATCAGTACCCGCATTCGTTATCCTTCTTCGCTCAACAGCAGTTCGTTAAGCTCTTCGAGAACGCGCGCTGGCGTAATGTCGATCAGGCTCTGATGGTAGCCTTCTGCGGCATCGCCTTTGCGCACTTTGTGGTAGCCGGTGATCAGGCGGATGACGCGCGCTTTATGAGAAAGCGGGGGCGTGAAGTCCGGGCTACTTGGGCCATACAGCGCCACCAGTGGGCGGTTGAGCGCAGCGGCGACGTGCATCAGGCCAGAGTCGTTAGTGACCACCGCTTTACAGGCGGCAATCAGGATAACAGCCTGTTCAAGCTGCGTTTCTCCTGCCAGATTGCGGCACCAGGCCTGCTGCTCGTTGCTCAGCGTGGCGAGAATTTCGTTGCCAGCCTCGTGATCTTTTGCCGAACCGAACAGGACAATCTGGTAGCCTTCGTCAATCAGCTGTTTCGCCAGCTCCGCATAGTGATAGTGCGGCCAGCGTTTTGCCGGGCCGAACTCGGCGCCTGGGCAGAAGCCAATCATCGGGCGTTCAGACGAAAGACCAAACGTGCTGCAGGTCTGGGATTTTTCACCGTCGTTAACCTGAAGCTGTGGCCAGAGCAGCGGCTGCGGCAGATCTTTCGCGCTGCGCATCACGCCTTTGTCATAGGCCAGCGCCACATAGCGCTCCACCATCAGCGGCCAGGCTTCTTTATCCAGCACCCGCGCATCGTTCAGCAGACCGTAGCGCATTTCACCGCGCCAGCCGGTGCGATGTGGGATGCCCGCAAAGAAGGGCACCAGGGCGGATTTAAAGGAGTTTGGCAGGACATACGCGCGATCGTAGCGCTTCTCGCGCAGGCTATGACCGAGCTTGCGGCGTTCGCCGATTTCCAGCGCCCCGTGGCCGAGTGGCATCGGGATGGCTTCATTCACTTCCGGCATACGCGATAACAGCGGACGGCACCATGCGGGTGCCATCACGTCGATTATCGCCTGGGGATAACGCGCCTTGAGCGTGCGATAGAGACTTTGCGACATCATCATGTCGCCCACCCATGACGGGCCGATCACCAGAATTCTCATACTTACGCGTCGCGGTTCAGCCAGGCCATATATTCCGTTACGCCTTCGGCAACGGTCTTGAACGGCTTGTCGTAGCCTGCGGCGCGCAGGTTGGTCAGATCGGCCTGCGTGAACGCCTGATAACGGCCTTTCAGTTTTTCCGGGAACGGAATGTACTCGATGCTGCCTTTTTTGTGATACGCCAGCGTGGCGTCAGCCACTGCCTGGAAGGATTCCGCACGGCCGGTACCGAGGTTGAAGATGCCGGACACGCCGTTTTCCCAGAACCACAGGTTTACGGCCGCCACGTCGCCCACGTAAACGAAGTCGCGCTTAAAGCCGTCGCTGCCTTCGAACAGTTTAGGGCTTTCTCCGTTATTCAACTGGGTGTTCAGGTGGAACGCCACGCTTGCCATGCTGCCTTTGTGGCCTTCACGCGGTCCATAGACGTTGAAGTAACGGAAACCAACGATCTGTGAGTTCGCTTCTGGCAGAACCTGACGCACGTACTCGTCGAACAGGAATTTAGAATAACCGTAGACGTTCAGCGGCTGCTCATATTCGCGGGATTCGATGAAGTCCGAGGTGCGGCCGCCGTAGGTTGCCGCGGAGGAGGCGTACAGGAACGGAATCTCACGCTCCAGGCAGTAGTGCAGGATCTCTTTAGAGTACTGATAGTTGTTGTCCATCATGTACTTACCATCCCACTCGGTGGTGGAAGAACACGCACCTTCGTGGAAGATGGCTTCGATCTCGCCGAACTCTTCGCCTGCCATAATCTGGATAAGGAAGTCTTCTTTATCCATGTAGTCAGCGATGTTCAGATCCACCAGGTTGACGAACTTAGTGCCATCTTTCAGGTTGTCAACCACCAGGATGTCGGTGATGCCTTTGTCATTGAGAGCCTTAACAATATTACTGCCGATAAAGCCTGCGCCGCCGGTAACGATGATCATAACTGTAACCTTTGAAGTGTGGAGCCCGGGGACAATCCCGGACGCTAATGTCTCTATCATATCATTAGTATGGCTGCCCTTCAGCCATTCACCTTCACAGTGCAGGGGTACGCGTGATTTATGCTGCAAAAACGATAAGAGATGACGTGTCATCTCGTCATGAACTATAGGTTTGGGTAATATGTCCCGAAATTTGCCGAGTCTGGAGAATTGCAATGCGTGGTGATTTTTACAAACAGTTAAACAGCGACCTCGACACCGCACGTGCGGAAGGGTTGTTCAAGGAAGAGCGTATTATCACGTCTGCCCAGCAGGCGGACATCACCGTTGCCGACGGCAGCCATGTGATTAACTTTTGTGCGAACAACTACTTAGGTCTTGCGAATCATCCTGAGCTGATTGCCGCTGCAAAAAACGGCATGGACACCCACGGTTTCGGCATGGCCTCCGTACGCTTTATCTGCGGTACCCAGGACAGCCACAAGCAGCTTGAGCAAAAGCTGGCGAGCTTCCTCGGAATGGAAGACGCGATTCTGTACTCCTCCTGCTTCGACGCCAACGGCGGTCTGTTTGAGACCCTGCTCGGCGCAGAAGATGCGATTATCTCCGACGCCCTGAACCACGCCTCCATCATCGACGGCGTACGCCTGTGTAAAGCGAAGCGTTTCCGCTACGCCAACAACGACATGGTTGAACTGGAAGCGCGCCTGAAAGAGGCTCGTGAAGCGGGTGCTCGCCACGTACTGATCGCCACCGACGGCGTGTTCTCCATGGACGGTGTGATCGCTAACCTGAAGGGCGTGTGCGACCTGGCGGACAAATACGACGCGCTGGTGATGGTCGATGACTCTCACGCGGTGGGCTTTGTCGGCGAAAACGGCCGGGGCTCCCACGAATACTGCGACGTCATGGGCCGCGTGGACATCATCACCGGTACGCTGGGCAAAGCGCTTGGCGGCGCATCCGGCGGCTATACCGCCGCGCGCAAAGAGGTGGTTGAGTGGCTGCGTCAGCGCTCTCGCCCGTATCTGTTCTCCAACTCCCTGGCGCCGGCGATTGTTGCCGCCTCCATCAAAGTGCTGGAGATGGTGGAGTCTGGCGCTGAGCTGCGCGACCGTCTGTGGTCCAACGCCCGTCTGTTCCGTGAAAAAATGAGCGCCGCAGGTTTCACCCTGGCCGGTGCTGACCACGCGATCATTCCGGTGATGCTGGGCGATGCGGTCGTCGCGCAGCAATTTGCCCGCGAACTGCAGAAAGAAGGTATTTACGTCACCGGGTTCTTCTTCCCGGTGGTGCCAAAAGGTCAGGCGCGTATCCGCACCCAGATGTCTGCGGCGCATACGCCTGAACAAATTGAACGTGCGGTGGAAGCCTTTACCCGCATCGGCAAACAGCTGGGCGTCATTGCCTGAGGACGTGTGATGAAAGCGTTATCCAAACTGAAAGCGGAAGAAGGGATTTGGATGACCGACGTGCCGGAACCGGAAGTCGGTCATAACGATCTGCTGATCAAAATTCGTAAAACGGCTATCTGCGGTACTGACGTTCACATCTACAACTGGGACCAGTGGTCGCAGAAAACCATTCCGGTACCGATGGTTGTCGGTCACGAATATGTCGGCGAAGTGGTGGGCATCGGCCAGGAAGTAAAAGGTTTTAAAATTGGCGACCGCGTCTCCGGTGAAGGCCATATTACCTGTGGTCACTGCCGTAACTGCCGCGGCGGACGTACGCACCTGTGCCGTAATACCATCGGCGTGGGCGTGAACCGTCCGGGCTGCTTCGCGGAATACCTGGTGATCCCGGCCTTTAACGCCTTCAAAATCCCGGACAATATTTCTGACGATCTGGCCTCCATCTTCGATCCGTTCGGCAACGCGGTACACACCGCGCTCTCCTTCGACCTGGTCGGTGAAGACGTGCTGGTCTCCGGCGCGGGCCCAATCGGCATTATGGCGGCAGCCGTGGCGAAGCACGTGGGTGCGCGCAACGTTGTGATCACCGACGTGAACGAATACCGTCTGTCTCTGGCGCGCAAAATGGGGGTCACCCGCGCGGTGGATGTCTCGAAAGAGAGCCTGACCGACGTGATGGAAGAGCTGGGCATGACCGAAGGCTTTGACGTGGGCCTGGAGATGTCCGGTGCACCGCCGGCGTTCCGCACCATGCTCGACACCATGAACCACGGCGGTCGTATCGCGATGCTGGGCATTCCGCCGTCGGATATGTCTATCGACTGGAACAAAGTGATCTTCAAGGGGCTGTTCATCAAGGGCATCTATGGCCGCGAGATGTTTGAGACCTGGTACAAGATGGCGGCATTAATTCAGTCCGGTCTGGATCTGTCCCCGATTATTACTCACCGTTTCTCCATCGATGAGTTCCAGCAGGGCTTTGACGCGATGCGTTCCGGCCAGTCAGGGAAGGTGATCCTGAGCTGGGAGTAACCTGTCTGCTGGCATCGCTTTTACGGGTGCCAGCACTCTTTCTTAGCGGTTTGACTTTCCAGAAGTTACTTGTTAACTTCTGGCGAAATTTCATCCATTCTGTCTTCTCCGCACGTTCATTCTTGCAATCAAAATGATTTCGTCAGGAAAGATATTGCCAGGCTAATCAGGTCATTATGTCCACACTGTTTTCACAGAAGTTGGTTGAGACACCTTCGCGATTTACCGCTTTCTTTACTGTCGTTATTTCTCTGCTAATAGTCATTGGCGTTAATATTATACATGCTAAATATAATGCGGTGATTAACCGCACGTTGGTTTTTGCGCTGATATTGCTGACATTAAAATGTATAAACAATAAATTAATTAGGAATGTACTGGCGATTATTTTATTAATTCCGGTTGCAGCAGATATTACTTTACAGCTATACGCCTGGAGTAATTTCAATTCTGCGTTTAGTTATGGTTTTGCGCTGAGCGTACTCAATACGACACCGGGTGAAGCAAGTTCGATGCTCGGTTTGTACTGGCGCGATTGCCTGATCTTTATCGCCCTGTCCGCGTTGTTCATTTATACCGCGAATACCGGCAAATGGCCTGTCGCGCCGCGTTTTCGTCGCTGGCCCGCCGTTGCGCTTGCCGTCACGCTGCTGGCTTTTTATGGTCAGGCCTTGCAGCATCAACTCAGGAAAAGCAGCGTCGAAAGCCTGGCACAGCGCGTGGTTCAGGCGACGCCTGTTAGCACATCAAAAGTCTTTATGCAGGCCATTGAAGATAATGCCGTGGTGGCCAATATCGGCAAAAATATTCCTGATTATAAAATCACGTTATCCGATACCGGCATCGAAAACTATGTGCTGATCATTGGTGAGTCTGAGCGTACGGCAAATATGAGTATCTATGGTTATCAACGAGATACTACTCCAGAGCTGGAAAAGCAAAAATCGCAGCTCTTACTGTTCCGCAATGCCGTTACGCCTGCACCGGTCACGATTATGGCGGTACCGCTGGCGTTAACCGCGGATACTGTGAATGCACGCGATCCGCGTAAGTATGGCGATAACGTCATCAATATCGCTAATAAAGCGGGATATGATACGTACTGGTTTAGTCGTCAGGGTAAAGGAGGGGCGCATAATAACGTCATTACCGGCATTGCTCTGAACACGAAACAGCATGAATGGATTGACGGGGGCTACGACGAAGACCTTTTGCCGCTGTTGCAGAATGCGCTTAAAGCGCCGGGCAAGAAATTAATTGTTCTGCATTTGTACGGAAGTCACGAACCTTCCTGTCGACGCTTCCCTGCCAGCCAGGCGGTTTTGCACGGTGATAATGAAGCCGATGACTGTTATGACAACTCTGTGCGATATACGGATACGTTGATGGGCAAGGTCTTTAGCCTTCTGGAAAACTCGCGCTCATCCGTCATGTATTTCTCCGATCATGGCCTCATTCGCGATCCGAAACGTGCTGTAGCTTACTCCCACGGTAACGTTAATCCTCCGCGAGAGGCGCTGCATATCCCGGTGTTTATCTGGTACGGACATCAGGTGGATTCTGGTAAGCAATATACCGGAGATTACAATACCGTATGGTCAGCTGATGATATTAATACGCTGGCAGAGCTGTGGCTTGGGATCCATCGCCAGGGGGAGCCTGTCCAGTCGGTACAGTCCTGGCTTACCGGTTACAATAAGAACGTTTCCGTGCTGGACACGACCGGGAAGTCCTATGACTGGCGTAATATTCGTTAACACTGGTGCGATAAACTTGCATTTAGCAGTGTGCTAGCCTGCTTTGCCTTCTTAGTAAATGGAATAATGATGATTAATGTAGAACGAGATAAGGTCCAGTTTGCGTTGTTGCAATTACTCTTTGGACTGTGTGCTATCGCTTTTGGTTGCGTAGTTGTTTCACCCAATTTATCTGCCAAAATTTTGGGCCTGGCGGGTGTTACCGCATTCGTTATTTTCTTGTTGGATATTAAAAATTTCAGAAAGAATGATGCATTCTGGCTTTGTCTGGTCCTGTTGATCATCGGGATTTGCGATCTGGTCTGGTATCGAATGTATAAGGTTGATAGTGCGGCGATCAACTCATATCGCGCTTATCTTGAAGTCGGGAAAATCTGCCTGTTCGGAGCATTTTCCATCTTCGTGTTTGTGAACCGTAATCAGCTCAAAGTAGGTAGCAATAAGATTCATATGCTGCTGGCTATCGCATTGCAGGTGATGATTGTTGTCTACGCCGGGTACCAGCACCTGTTTCTTGAAAACCAAAGGGTAACGCTCTCCCTTGCTGGTGGAGCTGATGCAACAGGAGCTGCCTATACCATTGCGTTTATCTCGTTCTATACGATTCTGGTGCTACAACACAGTTCAAGTCGATGGAAAGAGCTGTTTATACTCGCGCACTTCTTTATTACCTTCCTGGTACTGGTGGCGACAGAAACGCGGGCAGCTATTTTGACCTATCCGATTATTTTCTTCGGCTTGATGGTGTTTAAGCTGTACCGGGACAAGCATATTCCGTGGAAGGGGGTGTCTGTTTTTCTGATCGCTTTGCTGGCAGGCGCATTTATGATGAAAGACAGTCTGACACAGCGTTACAATGACTTTAATAATGATATCACTTCCTATGATAAAGCGAACAGTGCCACTTCGGTTGGTGCCCGCTTGGCTATGTGGAAGACGGGGCTGATTGCGTCTAAAAATAATTATTTATGGCAGTCTACTGATGAGCGAAACGCAAAGATAATTGATGAAGCTAATAAAGATCCAAGCCTGTCAGGTGCACTGGATTACATTCGTGGCCATCTTCATAATGAAATCGTTGAAACGCTTTCTGTAAAAGGTCCTTCAGGCGTTATTCTCTATATTCTGTTTGTTATATCGCTTGGCTGGTATGCATTACGTATCCGTAAAAGTATTATTCTTTTCGCTTTCCTGGTCTCGATTGTTATGTTCGGAGTAGGTGGCGTGATGTTCTATTCAAAAACAACCCCTGTAGCCTGGATGCTGACGTTGATAATGTCGATTGTTTTCCTTGAACAGAACAAACACCATAAGGTCATTAAGTAATCGTTTTGATTCTCCATCGGGAAAAAGGTATTCTCCCGATGGAGAAATACCTTTTACCAGACGAGCATGCCATGAACGAACTGATTTCAGTAATCATCACCACCTACAACAGAGAGGCGTTGCTGGAGCGCGCAATTCGTTCAGTTATTGCTCAGACATACCCTGCGGTAGAATTGGTTATTGTCGATGATTGTTCTAATGAGCAAACCGCTCAACTTATCGAGCGTATGCGCGCGGAGTGTGAAGCGCGTTTTGTGCATTTCATCTACGAACGTAACGAAAAGAACAGCGGTTCAAACTTCAGCCGTAACCGGGGGTATGCGCTATCGCACGGCGTGTTTGTGACGGGGCTGGATGATGACGATTATTTCCTGCCAGAACGTCTGACGAAACTCGCTGAGCGGTATGATGATAAGTATGCCTTTGTGACGGATACCCCCGCCCGGCTGGATAAAACCCACCGCACTTATCCGGATACTGATGATAAAAGGATAATTGCGCTACAGGATATTTTGTGCGAAAACGTGGTGGGCAATCAGGTCTTGACCACTAAAGAAAAACTATTAGGGGTAGGCGGATTTTCTCCTGAAATTAAACAACAGCAAGATCGCGACGTCTGGATTAAATTAATTCTGAAATATGGTCCAGGTATCAAGTACAGCTTCAGTACGGCGATGGTGGATGCTGAACACGGGAGCGATCGGATTACGTCGCAAGTTAAAAAATACAATGCGTACCGTAAGCTCTATTTTAAATATCGACAGTACATGTCTGAAGTTACTCGCAGTAATAACTTGTTCCAGCTCATGTCTTTTCGTGGGTTTAAATCGACTCGTATGAATTGTTTATTACGAGGGCGTAAAAAAGACGCTAAGTTAAAAATGAAACTGCTTCGCCGTACGCTAAAAGAGCTATTCTGAATTTATTAAGGTGAAATGATGAATCTCAATGCAACGAATAAGCTCATCAAGAAAACCCGACGCTGGCACAAAAAAACGGGTTTTTCTCTTTTTCAGCGTGCGGCCAGCCATTTTGAGCGGAAGAAAAAAGAGACAATTTTTAGCGTTATTGATGATCTGCATGTTCAGCCTGACGCTGCGCAACTAACTGAATCGGAACAATCACGCGTCATCTGGATCTGCTGGTTCCAGGGGCTCGATAGCGCGCCTGAGTTGGTGAAACGATGCATTGCATCTGTTCAAGCAAACACGCCGGATGCGCAGGTCATTATCCTGACGGATGAGAATATCCCTGACTACCTTACTCTCCCTGAACACATCAAAACGAAATACCAGGCGGGGCTGATTAGTAAGGCGCAATACTCTGATATTGTTCGCTGTTCTCTGCTGTATCAATATGGCGGGATCTGGATGGACGCTACGGTGTTCATGACGAAGCCGGTGCCGGAAACATTTTTTGAGAACACCTTCTCATCACTACGTTTTGATTCACCTGAAAACGCATTGAGCCAGGGTTACTGGACGGCCTATTTTCTTGCAGCCCAAAAGGGATGCTCACTGGTAAAGACGGTTCGGGATATTCTGTATCGCTACTGGCAACACCACGATATCCTGATTGAATACTTCCTGATTGATTACAGTTTCTTATATGCGCGCGAGCGCTATCCGCAGTTTCGTCAGATCATGGATCAACAGCCGGTCACCGGGAATAATCGCTTTCTGATTCGCCAGTTCATCTCAGCGAAACCTGATTTGACGGCCATGGCGATGCTAAATAATGATCCCGTGGGCATTTATAAGCTCTCGCACAAAGAACAATACCAAACTACAGACAACGGCCAGCCGACGTTGTATAGCCAGATCCTCGACGGTTCTTTCGAACTGAAGTGATAAAAAAGCCACCATGACGGTGGCTTTTTTATCGTCAGGCTTTCTTACCCCATCCCTGCCACTGCTGCTGGACGTATTTCACCAGCGTGCTGTTACTGATGCTGTCTCCGATAACGGAGAAGAAGCGGGTCGCGTAGACCGGTTCAGGCGGCTGCTTCGGTACACAGCGCTTTACGCCGCGGAACGGATTACGCGGTGTAGTCGGCACGGGCTGCGCAGAATTTGGCGTAGAGGTATCCCCCTGCGGTTCGTTCAGCAGATCGCTCGGGCGTACCAGCGTGATATCGGCAGGTAAGGTCGGCAGCATTTGCTGCAGGACGCGAACGGTAGACGGGTGCGGGTGACCGATGGCAATGGCCGAGCCATTACGGCGGGCCAGCTGTACCGCGCGATTGAACTGCACGCGAATATCAGCTTCGTTCTGGGTATCGTCCAGGAACACCTTACGCTTAATCACCTTTACGCCCGTTCCCTGAGCGGCGCGCATCGCCTGGCTGTTGCCGATGGTCATGCTGTCGAGGAAGTAGAGGTTATAACGCTCCAGCGCCTGCATCACTTTGAGCATCCCGTACAGGCTGGAGGTCATCGCGCTGCCCATATGATTGTTCAGACCAACGGCATATGGCACTTTGTTGTAGGCGTCGCGGATGATGCGCTCGATCTCCTCGCTGCTCATATCCGGGCGGAGGGTATCTTTTTCCAGCGGCTGCTTGCTGAGCGGTGCCATGGGCAGGTGGATGAGAACCTGATGACCGCTGCTGTGGGCTTTGGTCGCCATCTCACGCGCGTGAGGGGCATTCGGAAGGACGGCGACAGAGATGGCCGACGGCATCGCCAGCACCTGATTTTCATAGTGTGGACGATAACCGAAGTCATCAATCACGATAGCGAGCTTACCTGCGTATACCGGTGCAGCCAGCGCCAGCGTGCTGACGACGGAGAAAACGATTCGACGAAATTGAAGCAAAACTTATCTTCCCAACCACGGCTGTGGATTGACCGCCTGACCCTGACGACGAATTTCGAAATAGAGTGACGGGCGGCCCTGACCGCCACTGCTGCCCACAAGGGCGATGGGTTGGCCGGCGCGCACCTGTGTGCCGACGCTGACCAGCGCGCTCTGGTTGTAGCCGTAAAGACTCATATCACCTTTACCGTGTTCGACCACCACCACCAGTCCGTAACCCTGCAGCCAGTCGGCCAGAATCACGCGGCCATCGGCGATGGCTTTCACTTCGCTACCTTCAGACGCACCGATAACGATCCCTTTCCAACGTAGCTCACCCTGCAGCTGTTCGCCATAGCGATGCAGAATTGAACCACGAACGGGCCAGAAAGCCTGGCCGCGAGGAGAGCCCAAACCGCCGGTACGCGACATCAGGGAACGTTCGCTTTCGCTTGGCTTGTAGGTGGTCCCTTTACGGGACGCTTCCTGCTGCTTGTCGCGAACGGCCTGCGCCTCGCGCGCCTCTTTTTCGGCGCGCGCTTTCGCCGCCGCTTCCGCACGGGCGATGCTGTTACGCAGTTTTGATTCGTTGGCGCGCATTTCGCTCAGCTGGCTTTGACCTTCCTGAATGGAGGATTCAAGGCCGGAAAGGGTTTTCTTACGCTCGTTGCGAGCCTGCTCAAGCTTCGCCTGCTGGGCCTGCTGATCGTAAAGCAGCGTCTGCTGCTGGCTCTGCTTTTCTTCCAGCTCGGCTTTTTGCGTGGAGACCTCTTCGCGCGTCTGTTTCAGCTGCGCGATCGTCTCCTGACGCGCCTGGTTGAGATAGCCAAAGTAGGCCTGCAGGCGCTGTCCGCGCTGGCTCTCTTCGCCGCTGAGGATCAGCTGGAGTCCGGTATGTTCACCCTGGCGGAATGCGGCATCAAGCTGTGCGGCAAGATTGCGCTCCTGCGCATCGCGCTGGCGCTCCAGTTTGGCAATTGACGCGTTCATCTCGTCGATCTGTTTATTCAACTGGGCGAGGGTGTTTTGCGTTTCTCGGAGTTTACGCGTGGCGGCGGAGATGGCCTCTTCCTGCTGCTTGAGCTGGGCGAGCAGGGCGGAACGCTGCTGCTGCTGCTGACGTACCGCACGCTCTTTGGCGGCGATATCGGCCTGAATAGATTTCAGCTGGTCGCGGTCATCCGCATGGGCGGATGCGGCGCACAGCAATACGCCAGCGCTGAGTGCGCTGGCGTAAAACAGAGGTCTGACTGATAACCTAAGCGGCTTCACGACCCATGTGATTGAAAAAATCGCCTTTCCCCTCATGGGGAGCGATTATTCCACGATGAACAGCGGCTTACCAGTCATCTCTTCAGGGATCGGCATCCCCATCAGCGACAACATGGTTGGCGCGATGTCAGAAAGCTTGCCGCCTTCCACTGCTTTCAGTGACTTATCACCCACATAAATCAGCGGAACCGGCAGGTTGGTGTGGGCCGTGTGCGCCTGGCCGGTCGCCGGGTCGCGCATCTGTTCAGCGTTACCGTGATCCGCGGTGATCAGCAGCTGGCCGCCAACGGATTCAACCGCTTTCGCAACCTGCTCAACGCAGTGGTCCAGCGCTTCAACCGCTTTCACTGCCGCTTCCATCACCCCGGTATGACCGACCATGTCACCGTTCGGGTAGTTACAGATGATGGTGTCGTACTTACCGCTCTTGATGGCCGCAACCAGTTTTTCAGTCAATTCTGCAGAGCTCATCTCTGGCTGCAGATCGTAGGTGGCGACTTTCGGGGAGTTGATCAGAATGCGGTCTTCGCCTTTGAACGGCTCTTCAACGCCGCCGTTAAAGAAGAAGGTGACGTGCGCGTACTTCTCGGTTTCAGAGATACGCAGCTGCGTTTTGTCGTTCTTCGCCATCCACTCGCCGAAGGTATTGGCCAGCGAGGCGGGTGGATACGCGCATGGGGCTTTGATGTCTGCCGCGTATTCGGTCAACTGGATGAAGTCGAGTTTCACCACTTTCTTACGGGCAAAACCGTCGAAGTCGCTGTTGACGAACGCACGGGTGATTTCGCGCGCGCGGTCAGCGCGGAAGTTCATGAAGATCAGCGCATCGCCGTCTTCCATGGCGGCATCAGCCTGGCCTTCAGCACGGATGACGGACGCTTTCACGAATTCGTCGTTTTCATCACGTGCATAAGCCGCTTCCAGGGCCTCAACGGCGGTCGCGAACTGGAATTCACCTTTTGCCAGGGTCAGCAGGTCATAGGCCTGTTCAACGCGATCCCAGCGGTTGTCGCGGTCCATGGCGTAGTAACGGCCAATGATAGACGCCACGCGGCCTTTGCCCAGCGCGGCGAATTTGTCTTCAAAGGCTTTCAGGGAGCCTTCTGCACTGCGTGGTGGCGTGTCGCGACCGTCCAGGAAGGCGTGCAGATAGATTTTTTCCGCACCGCGTTCAGCGGCCAGCTCAACCATCGCCATGATGTGATCTTCGTGGCTGTGAACGCCACCTGCAGAGAGCAGGCCCATGATGTGAACGGCCTTGCCAGCGGCAACGGCTTTATCAACCGCGCCAGACAGCGTTGGGTTGGAGAAGAAGGTGCGTTCTTTGATTTCAACATCCAGACGCGTCAGATCCTGATACACAATACGCCCGGCGCCCAGGTTAACGTGACCGACTTCGGAGTTGCCCATCTGGCGGTCCGGCAAGCCCACTTCCAGGCCAGACGCGTCAATCAGCGTATGCGGACGTTTTGCCCACAGGGCATCCATGACCGGAGTTTTGGCGTTGAAAATAGCGTTATCCTGGCTGTCTTCACGGTAGCCATAGCCATCCAGAATCACCAGTACCATAGGTTTTTTAGAAACCGACATTGCGACAACCTCATGCTCAAGAGTCAAAATTTGCGTAATTTTACTACAGCTGAATCGATCAAATAGCCGCAGAAGATCAAAGAAAGCGCAGGGGCAAGGTGCTGACCAGACCATTTTGAGGCATTTTTTTAGGTGGCATGCCGCAGAAAATGGATTAGGTTAGGGTCGCTGGCTGTATTTGCCAGAACGCACAGGTATACTCCTGTCCTGGTTTTTTTTATCACTTAGTCGGGAGTAGTTACCCTCCATGCAAGAAATTATGCAATTCGTTAGCCGCCATCCGGTTCTGAGCATCGCGTGGATTGGCCTGCTGGCTGCTGTGCTGTTCACCACATTTAAGAGCCTGACGTCTAAGATTAAGGTTATCACCCGTGGTGAAGCGACGCGTCTGATTAACAAAGAAGATGCCGTCGTTGTCGATCTGCGTCAGCGTGACGATTTCCGCAAAGGTCACATTGCGGGCGCAATCAACCTGTTGCCAGCTGAAATCAAAGCGAACAACGTCGGTGAGCTTGAAAAACACAAAGCCCAGCCGATTATCGTTGTGGATGCGACCGGCATGCAGGCACAGGAATCTGCCAGCGCGCTTCATAAAGCAGGCTTCGAAAACGTAACGGTGCTGAAAGAAGGTATTTCCGGCTGGAGCGGGGAAAATCTTCCTTTGGTGCGCGGTAAATAAGGAGTTCAGTCATGGCCCATATTGAGATCTATACCAAAGCGACGTGCCCGTTCTGCCATCGTGCGAAAGCGCTGCTGAACAGCAAAGGCGTCACGTTCCAGGAACTGCCGATCGACGGTGACGCGATTAAACGCGAAGAGATGATCCAACGTAGTGGTCGTACGACGGTTCCACAGATTTTTATTGATGCGCAGCACATTGGCGGCTGTGATGACTTGTATGCGCTCGACGCCCGTGGTGGACTCGATCCGCTGCTGAGCTAAGAGACTTTAGGACAATTAAAAAGGGTATTTCCATGTCAGAACAAAACAACACCGAAATGACTTTCCAGATCCAGCGTATCTACACCAAGGATGTCTCTTTCGAAGCGCCAAATGCGCCACACGTTTTCCAGAAAGATTGGCAGCCAGAGGTTAAACTTGATCTGGATACCGCATCTACCCAACTGGCAGATGACGTGTATGAAGTCGTGCTGCGTGTGACCGTTACCGCGTCTCTGGGCGAAGAAACTGCATTCCTGTGTGAAGTACAGCAGGGCGGCATCTTCTCTATCGGCGGTATCGAAGGCAACCAGATGGCGCATTGCCTGGGTGCGTACTGCCCGAACATTCTGTTCCCGTATGCACGTGAATGCATCACCAGCCTGGTTTCTCGCGGTACATTCCCGCAACTGAACCTTGCGCCAGTTAACTTTGATGCGCTGTTCATGAACTATCTGCAGCAGCAGGCTGGCGAAGGTGCTGAACAACATCAGGATGCCTGATGAGCACTGTTAATGCGTCAATGACTGTGATCGGTGCCGGTTCATACGGCACCGCTCTTGCTATCACGCTGGCAAGAAATGGTCACGACGTGGTCCTGTGGGGCCACGACCCAAAACATATCGCTACGCTGCAGCGCGATCGTTGCAACGTCGCGTTTCTCCCGGACGTTCCGTTCCCTGACTCCCTGCACCTTGAAAGCGACCTTGCGACCGCGCTGGCGGCCAGCCGCAACATTCTGATTGTGGTTCCGAGCCATGTCTTTGGCGACGTACTGCGTCAGATTAAGCCGCTGATGCGCCCGGATGCGCGCATTGTCTGGGCGACAAAAGGACTGGAGGCCGAAACCGGACGCCTGCTGCAGGACGTTGCCCGCGAAGCGCTGGGTGATGAGATCCCGCTGGCGGTCATCTCCGGCCCGACCTTTGCCAAAGAGCTGGCCGCTGGCCTGCCGACGGCGATTTCGCTGGCCTCAACCGACCAGGCCTTCTCCGACGATCTTCAACAGTTGCTGCACTGCGGCAAGAGCTTCCGCGTCTACAGCAACCCCGATTTTATCGGCGTGCAGCTGGGCGGGGCGGTGAAGAACGTGATTGCGATTGGCGCCGGGATGTCAGACGGCATTGGTTTTGGTGCCAATGCGCGTACGGCGCTGATCACCCGCGGGCTGACCGAAATGTCCCGCCTGGGCGAAGCGCTGGGTGCCGATCCAGCCACCTTTATGGGGATGGCAGGCCTGGGCGACCTGGTGCTGACCTGTACCGACAACCAGTCTCGTAACCGCCGCTTTGGCATGATGCTCGGACAGGGCAGCGATGTAAAAGGCGCGCAGGAGAAGATTGGTCAGGTGGTTGAAGGCTACCGCAATACCAAAGAAGTCCGCGAGTTGGCACACCGTTTCGGTGTCGAAATGCCAATAACCGAGGAAATTTATCAGGTATTGTATTGCGGAAAAAATGCGCGCGAGGCAGCATTGACCTTATTAGGTCGTGCGCGCAAGGACGAGCGCAGCAGTAACTAGTCGGAACCGTTGTCATCTGAATGACCCAGCCAGCGCAGAACTGGCTGGTCATTAACTATCGTCTGGAGTAAGCAATGCCGTGTGAAGAACTGGATATCGTCTGGAACAATATTAAAGCCGAAGCCCGGGCGCTGGCCGACTGTGAGCCTATGCTGGCCAGTTTCTACCACGCAACGCTACTCAAGCACGAAAACCTCGGCAGCGCGCTCAGCTATATGCTCGCCAACAAGCTGGCGTCCTCGATCATGCCTGCTATCGCCATTCGTGAGGTGGTGGAGGAAGCGTACGCCGCAGACCCGGAAATGATCGCCTCTGCCGCATGCGATATCCAGGCCGTGCGCACGCGTGACCCGGCGGTCGATAAATATTCTACGCCACTGCTGTACCTGAAAGGCTTCCACGCCCTGCAGGCTTACCGCATCGGCCACTGGTTGTGGAATGAAGGCCGCCGCGCGCTGGCGATCTTCCTGCAAAACCAGGTTTCCGTGACCTTCCAGGTCGATATTCACCCGGCGGCAAAGATTGGCCGTGGGATCATGCTCGACCACGCCACCGGGATTGTCGTCGGGGAAACGGCGGTGATTGAAGATGACGTCTCGATCCTGCAGTCGGTCACCCTGGGCGGTACCGGTAAAACCAGCGGCGATCGCCATCCAAAAATTCGTGAAGGGGTGATGATTGGCGCGGGCGCCAAGATCCTCGGCAATATCGAAGTCGGGCGCGGCGCGAAGATCGGTGCAGGCTCCGTGGTGCTCCAGCCTGTGCCACCGCATACCACTGCCGCTGGCGTACCGGCGCGCATCGTCGGTAAACCAGACAGCGATAAGCCGTCCATGGACATGGATCAGCACTTCAACGGTATTCACCATACGTTTGAGTATGGTGACGGCATTTAACTTCTGAGAATGGCGCCCGGATACCCCAACTGGCGCCATGCTTCATACACCACTACCGACACCGCATTCGACAGGTTCATGCTGCGGCTGTCCGGCATCATCGGAATACGGATTTTCTGCTCGGCGGGCAGGGCATCCAGAATCGTGGCCGGCAGGCCGCGGGTTTCCGGGCCAAACATCAGATAGTCACCTGCCTGATAGCTCACGGCGCTATGTGCTGGCGTGCCTTTGGTAGTCAGGGCGAACATGCGCTGCGGCTTCTCTGCTTCCAGAAACGCGGCGTAATCGTGATGGCGAACGACGGCGGTAAATTCATGATAATCCAGCCCTGCGCGACGCAGACGTTTGTCGTCCCACGTAAAGCCCATCGGCTCAATGATGTGCAGACGAAAACCGGTGTTGGCACACAGGCGGATGATATTGCCGGTATTTGGCGGAATTTCTGGTTCGAATAAAACGATGTTAAGCATGCTGCCCCCTTAATTGCGGGGGCAGAATAGCAGAAAAGAGAGGAACTACGCGACGCCGGGTTCCTGCGAGCGGCTGTACAGCATTTTGTAGACGGTTGCCGCAGCGGCCACCAGGGCGGGTACGCTGAGGATCATTAAAATACTGTCTGCCTGCCACTGCATCGAAAGAAGCTGGGCGCTGGTCATAGTTCCCGCCACGCCGCCAAAGCGGCCGATCCCCTGCATCCAGGCGATACCCGTCGCACGGCACTCGGTAGGGTAAAAGGTGGCGGCCAGGGTTTGCATGCCCGACTGCGCACCGTTCATCGCGATCCCCATCAGGAAAATCAACCCGCCAAACAGGGCGATATGGTTATGCTCAATGCCGAGCAAAAGAATAAGGCCCATCGTTAGCACGAAACCACACGCAACCACCCTGTGCGCTTCCCAGCGGTCCATCATCCAGCCCGCAAGCAGAATGCCGGCGGTGCCGCCGAAGGTGAACAGCGAGGTGAGCCAGGCGGATTCCGCCAGCGCATAACCCATCCCCTGCATCAGCGTCGGCATCCAGCTCAGCAGGACGTAGTAGATGACCAGCCCCATAAAGTAGGTCACCCACAGCATCAGGGTGCCGGGCAGCCAGGGCATGGAAAACAGCTGCGACACGCTCCCTTTTTTAGACGCGATTTTCTCCTCCGCCAGGAAAAAGCCCGTGACGCTCTCCAGCGTGCCGCGGGCAAACCGGCTGGCAATGCGGCGGACCTGCATGACGTCTTTCCCGCGCTGCACCAGAAACTTCACGGACTCCGGTAAAAACAGCGCCAACAGCAGCGTTAAAATCAGCGGCGCAATCGCGCCGGTCAGCAGCACGCTTCGCCAGCCGTGGTGGGGGATAAGCCAGGACGAGATCGCGCCGCCGCCCGCCGCACCCAGAGGGAAGCCGCAGTACATGGTATTAATCGCCATGGCGCGGCAGCGCTGGGGGGCGAACTCTGAGATCAGCGTAATGGCGTTCGGCATGGCGGCGCCGAGCCCCAGGCCCGTCAGAAAGCGCCACAGCGTCAGGGTATTCAGACTTTGCGCCCAGGCCGTGCCCAGGCTTGCCAGGCCGAAGAACAGACACGAAAAGACCAGCACGCGCTTGCGCCCCATCCGGTCCGATACCGGACCTGCGATCAGCGCGCCCAACGACAGCCCCAGCAGCGCTGCGCTCAGCACCGGCCCCAGATCCTGTTTGTGTATCCCCCATTCTGCCGACAGCGTAGGCGCGATGTAACCCATCGCTGCCGTATCAAAGCCATCGATCGCCAGAACCAGAAAGCCCAGCACAATGAGCAGCCAGTGAAACCCTGAAAAGCGACTGTCGTCGATTACCTGCTGAATATCCACCTTACCTGAATACGCCATACGCTCCACTCCGATCTGATGTTGTTTTTGTGTTCTTGTATTTGCTTGTCTATACAATTGCGTGCGGCAGGTGGATGTCAAATTTTCTTATCCAATATGTTATCTGGATGTTATTTTTGGCATAAAAAAGCGCCCGAGGAGGACTTCGGGCGCATGAGAAAGGGGGAGTAACCGGAGAAGGTCAGGCCGCGTTTCCCTGAGCAAGGGGAGCCAGCGCTGCCGGTAATTTGCTTAACTCCTGCACCAGGGAATCCTTACTGATTTCGCTAATCGTTTTCGCACCGGTCAGCGTCATCGCCACCTTCATCTCTTTTTCGATCAGGTTAAGCAGATTCGCCACGCCTGCCTGGCCCGCCGTCGCCAGGGCGTACAGATACGCGCGTCCCAGCAGCACGCTGTCGGCACCCAGCGCAATCATGCGCACCACGTCCAGCCCGTTGCGGATGCCGCTGTCGGCCAGGATGGCGATATCGCCTTTCACCGCATCGGCAATGGCCGGCAGGGCGCGTGCGGAAGAGAGCACCCCGTCAAGCTGGCGTCCGCCGTGGTTAGAGACCACAATCCCGTCTGCGCCAAAGCGTACCGCATCGCGGGCATCTTCCGGGTCGAGGATCCCCTTGATCACCATCGGGCCGTCCCAGAACTCGCGGATCCACTCCAGGTCTTTCCACGAGATCGACGGATCGAAGTTGTTCGCCAGCCAGCCGATGTAATCCTCCAGCCCGGTCGGTTTACCGAGGTAAGCCGAGATATTCCCGAGATCGTGAGGCCGACCGTTCAGGCCGACATCCCACGCCCACTGGGGGTGGGTCACGGCCTGCCAGTAACGACGGAGCGCAGCATTCGGGCCGCTCATGCCGGAGTGGGCATCACGATAGCGTGCGCCGGGGGTCGGCATATCGACGGTAAAGACCAGCGTGGAGCAGCCCGCCGCTTTGGCGCGCTCGAGCGCGTTACGCATAAAGCCGCGATCGCGCAGGACGTACAGCTGGAACCACATCGGGCGCTTGATGGTCGGGGCGACCTCTTCAATCGGACAAACCGAGACGGTAGAGAGGGTAAACGGAATGCCTTTGGCATCCGCCGCCGCGGCCGCCTGCACTTCGCCACGGCGGGCATACATCCCGCATAAGCCTACAGGCGCGAGCGCCACCGGCATGGAGAGCGTTTCGTTGAACAGTTTTGTCTCAAGGCTCAGGTCAGACATATTCTTCAGCACGCGCTGGCGCAGAGCCACCTCCGACAGATCTTCCACGTTGCGGCGCAGGGTGTATTCGGCATACGCCCCGCCGTCGATGTAGTGGAACAGGAACGGCGGCAAAATGCGCTGCGCCGCGGCGCGATAGTCACTGGCTGCTGAAATGATCATGCTTTGTTCTCCCTGGAAATATCACTGTCGCCAGGCAGACGGGTAATACGCGCCTGTCGGGCCTGGTCTTCATCGAATCGTTTAATGGTGGTGTGCACGAAACCGAGATGCGCCATCATCGCTTTGCGCGCGGCCTCGGCATCACCGGCCAGAATGGCGTTGAGCACCGCCTCGTGCTGTTCGGTCAGCTGGGCAAACACCGGCGGAACCAGATACATGCGCTGGCGGCTCTGCTTCACGGAGGATTGCAGCAGGTCGAAGAACCCGCGCATGGTCTGGAGCAGCACCACGTTGTGCGACGCCTCGGCAATCGCCAGGTGAAAACGGACGTCCGCCTGGGAGGCGATATCCGGGTCGCTGCTTTGCGTGGCCTCAAAGCAGGCGATGAGTTTCTCTTTGTCAGCGTCGGTTGCCCGCATGGCAGCGTGCCAGGCGGTACTGGTTTCGATGGCGTGACGCGCTTCGAGGATGTCGAAGCTGTAGTCCGGATCGTTCTCCATCAGCGTCTTCAGCGGCTGAACGATGTTTTGCTCGGACCAGTCGTCATGCTGCCAGCGCACAAAGGTGCCGCCGCCGCGACGGCTCACCAGTACCCCTTCACTGACCAGCGTCGCCAGCGCCTCACGCAGTGAATTGCGCGACACGCCAAGCTGGGCGGCGAGCTGGCGTTCGGCGGGCAACTTCATGCCCGCTTCCAGCTGTTGTTCTTCAATCAGCGCCCGCACGCGAGAGGCAATCTCGTCGGACAGGCGTCTGGGCATCACTATCATGGGATCATCCAGGTTAAGACATAGGCCTGCAGGGTGGTGATCACCCCGACCATGCAGGTGAATATCAGGCTGTGTTTCACGGTAAAGCGGAACAGGTCCGACTCTTTACCGACCAGTCCCACCGCCGCACAGGCAATGGCGATGGATTGTGGCGAGATCATTTTCCCGGTTACGCCGCCGGTGGTATTCGCGGCCACCAGCAGGACGTCCGATACGCCAATCTGCTGGGCCGCCGTGGCCTGCAGTGCGGCAAACAGGGCGTTCGACGAGGTATCGGAACCGGTCAGGAACACCCCCAGCCAGCCGAGGAACGGCGAGAAGAAGGTGAAGGCGTGGCTGGTATGCGCCAGCGCCAGTGCGAGCGTCGATGACAGGCCGGAGTAGTTCGAGATAAACGCGAACGCCAGCACCATGCCGATGGAGTAGATCGGCAGCATCAGCTCTTTAACGGTCGCCGCAAAAGTCTGCACCGCAGCCGCAGGTTTCATGCGCAGCCACACCACGGAAAGAATAGCGGCAAACAGGATGGCGGTCCCGGTGGCGGAGAACCAGTCGAATTTATAGACCGCGGCATACGGCGTGGCGGCGTGCACCACCGGCGGCATACGGGCGACCATCTTGTCGAGGAACGGCACCGAAACGTTAATCACCATGTCGTACAGCGCGCCACCCGGGGCGAACAGGGCTTTAAACGGCGGGATGCTCCACAGCGTAACCGTGGCGGTCAGGAACAGGAACGGCGACCAGGCGCGGATCACCTGTCCTGCGGTATAACCGGTGCGGGCCAGGGTTTGATCGACCTGCGAGGCGCCCATGTCGGCGAAGCGGAAAATACGGACCGGCTGCCAGCGTTTCAGGAACAGCGTCAGGCAGACCAGCGAGACCAGCGAAGAGATGATGTCCGGCAGCTCCGGGCCGAGGAAGTTCGAACTGAGGTACTGAGCGATAGCGAACGAACCGCCCGCCACCATCACCGCAGGCCAGGTCTCCTTCACGCCGCGCCAGCCGTCCATAATCGCCATGATCCAGAACAGGACGATAATGGTCAGGAACGGCAGCTGGCGGCCGACCATCTGGCCAATCTCAAAGCTGTCCAGCCCGGTGACCTGTCCGGCCACCAGAATCGGAATACCCATCGCGCCAAACGCCACCGGCGCGGTGTTCACAATCAGGCACAGGCCCGCAGCATAGAGTGGGTTAAAGCCCAGACCCACCAGCAGCGCGGCGGTGATCGCCACCGGTGCGCCAAAGCCTGCCGCACCTTCCAGAAACGCCCCGAAGGAGAAGCCGACAATCAGCATCTGCAGGCGCTGGTCCGGCGTAATGGAGAGAATCGACGAGCGGATAATGTCGAACTGTCCGGTTTTCACCGAGATTTTATAGACAAAGACCGCGGCGATGATGATCCACGCAATCGGCCACAGGCCGTAGAAGAAACCGTAGACGACGGAGGCCAGCGCGCGATCGACCGGCATTTTGTAGAAGAACAGCGCCACCATCAGGGCGATAGCAACGGTATACGTCGCGGCGAGGTAGCCCTTCAGCTTGAGCTTAATCAGCGCAAAGAAGAAGAACAGGATCGGAAGCGATGCGATCAGGCTCGACAGCCAGATATTGCCGGCCGGGTCGTAGTTTTGTTGCCAGAGGCTCATGCAGGTCTCCTGGGGACCAGACAGCCTGCGCTGCGGGTGAGTCTCCGCTCATCTCTGCATCACAGTCTGTGTAAAAGTGGTCCTGCCAATGTTGTGTTGTAGGGTTAATGACAATGAATGGTTAACCAGATGTTATGAGCTAGCAATGATTTTGTGAGCGGAAATAATGGAATTGTGAACCAGGGGAGAAAGAAAAGGGGGATTGGTTGGGCCAATTTGAGGCGGGGGTGGGGCCTGATGCCCTCACCTCGACCCTCTCCCACGGGGAGAGGGAGAAAACCGCACCGTACAGTCCCCTCGCCCCTTTGGGGAGAGGGTTAGGGTGAGGGGGAAGTATCAGAACGCGGTCTTACAAAAACCCGTCATCTCTTTCAGGCCCATTTCGCGGCCAAGCTCGGTCATCGGGTGTACCACCACCAGACCACGGACGCTTTTCTTCAGCTTGCCCATGTCGGCCTGTTCTTTTTTGGTGATCGTACGACGGTGCGGCATGTCCATCAGCTTCTGCGCTTCTTTGCTCAGCTTCTGGCCTTTCACTTCGCGCAGGCGTTCGATTTCTGTTTCCAGCGTGGCGACCTCTTTTTCCAGCTCGGCGTACTTCTCGGCGGAATCGACCAGTGACAGGCCCGCCATCTGGTGACGGATTAGATCCAGGCGGTCGCTCAGGCGTTTAATTTCGTTCTTTTCGACTTCTTTCATGACAAATAACTCTGAAAACGGGGAATTTACAGGGAAGGATACACCAATGTGAGCAGGCTTACTTCTGAAACGCTTTTTTTAAGCTGATTCGTGAAATCAGCTCAGTCAGGGAGAGAACCATCGTGGAACGGACAACCTGTTGATAACGCAGCTTTTGCATCGCGTAGAGCTCAGGGTCGCTGTTATCAAAATGGGGAGCAGGGGGCAGCGCGGTGACGCAGTGCAGCTCGCCGAAGGGCCCCAGGATCTCATCATCGGTAAAGGTGTATTCGTTACCGTCATGATTGAGTTCTTCGCGCAGCGCCATTAACAGCTCCGCATCTTCATACTCTTGCCGGTTCAGCACGCCAAGACCATAAATCAGCTTCAGACGCACGGATAAATCGCCCAGCGGTCCGTCTCCGTCCAGTAACGGTTCTACAGCATATTTTACCGCGTAGTCGTCTTTGCGAAACACCTGAAGCACCAGGATATTCACCGCCTCGGTTAACAGCTCGACGGCGGCAATCAGGAAACTTCGTACGGTTTTGCCAGCATTCAGACGCTCAAGCACACGATTTTCAAAGGCCTGGGTTTGTTCCATTATTGCCTGCATATCTGACAATCTGTTATCCGGGCGCAGGCTAACCTGCGCCTCACTGTGCATCATTTGGTTGCGTTGTATGCGTTAACCGCCTCCACAACCACGTCGCTGTTGGCGTCCAGACCGGAAATCTGCGCCAGCGCAGCCTGTGCGCCTTTGGTATCAATCAGCTGAGCCAGTTCCTGTGCCTGCGGGTCCTGCTCGCTGCGGTAGTGCATTGCGGCGGCAATCCCTTTCACCAGGTTGGCGTGCGGCAGGCCGTATTCCAGCGTGCCCAGCAGCGGCTTAATCAGACGATCGCCCGCGCTCAGTTTGCGCAGAGGCTGACGGCCCACGCGCTCAACGTCATCTTTCAGATACGGGTTTTCAAAGCGACCGAGGATTTTCTGGATGTATGCTGCGTGTTTCTCAGCATCAAAACCGTAGCGTTTGATCAGCACCGCGCCGCTCTCTTCCATTGCCCCTTTTACCACTGCGCGGATCTTCTCATCGAGGATCGCGTCACGAATGGTCTGATGACCGGCCAATTTTCCGAGGTACGCGGTTATAGCATGCCCGGTGTTCAGCGTGAAGAGTTTGCGTTCGACAAATGCCATCAGGTTATCGGTTAATTCCATTCCCGGAATGGTCGGCAGGGCGCCTTTAAACTGGGTTTTATCAACGATCCACTCGCTGAAGGTTTCCACGGTCACTTCCAGCGGATCGTGGGTGGCGGATTCGGACGGCGGAACGATGCGATCCACGGCGGAATCCACAAAGCCGACGTGCGCTTCAACCCAGGCTTTATCTTCGTCTGCTACAGCGTTAAGAACGTGGCCTTTCAGCTGCGTGGTGCCGCGCACCATGTTTTCACAGGCGATGATGTTCAGCGGGGTGTCGATGCCCTGCGCTTTACGTTTTGCCAGGCCTTTCGCGACCGCAGGAGCGATGCGCTCAAGGACGACCGGACCTACGGCAGTGGTGACCAGATCGACGCTGGCGATAAGGTCGATAACGTCTTCACCGATGCTGCTGACCGCGTTGACGCCCGATACCGTCTCGACCTGCTCGTTTTCACCGACCACATGGACCTGATAGCTATGACGCGCATTCAGGGCATCCAGGACAACCTGATTCACATCGGCGAATGTCAGGGTAATGCCCGCGTCTGCCAGCAGTTTACCGATAAAACCACGACCGATATTACCTGCGCCAAAATGTAATGCTTTCATAGTGTTAACCTTCATCAATGTTTTTACCCGAGAGGGCTGGGGTGAGGAACGTTTTCCCCTCACCCTAGCCCTCTCCCCGGGGGGAGAGGGAGGAGTACCGTTATTTGTTAAGCAGAGCCAGAACTTCTTCAACGCTGGTGGTGTTGGCCAGACGCTCAATGACGGACTCATCATCCAGCGCGTTGGTCAGGCTGGTAATCACCTGAATGTGCTCGTTGTTGCGAGCGGCGATACCAATCACCAGACGGGCGATGTCGTCTTCTTCTTCACCGAAGCGCACGCCCTGCGGATACTGGCAGAATACGACGCCGGTTTTCAGGACGCGATCTTTCGCTTCAACCGTACCGTGCGGCACCGCGATGGATTCGCCCAGATAGGTCGGGGTCAGTTTTTCGCGTTCCAGCATCGCGTCGACATATTCAGGCTGAACGTAGCCGCCTTTCACCAGCTGCTCACCGGCAAAGCGAATCGCGTCTTCTTTGGTGGCCGCGGTACGACCGAGGAAGATGTTTTCCGCACCCAGCTTAAACAGGTGGGCGTTGCTCTCGTCAAAACTGTCCTGCAGACTGGAGCGCACTTTCACTTCGTTGTCTTCGTGACGCTGCGCGGCAACCAGACGTTCGGTCAGGCTGGTATACAGGCCGCTGTCGAGGAAGTTGGTCAGCGAAATGTGCTGTGCCTGTGGTACCTGACGCATGGCGCGTTCGGTCAGATCGCGGTGCGTGATAACCAGGTCAACATCCGGCGGCAGGCTGTTAATGGCGCTGTTGGTCACGGAGATGTTGGTCAGGCCCGCATCCTGCACTTTCTTACGCAGCACGCCTGCACCCATTGCGCTGGAACCCATACCGGCATCGCAGGCAACGATGATTTTACGTACGTGGCTCAGGTCGTTAGAGACATCACCTGCTGCCAGTGGCGTCTCGCCTTTGGATTCGGCTTTCATGTCGTGCATACGGCGGGTTGCCGCTTCAATGTCATCATCTTCTTTCACTTTGCTGGTTTTCAGCAGGATTGAAGAGACCACGAAGGAGACGGCCATTGCCGCAAAGATAGCCGCGAGGTTCGCGAAGTAAGCGCCTTTTGGCGTCATCGCCAGTACCGCCAGGATAGACCCCGGAGAGGCTGGAGAAACCAGACCACCGCCCAGCACGCTCAGGGTGAACACACCGGTCATACCGCCGAGGATAACGGCCAGGATCAGACGTGGGTTCATCAGCACGTACGGGAAGTAAATTTCGTGGATACCGCCCAGGAAGTGGATGATCGCCGCACCGCCAGCAGACTGTTTTGCGCTGCCGCGGCCAAAGAAGATATACGCCAGCAGAACACCCATACCTGGGCCTGGGTTGGCTTCGATCAGGAAGAAGATAGACTTGCCGAGATCGTGAGACTGCTGAATACCCAGCGGCGAGAAGATGCCGTGGTTGATGGCGTTGTTCAGGAACAGGATTTTCGCCGGTTCAACAAAGATAGACGCCAGCGGCAGCATGTCGTGCGCAACCATGAAGTTAACGCCTGCCGCCAGAATTTTAGACAGCACTTCAACCGCAGGACCGATGCCGAGGAACGCCAGAATGGCGAGGATCATCCCGATGATGCCCGCAGAGAAGTTGTTCACCAGCATTTCGAAGCCGGATTTGATCTTACCATCAACCCAGACGTCGAATTTCTTAATCGCCCAGCCGCCCAGAGGACCGGCAATCATCGCCCCGAGGAACATCGGCATATCCGCACCGACGATAACACCCATGGTTGTGATAGCACCCACGACGCCACCACGGTCACCGCCCACCAGACGACCCCCGGTGAAACCGATGAGCAGCGGCAGGAGATAGGTAATCATTGGGCCAACAAGTTTCGCCAGCGTTTCGTTAGGCAACCACCCTGTCGGAATGAACAATGCGGTGATGATACCCCACGCGATAAACGCGCCGATATTTGGCATCACCATGTTGCTGAGGAAACGACCAAAGCTTTGAACTTTGATCTTGAAATCGGATGACATAAAACACCCCTTCTTCTGTTTACGCTTAGGCTTGCGGCCCGAGGTTTATTGTTAATGAGGCGGCAGAGGTAGCCGGACCCTGTTCTGATGCTGTGAAATCTGGCACTGAATCGTTCAACTGTCCAGACAGCGAAAATTTGTGTGACGCATGTCACGTAAATGTAGGGGGTGTGGACATCAATGAGGTGATCTTAATCACAAAACAGGTGTGCAAAAAAAATACGATGGCGAGAAATACGGCAAAAACCACCCCTTTTCGTGATGTTTGTCACATTTTGATTTTATGTGTTTGTTTCTGGATTGTGACTGATTTCACAAAATATTTTTATGCGGATTTCTCCGGCTGTGATCGGCGGCAAACTCTGATTCGCGATTCAGCGCCAGGATGATATTGCGCGACACGATAAGCTAAAAAACCACTTTTCATGTGTGGTATGGCGAAAAGTTAAAAGGTGGATTACGCTCATATTGTAAGGTTAAGTCTATTATTATTCAGGATATATTTTGACACGCTTATAAACTTGCATGGAGATATTATAAAAATACATACTTCCCGGCCCTGGGAATAATGAACACAACCCCGTGTTTATAAAAATTAATTAGGTTGCGTACCGTTTTATTAATTTAATGAGTTGACGTTGTTTAAGTGAGGAGAATATGTTTCTCAACTATTTTGCGCTGGGCGTATTGATTTTTGTATTTCTGGTTCTGTTTTACGGAATCATCGCCATTCATGACATCCCTTACAATATGGCCAAAAAGCGTAACCATCCGCATGCCGATGCAATTCACACGGCAGGGTGGATTAGCCTGTTTACGCTCCATGCCATCTGGCCGTTCCTGTGGATTTGGGCCACCCTGTACCGCGAAGATCGTGGCTGGGGTATGCAAAACCACATTACAAAGCCTGATGAGGTCCCGGGCATGGATGCGCTCGCCAAACGCGTGGCGGAACTCGAACAAAAGCTGGCCGCGGTAAAGCCTGCTGCTGATAAGAACACGCTGGAGCGCTAATCATGGATCTGTTGATTATTTTGACCTACGTGGCATTTGCCTGGGCCATCTTTAAAATATTCCGAATTCCGGTCAACCAGTGGACGCTTGCCACCGCAACATTAGGCGGCGTATTTATTGTTGCCGGACTTATTCTGTTAATGAACTATAACCACCCGTATACCTTTACGGCGCAAAAAGCGGTTATTTCTATTCCAATCACGCCGCAGGTGACCGGTGTGGTCAGCGAAGTGACCGATAAAAATAATCAGCTCATTAAAAAAGGCGAAGTGTTATTTAAACTGGATCCTGGCCGCTACCAGGCACGCGTCGACAGACTTCAGGCCGACCTGGTAACCGCGACGCACAATATCGATAATCTGAAAGCGCAGCTGGCGGAAGCCGTTGCCAATACCACGCGCGTCTCCGCTGAACGCGATCGCCTCTATAAAGATTATCAGCGCTACCTGAAAGGCAGCCAGGCGAAGGTGAATCCGTTCTCTGAAAGCGATATCGACAACGCGCGGCAGAACTATCTGGCGCAGGATGCGCTGGTGAAAGGCTCCGTGGCTGAACAGGTGCAGATCCAAAGCCAGTTAGACAGCATGGTGAACGGTGAACAGTCGCAGATTGCCTCCTTACGCGCCCAGCTTGCCGAAGCCAAATACAATCTGGATCAGACCGTGGTGCGCGCGCCAAGCAATGGTTACATCACCCAGGTGCTGATCCGTCCGGGGACCTATGCCGCCGCGCTGCCTTTGCGCCCGGTGATGGTCTTTATTCCTGAACAGAAGCGTCAGATTGTGGCCCAGTTCCGTCAGAACTCGCTGCTGCGTCTGAAGCCGGGTGATGAAGCGGAAGTGGTGTTTAACGCGCTGCCGGGCCAGGTGTTCTCCGGGAAGCTTACCGCGATTCTGCCGGTGGTGCCGGGGGGGACCTATCAGGCGCAGGGCGCGCTGCAGTCGCTGACGGTCACTCCGGGTAGTGATGGTGTGCAGGCCATCATTGAGCTGAACCCCAATGCGGAGGTCGATGCGCTGCCAGACGGTATTTTTGCCCAGGTGGCGGTCTATTCGGACCACTTCGCCCACGTCTCGGTCATGCGTAAAGTGCTGCTCCGTATGACCAGCTGGATGCACTACCTCTACCTCGATCACTAATCCTTCCAGGGCAGGAATGCGACACGCAGACCTGCCCTTTTTTCATCGCTTGATCCATACTGACTTTTTTGCAGCATCAAGGATCAGGCAATGAAACTCATCGGTAGCTACACCAGTCCCTTCGTGCGAAAGATCTCGATTCTCCTGCTGGAGAAGGGGATTGAATTTGAATTCGTGAATGAACAGCCCTACAACGCGGAAAACGGCGTTGCGCAGTACAACCCGCTGGGGAAAGTCCCGGCGCTGGTGACGGACGAGGGCGAATACTGGTTCGATTCCCCGATAATTGCCGAGTATATCGAGCTGCTGGGCGTTGCCCCGGCCATGCTGCCGGCTGACCCAAAAGCGGCGCTGGCAGTGAAGCAAATCGAAGCCCTGGCCGATGGCATTATGGATGCGGCGTTAACCTCCGTACGGGAACAGGCCAGACCCGCCGCCCAGCAGTCGGAAACGGAACTGTTACGCCAGCGGGAAAAAATCAGCCGCAGCCTGGACAGGTGCGAGCAGCTTATCCGGGAGGGTAAGATTCACCCCGACAGCCTGAACCTGGGGACCATCGCCATCGCCTGCGCCATCGGCTATCTCAACTTCCGCCGCGTCTCCCCGGGCTGGTGCGTCGACCGTCCGCTGCTGGTGAAACTGGCAGACACGCTGTTTAGCCGCGAGAGCTTTGCCCGTACCGAACCGCCAAAGGCTTGACGCGGGTTATAACACTTCGGCGTCGGAGGCGGTACAATCCCTCCACATGTTAACTCCCTCTCCCGTCGGGAGGGGGGAAGATATTTACTCGCCAGGCGCTTTCATGACTACTCATCATTTGCTGTACAGCCAGATCCCCGCTATCGACCGACTTCTTCGCGAGCCCCGCATTCATGCTGTTGTTGAGCGCTTCGGCCATACCGCGACGGTGGAGATGTTACGCCTGCTTCAGGACGAAGCCCGATGCGCTATTCAGTCAGAAAACGCCTTGCCCGACTGGTGCGCGGCGTGGGAGCAGGAAGTTGAACGCCGGCTGGATGAGAAAGCGCAAAGCGCGTTACGCCCGGTGATAAACCTGACCGGTACCGTACTGCATACCAACCTGGGCCGCGCGCAGCAGGCAGAAGAGGCTGTCGAGGCGGTTGTGCAGGCCATGCGAGCGCCCGTGACGCTGGAGTACGATCTGGACGGCGCCGGACGCGGGCACCGCGACCGGGCGCTGGCGGAGCTGCTGTGCCAGCTGACCGGCGCGGAAGATGCCTGCATTGTGAATAACAACGCCGCCGCGGTGCTGCTGATGCTGGCGGCCACCGCCAGCGGCAAAGAGGTGGTGGTTTCCCGCGGCGAGCTGGTGGAGATTGGCGGAGCGTTTCGTATCCCGGACGTGATGCGCCAGGCAGGCTGCACGCTACATGAAGTGGGCACCACCAATCGCACCCATGCGAAAGATTATCGCGCGGCGGTGAATGAAAATACCGCCCTGCTGATGAAGGTCCACACCAGCAATTACCATATTGAAGGCTTCACCAAAACGGTTGACGAGGCGGAGCTGGCGGAAATAGGGCGTGAGCTGGATATCCCGGTGATTGCCGATCTTGGCAGCGGCTCGCTGGTGGATCTGAGTCTTTACGGGCTGCCGAAAGAGCCGATGCCGCAGGAGATGATTGCGGCGGGCGTTAGCCTGGTCAGCTTTTCCGGCGACAAGCTGCTGGGCGGGCCGCAGGCCGGGATTATCGTCGGCAAGCGCGAGCTGATTGCGCAGCTGCAGCAGCATCCGCTCAAGCGCGCCCTGCGCGCCGATAAAATGACGCTTGCCGCGCTGGAGGCGACGCTGCGGCTCTATCTCCATCCGGAAAAACTGGCCGACCGCCTGCCCACGCTGCGCCTGTTAAGCCGCGATGCCGCCTCGATTCGCGCCCAGGCCGAACTGCTGCTGCCGCGCATTGCCCCGCACTACCCCGATTTTGACGTTCGCATTGAGCCCTGCCAGTCGCAGATTGGCAGCGGTTCGCTGCCGGTGGACAGGCTGCCGAGTGAAGCACTCACGTTCACCCCGCGTGACGGGCGCGGCAGCCATCTTGACGCCCTGTCGTCGCGCTGGCGTGGCCTGCCTGCGCCGGTTATCGGGCGGATTTACGACGGCCGAATGTGGCTGGATCTGCGCTGCCTTGAAGATGAAGAGCGATTTCTGGAGATGTTGTTGAAATGATTATTGCCACCGCCGGTCATGTCGACCACGGAAAAACCACGTTGCTGCAGGCGATTACTGGCATTAACGCCGACCGCCTGCCGGAAGAGAAAAAGCGCGGCATGACCATCGATCTTGGCTATGCCTACTGGCCCCAGCCTGATGGCCGCGTGCTGGGCTTTATAGATGTTCCGGGGCATGAAAAGTTTCTGTCCAACATGCTGGCGGGAGTGGGGGGCATCGATCATGCCCTGCTGGTGGTGGCCTGCGATGATGGCGTCATGGCGCAAACCCGTGAGCACCTGGCGATCCTACAGCTGACCGGCAACCCGCAGCTGACCGTGGCGCTGACCAAAGCCGATCGCGTGGATGACGCACGCGTCCGCGAGGTGCGCGAAACGGTCCAGGCGACCTTACGGGAGTATGGTTTTGCCGACGCGTCGCTTTTTGTCACCGTGGCGACAGAAGGGCGGGGTATCGAGGAACTTCGCCACCACTTACAGCAGCTTTCGTCGCGCAATCACGCCAGCCATCACCGCTTCCGTCTGGCAATTGACCGGGCGTTTACCGTCAAAGGCGCGGGTCTGGTGGTTACCGGCACGGCGCTGAGTGGTGAAGTCAGCGTGGGAGATTCGCTCTGGCTGACGGGCGTGAACAAACCGATGCGCGTGCGCGGGCTGCACGCGCAAAACCAGCCCGCTGAACGTGCCCGTGCCGGACAGCGTATCGCGCTGAACATTGCCGGGGATGCGGAAAAAGAGCAGCTTAATCGCGGAGACTGGCTGCTGGCCGATGCCCCGCCGGAACCGTCTGAACGCGTGATTGTCTCCCTGCAGACACACATGCCGCTGACCCAGTGGCAGCCGCTGCATATTCACCACGCGGCCAGCCATATCACCGGGCGCGTGTCGCTGCTGGAAAACGACCTTGCCGAACTGGTATTCGATTCCCCGCTCTGGCTGGCAGACAACGATCGTCTGGTACTGCGTGATATTTCCGCGCGGGAAACGCTGGCCGGGGCGCGGGTCGTCGCGCTGAATCCACCGCGACGCGGCAAGCGTAAACCTGAATATCTGCAGTGGCTGGCCGCGCTGGCGCTGGCCAGCGATGATAACGCCGCGCTGCGGGTACATCTCGATCGCGGCGCGGTAAGTCTGCGTGATTTTGCATGGGCACGCCAGCTGAGCGAGGAAGGCCTAATCCAGCTGACCCGGCAGCCGGGCTTTATTCAGGCTGGAAACAGTCTGCTTAATGCCCCGGTTGCGGCACACTGGCAGCGTAAGATATTGAATACGCTGGCGACGTACCATGAACAGCATCAGGACGAG
Organism: Enterobacter sp. PL_is514; assembly: GCF_055816715.1. NCBI lineage: Bacteria > Pseudomonadati > Pseudomonadota > Gammaproteobacteria > Enterobacterales > Enterobacteriaceae > Enterobacter > Enterobacter sp. PL_is514. The sequence continues at coordinate 67,266 of NZ_JBVPGN010000025.1, read as the reverse complement.
CCAGGCCCGGGCCGTGAGCGTCTGCGACGCATGGCGTTGCCGATGGAAGACGACGCGCTGGTGCTGCTGCTGATTGAAAACATGCGCGAAAGCGGGGTGATTAAAAGCCACCACGGCTGGCTGCATCTGCCGGATCACAAGGCCGGGTTCACCGCAGAGCAAGAGGCGATATGGCAAAAAGTCGCCACGCTGTTTGGTGATGAGCCGTGGTGGGTTCGCGATCTGGCTCGCGAAACCAACACCGATGAACAGGTGATGCGTCAGGTATTGCGCCATGCGGCGCAGCAGGGACTGATAGTCGCGATCGTGAAAGATCGTTATTACCGTAACGATCGCATTGTGGCGTTTGCCAACCTGATCCGCGAGCTGGATCAGGCGCGGGGCTCCACCTGCGCGGCCGATTTCCGCGACCGGCTGAACGTGGGCCGCAAGCTGGCGATTCAGATCCTGGAGTATTTCAACCGCATCGGCTTTACCCGCCGTCGCGGTAACGATCATTTATTGCGAGATTCGTTGCTATTTCCTGAAACTCCGTGACCTCCGTCGTAAACACCGTTACCGGCTGGCGAGAAAATCGCCAGCCGGAACTACCCTTGTTGTACACCAACAGCAAGGAGACGGTCATGACAAACAATCCTCCCTCATCGCGTATCCAGCCCGGCGAGTATGGTTTTCCCCTCAAGCTGAAGCCCCGTTATGACAACTTTATTGGCGGCGACTGGGTCGCTCCCGTCGACGGCGAATACTATTCCAACCTGACCCCGGTTACCGGCCAGCCGCTGTGTGAGATTGCCAGCTCCGGCAAGCGCGATATCGACCTGGCGCTGGATGCGGCGCACAAAGCGAAAGAGAAATGGGCTCATACCTCCGTTCAGGACCGCGCGGCCATTTTGTTCAAAATCGCCGACCGGATGGAGCAAAATCTTGAGCTGCTGGCGACGGCGGAAACCTGGGATAACGGCAAGCCTATCCGCGAAACGATGGCGGCTGACGTGCCGCTGGCCATCGACCACTTCCGCTATTTTGCCTCCTGTATTCGCGCTCAGGAGGGTGGAATAAGCGAGGTAGACAGCGACACCGTGGCGTATCACTTCCACGAGCCGCTGGGCGTCGTCGGGCAAATTATTCCGTGGAACTTCCCGCTACTGATGGCGAGCTGGAAAATGGCGCCCGCGCTGGCGGCCGGGAACTGTATTGTGCTGAAACCGGCGCGTCTGACGCCGCTCTCGGTGCTGCTGCTGATGGAAATCGTTGGCGATCTTCTGCCGCCGGGCGTGATTAACGTGGTCAACGGTGCTGGCGGTGAGATAGGGGAATATCTGGCGACCTCGAAACGGATCGCTAAAGTGGCGTTTACCGGGTCGACGGAAGTGGGCCAGCAGATCATGCAGTACGCTACGCAAAACATCATTCCGGTGACCCTGGAGCTGGGCGGGAAATCCCCGAACATCTTCTTCGCGGACGTGATGGAGGAAGAGGATGCCTTCTTCGATAAAGCCCTGGAAGGGTTTGCGCTGTTTGCGTTTAACCAGGGCGAAGTCTGCACCTGCCCAAGCCGCGCGCTGGTGCAGGAGTCCATCTATGAGCGCTTTATGGAGCGGGCCATTCGCCGCGTTGAGTCTATCCGCAGCGGTAATCCGCTCGATAACGTCACGCAGATGGGCGCGCAGGTTTCACACGGACAGCTGGAGACTATCCTCAACTACATCGACATCGGCAAGAAAGAAGGGGCGGATATTCTGACCGGCGGACGCCGTAAAGTGCTGGGAGGAGATCTGCAGGAAGGGTATTACCTTGAGCCGACGATCCTCTTCGGTCAGAACAACATGCGCGTCTTCCAGGAGGAAATTTTCGGACCGGTGCTGGCCGTGACCACCTTTAAAACGATGGAGGAGGCGCTGGAGATTGCCAACGACACGCCGTATGGCCTGGGGGCAGGCGTCTGGAGCCGCAACGGTAATCTGGCCTATAAAATGGGCCGCGGCATTCAGGCCGGGCGCGTCTGGACCAACTGCTACCACGCCTATCCGGCGCACGCGGCCTTTGGCGGTTATAAGCAGTCGGGCATCGGGCGTGAAACCCACAAGATGATGCTGGAGCATTACCAGCAGACGAAATGTTTGCTGGTCAGCTACTCCGATAAACCGCTGGGGCTGTTCTAATCGCCCAGCTCAGGCCGTCCATGGGCGGCCTGAGCAATTTGCTGGCGCAGGCAGTTCAGAACGCCGTCCAGGACGTATTGCACACGCCAGGGCTGGTATTCACGTTTGCGGAAGATGGCCGTCAGATCGAGCCACCACTCCTCCTGATGCGGGAAGCAGGGGACCAGCATCCCCCGCGTTAATTCTTTCTTCAGACTCTCTTTGGGTGCAAAAACAATCCCAAGATTATTTCTTGCCAGCTCCAGGGCCGTCTGCGTATTGTCGCAAATATAATTACCGGTCACCCGGTAGTCGTGCACGTTATCACTGCCGTGCACGCGGAAACGCCAGATGTTCGCATCATCGACCAGCATGGAATCAATAAGAATGCAGGAGTGATTAATTAAATCTTCAGGTCCCGTTAAGGGATGTTTATTTAAATACTCTACGGTTGCGAATGCCGTAACGGAATATTTTGTCAACACGCTGGCGACCAGGCTTTCGTCTTTCGGTTGCGCATAGGTAATTAAAATATCGCAGTCATCAGGAAAGGAAACGCCTTCTGAAAATTCATTCCGGTCCAGATTGTAGGTTTTCAGGGAGATGCGAATGTCACCGATGTCTTCTATCTGATGGATCACGTGGCGCGCGAGATAGGTCACGATACCTGTGGGGGCATAGATTGTGACCTTTCCGCGCTTTTCATGCTTATAATCAGCAATGAAATTAACGAGTTGACTGTTCTTATCCAGCGTGGCATTAACGTAAGGGAGTAACGCTTCACCAAACTGGGTCAGGGCCAGCTGGCGCGTGGTGCGCTCAAACACCTTCAGTCCAACCCGCGTTTCAAAATCAGACAGATATTTACTGACGTTGGCCTGCGCCATGCCCAGCAGGGCCGCGGCATCACCAATGCTGTGGGTGGCTGCGATGACGGATATAATTTTTAATTCGCGTGGCTTTAGCTGTAATTTATTCATCATGCGCACCCATCTATATGATTTTATATATAATATTATATAAACCGCAGCGTTGCATTGGCAAATTTGTAACCATTATTATGCGCCTCGCTTGTTTGGCATTTTAATGGATTACATGTAATGACTATTAAATACAATTTACTCATCGCTGCCACGTTATTTGCAACATCCTCAGCAATGGCCGGTGACTTTTCACTTGGAGCGGGGGCTGTATTTAATGAGTCTCCTTACAAAGGCTATAACGAAAATACTACCGCAGTACCGTTAATAAGCTATGAAGGCGATCGTTTCTATGTTCGTCAGACCACTGGCGGATGGATCCTGTGGAAAGACGCAAAAAATGAATTCAGTCTGACAGCGTCGTGGATGCCGCTGCATTTCGATCCTGATGACAACGACGACCATCAGATGAAGCAGCTGGATGAGCGTAAAGCGTCTGCCTTCCTCGGCGGCGCGTACTACCGCCATGAGAGCTGGGGTTCGCTCAAAGTGGCGGTCTCTGGTGATGCCATGGATGAAAGCGGTGGCGTGATCGGCGAGGTATCTTACTTCCGTCCAATCAGGATGGAGCGCCTGACCCTGACGCCTTCTGTTGGTGTGTTCTACAGCGACGAAAGCTATAACGACTACTACTATGGCGTATCCGGCAGCGAGTCTCGCCGCTCAGGACTGGATCAATACACCGCTGGTGACAGCTGGACGCCATACGTTGGGCTGGCGGCTAAATATCAGTTAACCCAGAAGCTGTACCTCAACGCCAGCGCGGTCTACACCGTGTTGCCTGACGACGTGAAGAACAGCCCGATGATCGACCGCGACGACAGCTTCGCGCTGATGACCGGCCTGACCTGGCGTTTCTGATGGGGTAAAGCCTGTTTACTCCCTCTCCCGTGGGAGAGGGATGGGGTGAGGGCAACAGGCCGCAGAAATTCAACCTTCATCCACCCAGATCCGCATTTCTCCTTCTCCCCGGTTAGCCCAGCTAAACCAGGGAATAAAGGTCAGCGTGCGGGGCTGACGTTGTACCGGCGAGCGATCGTACTGCCACAGCGCATCCGTGTCCTCCACGTGACACCCAATCCCCTCTGCCTGTACTAGCATCTTGTGCGCGAAAATCCCTTTCCCTTCAAAGACCCTGAACTCGCTGTTTTCAGGCAGAGAAAGGTGATGCAGATTGGCGCCGTTATCGGCCTCTTCCAGGCAATAAACCAGAGGTCCGCGTTGTAGGGCGACTTTCCCCGCCTGCTGGCGGACCTGTGGGTTGCCATACACACGGCGAACCGGCATAGGTAACGTTAGCGTAATGTCGTCACCCTCCTGCCAGCTGCGGGTGAGATAAAGGTATCCACGGGAGATCTCGCCCGTTACCGCTTCTCCATTTAATGAAACGTCAGGCGCGGCACACCAGTCTGGCAGCCTCAGGGCTAGCGTATGCGTGACGGGAACAGGCGAGGTAATGTCGATTTTTACCTGTTCATGCCACGGATAGTTACCGCTAATTCGCAGCGCCAGGGTTTCGTCTCCAACCGGTATGGCAACATCGTTGCCCACGTAAAGGTTAATAAAAAGCGCATCCTGGCGGACGGTATAAATGTAGTGCCCCAGTGACGTCAGCACGCGGGCGATATTCGGCGGGCAGCAGGCGCAGCCAAACCAGCGCTGGCGGACGGGCTTCACGTGATCGTAGATATGGTTGAACGCCAGGGTTTTCGGATGGACTTCCAGCGGGTTCACATAGAAGAAATGCTTACCATCCAGCGCCATTCCACCCAGTACCGTGTTGTATAGCGCGCGCTCCATTACGTCGGCGTAGTGGCCGTCGGCCTCCATCTCCAGCATCCGGCGGGCAAACATCATCAGGCCGATGGAGGCGCAGCTTTCGGCATACACCGTATCGTTGGGCAGATCGTAATCGCTGCTGAACGCCTCGCCGCTGCTTTGTGAGCCGATTCCACCGGTAATATACAGCTGGCGCTGCGCCATGTTTTTCCACAGCCGCAGACAGTCCTGTCGTTTACCCTCGTCATGACTCAGGCGCGCCAGATGCGCCATGCCCGCCATCAGATAGACAAAACGCACCGCATGGCCGACGGCCGTTTGTTGTTCCGAAAGCGGCTGATGCGCCTGGCTGTAGGCTTTGTCTTTGACCATCCAGGCCGGGCCATAGGTGTTCCAGTACGACGTTCTGCCGCGCTTCTCGTATTCGATATCGTAGAAGTGAGGCTGAACGCCGCGTTGCTCGATGAAATATTTCACCAGAGTGAGATAGCGGGGCTCCTGCGTGATGTCGTAAAGCCGCATCAGCGCCAGTTCGATTTCCGGATGGCCCGGATAACCGTGTAGCTGGTTCTCGCCGGGGCCAAACACGCTGTCGATATGGTCTGCCAGCCTGCACACCACCTCCAGCAGACGGCGTTTTCCGGTGCCCTGAAAATACGCTACGCCCGCTTCTATCATATGTCCGGCACAGTACAGCTCGTGACACTCGGCCAGATTCGTCCAGCGTTCGCCCGGTGCCTTTACCGTGAAGTACGTGTTGAGATAACCGTCTTCACACTGCGCCGCAGCGACCAGCTCAATCACCTCGTCGGCGGTTTTCTCCAGTTCAGCATCAGGCTTCTGGCACAGCGACCACGCCACGGCTTCCAGCCATTTCGCCACGTCGCTGTCCTGAAATACCATGCCGTAGAATTCACCCTGTTCCAGACCCGCCGCAATGCGGAAGTTGGTGATGGCGTGGCTGGGTTCGGCTTCCGTCACGCGGTCGTTTAGCGCATCCCACTGGTAGGGGATCACCACCTCACGTACCAGACGTTGATACTGCCCGAGAAACGGGTCGTTAATTTTCAGTTTATGCAGATTGGCTTCCATTATGGACATCGTGTTCTCCTCAGGAGGGTACGTGACGCTGGCGCAGGTTGGTAGCAATGCGCGACATCATAGGGTTGTTGAGTCTGCACCAGCGGATAGAGACGGCCAGCAGCAGATGGAAAAGGGCGGGGAGCAGCGTCTCCATGGCGGTGATGCCCTGCAGCGAAGCAGGCGTCTGGTTGCCCGCACCGGGCTGGTAGGCCACGGCGATAAACACAAGGCTGATGATCCCGGCGCTGGAGGCCCACGCGAGCTTGATGAAAAACAGGTTGAAGGCGAAGTTCATGCCCGACGAACGCACCCCGGTTTTCCACTCGCCATAGTCGTCGGCAAAGGCCATCAGCGAGAAGTGCAGCGGCAGGGTAAACCCGAGAATGACGCCGTTGCTCAAAATGACGATTAGCCACAGCGTCTGGTGCGCCGGGCCGCCAGGCAGGAACCACATTCCCACCGCGAGCGCGGCGAGCGCCAGGTTGGTGTAGTAATAGAGTTTGACGGTATCAATACGGCGCGACAGCGGGCTGACGATGACCGCCCCCAGAATGGCCGCAAAGGTCACCATGGTGAAAAACAGCGAGGTATAGGCGGTACTGCCCTGCAGCACATATGTGATGAAGTACATATACCCGCCGCCGCGAATGTTGAAGACGTTAATCAGCAGAAATGACATCACCAGCATCAGCAGCAGCTGATCGTTTTTACGCAGACCGGCCAGATGCTCGCGCAGGGTAAATTTCCCCATCAGCGCCAGCGGAACACGCTCGCGTACCCAGAAGAAGCAGCACAGGAACATCACCACCGCGATGGCGCACAGCACCCCGACGCCAAGCTGATACCCTTTCGCGGCATCTCCCTGGCCTAACTCCGCGACCAGCCACGGCAGGCCCACGGAGACCAAAAACCCCGCCACGCCGCAGAGCACAAAGCGCCATGACTGGCAGGAGATCACCTCATTGTGACGGGTGGTCATGGTGTTAATCAGCGCGCAGTAGGGAACGTTGATGGCGGTATAGCCGACGGACAGCAGCAGATAGGTCCCGAATGCCCAGGCGATTTTCACGCCCATGCTGGCTTCCGGAACGGTGAAGGTCAGCACGCCGATAACTCCGATCGGGAAGGCGACCCACAGCTGCCACGGACGAAAGCGCCCCCAGCGGCTTTGCGTGCGGTCGGCAATAATGCCCATTACCGGGTCGGAAATGGCGTCAAATACGCGCAAGGCAATAAACAACGTGCCCACGAGCGCAGGGGTCAGGCCAAAGACATCAGTATAGAAAAAGGTCAGAAAATTCATGATCAGGCAGGTAATCACCGTCCCGCCCGCGTCGCCCAGGCCGTAGCCAATTTTTTCGCGCACGGACAAGTGGCTATCTGTTGCCCCTTGTGTCACGTCTGATTCTGTAATCGGTGTGGAAGTCATGAAGTAACTCCTCGGTAATCGAATTTATTATCGTATTTGTGCAAGGTACACATTTATTCTGCACCGAACGGAAAGGCCAACAAGGGAAGGGAAAAGTATAAAAAGATGACGATTCCGACCTGATGATAAAAATGTGATTCCGATCGGACAGTTATTCGAATATTGATTAATAATCAAAGCGTAAGTTGAATATCAACGGCAATAAAAGCGGAATGGTGAATATCCATGCTTGAATTATCCATAGCGCTTCCGATTAAGGTCCAAAATGGCGGGTTATTTATCTCCCGGGGCGTGGGCCGCCACCCTGCGCGAAAATTAACGTCGTGGGAGATTATTTTTGTCGAAAAAGGGACATTAACGATTCAGGAAGAAAACACGTTATTTGAGGTAAAAGCAGGAGAGAGTTTGCTGCTTTGGCCAGACCGTCGCCATGTGGGCGTGGGCGACTTTCCGGCCGATCTTAAATTTTACTGGCTGCATTTTGAGGTTGAACATCATCCGCACCGGTTGCCCAATCTGGCAATCGAACAACACTGCCGCGTGAGAGATGCACAGTATGTAATTTCTCTATTTCGCCAGTTCCTGAGCGAGCAGGAAAAATTACAGCGAAGCGTGGCGCTGGAAATCATTTTATTACTGATTTTGCAGCAAATTTCTATTTCATCAGGCTATGAAGATAACGCAGATGAAGCCGGTGCGGCAATGGCGTGGAAGGCGAAACAGCTTATTCGCACGCAGTTTCATTTACCGCTTTCTACCTCGCAGCTGGCAAAAGCGTTGCACTGCAATGCCGATTATCTCGGACGTGTGTTTCGCCGGACGTTCCATTTAACCCTGACGGAGGCGATACATCGCCAGCGCGTCAGGGCGGCGGAAAAGCTGTTGCTGGATGATTCTGCCTCGCTTACCGAAGTGGCAACCCGCTGCGGCTTTAATGACGTGGGCTATTTTCGGCAGATCTTTTCGAAGCACACCGGGCTAACACCCGCCGTCTGGAAACGGCGGTACTGTAAAGAGCATATCAATTCCGGATGATCACTGCCCGTAATAGGCATTCACACCGTGCTTGCGCAGATAATGCTTGTCGAGCAACTCCTGCTGCATAACCGGAAGCTGTGGCGCGAGCTGGCGAGAGAACAGGCCCATATAGGCGCACTCTTCCAGCACGACGGCATTATGGACCGCATCGGCAGCGTCTTTACCCCAGGCAAACGGGCCGTGGGAGTGGACCAGCACCGCCGGGACCTGCATCGGGCTGAGATCGCGCTCCTCGAAGGTTTTAATGATCACTTCACCCGTCTGGTATTCGTATTCTCCGGCAATCTCTGCCGCGGTCATCAGGCGCGTGCAGGGGATCGCCCCGTAGAAATAGTCCGCGTGCGTTGTGCCCCAGGCGGGTAAATCCTGTCCTGCCTGCGACCAGATGGTGGCGTGGCGGGAGTGGGTATGCACGATGCCGCCAATCTCCGGGTAACGGCGGTACAGCGCAAGATGGGTGGGCGTGTCTGAAGAGGGTTTTTTATTTCCCTCGATCACTTCGCCGGTAGCGATATTCACCACCACCATATCCTCCGCCGTCATCACGTCGTACTCCACGCCGGAGGGCTTAATCACCATCATGCCGCTTTCACGGTCAACCGCGCTGACGTTGCCCCAGGTGAACGTCACCAGTTGGTGGGCGGGCAGCGCCAGATTTGCTGCCAGTACCTCGGCTTTGAGTTCGTCTAGCATGTCATGCCTCCTTCCTGCATACGGGCTTCAATCCAGCGGCGCGCCTGGATAATCTCCAGCACCGGCTCTTTTGCTTTTTCAGTCCACATCTCAATCAGAAACGCGCCGCGATAGTTCAGTTGATTCAGCGTGTTAAAGACGCCAACGAAATCGACGCAGCCTTCACCAAACGGCACGTCGCGGAACTGTCCGGGGCTTTGCGCGGTGACGGGCTGGGTGTCTTTCAGGTGAATAGCCGCAATGCGGTCAATGCCCAGCGTCAGCTCGGCGGTGACGTCGTTGCCCCACGCGCTCAGGTTGCCAACGTCCGGATAAACGCTGAACCACGGCGAGGCGAGCATGTCGTCCCACTTTTTCCATTTGCTGATGGAGTTCATAAACGCGGTATCCATGATCTCTACCGCCAGCATCACCTGCGCGGCGGCGGCCTGCTCTACCGCCCACGTCAGCCCGTCGGCAAAGCGCTGCTGCGTGCCTTCGTCGTGCTCTTCGTAGTACACGTCATAACCCGCGAGCTGAATGGTGCGAATGCCTAAGTCACGCGCCAGCCTGATGGCTTTGATCATGATCTCGCGAGCGCGTTGGCGCACGGTTTCATCGCGGCTGCCAAACGGGAAGCGCCGGTGGGCAGACAGGCACATGGACGGGATAGACACCCCGGTTTCCAGCATTGCTTCAACCAGAGAGGCACGCTGCGCGGTGCGCCAGTCGAGGCGTGATAATCGCTCGTCGGTTTCATCGACAGACATCTCGACAAAATCGAACCCGCAGCTTTTCGCCAGTACCAGCCGCTCGGGCCAGGAGAGATCTTTTGGCAGCGCTTTTTCGTAAATCCCTAACGGATGCTGACGCATGGTTACGCTCCCCAGATGTCGCGAATGTGCGAATGGAATGCCTGCGCCACCTGCGGCGGATTTTCTGCTCCAGCCAGCGCGCGCCCGGCAATAAAGGCTTTAACGTTGATCTGCTTAAACAGCGGCAGGTCGGCGGGGGTGATGCCGCCGGTAATCGAAAGCTGTAAACCGATGTCGGAGAGCGCTTTCATTTTCGCGAGATCCGCTTCGCCCCACTGCTGACCGCTCGCCTGTGCGTCGCGCCCGCGGTGGTAGATTGCCTGTTTCACGCCGACGCGATGCCACGCGCGCGCGTCGTCCAGCGTCCAGTTACCAAAGAGCTCCATCTGGATTTCACCTCCGCAGCGCAGGGCCACCTCGTGGCCTCGTTCAACTGTGGCCAGCGGGGCGGCACAGATGATGGTCATCCAGTTCGCGCCCGCGCCAAACGCCTGTTCTGCCAGCGTTTCTCCGGCGTCGGCCACTTTCCAGTCCGCAACGATGATTTTATCCGGGCACTGCTGACGCAGGGCGCGCACGGCGTTCAGTCCTTCGGTCAGGCACAAAATGGTGCCCGCTTCGACGATATCGACGTGATCGGCAAGCGTCGCGACGTCACGCTGCGCGGCCTGAAGAGAGGTATGGTCGAGCGCCAGCTGCAGTAATGGTCGGCTCATAGGTTGTTCTCCTTAACTCGGGCGTGATAGCCCTGTAGTGCTGAAATCAGTAGCTGATAGCGGTGATACTTGCGCTGATAGGCCGCATGGGCGCGCATGTCGGGCTCGATGACCCGGATGTCATGTTTGAGTGCACGCTGCGCTGAGTGGAAGTCGGTGAACACACCGGTACCCACCATCGCCGCCAGCGCCGCGCCGGAGCAGCCGGTCTCTTCCACCTGCGGCAGCTCAATGGCCAGCCCGCTGACGTCCGCGAGCATTTGCATCCATACGTCCGAATGGGTTGGGCCACCCGTCACGCGCAGGGCATGAACGTGAATAAAGCGTTCGAGCATGCGGTTGAGGTGGGTCATGTGGCTGAACACCACGCCCTCATAAACCGCCTGTAGCAGGTGCGCGCGGGTGTGTAGCGCCTGCATCCCGTAGAAGCCGCTGGTCATCTCCAGCCCGGCGTTGCTGCCGTAGAGGAACGGCAGGAAGTACACATCGCTTTCGGCTTTCGGCAGGCTGGCGACGGCGTGGTTGATCTCGCTGAACGACATGTCACCCCACTGTGCGGTGAGCCACTCAAGGTTGCCGGACGAGGTGGGGCTGGCTTCGTGAACGATATACTGCTGCGGGTGCACGTAGCGGCCATAGACGTACGGGAAGGGTTCGCTGTCGCGAAGCGTACTGGCGATACCGCTGGTGACGGCCCAGGTGCCCAGCACGGCGTTCAGCGTGTGCTCGTCCTGCAGTCCGGCGCAGAGCGCGGTGGAAACCACATCAAACAGTCCACCCACGACGGGCGTGCCCGCCGCGAGACCGGTAAGGTCGGCTGCCTGAGCGGTGATTTCCCCGCAGATTTCTGCTGAACCGACAATCGGCGGCAGGGCGCCGTCAATCTCGCTGATGCCGAGCCAGCGCGTAAGCTGTGGGTCGTATTTCCCGGTATTCATGTTGTAGAGATTGGACTCGGAGATGTTGCTCTCTTCGCAGCCCTTCACGCCGGTCAGGCACCAGCGCAGATAGTCGTGCGCCATCATTACGCTACCAATCTGCTGATAGCGCTGCGGCTCATTCTCTTTGACCCAGCGCAGAAGCGAGGCCGGGTGCCCGGTCCACAGCGTCTGGCGCGTATGCGGGTAGAGTTTTTCGGGAATGCCATCCTGCTGCCAGCGCTGCACAATCTCCAGCGCACGGCGGTCAGAGGAGAGTATGGCGTTACCCAGCGGTTGGTCCTGTTTATCGAGCAGAAACAGTCCCTTGCCTTGAGCAGAAATGCCGACGCCTTTAATCCGGTTGCCGTTTACGCCTGAATGTTTGAGCAGCGTGGCGACGGTAGCGTGGCAGTGCTGCCACAACTCATGCATATCCCGCTCGGCGTAGCCCGCTCGCGGGCTGAGCGTGGCAACGGAGCGACGTTCGATACAGACTTCCTTGCCCTGGCTGTTGTATAAACCGGCTTTCAGATAAGTACCGCCACAATCGATACCCAGCCAGAAGGGCTCTTTTTCACTCATCTTCATCTCACTTATTCGCCGGGTGGCGCTTCGCTTACCCGACCTACGGTTCGGTTTTCTCCCTCTCCCCGTGGGAGAGGGCTGGGGTGAGGGCATCAGGCCGCACGTTTATGCGGAGTCACCGTGGGATTGGGCTCTGCGCCGGCATCGCATTTCGCCGGTAACAGCAGAGCCAACAGCGACGCCAGGGCGAGTGAAACGGCCAGGCAGTAAACGCCGGCATCTTTGCTGTACAGGGTGATAAGCACCCCAACCGCATACGGGCCACAGAAGCCACCGAGGTTGCCCAGGGCGTTGATCACGCCTCGCGCGCCGCCCGCCATCTCTGCGCTGAACAGTCGCGCCGGAATGGTCCAGAACACGCCCGCGGCGGATTGCAGGAAGAACCCGCAGCCCACCAGTGCGGCATAGGCCAGCCAGGTACTCTCTTTCAGCGCCACGGAGAGGAACATGCAGAGCGCGAAGCCAATCAACGGCAGGGAGACAAACAGCTTGCGCTTGCCGGTGCGGTCAGAGAGCGTGGAGAACAGGAACATGCCCGCAATGGCCCCGATGTAAGGCAGGATGGCGAGCATGCCCACCTGACCAATGCTGGTGTGCGTCAGCTCTTTCAGGATGGTCGGCAGCCAGAGCGTGTAGCCGTAAATCCCGGTCTGATAGAAGAAGTTCAGGGCGATCAGTTGCCACATGGTTTTGTCGGACAGCACTGCGCCGAGCGACGCGTTTTTCACCTCTTTGCCAGCGATGGCCTGCTGTTCAGCCGCCAGCGTTTGCACCAGATAGTTTTTCTCCGCCTCTGAAATCCAGCGCGCTTCCTGCGGCCGGTCGTACACGGTGAACGCCCACAGCACCAGCACAACGACGGACATTAAACCTTCAATAATGAACAGCCAGCGCCAGTCGAGCGCGGTGATGATCCAGCCCGACAGCGGGGCGGTGATGATCCCGGCGATGGGCACGAACATGATTACAATCGCGTTGGCGCGACCGCGCTCGGCGTCCGGGAACCAGTTGCTGATCATGGTGAGCACAACGGGCAGCATCCCGCCTTCCGCCACGCCGAGTAAGAAGCGCAGCACCAGCAGCTGATACTGATTCGTCACGAGACCCGTAAGCACAGAGATCACCGCCCAGGCAACCAGCGACCAGCCGATAAACTTCTTGCCGCTGCCGTGCACGGCAATCTTGCCGCCGGGAACCTGCAGGAACAGATAGCCGATAAAGAAGATCCCGCCCGCCAGGCCTGCCATTGTTGCGGTAATACCTAATTCTTCATCCATACCACCCGGCATCGCAAATGCGATATTCACGCGGTCCATATATGAAATAATGCAGGCGATAAGAATGGGAGGAATGATTCTTAGCCAGCGCTGGCGCGGAATGTCCGCATGTAGAGCATGAGTAGAAATATTCATAGTTAATCTCTCAGTAAGGTAACCGGAATAAACTTTTCTTATTGTTATTGCGTTGCTTTATTCATTGCGCTGATACCGTCGCGTAAAATGGCGATGCGATGGCTGACATCAGCATTAGCATTTATTTCCAGTAATTTAATACCGGAGAATTTCAACGTTGCGGCGCTCGCCGCAGTAAAGAGTGATTTTGCGTGTTCAGTTGTCATCAAACTGTCGGCACAGAATGAGGAAAACGGCGCGTGCAGATCCTGCCATTCTCCGTACTCCCCGTGGGTGGTCGTGCCCGAAAACATCAATGCACCCAGTTTCCCGGCATTGAGCGCGGCCTGCACATGGTCAAGCGGAAGGGTGGTATTACGGCCTTCGATGGCCGAACGCGCCCAATTGATGCAGACGCTGATATCCGTCTCTTTCACCACCTCCAGCACCTGCTCTAAGGGCAGGAAACCCTTGCGCGGTGCCGGGCCGTTCATGGCATCGCAGTGTTCCAGCACCAGATCGCAGCCCCAGTCCCAGCCTGTAATTTCACGGATGGAGCGGGAAAACGCCTCGGTGGCTTGTTCGACGGAAACATTGCCCGCCTGCGGGGCTGCCTGCATTTCCAGGGCTATCACTTTGCCCGGATAACGGGCGTTCACGGCGTTAACTTTCTGGTGCAGATGCCGGTAAAAGTCCACGCATGCTTTACGCTGCGTTTCATCGGCTGACGCCAGGCCAAATGCGCTGTTGATACCGCGGCGGCGCATGGTTTCCATCACTGCCGTGACCACAATTTGCCATTCACCTGGCGTATGGCGGAACAGCCATTCGTCGCCAAGAGGATGAAGATTTTCAAGGCACGGCTGTTCCAGCCCGCAAATATTCGGCGTGTCGGAAAGTTCCCGCCAGAAGGTTTGTTCTTCTTGTTCTCCTTTCTGGTGAAACGAGGGTGCGCAGGGGTACGCACCAATAATAAAACTGGTGTTGGACATTTTGCGTTCCTGTATTTATCAGTAAATTAATCTAATTCGCTGACGGCCACTTTCACCACAATTTTACGAATTGCGGCTTCCTTGTTCTTAATACAGGCAGGACGATGCACATCCTGCGGGAAAAATAGGGCATAGCTGCCGGGTGTCATTTCGATAAAGGATTCATTTTCGCTGTCGTGATAAAAAATAATATCCCGCTGTTCCAGTAATGATTCGCTTATTTCGTTATTACCGGTATCAATGGCAATACCGATTTTTTCTTCACCCCATGCTAAAAACTGAATATCCAGATAGCGGCGGTGCACTTCCGGGCGGTTCTCGTGCTGTTCCCGGGTGGTGAGATCCAGCACCTGGGCAAAGATGTTGCGTCCCTCAATTTCAACCACACCCGGCTTTAGCATGCTGAAATCCGTGGTACGCAGAAAATCTAACGCTTTTTCAATCGCCCGCGGCAGGCGGCACGGATTTGGCTGAGAAATATGTCCGAATATCATGGCCCACTCCTTACAGAGACTGGATTTTCGCCCACACGCTGTCGTCGATGGTGATGCCGTCGCGGCGGTTCTCTTCCAGCAGGCGCGTGAATTCATGCCCCGGAAGGCGGACGGCAACGTTTTCATCTGACCGCTGCGCGGTGGTGATGAAGTCCATAATGCGCTGCAGTTTGGCATCGCGAGTTGGGCCGTCGATCAGGCGATCCACCTCAATGGCGATAAAGATCTGCGACACGCCATACTCGTCGCTGTTGTCCTGGGTCACTTCCGCGACGGAAGATCCGTTGGAGAGCAGAGTGGCGATCATGTCGAGCACGATGGATAAGCCGGACCCTTTCCAGTAGCCCATCGGCAGAATACGGCGGTTTTTCTCGATCACGCCCGGCTCTCGGGTGAGGTTACCTTCGTCGTCAAAGCCGCCGTCGACCGGCAGCTCGCGCCCGGCCAGGCGATTCACCTCCAGCATGCCGTAGGAGAACATTGACATCGACATGTCGACCATGGTGATCGGGTTAGAGGGAATAGCCACGATCAGCGGATTGGTGCCGATGCAGCACTCTTTTGATCCCCACGCGGGCATCACGGCAATCGAGTTGGTCCAGCAAATGCCGATATAGCCCTTCTCCGCCGCCTGCCAGCCGTAGCTACCGCCGCGCATCCAGTGGTTCGCGTTACGCAGTGCCACCAGACCAATACCGTGATCGGACGCCAGCTCGGTGGCGCGATCCATCATCTTTTTCGCCGTCAGGTTGCCAATGGAGCGCTGGGCATCCCACTGTTCGATGGCGCCTAATGTCATCACCCGTTTGGGCTGAGCGTCGGGAATGATATCGCCTGCATCAAGCTGCTGAATAAAGCGTGGGAAGCGGTTCACACCATGCGAATAGACGCCGGACTCCGTGGTGCGAGCGAACATGTCGGCGCAGGCGTCTGCGGTTTCCGCTTTCACGCCGCGATCGAGCAGAACCCGATTAAACGCCGCTTTCAACTCTTCGAAGGTCACTTTCATCCCTGTTCTCCTGTTCTTTTAAGGGCAAGTGCGAGTGCTTTTTTATCGCTAAATTTCACTATGCGAAATCTGATTTCAAATATAGCGATCAAATTTTGTCAGATCAACGACATTCATGTTTTTCAAAATCGATTAAAATCAACTGGTTGTGTTTTTTCTGTTGAGATCGTGAACTGACCCACACTTTGCGCTACCATCAGGACGCGCTAAACAGGAGCCATGTAATGAGCATGAAAGAGAGCGAAATGACGCAAGAGAAAGAGAGGCCAGCAGGCAGCCAGAGCTTGTTTCGCGGCCTGATGCTGATTGAGATCCTCAGCAACTATCCGAACGGGTGTCCACTTGCGCATTTATCGGAACTGGCGGGGCTGAATAAGAGCACCGTGCACCGCTTGCTGCAGGGGCTACAGTCGTGCGGGTACGTGACCCCGGCGCCCGCGGCGGGCAGCTATCGTCTGACTACCAAATTTATCGCCGTCGGGCAAAAGGCGCTGTCGTCGCTGAATATCATTCACGTGGCCGCTCCGCACCTTGAGGCGCTGAACATTGCGACCGGCGAGACGGTGAACTTCTCCAGCCGGGAAGACGACCACGCGATCCTGATTTACAAGCTCGAACCGACAACCGGTATGCTGCGCACGCGCGCCTATATCGGCCAGCATATGCCGCTCTACTGCTCCGCAATGGGCAAGATCTACATGGCGTTTGGTCATCAGGATTACGTGGCGAGCTACTGGGAGAGCCATCAGGAACAGATCCAACCTTTGACGCGCAACACCATCACTGAGCTGAGCGCGATGTATGATGAGCTGGCGGAAATTCGCGATCGCAGCATGGCGATGGACAAAGAAGAGAACGAGCTGGGCGTTTCCTGTATTGCCGTGCCGGTGTTTGATATCCACGGCCGCGTCCCGTATGCAATCTCTATCTCGCTGTCGACGTCGCGCATGAAGCAGGTGGGTGAGAAGAACTTGCTCAAGCCGCTGCGCGAAACGGCAGAGGCTATCTCAAAAGAGCTGGGTTTTAACGTGCGCGAGGCGTAACTGATGAACCGATTTATCATGGCGGATGCGGGAAAATGCATCGGATGCCGCACCTGCGAAGTGGCCTGCGCGGTTGCGCATCAGGACGACTTCACCGCACAGACTTTCACCTCCCGCCTTCGGGTGGTGAAGGGGGACGCTTACACTACAGCGGTGGGTTGCCATCAGTGCGAGGACGCGCCCTGTGCCAATGTCTGCCCAACCCATGCCATCAGCCGTACGGCGGGCACCTGGCTCGTTGAGCAGACGCGCTGCATTGGGTGCAAAAGCTGTGTGGTGGCCTGTCCGTTTGGGGCGATGCAGGTTCGTCTGGAGGGAAATAGAGCGCAGGCGCTGAAATGTGATTTATGTGCGCATCGCGAAGGCGGACCGGCCTGCGTGGAGGCCTGTCCAACCCACGCGCTGCGCTGCGTTGATCCTGCCAGTATTCGGGCTGAAAAGCTTACTGCATTTTATTGAAATTCCACGTGAACGTCAGACTGTAGCGCCAGTCTCTGCTGCGACTGTCTGTCGGAACATCCCCGACGGGTCTTGCCGCCTCCACCGTGACGCTATAGTGGCGCGTATCGCCTATCATCACCCCGGTCGCCACTGACCCGAGCCGTTGATGAGGCAAACCGGAGGTGTTAAACCAGGTTTGCGCGGTATCGGCCAGGATGTAGGGCTGGATTGTGGCAAGCCAGGTGCTCTCTTTTCGCATCTGGATATAGCGCAGTTCTACCTGCCCGCCATAGCCGTAATCACCGCTTGCTTCACTGTCCTGGTATCCACGGCCAAAGCGCTGGGCACCGAAGCTAACGCGTTCGGGCTCCGGCAACGTGTTATTTGACCAGTCTCCCTCCCAGGACGTTGATAGCCGCCATTTGTCGGCAAACAGCCAGGCAGCGTCCAGATAGCTTTTCGTGAGCGTAAAATTCATATCGGGTTTAGGGGCTGAGACGATATCCGCACCCATCGCATCAATACCCTGATGGACGTTGAGCCTGCCGCTGATGCTGGCGGTTGTGAATTGATGTGCACCATTAATGCCCACTTCCAGCGCGGGATAACGCGCGTGTTGGTTGACGGAGTTCAGACTATAGGTTTTGCCCTGCAGTCTGGCCTGCAGGGCATAATCATCCTGGCGGTCGGTGTAATCAAAACCGCCGGTCAGATTAATTTGTGATTTTTGCGTCAGCAGCAGGGGATAGCCAAACGTCACGCCCCCGTTGTATTGCGTTGTTTTTTGCTTCGAATCGACTTTGATATTGTTCGGCAAAGAGAGCAGGGGAGAAAAATCTCGCGGATCTTCACGGTAATAGCTGCCTTTTAGCTGCATGGTCAGCCCTTCATCGTTTAAAAACTGCTGCCAGTTGAGACCGACATAGTTTTTTCGCGTGTTGCTATCTAACGGTACAAGCGTGGCCACACCAAGCTGATCGCCATAGCTTGTCATGTTGCTGAGCGTGCCGTTCAGCATCATTAAATCTTGCCCTTTACGGGTATCGATGGTGGAAGCGATATTCCAGCTCCGCTCCTGATTACCGGTTATCTGCATCGCCGCCGCGCCATAGATATTGGTTGGCAGCTGCGCGTTGGCCGTGACCGGAACGTTAGGGGTACGGGTCATCAGCTGGCTATAGCGATCGAACGTATCCTGTGACAGCGGTTTTTCCGCCATGATTTTTTCTGACAATCGTTTAAGACGCTCGGCGATATGAGGGTTATTACTGGTGATGTCGCTGTGAGCGACATACCCTTCAACCAGAACAATTTTAATATTGCCCTGCTGGAAATTATCATCCGGCAGCCAGGCATAGGAGAGCGGAAAACCGTCGGCCTTATAGCGCGCCGTAATATCATTTACCAGCCCGGTGAGCGTTTTTAGCGGCACGGTTTTTCCGGCGTACGGCCTGAAGGGCTGAAGCAATTCCTGCAAGGGATAACGCGTGCCGCCAATAAATTGAATGTGATGAATGGTAATGGGCGTTTCAGGCGTCAGCGTTGACTGCGGTTTTTCTATTTTGACTTTCGGCTGGGGGACAGCCTCAGTTTGTTCTGGGGCAACGTTACGAGAGACTTGCGCCGGGTTATCAGGGTTAATAATAGAGGGCAGTGTATCGGCGCGGGCCATGCTCAGCACAACCAGCCCCGTCAGCGAAAAAAGGAAGTGGTGTTTCATCGCGCTATCCCTGTTCATCATTCCCGGTTAGGGGGAGTGTCGCCGTATAAAGCGCCCCTGAACCAGGGGCGCAGAATGACAATAAGCAGATTACTGTTTGACCGGTGGTTAATGTGTTGTTGCTGTGGCCGTAACGCCCGACGTCAGGGTACTGAGGGTCGTATTGACCGTTGCACCCAAACTGTTGTTCGTGGCCGCCACATTTGCATTGGCTGTGAGAGCGCCTGAACCTCCTCCGGTCGTCGAGGTGGCGGGTTTAACCAGCGTGCCGCTATCCGTCACCGTCTGGCCGACGTTCTGGACGACCTGACCCACGCCGTTAAGCCCGCTATTACTGTTGCTGACGTTGGTCCCCACGCCGCTGACGGTGCCACCCACCTGTGTCAGCAGACCGTTGACCGGTGTGCCGAGACCCGTTGTGGTGCCTACGCTTTGCGTCACGCCCTGTACTCCGCCCAGCGTCTTGTTAGCCAGGGTCGTGGTATCGGTTGTTACCTGAGTGACCGCAGGGCTGCTTACCGTGTTGGTGAGACCCGTGCCGGTGTTACTGACCAGTTGCCCGGTGCTGTTGACCACGCTGCCCGTCAGGCCGGTTACGCCGCTGACCGGTGTTCCGGAAGTGGAGCTCGCCAGGCCCGTGCCTACCGTTGAAACGGTATTGCCAAGGGAGGTGACCGACGTGGTCACGCCTTTAACCGTGGTACCCACACCGTTCGGGTTATTTGGATCGCCAACGCCAGTCGTGACGCCTGTCCCCACGGTGGACACAGCACTGCCAACACCGCTGACGGTGGTTGAAACGGTTGACGTGACGGGATTATTTGTCGGCAGCTGGCTTCCAAGACCATCCACCGTAGAGCCGACGCTGGTTACTGTTTTACCGGCATCACCCAGTATGGTATTTGCGCCTGCGGTAGTGGTTCCGCCACCGCCCGTGTTGCCTGTTCCGGTTCCTCCGCTGCCATTGCCTCCTGAGCCCGATCCTGATCCAGAACCCGTTCCGCCACCCGCGCCTGTCCCGGTACCCGAGCCGTTGCTGCCCGAACCGCCATTGCTCGCGGTCGAGCCACTTCCATCACCTGAGCCGCTGCTGCTTCCAGTCGCAGGGTTATTTTTGGCCGTTGAGTGATGAGAGCCGCCACCGCTTCCACTACAGGCAGAAAGAGAGAACGCGAGCAGTACCGCAACAGCAATAGCGCTGATGCGACTAACATTATTAGGTAGCATATGAATACTCCACGCAAAAGAACGCCGAGCGGCGTATTAGTGAGTATATGCAGTATTTTTAAATATGCATGAAAGTGACTTAATAAGGTATTTTGCGGTGTTGCAGGTGGTTATTTCAAAATAACAATAAGTTAAGATCTTTAATTGATGCTTAATTATTGACGGGAAAGTTAGTGAGTGTAAATTAAAGGAATATTCCTAAGGAAACTCAAGAGAGATGATAAATTAAACGCTACAGGATATATCCTTAATATAAGATTCAGATCACGGAAAAATAAGGCTCTTCATTTGAAGAGCCTTATTATTTAACAATTGCCTTCGCGCCAGGCTTTTTCGATCTCTTCGGCGAGAATTTTAACACCCGCTTCGATTTTTTCTGGATCGGGGACGTAGTTCATGCGCATGCACTGATGCGTATGCGGCCACGGCTTATCCAGACCCGGGAAGAAATAATCGCCCGGCACCATCAATACGCCGCGCTTTTTCAGGCGCTGGTAAAGCAGTTCGGTGGTGATGGGTAAATCCTTAAACCACAGCCAGAGGAAAATCGCCCCTTCCGGTTTGTGGATTAGGCAGCGTTCTTCCGGCAAGTAGCGGCGAATTGTCGCAATCGTCTCCTGAACGCGCTGGTAATAGAAAGGCTTGATCACGTCATTCGACAGACGCAGCAGGTCCTTGCGTTTGATCATTTCGCACATCATTGCCGGGCCAATGCCGCCCGGTGAAAGGCTGATAATGCCGTTCATATTGGTGATGGCGGTGATGATTTTCTCATTGGCAATGATGATGCCGCAGCGGCTGCCCGGCAGACCCAGCTTAGAAAGGCTCATGCACAGGACGATGTTCGGGTTCCACAGCGGGCGTGCTTCGCTGAAGATAATGCCCGGGAACGGTACGCCGTAGGCGTTATCGATCACCAGCGGGATGCCGTGCTGATTTGCCAGTACATCCAGCTTCATCAGTTCGTCGTCGGTGATCACGTTGCCCGTTGGGTTGGTCGGGCGCGATACGCAGATCATGCCCGTCTCTTCGCCAATATGCAGGTGTTCAAAATCGACGTGATATTTGAACTGGCCTTCCGGCAGCAGCTCAATATTCGGGCGCGCGGAGACGAACAGATCCTCTTCCAGACCGGAATCAGCGTAGCCAATATACTCCGGTGCCAGCGGGAACAGCACTTTTTTGGTGGTGCCGTCGGCGCGACGCCCTGCGAACAGGTTAAACAAGTAGAAAAACGCGCTCTGGCTGCCGTTTGTCAGTGCAATATTCTGTGGTTCGATATCCCAACCCAGCTCGTCACGCAGCATTTCGGCGAGGAGTGCCAGCAGCTCGGTTTTACCCTGCGGGCCGTCGTAATTGCAAAGCGCATCGGTTGCTTTACCGCTTTCCAGCATTTGAGCGAGCAGCGTCTGGAAATAGGTCGTCATCTCCGGGATTTGAGCCGGGTTTCCGCCGCCGAGCATGATTGCGCCCGGTGTGCGCAGCCCGTCGTTGAGGTCCTCCATCAGGCGAGTAATGCCTGAATGGCGGGTAAATTTGTCGCCGAAAAGTGAAAACGTCATAGCAGGTGATCTGTCGAGCTTATTTTGAAAGTGGGTAACCATAACGCTAGCACCGTGCTGGTGCAAATCGGGTGATGTGGTCGGATTTGTTGTTTTATAGGGCGGGAGTGGATTTGGGTAGTGAATAGTTCTGGTGGGATTTCCCCTCACCCCGGCCCTCTCCCCAAAGGGGCGAGGGGGAAAAGACGGCGCCGTACGGTTCCCTCTCCCCTGCGGGGAGAGGGTTAGGGTGAGGGGGATAATTATTGATTACCCGCCCATACCACCATCACCTTATCGCCCTTGTGCTCGCGCACGAAGCCATACCCCTCTTTCAGCGACAGCGTGGTTTGTTTGCCTTCACCGATCGCCGGATGGCGGGCACGGAACTGACCCAGCGTTTGCCAGTGGGCGACGGTTAGGGCCTGCTTGCCCGTGACGTCCTGCCAGTTCATATCTGACCGGGTACCCTGCAGCGGGTCGGAGCCTGTCGGCCCGAACGGACGTTCGGATTCATCCCCGTAATAGATTTGTACGCTGCCCGGCGCCAGCAGAAGCAATTCCGCTGCGCGCTGGCCTCCTTCGCGGAACAGACGCGTATCGTGGGATGAGAGATAGCTCAGCACGTTGAAGCTTTGCAGCTTCTCCGCCATCTGCTGCCAGGTGAGATCCATATCGGCCAGGCAATCCACCGCTTTTGCCGCCTGCTCCTGATAATCAAAGTTGATCATCGCATCAAAACCGTGGCGGTAATAATCGCTTTGCATCACCCCGTGGCCCCAGGATTCCCCGGTCATCCAGAACGGTGCGTTGTCGAGCTTTTTGTCCGGGTTCGCCCCTTTCCAGGCGGCCAGCGCCTGGCTTGCCTGGTCTTTCAGCTGTTGCCAGGCCGCAAGCTCAACGTGTTTAGCCGTATCCACCCGGAAACCGTCGATGCCGTAGTCACGGACCCACTGGCTGAGCCAGTGGGTAAGGTAGTCGCGCGGGGTATATCCCTTGATGGCCTTCGCGTGGGTATCGGGCTTGTGTTGGTAAAAGTTTGGCAATCCGGAAGGCGTCGTGGATTCCGTTTTCAGATCCGGCAGAAATGCCAGCGACATGGTTAAATCATCGAAGCCGGGGTTATCGTAATCACCGATGTCGGTGCGGATCCACTTTTTACCCCACCATTTTTCCCATGCGGCTTTGTCACTAAAGTTGATGTAGTCGTTAAAGCTGTGCCAGGTCTGGCCTGCGCCCGGCTTCCAGTCCGTCCAGCGTTCTCCCAGCGTCTTTTTCAGCTCATCACCCTGCAGGTACAGGGCACCAAACTGATATTCCTGCATGTCTGCCAGCGTGGCATAACCAACGTGGTTCATGACGATATCGAAAAGAACGCGGATCCCGCGCTTGTGCGCTTCGTCGACAAGCTGGCGTAAATCATCTTCAGTTCCCATATTGGCGTCGAGCGTTGTCCAGTCCTGGGTGTAGTAGCCATGATAGGCATAATGCGGGAAATCACCTTTGGTTCCGCCGCCTACCCAGCCGTGGATCTGCTCAAGCGGGGAGCTTATCCAGAGCGCATTCACCCCCAGCTGCTGCAGGTAATCGAGCTTGCTGGTCAGCCCCTTCAGATCGCCACCGTGGAACGTGCCAATCTCCTGCATGCCGTCTTTATGGCGGCCATAGCTGTTGTCGTTGCTCGGATCGCCATTCACATAGCGGTCGGTCAGTACAAAATAGACGGTGGCGTTTTGCCAGCTAAACGGTGCCGGCTTGTCGGTTTCGGCGCGCTCAAGCAGCAGCAGGCCGTTACTGTTGGCGGCTGGCTGCAGGGTTATTTTTCCATTCTGCACCGTCGCCGTCTGTTTACTGTAGTAGTCGCGCACGACGGAGCCTTCCGGGAAGGTATGGCTGACGTCCAGCGTCAGCGGCTTACCGTCCCACTTCGGACACTGGCGGATGACGTTTGCAACCGGCTGTTCTGCGGCACTCTGAATCGTCAGCAGCAGGGTGGGCGTGCCGGAACGGGTATCAATCCGCATCAGGTATTCACCGTCGCGGAAAAGTCGCCACTGCGGCGGTGTGCCGTCACAGGGCTTGAGCGACAGCATCTCATTGAGTTTTATCGCGCCTGTGGGCTGCCAGCACGTCTTGTCAAAACTCAGCGTAAGAGGACGCGTACCCTTCGCAAGCTTTGCCTGGCTGGTGAAGACTCCGGTGCCTTCGGCGCTAAATGCGCTAAACCCCGGCGATGACCAGTCGGCATGTGCCAGTGCGGGTAACATCAGAAAGGCTAATGCGGTGCGTTTCATTCCTTTTTCCTGTCGCGGCATTTTTGACCAGTGTGCCAGCAGGCAGAGGGGAAAAGCTCATCCCCTGTCGCTTTCTGCCGGGAGGATGCGTGAGGATGAGTGATCTTGCGCAAAATTAGGCAGTTATCTGCGAGAACGCACACATATTTTCGGAAATGATGTTTTTATGAGCAAGTTTCAGGTGACATAGTTTCGGAATTGGACTATTTCTATACGTGCTCTTGAAGTCTATTTTTGATATGATTTGAGATTCCGCTCTCAAATTTGTGAAAAAAATAAGGTGTTGGGATGATTACATCCGACCAGGAGACCTAATGATATCGACTCCCATTCGACGATATGGGGCTGCGATACTCATGTTACTCACCACGGCATTTTCGGGTGAGGTGCTTGCGAAGACGCACACGGATACAACGAGTAAGAAAGCCCACGTAATAAAGACGACAAGTAGTAAGGTTAGCAGTAAACAAGAGTATTCTCGCAATAGTGCAAAGAGTAGTTCACTTCCTGATTTGCGAAAATACCCTTCCGGAACACCAAGGAAAAAAGCGTTTCTCCGGACGGTAATGCCTTACATCACGAGTCAAAATGCCGCGATTACTGCGGATCGTAACTGGCTGATCTCCAAACAGTACGATAGCCGCTGGTCGCCGTCAGAGCGCGCGCGTCTGAAAGATATCACGCAGCGCTATAAGCTGAGCTGGAACGGTAACACGCGTCGTGTGCCGTGGAATGCTCTCCTTGAGCGTGTGGATATCATCCCGGGCAGCATGGTTGCGACCATGGCTGCTGCCGAAAGCGGCTGGGGGACTTCTAAGCTTGCGCGTAGCAACAACAACCTTTTCGGCATGAAGTGCGTGAAAGGTCGTTGTAACAATGCCCCTGGCAAGGTGAAAGGCTATTCGCAGTTTGAATCTGTGAAGGATTCCGTCAGCGCCTACGTGGTGAATCTGAATACGCACCCGGCCTACTCATCGTTCCGTAAATCACGCGCTCAGCTGCGTAAAGCGGACCAGGAAGTGACGGCCAGTACGATGATCCACAAGCTGAAAGGTTATTCGACGAAGGGACAGAGCTATAACAACTATCTGTTCGCCATGTACCAGGATAACCAGCGCTTAATCGCCGCCCATATGTAATCTCAAAAAACGCCTTCCACTGGAAGGCGTTTTCTTTTCTAAATCAGCACCTCGCTGTGGCGATCCCGATACTCCTTCGGCGTGGTGTCATACTCTTTGCGGAACACCGAATAGAAATATTGCAGAGACGGGTAACCGCACATCTGCGAGATTTCGTTGATCGACAGTGACGTGGAGATGAGCAGGCTGCGTGCCTTTTCCAGCTTCTCAGCGTGAATGACGGCATGAATGGTTTCGCCCACCTCTTCTTTGAACCGCTTCTCCAGATTCGAACGCGAAATGCCCACCGAATCCAGCACCTGATCGACTTTAATCCCTTTGCAGGCGTGGTTGCGAATATAGTGCATGGCCTGAATGACGGCCGGGTCGCTTAAGGAGCGATAATCGGTTGAGCGACGTTCTACGACGCGAACAGGAGGCACCAGCAGGCGCTGAAGCGGCAGAGATTCTTTATCCAGCAGGCGATGCAGCAGCTTCGCCGCCTGATAGCCCATCTGACGCGTGCCCTGGGCAACGGAGGAGAGCGCCACGCGGGAAAGGTAGCGGGTCAGTTCTTCGTTATCAATGCCAATCACGCACAGCTTTTCGGGCACCGGAATGTGTAAATGTTCGCAGACCTGCAGCACGTGGCGCGCGCGGGCGTCCGTTACGGCAATAATACCGGTTTGCGGCGGCAGCGTTTGCAGCCAGTCCGCCAGGCGGTTTTGCGCGTGCTGCCAGTTTTCCGGGGCAGTTTCCAGCCCCTGATAGACCACGCCGCGATACTTCTCCTGCGCGACCAGCTGGCAAAACGCGTGCTCACGCTCAACGGCCCAGCGCTTGCCACTGGTGGCGGGTAAACCATAAAACGCGAAGCGATGGACGCCTTTCTCTTTTAAATGGAGAAACGCGGCCTCGACCAGGGCATGGTTATCGGTGGCGATATAGTGAACCGGCGGATAGTGTTCGGGCGAGTGGTAGGAGCCGCCGACGCCCACGATCGGCACGTCGACGTCGGTCAGCAGTTGCTCAATGACGGGGTCGTCATAGTCGGCGATAACGCCATCGCCAAGCCAGTCTTTGATGTTCTCCAGACGGGTGCGAAAATCTTCCTCAATAAAGATATCCCACTCGGATTGCGACGCCTGCAAATATTCACCCACGCCTTCTACCACCTGACGGTCGTAGGCTTTGTTGGCATTGAATAACAACGTAATGCGGTGACGCTTTTCAAACATGGCTCACTTCCCAATTAAGTCACAATACCGTTATCAGGCCCGTCGCTTGGTGGCCGAGTCCATCCAGACTGCCAGTAAAAGAATGGCCCCCTTGACGATATACTGCCAAAACGTCGGGACGTCCATCATACTCATCCCGTTATCCAACGACGCCATGATAAATGCCCCCATCACCGCGCCCGCGACGCTGCCGATACCCCCTGCGAGGCTGGTGCCGCCAATAACGCAGGCGGCGATAGCATCCAGCTCGGCGATGTTACCGGCGGAGGGGGAACCCGCCCCCAGACGCGAGCTGAGGATCAACCCGGCGATGGCGACCATCAGGCCGTTAATGGCGAAGACCGCGAGTTTGGTGCGTTCAACATTAATGCCCGAGAGGCGAGCAGCCTCAAGGTTGCCGCCGATGGCATAAATACGGCGGCCAAACGCGGTGCGCGTGGCCATAAACATGCCGCCCAGCAGTAAAAGCGTCAGCAGCAGCACGGGGGTCGGAACACCGCGATAGTCGTTTAAAAGCCAGATGGCGCCCAGCACAATGACGGCCGTGAGCGCCTGACGTCCCACCACCGACGTGGATGCTGGCGACGCCAGCCCCAGCGCCTGACGACGCATGCGTCCACGCCACTGCCATGCAACAAACGCCAGCAATCCCGCCACGCCGATGGTAAAGCCCACGCCATCCGGGAGGTAGCTCTGACCAATCTGCGACATGGCCGCGCTGGTCGGGGAGACGGTGGTACCGTTGGTGATGCCGATTAAGATCCCACGGAAGGCCAGCATCCCCGCCAGGGTGACAATGAACGACGGCACTTTACGGTAGGCTACCCACCAGCCGTTCCAGGCCCCCAGTACCAGCCCCAATACCAGCGTGACCGCCACGGTCAGCGGCAGCGGCCAGCCGAGCCAGACGTCAAAAATCGCCGCCACACCGCCGAGGAGCCCCATCATTGAACCGACCGACAGATCGATTTCCGCGGAGATAATCACGAACACCATGCCGACGGCCAGAATGCCGGTGATAGCGGTCTGGCGGAGCAGGTTAGAGACGTTACGCGCGCTGAGGTACGAACCATCGGTCATCCAGGTAAAGAAGAGCATGATGACGATAATCGCCGCGATCATCACGAAAACCTGCAGGTTCAGCGCTTTTAGCCCTGCAAACGCACCGGGCGTCGGAACGGCGACTTTGATATCAGACGGATTGCTTTTCGACATGACGTTCGCTCCTTAAAGCGGCTTCCATCACCTGCTCCTGCGTCAGGTTCTGGTTAATCAGGTTGGCTTTCAGTTTTCCCTCGTGCATGACCAGCACGCGGTCGCTCAGGCCGAGCACTTCGGGTAACTCAGACGAAATGACAATGACGGCAATCCCTTGCTGTACAAGCTGATTAATCAGTTTGTAGATTTCATATTTGGCACCGATATCAATCCCGCGCGTGGGCTCATCAAGGATTAATATGCGTGGATTGAGAAGCAGGCAGCGCGCCAGAATTGCCTTCTGCTGGTTGCCGCCGCTCAGACGGCCAATGGCCAGTTCTGGTGAGGAGGTTTTGACCTTCAGCCGGGCAAGTGACTGGAGAATGCACTGCTGCTCGGCGGCATCGTCCAGGCTACTCAACGCGCCGGAGAACCGATCGAGCGCCGCAAGCGTAATATTTTTCCCCACCGCCATGACCGGCACGATACCGTCTTTTTTGCGGTCTTCAGGCACCATGGCAATGCCGCGGGCAATCGCCTGCTGGCAGTTGTCGATTTTCACCGGCTGGCCGTCGATATAAATCGTGCCCTCCCAGCGTCCCGGCCACACGCCAAACAGACACTGTACGGCCTCCGTGCGCCCGGCGCCGACTAACCCGGCAATACCGAGAATTTCGCCGCTGTGCAGAGAAAACGAGACGTTATTCACACGCTTGATGTGGCGGTTAACGGGATGCCACGCGGTCAGATTTTCCACGCGCAGCACTTCATCACCTTTGGTGTGAGGCTCATTCGGGTAGAGCGCCGTCAGCTCGCGTCCTACCATCATGGTGATGATGTCATCCTCACTCATGCCCGCGGCTTCACGCGTGCCGATGTGCTGCCCGTCGCGGATCACGCAGATGGTGTCCGAAATGGCTTTAACCTCGTTCAGCTTGTGCGAAATATAGATGCAGGCGATGCCGTGATTTTGCAGGTCGCGGATGATATTGAGCAGAACCGCAGTTTCCTGCTCGGTGAGCGAGGCCGTTGGCTCATCAAGGATCAGCAGTCTGACCTGTTTATTGAGCGCTTTCGCGATTTCGACCAGCTGCTGTTGCCCGAGGCCCAGATCCCCCACGCGGGTATCCGGTGAAATGTTGAGGCTCACCTGCGCCAGCAGCTTTTCGCAGCGGAGCGTCATGGTGTCGTAATCCAGCACGCCGTGGCGGGAAATTTCGGCCCCGAGGAAAATGTTCTCCAGCACGGTGAGATGCTTCACCAGCGCCAGCTCCTGGTGGATGATGGCGATGCCTTTGCGTTCGGTATCGCGGATGTGTGTCGCCTGGATAACTTCACCGGCAAAGACGATTTCGCCTTCGTAGCTGCCGTGTGGGTAGATCCCGCACAACACTTTCATCAGCGTCGACTTGCCCGAACCGTTCTCACCGCACAGCGAAACCACTTCGCCGGGGTTCAACCGGAGGCTGACGTTGTCGACGGCTTTCACCGTGCCGAAGCGTTTGGTGATGCTTTTCATTTCAAGTAAATAAGGCATAACCGCTCCACATAACCCGAGGGAAGAACAGTACAACGTGATGCGCCCCCGCAGAGCAGGGGCCGCGCCGGATTACAGTTCGCTCTTCTTGTGGAAACCGTCTTTAACCACGGTGGCGTCAATGTTCTCTTTGTTGACTTCAATCGGTGTGAGCAGGCGAGCCGGAACGTCTTTCAGCCCGTTATTCAGCGTTGCGTCTGCTTTAGGCTGTTTGCCATTGCCCAGCTCTACGGCGATTTCCGCCGCCGTATTGGCCAACTGGGTAATCGGTTTGTAGACCGTCATGGTTTGGGTGCCTGCGATAATGCGTTTTACGCCAGCCAGATCGGCATCCTGTCCTGAAATGGCGACTTTACCGGCCAGCCCCTGTGCACTCAGGGCCTGGATAGCACCGCCTGCGGTGGCATCGTTGGAGGCCACAACCGCATCAATTTTGTTGTTGTTGGCCGTCAGCGCGTTTTCCATAATCTTCAGCGCGTTTTCTGGCAGCCAGCCGTCGGCCCACTGATCGCCGACCACTTTAATTTTCCCGTTGTCGATATACGGCTTAAGGACTTTCATTTGTCCTTCACGGAACAGTTTGGCGTTGTTATCCACCGGAGAGCCGCCCATCAGGAAATAATTGCCCTGAGGCACTTTGTCGATCAGGCTTTGCGCCTGTAATTCCCCGACTTTTTCATTGTCGAACGAAATATAATAATCAATGTCCGCATTATTAATCATGCGGTCATAGGCCAGCACTTTTATGCCTTCCTGTTTGGCTTCTTTCACCACGTTACTTAATACCTGGCCGTTATAGGGGATAATGACCAGCACATCGACGCCACGGTTGATCATATTCTCGATCTGCGACATTTGTGTTTCTTCGTTGCCGTTAGCCGACTGAACAAACACGCTGGCACCGAGGGATTCTGCTTTTTTAACAAAAATATCGCGATCTTTTTGCCAGCGCTCCAGGCGCAGGTCGTCAATCGCCATGCCAATTTTGACCTCTTTGGCATGTCCTGCAAAGCTTGCAAGGAGGAGCGTAGTGCAGAGCGTTAGAGTCAGGTTCTTTATCTTCATAATTATTAGGCCTTTTTGTAGGGGGATGCGTTGCTGAGATAAAAGAAACATTCACTGCTGAGACGCAGCAAATTTTTAACGCGGAAAGGCGGGCTGGCAATTACAGATTTTTATCTTCCCATTATGATATTTGGTTTATTTCTGAATTTATGACCGCGATCGGATTTTAAAATACGTAACGTCTTAATTACATTTGATTCTGGAATACGCGCCGAGAAATAGTTTGTCTGCGCATTATTTTGCGAGCCAGCGCACAGTTGTGCATTCTCTCAATAGCAGTGTGAAATAACGTAATTGAGCAACCCAAAATGTCTATTCACTATTACTCCTGTATCAACGACTCGCCGCATACCCTGATTATGGAGCTCAATATGCAAGCTTATTTCGACCAACTCGATCGTGTTCGTTACGAAGGCCCAAAAACGACCAATCCTTTAGCATTTCGTCACTACAACCCGGATGAGCTGGTGCTGGGTAAGCGCATGGAAGATCATCTGCGCTTTGCCGCCTGTTACTGGCATACCTTCTGCTGGAACGGCGCCGATATGTTCGGCGTGGGTTCCTTTGACCGCCCGTGGCAGCAGCCGGGTGAGGCCCTTGAACTGGCGAAACGCAAAGCCGATGTCGCGTTTGAGTTCTTCCACAAGCTGAACGTGCCGTACTACTGCTTCCATGACGTGGACGTGTCACCGGAAGGCGCATCGCTGAAAGAGTATCTGAACAATTTTGCGCAGATGGTGGATGTACTGGCGGCGAAACAGCAGCAAAGCGGCGTGAAGCTGCTGTGGGGCACGGCAAACTGCTTTACCAACCCACGCTACGGCGCGGGCGCGGCAACCAACCCGGATCCAGAAGTGTTTAGCTGGGCGGCCACGCAGGTGGTGACGGCAATGAACGCCACGCATCAGTTGGGCGGTGAAAACTATGTCCTGTGGGGCGGACGTGAAGGCTATGAAACCCTGCTCAACACCGACCTGCGTCAGGAGCGCGAGCAGATTGGCCGATTTATGCAGATGGTTGTCGACCATAAGCACAAAATCGGCTTCCGCGGCACGCTGCTGATCGAGCCGAAGCCGCAGGAACCGACGAAGCACCAGTATGACTATGACGTGGCGACGGTGTATGGCTTCCTGAAGCAGTTCGGTCTGGAAAAAGAGATCAAAGTGAACATTGAAGCCAACCACGCCACGCTGGCGGGCCACTCTTTCCACCATGAGATCGCGTCTGCGATTGCGCTGGGCATCTTTGGCTCGGTCGATGCTAACCGCGGCGACGCGCAGCTGGGCTGGGACACAGACCAGTTCCCGAACAGCGTGGAAGAGAATGCGCTGGTGATGTACGAAATCATCAAAGCGGGTGGTTTCACTACCGGCGGCCTGAACTTTGACGCCAAAGTGCGTCGCCAGAGCACCGACAAATACGATCTGTTCTACGGCCACATTGGCGCGATGGACACCATGGCGCTGGCGCTGAAAGTGGCGGCACGTATGATTGAAGACGGCGAGCTCGATAAACGCGTGGCGAAGCGTTACAGCGGCTGGAACAGTGAGCTG
Organism: Enterobacter sp. PL_is514; assembly: GCF_055816715.1. Classification (NCBI taxonomy): domain Bacteria; kingdom Pseudomonadati; phylum Pseudomonadota; class Gammaproteobacteria; order Enterobacterales; family Enterobacteriaceae; genus Enterobacter; species Enterobacter sp. PL_is514. The sequence continues at coordinate 35,248 of NZ_JBVPGN010000025.1, read as the reverse complement.
GGCCAGCAAATTTTGAAAGGTCAGTTATCACTTGCGGAGATCGCGAAGTACGCTGAACAACATCAGCTGGCACCGCAGCACCAGAGCGGGCACCAGGAGCTGTTGGAAAATCTGGTCAATCACTACCTGTTCGATAAATAACAGCACGTAGGCCCGGTAAGCGTTAGCGCCACCGGGCATTTCTGTTAAAGGAGTCACCGTAATGTATATCGGGATCGATCTTGGCACATCGGGTGTGAAAGCCATCCTGTTAAGCGAACAGGGCGAGGTGTTAGCAACGCAGACGGAAAAGCTGCAGGTTTCACGTCCGCATCCGCTGTGGTCGGAACAGGACCCGGAGCAGTGGTGGCAGGCAACGGATCGTGCAATCAAGGCGTTAGGTGAACAGCATTCTCTGCGTGATGTGAAAGCGTTGGGGATTGCCGGGCAAATGCACGGTGCAACCTTGCTGGACAGCGAGCATCGCGTGTTGCGACCCGCCATTCTCTGGAACGATGGCCGCTGTGCAGAAGAGTGCGCGCTTCTTGAGGCGCGTGTACCCACGTCTCGTGAGATCACCGGCAACCTGATGATGCCCGGCTTTACCGCCCCCAAGCTGCTGTGGGTGCAGCGACACGAGCCGGATATTTTCCGACAGGTGGCGAAAGTCCTGCTACCGAAAGACTATCTGCGCTTTCGTATGACGGGCGATTTTGCTTCCGACATGTCCGATGCCGCCGGCACGATGTGGCTCGACGTGGCGAAACGTGACTGGAGCGAGGCGATGCTGGATGCCTGCCACCTGACCCGTGAACACATGCCCGCGCTGTTCGAAGGTAGCGAGGTAACAGGCACACTGCTGCCAGACGTTGCGGAACGCTGGAATATGCCTGCTGTACCGGTGGTTGCCGGGGGCGGTGACAACGCTGCGGGTGCCGTGGGCGTCGGCATGGTTGAGGCAGGGCAGGCGATGCTGTCTCTGGGAACCTCTGGCGTCTATTTTGCCGTCAGCGACGGCTATCGCAGTAATCCCGAAAGCGCTGTGCACAGTTTCTGTCATGCGCTTCCGGGAAAATGGCATTTGATGTCGGTGATGCTGAGTGCAGCGTCGTGCCTGGACTGGGCGGCGAAGCTGACCGGGATGGCTGATGTTCCTGCGTTGATTGCCGCAGCACAGCAGGCGGATGACGCTGCGGGTGCCGTCTGGTTTTTACCGTATCTTTCTGGAGAACGTACGCCGCACAACAACCCGGAAGCGAAAGGGGTATTCTTTGGCTTAACCCATCAGCATGGCCCGGCAGAACTGGCGCGTGCGGTTCTGGAAGGGGTGGGGTATGCGCTGGCCGACGGGATGGACGTGGTCCATGACTGCGGCCTGAAACCCGCAAGCGTCACCCTGATTGGCGGCGGTGCGCGAAGCCCTTACTGGCGACAAATGCTGTCGGATATCAGCGGGTTGCAGCTGGATTTTCGTACGGGAGGGGATGTTGGCCCCGCGCTCGGCGCCGCGCGTCTGGCGCAGATAGCCATTCATCCGGAACAACCGCTTTCGCAACTGCTGCCGCAGCTTACCCTTGAGCAGGCGCATTTCCCTGACGCGGCAAACCATGCGCGGTACGCGGAAAGGCGCGCGGTATTCCGTAAAATCTATCAGCAGCTGCTGCCGCTGATGTCGTAAACACGCTTGTCCGACCGCGGCACGAGGATGTCCTTTTTTGGTCTGTGCGTGCCTTTATTTCCTTGCCAGTATGGTGTCACACCCACTGGCGAGGAGATCCACCATGTCACGCATTGCACTCATCAATATTGATACTCAGCAGTCGTTCCATCATCGCAATTACTGGCAGGAGGACGATATTCCTGCCTTTCAGCAGGCGATGCTGGGGCTGATTGAAGGCTGCCAGGCGCGCAATATTCCGGTCGTTGATATTTTTCATGTGGATGAAGACGGTCCCTTTACCCTGGAGAGCGGCTTTGTCAAACCGATGGCCTTTTTACGTCATCAGCCGGATGTAGTTTTCCAGAAACACGTCCATAATGCCTTCACGGATACCGGGCTCGATCGCTGGCTGCGCGAGCGTGATATCAACCAGCTGATTATCTGCGGCATTCGCACTGAGCAATGCTGCGAAACCACCGCCCGGGTGGCATCCGATCTGGGCTATGCTGTGACCTTTGTCAGTGAGGCAACGCTGACGTTTCCGATGACGTACAGGGGCATTACCCTGAGCGCAGCGGAAATTCGCCACCGTACCGAGACGGTACTTTCGGGGCGTTTTGCCGAGATTAAAACGGTAGCGGAGACGCTGGAGTCCCTGTAATGAGCATCGACGTTTGGTTCGTGATGTTGCCCGGTGTGCTGTCATTAGACATGACCGGCCCGGCAGAGACCTTTGTGCTGGCTGGCGACGCGTTTCGTCTGCATTACATCGGCCCGCAACCGGAGGTTCCGACGTCGATAGGCCTGACGATGAGCGGCATCCAGCCGTTACCGGAAAGGCTTCCTGAGGGGAGCCTGCTGGTATTGCCCGGCGTGAGCGACTCCCGCAGTCAGTTTTCGACACCACAGGCGTTACAGATACAGCACTGGCTGATGCGCCTGCAGCCGGTCATTCAGCGCCGGGATATCACGGTGATGTGCGTCTGTTCCGGAGCCTTACTGGCGGCGAAGTCGGGCCTGCTGAACAATCGGCAGTGCACCACCCACCATGACGTTATCAGCCGTTTACGCACCGCAGCACCCACGGCGACGATTAAAGAAAACCGCATCTTTGTGCAGGACGAGAACATCTGGACCAGCGCGGGGATCACGTCGGGCATCGATCTGACGCTGCATATGATTAACCGCCTGTGCGGTCCCGAAAAGGCGCTGACCGTGGCGCGTGAGATGGTGGTCTGGTTCCGCCGTTCCGGTGACGATCCCCAGCTATCTCCGTGGCTACGCTACCGCAATCATCTTCATCCGGCGATTCATCGGGCGCAGGATGCGCTCACCGCCGAGCCGCAAAAAACGTGGAGTTTGCCTGACATTGCCGCACTGGCGCACGTCAGCCCGCGTCATCTCACCCGGCTTTTCCAGTCACATTTAGGCATTAGCGTTCGCGATTATCTGGAGCAGCTGCGTCTGGCGGTGGCGGAGCAATGGCTATTGCAGGGGCGCGGCGTGGAGCAGGCTTCACTGGCGGCAGGGTTTTCCTCCCCGCGCCAGTACCATCGCGCCCGACAGCGAAGCATTAGCTGACGAAGCGGCGAGCGTCGATTTTTTGCAGCAGCATCGACAGCAGCAGGCTGATCGCCAGCGTGGCGGCAAAAATCCAGACGATATCCAGCGCCGGCCAGCTTTTTAGCTCAATACCTCTCGTGCGCAGCGCGTGGATCACCAGCGCGTGAAAACCGTAAATCCCGAGAGAGTGCCGCGAGATAAGACTCAGCACGGGCAGGGGACGCGCGTTCAGGGTGTTTTTGGCGAGCGTGAGCAGCGAGACGGCACAGATAAAGACCATCGGCCCGCAATACAGATACCAGGTATCGGCAAAATTGCCGCGCCACTGCAGCTCGTGCAGCGTCCCGCGTGAAATCACCGCCACCCCAGCGATAAACAGCGCCCCGCAGAGCCAGTTCAGACCGCGTTTTTGCGTATCCATCATCCCGATGGCACGCCCCAGCATGCCGTAAAGCACGTAGTAAAAAGTATCGCCGTTGATATAGAGATTGACCGGCAGCCACTCAAATCCGTCGATTTTCTGTGAGAGCGTATTCGGGTTGGCAATAATGCCAGCCACCACCATCAGGGCCAGCAGCATTTTACCGCTGACGTTTTTTACCTGGATGAGCGGGGAGACCAGATAGATAACGATAATGGCGAAGAAGAACCACAGGTGATAGAACACCGGTTTTTGCAGCACGTATTTCAGCGATAGTCCGGCGTTTATTGAGGTGAACAGAGTGATATAGAGCAAGGCAACGGCACTGTAGAACCCCAGGCAGGCCGCGATGCGGATGAAGTGCCTCGGCTGCGCGCTGCGCTCGCCAAAAAAGAGAAAGCCGGAAATCATAAAGAACAGCGGCACGCTGACGCGCGACGCAGAGTTGAGAATATTGGCGATATCCCAGTTAACGGGGCTGATGCTGTGCGCATTCGTGACATACCAGGTCGTCGTGTGGATCATGACCACCATCAGACAGGCTATTCCTCGCAGGTTATCAATCCAGTTAATTTTTGACTGCATCAGTTCCTCGTATTCCCTGTAAATTGAGTGTGACTCCCATTGTCCAAATGTCTTCGTTTGGAAAATTCTGAGTTTTATTCCGCAGGCTTGTCGGGAGGCCACGAGATTCGCAGAATGCCGGACCATAATCTATAAAAGCGTTGATACTAAAAATAACAGCCACTGACCAGGGCGGTAATAAAAATGATGATGAAGCGTGTGGCGTCACTCTTTCTGCTGTTGATCCTGGCGGGATGCAGTGCGCCACAGGAAGCCCCTGTGCAAAAAGCGCAGCAGGGTAAAATGAGCCCGGAACGTTCACTGAATATGGAAGCGCTCTGTAAAGATCGGGCTGCTCGCCGCTATAACTCGGACGTGCAGAAAATTGACGTTACCGGCTTCGAACGTTTTCAGGGCAGCTATGAGCTGCGGGGCCATACGTCGCGCAAAGAGGGCTTTGTCTGCTCGTTTGATGCGGACGGTCAGTTTTTACACCTCTCCATGCGTTAGTCTGCTCGTATAATCAACAGCCAGACGCCGTCAGCGTTCTGGCTGGAAGGCTTATTTCCCAATTTTCCCTAAACAACCCCGTTTCGTACTGTATATCTTGCAGCCAGCGGGTATACTGGTCCCTTCCATTTAAAACCACACGTATCCAGCACGAAATACTATGCAAAAGTTTGATACCAAGACCTTCCAGGGCCTGATCCTGACCTTACAGGATTACTGGGCTCGTCAGGGCTGTACCATTGTTCAACCTTTGGACATGGAAGTCGGCGCCGGCACTTCACACCCGATGACCAGCTTACGCGCGTTGGGTCCAGAGCCAATGGCGACTGCTTATGTGCAGCCTTCCCGTCGTCCGACCGATGGTCGTTACGGTGAGAACCCGAACCGTCTGCAGCATTACTATCAGTTCCAGGTGGTGATTAAGCCATCACCCGACAACATTCAGGAACTGTACCTCGGGTCGCTGAAAGAGCTGGGTATGGATCCAACCATCCACGACATCCGTTTCGTGGAAGATAACTGGGAAAACCCAACGCTGGGTGCCTGGGGTCTGGGTTGGGAAGTGTGGCTGAACGGCATGGAAGTGACCCAGTTCACCTACTTCCAGCAGGTGGGTGGTCTGGAATGTAAGCCGATCACCGGTGAAATCACCTACGGTCTGGAACGTCTGGCGATGTACATTCAGGGCGTAGACAGCGTTTACGACCTGGTCTGGAGCGACGGCCCGCTGGGTAAAACCACCTACGGCGACGTGTTCCATCAGAACGAAGTGGAGCAATCCACCTATAACTTCGAATACGCGGACGTGGACTTCCTGTTCACCTGCTTCGAGCAGTATGAGAAAGAAGCGCAGCAGCTGCTGGCGCTGGAGACTCCGCTGCCGCTGCCTGCCTACGAGCGTATTCTGAAGGCCGCCCACAGCTTCAACCTGCTGGACGCCCGCAAAGCCATCTCCGTGACTGAACGTCAGCGCTACATCCTGCGTATTCGTACCCTGACCAAAGCCGTTGCAGAAGCTTACTACGCGTCCCGTGAAGCCCTTGGCTTCCCGATGTGCAACCGAAACAAATAAGAGGCGGCCATGTCTGAGAAAACTTTCCTGGTGGAAATCGGCACCGAAGAGCTGCCACCAAAAGCCCTGCGCAGCCTGGCTGAATCTTTCGCTGCGAACGTGACTGCCGAGCTGGATAACGCTGGCCTGGCACACGGTAACATTGAGTGGTTTGCTGCACCGCGCCGTCTGGCGCTGAAAGTGGCAAATCTGGCGGCGTCTCAGCCGGATCGCGAAGTCGAAAAACGTGGCCCGGCGATTGCCCAGGCCTTTGACGCGGAAGGCAAACCGAGCAAAGCGGCTGAAGGCTGGGCGCGCGGCTGCGGCATCACCGTTGATCAGGCCGAGCGTTTGACCACGGATAAAGGCGAGTGGCTGCTGTACCGTGCGCACGTGAAGGGCGAAAGCGCGGAAGCGCTGCTGCCGGACATGATTGCCACGTCTCTGGCGAAGCTGCCGATTCCTAAGCTGATGCGCTGGGGCGCGTCTGACGTGCACTTCGTGCGTCCGGTTCACACCGTGACCCTGCTGCTGGGCGACACCGTTATTCCGGCCACCATTCTGGGCGTGGCGTCCGATCGCGTGATCCGCGGCCACCGCTTTATGGGCGAGCCTGAGTTCACTATCGACAATGCCGACCAGTATCCGCAAATCCTGCTGGAGCGCGGTAAAGTTATTGCCGACTACGAACAGCGTAAAGCCAAAATCAAAGCGGACGCCGAAGAAGCGGCGCGCCAGATTGGCGGTAACGCCGACCTGAGCGAAAGCCTGCTGGAAGAAGTGACCTCTCTGGTTGAATGGCCGGTTGTGCTGACCGCGAAGTTTGAAGAGAAATTCCTGGCCGTACCGGCTGAAGCGCTGGTGTACACCATGAAGGGTGACCAGAAGTATTTCCCGGTCTACGCCAACGACGGCAAGCTGCTGCCGAACTTCATCTTCGTGGCGAACATCGAATCGAAAGATCCGATCCAGATTATCTCCGGTAACGAGAAGGTCGTGCGTCCACGTCTGGCGGATGCCGAGTTCTTCTTCAATACCGACCGTAAAAAGCGTCTGGAAGATAACCTGCCGCGCCTGCAGACCGTGCTGTTCCAGCAGCAGCTGGGGACGCTGCGCGACAAGACCGACCGCATTGCGGAGCTGTCCGGCTGGATTGCCCGTGAAATTGGTGCGGACGTTAACCACGCGACGCGTGCGGGTCTGCTGTCCAAGTGCGACCTGATGACCAACATGGTGTTCGAATTTACCGACACCCAGGGCGTGATGGGCATGCACTACGCGCGTCACGATGGCGAAGCGGAAGACGTGGCTGTGGCCCTGAACGAGCAGTATCAGCCGCGCTTTGCGGGTGACGAACTGCCGTCCAACCCGGTTGCCTGTGCCGTAGCGATTGCCGATAAGATGGACACCCTGGCGGGTATCTTCGGTATCGGTCAGCATCCGAAAGGCGATAAAGACCCGTTTGCGCTGCGTCGTGCTGCGCTGGGCGTGCTGCGTATTATCGTTGAGAAGAACCTGAACCTGGATCTGCAGACCCTGACCGAAGAAGCGGTGCGTCTGTACGGCGATAAGCTGACCAACGCGAACGTGGTGGATGACGTCATCGACTTCATGCTCGGTCGTTTCCGCGCCTGGTATCAGGACGAAGGTTACACCGTTGACACCATTCAGGCGGTGCTGGCGCGTCGTCCGACCCGTCCGGCTGATTTCGATGCGCGTATGAAGGCGGTTTCCCACTTCCGTACGCTGGAAGCAGCATCTGCCCTGGCCGCGGCCAACAAGCGTGTATCCAACATTCTGGCGAAATCCGACGAGACGCTGAACGAGCGCGTAAACGCCGCGACGCTGAAAGAGCCGGAAGAGATCGCTCTGGCGATGCAGGTTGTGGTGCTGCGCGACAAGCTCGAGCCGGTCTTCGCGGAAGGTCGCTACCAGGAAGCGCTGGTGGAGCTGGCCGAGCTGCGTGACGTTATCGACGCCTTCTTCGAGAAAGTGATGGTGAACGTAGAAGATAAAGAGCTGCGCGTTAACCGTCTCTCTATGCTCGAGAAACTGCGTGAGCTGTTCCTGCGCGTGGCGGATATTTCGCTGCTGCAGTAATGTGCCCGTTGTGACAAATGCTAAAAACCCGCTTCGGCGGGTTTTTTTATGGGGCTTTCGTAGGCCGGATAAGCACAGCGCCATCCGGCAGGTTTAGCCGATCGCGATTGTGCCTTCGTCTGTCTGCAGCCAGCGCGGTGCCTTCAGCGTATCAGCAAAGTAGCTGACCAGCTCGCACAGCAAATCTTCCATCACGATTTCAGTTTGTCGCGGCAGTGAGCCGTTCATCAGCATCTGCGTAAGCTCCTGACAGTAGCGCCCCAGCTGATCGCATTCGGGTTCGAAAGCCGGAACGCGTGACGGGAGTTCCTTCACGGTCAGGCTGGCTTTTAAAGCGTCCGGAACAGGATCCAGAAGCGTGGGTTGCAGAAGATTCAGACAGGCATAAAGTCTGCCGTAAAGCGCCATTTTTGGGGCGGGTTCTTCGCAATCTACCAGTGCGTCGGTAAAACGTTCGCAGTTATCCGCCAGTTCGGTGAAGTCGGTGGCGTGGTTGAAGGGCAGGGTGAATAAAGAATGAGCTTGGGTTGGGGTAGTAGCCATATTGGCAGCCTCCGATAAGTGATAAAGCTTCCACCACCGGAAATGCTAACTTCGCTGGTGGTGGACTGAACAGAGTTAGCATTACCGGCCTTATCGGATACCGGCGCATCTTTCGATGCCCCTGCTCAGCCCACCATTGAGATGTAGCAAAGCATGCTGCACATAATGTGCCGCCGATAAGATAAGCCAGGATGCTAAACCCGGCACCTGATTTTGCAGGTGCAAAGAGAACTTACTGCTCATCAAGACAGGCGGCAATAGATTTGAGCTATGCCACTGAGAATATTACCATTTCTGGAAAGAGACTCGCAAAATTACCGCAATGAAAAGCATACTGCGGGCAGAGGTCTTACAGCGACGCTATGGTCCGGCTGTAAATCGCTGAGGCGTTTCCTGCAGGCCGGGGCGAGGCGCATGGATGCGCCGAGAGGGCGGGCTTTACAGGGATGTTACCTCCGCCCGTCCCCGATAAGCCGGAAGGAATAAGCCGAAGGTACCGCGTAGCGGCGATTTACCGCCGGGAGCCCGGGTAGCCAGGGTGGTGGCGACTGAGCCACCCTGGCACGTTCACGGGTATTGTTGTTACAGAGTAGCAAGGAACATAAAGTGAACGGAATGACCACCAGAGCCGTATGCTCCCCCTCACCCTAACCCTCTCCCCAAAGGGGCGAGGGGATTGTTCACTGCTCGCATTAATTTGTGGGGATCCCTCAGCCCAAAGGGAGAGGGAGTATAAGTCGCCCAAAATTTAACCTTGAAATGGTCAACCCATTACCGCTATCCTTATCCGCGTTAACTTTCTCGCGCTGGAGCGCCCCCCAAAAATGAACAAACACGACTGATGAATTTCGATCCTTGCTAAACGCTACCGCGTCGGCAGGGGATGTTTTGATTTCATTCAGGAGTGCTTATGGCTCATTTTGCGCAGTCCCCTTCTTTTATTTTGCATCAGGTCACCTGTCAGTTTCCGACGGGCGATATTCTTTTTGGTCCGCTGAATCTCACGCTGGAACCCTCCCTGTGCGCGCTGGTTGGCCGCAACGGCAGCGGGAAAACGCGTCTGCTGCGTCTGCTGGCGGGGATGGACGAACCGGCTACCGGTCATATTGAACGCTTTGGCTCGCATGCCTGGGTGGCGCAGCAGCACGCTATTTCTCCGCAGACGGCGCTGGCTGAACTGCTCGGGTATGACGCGATTTTTAAGGCGCGTAAGCGCATCGACAGCGGCGATTACCAGCCTGACGATCTGGCGTTGCTCGATGGCCACTGGGATGTCGCTGAGCGCCTGGGCGAGGCGTTTATGAATGCGCAGCTCCCACCGTTTGATCCGGATAAGCCCGCCATTGAACTCAGCGGCGGCGAGCGCATTCGCGCCCTGCTGTGTGGGGCGTTTACGGCGAAAGCGGATTTCCTGCTGCTGGACGAACCCACTAACCATCTTGATCGACAAGGCCGGGCGTGGTTCTACGACCAGTTGAGTCGGTATCAGGGCGGAGTACTGGTGGCCTCCCATGACCGTGAGTTACTGGCTCAGGTACCCCGTATCCTTGAGCTGAGCGCCTCGGGTCTGCGCAGCTACGGCGGGAATTATGCGGATTATCAAACCCAGCGCGATGCCGAACAGCAGGCGGCCCGCTCGGCGCTGGAACATGCGGCAACCGAGCGCAAGCGTACACGGGCACGGATGCAAAAAGAGCATGACGACAGCCAGCGGCGTTCGGCAAAGACATTGCGCACCGTCGATACCCTGAATATCGCGTCGTTCGAGCGGGTCAAATATAAAGGCGCGGCAAAGGAGCGGATCGGCTCCTGGAAAAAACAGCACAGCGAGCAAAATGAAGCGCTGAACGCCGCGGTTAACAAGGCGCGTGAACGCGTTGAAGACGATAACCCGGTCATGTTCACCCTGCCGGGGAGTCAGATCCCGGAGGGGAAGCAGGTATTGGTGCTGGAGGATCTGGTGCTGCCGCATGTGCCTGTTCCTCCGCTAAACTGGCGGATGGATGGACCGATGCGCGTGGCGTTAAAGGGGCCGAACGGCTGCGGAAAATCGACGCTGTTAAAAACCCTCCTCGGCGAGATTGTCCCCCATTCGGGTACCTGTAAGGTATCCGCCAGCTGCGCTTATCTCGACCAACATCTGTCCCGGCTCGATCTTTCGCAGTCGGTCATGACGCATCTCAACCTGAGTCATACGCCTCTGGAAGAGGGGGTATTGCGAACCCGTCTGGCGCAGCTTCAGCTGGGGGCTGACAAAGTGATGCTCCCGCTGGCGGAGCTCAGCGGCGGCGAGCGTCTTAAGGCCGCCCTGGCCTGCGTGCTGTGGCGCGCGGAGTCCACGCAGCTTCTGCTGCTGGATGAACCGACCAACCATCTGGATCTGGCCTCAGTCCAGGCCATTGAAGCCGCGCTGGCCGGTTTCCCCGGGGCTCTGCTGGTAGTATCACACGATGAGGCTTTTCTAAGAGGATTAACATTAACGCATGAGCTGGTGTGGGAAGAGGCGGGCTGGCGTTGTGATAGCCTTTAAAACACAAGCCCCCGCAAAGGCGGGGGCATTCAATCTTCACTACGCTATCTGTTTGCTGAGTGCAGGGTTGGCCTGAATCAGGCGCATCAGCCTTAACTCGGTTGGAGTGGGTTTCTCACGTTTTGACTCCCACTCCTGCACCATAGCCACGCTGACACCCATCGCTCTGGCGAATTCTTCCGTTTTCAGTCCTGTCCCTTTGCGCAATTGCTCATATTCTGTAAAGGGATTGGATTTTTGTTGCAGGGTAATCGTCTGCGGTACATCTTTAAAAATGATCTGTTCCAGACTGCTCAGCAGTTCAAACTCAGGATCTTTATATTCCATTGAGGACTCCTCTTAAATCTCACATCGTGATCAAGAACATCAGAGAGCCAATTAAGAATAGTCCCTAATACCAACCCAGGATCGTCACGGGTGTGATTAATCGTGCGGTCAAGCTCGCTTTACCCGATTCAGCGATATGGATAGTTATGCTAATTCCCTGATTAGTCATATGTCGGCTTCGCCAGGTATTTTTTTGTAAATGGTAAGAAATAAATCGGCAATAGCCGTTTTGCATGAAAAGAGTATCTTGCAAGGCTGACCTGGACTATCCTTGTCAGCGTCGGGCACGCGTGTGCCGGTGTGCGCTTTTTTGGGTGAAAGGAGTAATAAAATGGCGACAGGAAAGTCCTGCTCTCGCTGGTTTGCGCCTATTGCGGCGTTGTTGATGGTTGTTAGCCTGAGTGGGTGTTTTGATAAAGAAGGCGATCAGCGCAAAGCGTTTATCGATTTTCTGCAGAATACAGTGATGCGCAGCGGCGAACGGTTGCCGACGCTGACTGCGGATCAGAAAAAACAGTTTGGCCCCTTCGTGTCCGATTACGCCATTCTATATGGTTATTCACAGCAGGTGAGCCAGGCGATGGATTCCGGTATCCGTCCCGTGGTGGATAGCGTGAACGCCATTCGCGTTCCGCAGGATTATATGACGCAGCGTGAACCGCTTCGCCAGTCCAACGGTGCGCTTGGCGTGCTGAGCCAGCAGTTGCAGAATGCGAAAATGCAGGCTGACGCGTCACGTTCTGCGCTGAAGCAGGGCGACGATCTCAAACCGGTCTTCGACAAAGTGTATGAGAAAGTGGTGACCAAGCCGTCTGAAGCGCTGCAACCGCTGATCCCGGCCGCGCAAATCTTCACGCAGCAGCTGGTCCAGGTGGGTGACTTTATCGCCCAGCAGAATACGCAGGTGAGCTTTGTTGCCAACGGTATTCAGTTCCCGACCTCGCAGCAGGCAAGCCAGTACAATACGCTGATTGGGCCGCTGGCCTCCCAGCATCAGGCCTTTAGCCAGGCCTGGAGTGCCGCAGTCACTGCCACAGAATAAACCGAAAAACCCCGCTTCTGGCGGGGTTTTTTATGCATAGCGAAAATAACGCTTGTCATTCCTCTACCACATCGGTATAACTATCCCCGTCGGTTTGTTACACAGACCTAAAGCAGTTTAGTAAAGCAGTCCAGATTGTTATCCATAGATACCCTTCGTTGTGACCCTTCCTTCATCGCTTAAAAATCTGTAACGCAATCCATCAAGCCGGAAGGCACAATATATTTGTTAATAAGGTAATTTCTATGTCTGCTAAAATGACTGGTCTGGTTAAATGGTTCAACGCTGATAAAGGTTTCGGCTTCATCACTCCTGACGATGGCTCTAAAGACGTGTTCGTACACTTCTCTGCTATCCAGAACGATGGCTACAAATCTCTGGACGAAGGTCAGAAAGTGTCCTTCACCATCGAAAGCGGCGCTAAAGGCCCAGCAGCTGGTAACGTTGTAAGCCTGTAAGCTTCCAACCCAGTAGCACAAAATTCAAAAACCCGCCTTCTGGCGGGTTTTTTCGTTTCTATCGTTGCACCTGCGGGTTCACGCAGTTTATCTCCACCTTTCCGCTAAGGGCGGCGATGAGATTATCGACCGCAGTGGCCGCCATGTTGTAGCGCGTCTCATGGGTGGCTGAGCCGATGTGCGGCAGCGCAACCACGTTAGGCAGCGAAAGCAGTGGCGAATCCACCGGCAGCGGCTCCTGCTCAAAGACGTCCAGACCTGCTGCATGGATCTCACCTTTCTGCAGGGCCTCAATCAGCGCCTTCTCATCCACCACCGGGCCACGACCCGCGTTAATGAAAATGGCTGACTGCTTCATTTTCTTAAACGCTTCTTTGCCAATCAGATGACGGGTTTCGTCCGTCAGCGGCAGGACAAGGCAGACAAAATCGGCCTCCTGCAGCAGGGTATCCAGCTCGCAGTAACGGGCGTTGAAGCGTTCTTCGGCTTCACTGTGGTGGCGACGCGCGTTATACAGAATCGGCATGTTAAAACCAAAATGCGCGCGCTGCGCCAGTGCCAGCCCGATACGCCCCATACCGACAATGCCCAGCGTTTTACCGTGAACGTCCACGCCGAACCAGTCCGGACCAATGCTTTTTGTCCACTCGCCCGCTTTGACGCGCTCGGCGACTTCCACTACGCGACGGGCTGTGGTGAGCATCAGTGCCATCAGCGTGTCGGCCACGGTTTCCGTCAGGGCATGCGGCGTATGCATCAGCAGGATCTTGCGGACGTTAAGGGCGTCCACATCAAAGTTGTCGTAACCCACGGAAACGGTAGAGGTAGCACGAAGCTTCGGCATTTTCTCCAGCAGGGCGACATCCACTTTCTCGCTTGAACCCAGCAGGCCTTCGGCGCTGGCGAACGCGTCGGCGTGCTGTGCCACGGTTTCCGGGCGCAGGTTCTTCACCTGGGTGACGGTGAAGTGTTCTTCAAGACGTTTCTGCAGATCTTCCGGCAGTGCTTTATACAAAATGACGGACGGCTTCATGCTAATCTCCGTTGATTTTTAAGGATTCAGGCGTGTCGAGCGCCGACAGGGTGTTGTTGATTATTAGCAGGCTTAACAACCAGAGTAAGCCACACAGAGGCGAAAAGCGCCACCCCCATAAAGACGTACGATGCGGACGGACTGCCGGTAGCACCGTTCAGGTAACCGACGAACCAGGAGCCGCAGAACGAGCCCAGCGCCCCCATGCTGTTAATCAATGCCATTGCACCACCCGCAACGTTACGCGGCAGCATCTCCGGGATGATGGCAAAGAACGGTCCGTAAGGGGCGTACATGGCCGCACCGGCAATCACCAGCAGGGTATAAGAGGCCCAGAAATGGTTTGCGCCCACGGCCCAGGAGCCAATAAAGGCGAAGGCAGCAATCAGCAGCAGCGGCCAGACAAACAGCTTGCGGTTCTGCAGCTTGTCCGACGCCCAGGAAACGATAATCATCGCGATGGTTGCCGCCAGATACGGTACGGATGACAGCCAGCCTACTTCGACCATGCCGAGGTTTTCACCGCCGCTGCGGATAATGGACGGCAGCCACAGCACAAAACCGTACACGCCAATGCTCCAGGTAAAGTACTGCGCGCAGAGCAGGATCACGTTACGCGAGCGGAAGGCTTCACCATAGTTACGTACCGCCTTCAGACCTTGCTGTTCTTTGTCCAGCTGCGCCTGCAGCGCCGCTTTTTCATCTTCGGAAAGCCATTTCGCCTGGGCAGGTTTATCTTTCACCAGCACCCACCAGCAGAAGGCCCAGATAATCGCCGGCACCCCTTCGATGATAAACATTTCGCGCCAGCCGAAGGACTGGATCAGGTAGCCGGACACCACCGACATCCACAGTACCGTGACCGGGTTACCGAGGATCAGGAAGGTATTCGCGCGCGAGCGTTCAGATTTGGTAAACCAGTTGCTGATGTAGATCAGCATCGCGGGCATAACCGCCGCCTCAACGACGCCGAGGATAAAGCGAATGGCGGCCAGGGCAGGAATATTGTTCACCATGCCGGTCAGTGACGCGCAGGCGCCCCACAGGATCAGACAGATGAAGATCAGCTTACGCACGCTGCGGCGTTCCGCATAAATCGCGCCGGGGATCTGGAAGAAGAAGTAGCCCAGGAAGAAAAGGGCACCCAGCAGGGAGGAGATACCTTTTGTGATGCCAAGGTCCTCTGTGATCCCCGCCGCGGACGCGAAGCTGAAGTTGGCACGGTCAAGGTACGCCAGGCTGTACGTGATAAACACGATTGGCATGATGTACCACCAGCGTTTTACTGCATTGGTCGAACTGTTCATAGGCTTGCCTCTGTTGTTGAGGTTGTTACCGCCGTTGTCTGTAGGGTACACGGTGGCTTAATTATCTGGTGCGGCTTGTTGCCCTCACCCTGGCCCTCTCCCACCGGGAGAGGGAATTCATACTCCGAGCTGTGCTCGGGTGGGTAATCCTTCGCTGTCGCCCTGCACCTGAATGGCCAGCGAGCCAATCTTGTTGCCCCGCGCGACGGCCTGCTGCAGCGTTTTGCCTTCCAGCAGGGCGCTAATTACGCCAACGGCAAAACCGTCGCCCGCGCCGACCGTGTCGACAACGTTCTCAACCTTCACCGCCGCGACCGCGCCCTGTTCGCCGTTGGCCGTCTTGAACCATGCGCCATCGGCACCCGTCTTCAGCACTACCGCTTTTACCCCTTTATTCAGATAGAAATCAGCAATGCCTTCCGGTGTATTTTCACCCGTCAGGATCATCCCTTCTTTCAGCCCCGGCAGAACCCAGTCCGCTCTGAACGCCAGACGGTTCAGTTTCTCGACCATTTCCGCTTCGCTTTTCCACAGCACCGGACGCAGGTTAGGATCGAACGAGATCGTTTTTCCCTGGGCTTTCAGAGTGGCTACCGCATGATCCAACAGTTCATACGAGCTGGCAGAGAGCGCTGCCGCCACGCCGCTCAGGTGCAGGTGGCGCGCGGAGGCGAAATAGTCTGCGTGGTAATCCGCAACAGAGAGGTGGCTTGCGGCCGATCCTTTGCGGAAATACTCCACAATGGGATCGGTTCCATTTTCGACCTTGGATTTAAGCTGAAACCCGGTAGGGAAGCGTCCGTCGAGGGTCACGCCTGCAGCATCGATACCCTCTTTTTTCAGCGAATCGAGAACGAAATGGCCAAAGCTGTCATCCCCCACGCGGCTGACCCAGCCCACGTTCAGGCCGAGACGTGCCAGGCCGGTCGCGACGTTCAGCTCTGCGCCTGCGACGCGCTTGATAAAGTGCTCTACCGCGCTCAGTTCGCCCGTTTCAGTGGCGACAAACATCGCCATGGCTTCGCCGATCGTGATGACATCCAGCGTCTTGTGCATGATTTACTCCTCGCGCAGCAGGTTGACGTAATGGCGGGTAACCGCGGTTAAATCCGTCCCTTCCAGCGGGAACTCGATCCCGCGTGGGGCATCGGCAGGCAGCTGCCCGAGCAGATCCAGCCAGCGCGCATCGGCGTGGTCCGGTGCCACGGCGCGGAAGTTATCTTTATGCGGCACGGCGGCTTTAACGTGGATATAGCTCACCGCAGGGGCCAGATGACGTGCGGCTTCTTCAGGCGAATCGCCAACCCACAGCCAGTTGCCCATGTCGAAGGTCAGCGTGACGGGGAGCGCCATTTCCCGGCAGGCGGCCTGGAAGCGCTGCATGGGGGCGAGCTGTCCGCAGTCGGTCTGATCGTTCTCCACGACCAGCACCATGCCGCTTGCGTTCAGCAGGCTACGCAGGGCGTCGAGAGGCTGCGCGTCGCGGAAATGGCCAAGGGAAACCTTCAGCCACAGGGCGTTCAGGGTGCTGGCCTCAGAGAGATAGCGGGTCAGGTCCGGGTTGAGGGTGCCGTCGGGCATAAACAGGGCGGCGGGGGCGGAGTAGCACGCCAGCAGGCCGAGCAGCTCAATGGATTCTCCCAGCGCCGGCAGCGCCAGCAGCTCGTCGCTGCTGAACAGTTCCCGGCGGATCTCCACGCCGTCTGCCCCTGCGCCTGCAATTACGGGCAGCATCGCCCGCTGACCGCCCGCCTGTCGCACCTGTTCCGCACCGTACGCGGCGGTGACCACCATAATTTTCCTGCCCATCTTCGGACTCCATCGCAACATATCAATACTATTACGCTAGATGGAACCGGTTCCAAAGAAAAGGTCAGGATGTTGAATTTATGATCGCTATCACAAGGGAAATTTAACGCGCGGTGGAGCCGCGAACGATCAACTCGCCGGAGAAGACCTGCTCGCGAACGGCATCGCTGGTGCCTTCAATACGACGAACCACTTGTTCAACAGCAGCATAGCCAATCTGCCAGGTGGGTTGTTTGAGTGTCGTAATGCCGACGCCGGCCAGCTCCGCCCACTCCAGCTCATCAAACCCCAGCAGACCGATATCGCTGCCCCAGTGCAGGCCAATACGCTTGAGCGAGCGGGCGACCTGGAGCGTCAGCGCCCCGTTGGCGGAGATAACGGCTTTGCGCATCCCGCGATGGCGCGTGTGGAACTGACGCAGGGTGTTGTCGAGCTGCCCCGCTTCGTGAAGCGGCGTTTCGGCATTTTCGGCTATCACGCCGGGATATCGCTCCAGCGTGGCGCGAAATGCGCTCAGGCGCTCGCGACGGGTGTTGACCATCCCCAGCGGTTCACTCAGAAACAGAATGGCCTCGAAGCCCTGCTCAATCAGATGTTCGGTGGCGGTCGTGGCGGCCTGGGTGTTATCCAGCCCGACCACATCGCAGGCAAATTCCGGGATTTTACGGTCGATAAGGACCATCGGCAGGGAGGATTGCTGCAGGCGGTTTAACCCCTCTTCGCGCATGCCCACCGCGTTAACCACGATCCCTTCCACCTGATAGCTGCGCAGCAGGTCGAGGTAATGCAGCTCCTGATCGACTTCGTTGTTGGTATTACAGACCAGCGGCGTGAAACCCTTCTCACGACAGGCGGCTTCAATACCGCTAAGCACGTTCACGGAATAGGGGTTGGTGATATCGGCGATGATAAGCCCGATAAGGCGGGTGCGACCGCGTTTAAGCCCGCGCGCCATGAGGCTGGGACGATAGTCGAGATCGGCAATGGCTTGTTCAATACGCGCCAGCAATGCGTCGGACAACAGGTGTTTCTCGCCATTGAGGTAGCGCGAAATGCTGGTTTTACCGGTTTTGGCGGCTTTCGCCACGTCGCTGATGGTGGCCCGGGCTGGTTTGCTCATCGCTGATTTCCCTGAATTTAGTGAGAATACCTTAGCGGGAAAATCGGACGAATCAAGTAATTTGCCCGGTGGCGCTGCGCTTACCTGGGGTGCGGTCTGGTGCCCTCACCCCAACCCTCTCCCACGGGGAGAGGGGGAAATGCGATTACTGAATTGGGCTTAACGTAATCTCAACGCGGCGGTTCTGCGCTTTGCCTTCCGCCGTGCTGTTGCTGGCGATAGGGTTGGCAGGGCCCATGCCGCTGGTGCGGATGCGGTTCGCTTCAACGCCCTGGGTGATCAGCGAGCTGGCCACGGCATCGGCGCGCTGCTGGGACAGACGCATGTTCAGATCCTGGCTGCCGGTGCTGTCGGTGTAGCCCATCACGTTTACAGCGGTCTTGTTGTACTCTTTCAGCACCATCGCCACGCCGGTCAGGGTATTCGCACCCGCCGGTTTCAGCGTTGCGCTGCTGCTGTCGAAGGTCACGTTGTTCGGCATGTTCAGGATGATGTTATCGCCGCTGCGCGTCACGCTCACGCCGGTTCCCTTCATTTTGTCGCGCAGCTTCGCTTCCTGCACGTCCATGTAATAGCCTACGCCGCCGCCAAGCGCTGCGCCTGCCGCTGCGCCAATCAGCGCGCCTTTGCCGCGGTCTTTCTTGGAGGAGGAGAGCGCCCCAACGCCTGCGCCGACTAGCGAGCCGATACCTGCGCCAATGCCGGATTTACCCGCTTCGCGTTCACCGGTGTAAGGGTTGGTTGTGCAGCCAGAAACAGCCAGGGCACCGCTCACCAGAGCGGCAATAACGAGTACGCGTTTTTTCATCTTCTTTCCTTAATCCTTTTTATTCTTTGCCACGGCGAGCGTGGCAGTTGATTATGACGTCCAGATACGGAGAAAATTCCGGGTATAACTCTGAAATTTGTGACAAACCATAAACTGCCTCAGCAAGAAGGCCGTAAAACCTGCACGCAACCAGGAGCGCACGCTTGAGCACCTCAACGAAAACCATTCTGACCGCCGCCCACTGGGGACCGATGCTGGTCGAAACTGATGGCGAAAATGTTCTGTCGTCCCGCGGGGCACTGCCAACCCAACATCCCAACTCGTTACAGACCGTCGTTCGCGATCAGGTGCATAGCAAAACGCGTGTGCGCTGGCCGATGGTGCGTAAAGGTTTTCTGGCCTCGCCGGATAAGCCGCAGGGAGTTCGCGGTCAGGATGAGTTTGTTCGCGTGAGCTGGGATGACGCGCTGGCGCTTATCCACGCCCAGCACAAGCGCATTCGCGACAGTTACGGTCCGTCGTCCATTTTCGCCGGGTCCTACGGCTGGCGTTCTAACGGGGTTCTGCATAAGGCTTCAACGCTGCTGCAGCGCTATATGAGCCTGGCGGGAGGCTATACCGGTCATCTGGGGGATTACTCCACCGGTGCGGCGCAGGCGATCATGCCGTACGTCGTGGGAGGGAACGAAGTATACCAGCAGCAGACCAGCTGGCCGCTGGTGCTGGAGCATACCGATGTGGTCGTGCTCTGGAGCGCTAACCCCCTTAACACATTGAAAATTGCCTGGAATGCCAGCGACGAGCAGGGCATTGGATATTTCGACGCGCTGCGCAAAAGTGGCAAGCGCATCATCTGCATTGACCCCATGCGCTCTGAAACCATGGATTTCTTCGCCGACAGCGCCGAGTGGATTGCCCCCCATATGGGCACCGACGTGGCAATGATGCTGGGTATCGCCCATACGCTGGTCGAAAACGGCTGGCACGATGTCGAATTCCTGACGCGCTGTACCACCGGCTTCGATAAATTCGCCGACTACCTGACGGGCCAGTCCGATGGGGTGGCGAAAACGGCAGCGTGGGCAGCAGCGATTTGTGGCGTTTCTGCAGAGAAGCTCCGCGAACTGGCGGCATTGTTCCATAAAAACACCACGATGTTAATGTCCGGTTGGGGGATGCAGCGCCAGCAGTTTGGTGAGCAGAAACACTGGATGCTGGTGACCCTTGCCGCGATGCTTGGGCAGATCGGTACGCCGGGCGGCGGTTTTGGTCTCTCCTATCATTTTGCCAATGGCGGTAACCCCACGCGTAAAGCGGCGGTGCTGGCGTCTCTGCAAGGCTCGGTGCAGGGCGGCGTGGATGCGGTGGATAAAATTCCGGTGGCGCGTATTGTTGAGGCCCTGGAGAATCCGGGCGGTTTTTATCAGCACAATGGTCTCGACCGCCACTTCCCGGATATTAAATTTGTCTGGTGGGCGGGCGGGTCGAACTTCACGCACCATCAGGATACCAACCGCCTGATCCGCGCCTGGCAAAAGCCGGAGCTGGTGGTGATTTCCGAGTGCTTCTGGACCGGCTCGGCCAAACACGCCGACATCGTGCTCCCGGCGACCACCTCGTTTGAGCGTAACGATCTCACCATGACCGGCGACTACAGCAACCAGCATATGGTCCCGATGAAGCGCGTAGTGGCCCCGCGAGATGAAGCACGTGATGATTTTGACGTGTTTGCTGAACTGAGCGAGCTGTGGGAAGCGGGCGGTCGCGCGCGTTTTACCGAAGGGAAAAGCGATCTGCAATGGCTGGAGACCTTCTACCAGATTGCCGGACAGCGCGGCGCGGCGCAGGGCGTGACGCTTCCGCCCTTTGCTGAGTTCTGGGAGGCGAACCAGATCGTCGAGATGCCGGAGAGTGAACAGAACGCGAAGTTTGTCCGTTTTGCCGATTTCCGCCGCGACCCCGAGAACCACCCGCTGAAAACCGAGAGCGGAAAGATTGTGATCCACAGCGAGCGCATCGCCAGCTTTGGTTATGCCGACTGCCCGCCACACCCTATGTGGCTTGAGCCGGACGAGTGGCACGGTAATGCCCGGCCGGAGCAGCTGCAGGTGTTGTCAGCGCATCCCGCGCACCGTTTGCACAGCCAGCTTAACTATACCTCCCTGCGCGAGCAGTATGCGGTCGCCGGGCGAGAGCCGATCACGCTGAATACCCTCGATGCGCAGGCCCGCGGGATTGCGGACGGCGACGTGGTGCGCGTCTGGAACTCGCGTGGGCAGGTGCTGGCAGGGGCGGTGGTGAGCGACGGGATTAAACAGGGCGTGATCTGCATTCATCAGGGCGCATGGCCTGACCTTGATCTCGCCGAAGGTGGTATCTGTAAAAACGGGGCGGTTAACGTGCTGACCAAAGATCTCCCCAGCTCGAAGCTGGGGAACGGTTGCGCTGGGAATACGGCCCTGGCCTGGGTCGAGAAATATCAGGGGCCCGCGCTTACCTTAACGGCGTTTGATCCGCCTGCCAGCTCATGATCCAGGTCGGGTGCTGGGTGTCATCCTGCCAGGCGCTGTCTTCAATGCGAAAGCCCTGCGCATGGTAGAAGTTCACCGCCCGGACATTTTTCTGGTACACCTCCAGGCTTAAGTGCGGGAAGCGCTGTTGAACATAGTTCAGCAGCGCGCGCCCGATGCCTTTCCCGATGCATGACGGTGCCACAAACAGCGCGCCGACAAACTGAGACTGCATCACGCTGATAAATCCGCAAGGTTTGCCATCCTGTTCCCAGACCCAGGTTTCGGCTGAAGGCAGGTAAACATCCCGCACCATGGCCTCGTTCTCTTTCCAGTAACCCGGCTCGATAAACGGATGTGCTTCCGTGGTGCTTTCAAGCCAGAGGCTCAGAAGCGGCGCGGTATTTTCACTTTGCCATTTGCGGATCATGATGGCCTCCCGGATGACAGAAGCAGCCGGTAACGTGGTCGTTGACCAGGCCACAGGCCTGCATAAAGGCGTAGCAGATGGTGGAGCCGACAAACTTAAAGCCGCGTTTTTTCAGGGCCTTCGAGAGCGCATCCGAGGCCGGGGTGGAGGCCGGGATGTCCGCGAGCGTGGCGGCCTGGGTAACCTGCGGATCGTTGTTCACAAACGTCCAGACAAAATCTGAAAATGATTCGCCGTTTTGCTCCATCGCCAGATAAGCGCGTGCGTTACCGATGATGGCCTGGATCTTACCGCGATGGCGGATGATGCCGGCATCCTGCACCAGTCGCTCAACGTCCTCATCGGTCATCGCAGCGACGGCGACAGGATCGAACTGGTGAAAGGCGTTGCGATAGTTTTCGCGTTTTTTCAATACCGTAATCCATGATAACCCCGCCTGCTGGCCCTCCAGGCAGATCATCTCAAAGAGTTTTTTGCCATCCGTTTCCGGCACGCCCCATTCCCGATCGTGATAGTCGATATAAAGCTGATCCTGGCTCACCCAACCGCAACGTTCCATCCGTCATCTCCCTTATTGATACTGATTTCGCAAAAATTTCATTCCGTCTGTCTTGACGTGCCTGGTATAAAGACAATAGTTAATACAGGGCCAAATGCCTTCTAAAGTCTTCCTGAATAACGACAAATATCGCCGAATTCGGCTCTCTCTGGGGTCGCGTTGATGATGATAAAAAAAATCAGTGGTCGCCATGCTGCTTCTGGCCTGGTGGGAATTTCAGCCTGCCTGTTTTTTTGTAATACAGCGTCTGCCTGGCAACAGGAATATATCGTTTCAGACGCCCAAAATAATATGGCGGAACGCTATACATGGGACGCGGATCACCAACCGCGTTATGAGGATATTCTGGCGGAGCGTATCCAGTCTTCGCAAAACGCGCCAGGTCTTGCCCTGAATATTCCGTCAGGCGGCACCACGGAGGGGGCGATGAGCATGGGCTGGAATTTTCCGGTTTCAGCGCGTATCACCACCGGGCCGGTAGTGGCGTGGCGGTACGACGGCACGGCTCCCATGATGATCAACGAGTTTGGTGATAGCGCGTCGACGCAGGCACTCACCGACCCGCTCTGGCATGCCAGCGTCAGCACGCTGGGGTGGCGCGTGAATACCCAGTACGGCGATCTCCGTCCCTGGGCGCAGATCAGCTACAACCAGCAGTTTGGTGAAAATCAGTGGAAATCGCAGTTTGGCATGCCGCAAACGCCAGCTCCTGCCCAAAACGGTAGCTGGATGGATGTCACCGTGGGAACGGATATTCCCTTTAATACGCACATGGCGGCGTATGCGTCGCTGGCTCAGGGGGAACACACCTCCACCGGTGAGGAGTTTTTATACACCCTTGGCGTTAGCGCAAATTTCTAGAGTTGTTACTTTTTTAAACGTTACGATAACATCTCGAATACAACAACCACGGGCTTTACAGCGATAGCAGATACTAACAGGCTATCGCTTTATTCCCATGACAGGCCATTCATTCCCGATTCCAGGCATTTCATTCCGTTCCGCCTGCATTTCATGCCGTTTTACCCCAGGCGTATTAAGGTTTTGTTTATCGTTGTCCTCAGCGAACTTCCTTAATTTCTCTTGCAGGACAACTGCCATGAACACATCAACCTATAACCGCACGCGCTGGCTCACGCTCTTTGGTACCATCGTCACCCAGTTTGCGCTGGGGTCGGTCTATACCTGGAGCCTGTTTAACAGCGCGCTTTCCGACAAACTCGGCGCGCCGGTCAGCCAGGTCGCGTTCTCCTTTGGTCTGCTGAGCCTGGGTCTGGCGATTTCATCTTCCGTCGCGGGCAAGCTGCAGGAGCGTTTTGGCGTGAAGCGCGTGACCATGGCGTCCGGCATTCTGCTGGGGCTGGGCTTTTTCCTGACGGCGCATTCCAGCAACCTGATGATGCTGTGGCTGAGCGCCGGCGTGCTGGTGGGGCTGGCCGATGGCGCGGGGTACCTGCTGACGCTGTCAAACTGCGTGAAGTGGTTCCCGGAACGTAAAGGCTTAATCTCCGCGTTTGCCATTGGTTCTTACGGTTTGGGCAGCCTCGGGTTCAAATTTATCGACGCCCACCTGCTGGCGTCCGTTGGCCTCGAAAAAACCTTTATGATCTGGGGCGCAATTGTTCTGGTGATGATTCTGTTCGGCTCCACGCTGATGAAAGATGCGCCGCAGCAGGAGGTTAAATCCGTGAACGGCGTGGTGGAGAACGACTTTACCCTCGCGCAGTCCATGCGTAAGCCACAGTACTGGATGCTGGCGGTGATGTTCCTGACGGCCTGCATGAGCGGTCTGTATGTCATCGGCGTGGCGAAAGATATCGCGCAGGGGATGGTGAAACTGGATGCCGCCACGGCGGCCAACGCGGTGACCGTGATCTCCATTGCTAACCTCTCGGGTCGTCTGGTCCTTGGTATTCTGTCTGACAAAATTGCCCGCATCCGCGTGATCACGATTGGGCAGGTGGTCTCGCTGGTCGGTATGGCGGCGCTGCTGTTCGCTCCGCTGAATGAAGCCACCTTCTTCGCGGCGATTGCCTGCGTGGCCTTTAACTTCGGCGGCACCATCACCGTCTTCCCGTCACTGGTAAGCGAGTTCTTTGGCCTGAATAATCTCGCGAAAAACTACGGCGTTATCTATCTGGGCTTCGGGATCGGCAGTATCTGCGGCTCGCTGATTGCCTCCCTCTTCGGCGGGTTCTACGTGACCTTCTGCGTGATATTTGCCTTGCTGATTATCTCGCTGGCGCTCTCGACCACGATTCGTCAGCCGCAGCGCGAAGTGTTCAAAGAGGTGCATGCTTAATGACGATGAAAAAGGCCGGTTATCCGGCCTTTTTCTTGTGTAAAAACTGATGATCTGGGTAAACCGTCTCGTTCTTAATTTTTTGTAAATATCTGTACCGATCACACACTCTGCTGCCACTTTTTCTTTTCCCTGTGGTCTACTTACCACGCGGGTAGACGTTTCCGATAACGACTTCTTAAGCGATTCTTTAACCTATTCATTTTTAAAACAAAAATGATCGGTGATTTCGTCCCTTTTTCCGGGTAGTTTGCATGAAATACATTAAATCGATGGCACAACAAAAGCTCTGCTTTTTGCTGGCGTTGTACATCGGCCTGTTTATGAATGGCGCAGTTTTCATCCGTCGGTTTGACGGTTACGCGCATGATTTTACCGTCTGGAAAGGAATTGCAGCGGTTGTCGAATTGGTCGCTGCTGTACTGGTCACCTTCTTTTTATTCCGCATTCTTACCCTGTTTGGCCGTCGCGTGTGGCGAGTGCTGGCTACGTTTATCGTGCTGTGCTCGGCGGGTGCCAGCTATTACATGACCTTTATGAACGTGGTGATTGGCTACGGCATTATTGCCTCAGTGATGACCACGGATATCGACCTCTCTAAAGAGGTTGTAGGGCTGCACTTTATTCTCTGGCTGGTAGCCGTCAGTGCCTTACCGCTGCTGCTCATCTGGAGCAACCGTTGCCGGTACACGCTAGTGCACCAGATTCGCACGCCAGGCAAACGTTTCAGAAGCGTCGCGATAGTCCTGCTGGCCGGTTTGATGGTCTGGGGACCAATTCGTCTGCTGGAAGTGAAGCAAAAGCATGATGAGCGTACCTCAGGCGTGGATATGCCAAGCTACGGCGGTGTAGTGGCGAACTCGTATTTACCGTCTAACTGGATTTCCGCGCTGGGGCTGTATGCGTGGGCGCAGGTGGATGAATCTTCCGGTAACAAATCGCTGATGAACCCGGTGAAGAAGTTTACCTACGTCGCACCAAAAGATATCGACGATACCTATGTCGTCTTTATTATCGGAGAAACCACGCGCTGGGATCATATGGGTATTCTTGGCTATAACCGTGATACCACGCCGAAACTGGCGCAGGAGAAAAACCTGATTGCCTATCGTGGCTATTCTTGTGATACCGCCACCAAGCTCTCACTGCGCTGTATGTTTGTGCGCGAGGGCGGGGCGAGCGACAACCCGCAGCGTACGCTGAAAGAGCAAAACGTCTTCTCGGTGCTGCATCAGCTTGGGTTCACGTCTGCCCTCTATGCGATGCAGAGCGAAATGTGGTTCTACAGCAATACCATGGCGCAGAACATTGCATACCGTGAGCAGATTGGCGCAGAGCCGCGTAACCGTGGCAAATCTGTCGATGACATGCTGCTGATTGATGAGATGAAACTGTCCCTGAGCGATAATCCTGATGGTAAGCATCTGATTATTCTTCATACCAAAGGGTCGCACTTTAACTACACCCAACGTTACCCGCGTAACTTTGCCAAATGGAAGCCTGAGTGCGTCGGGGTGGATAAAGACTGTACCAAAGCGCAGCTGATCAACTCCTACGACAACTCCGTACTGTATGTGGATCACTTTATTGATTCGGTGATTGACCAGGTACGCGATAAGAAAGCGATTGTGTTCTATGCGGCGGACCACGGTGAATCCATCAATGAGTATGAGCATCTGCACGGTACGCCGCGCAAGATGGCACCGCCGGAGCAGTTCCGTGTACCGATGATGGTGTGGATGTCTGACAAGTATCTGGAAGACCCGGAGAAAGCGAAGATGTTTGCTCAACTAAAGAAAGAGGCGGAGATGAAGGTGCCGCGTCGTCACGTTGAGCTGTACGACACCATTATGGGTTGTCTCGGCTATACCTCACCGAATGGTGGGATTAACGAAAACAACAACTGGTGTAAACTCCCTGATAACACCGCAAAAGCCGCGCAGTAGCTGCTCTGGCGAGAATATCGCCAGTTGAATGGCTTTTTGAAAATAAGGGATTGACGGGGGCGCACCTCAGCAGTAAGATGCGCTCCGCATTCGGCGAGTAGCGCAGCTTGGTAGCGCAACTGGTTTGGGACCAGTGGGTCGGAGGTTCGAATCCTCTCTCGCCGACCACATTCTGAAAAGGGCTAACCGTAAGGTTAGCCCTTTTTGCATTATGGCCTTATCTCGTCAGAGTATCCAAAACGCCCCTTAGACCTGCTTCCACCTGCCTGTTAACGATTTTGTGACATAATCCATTGTATTTTTTTATATATAGATTGATCTTTTTTCGCGTTGCTTATGGATAACCTCAGCATTTTTCGCTGTGCGTTTTAACGTTCGCGGTATTTAGTGCTCAGATAATCACCATTCTGCAAGAAAATTTACCCATTCTGAATAAAAGTTAATCACTGATTGTGGCGAAATAGGGAGAGAGTTGTGCTGCAACATGGCGAGTAGCATAAATTTCCCTGCTGAAAACTGGCGTACATAGTTTTTTTAATCTTTGTTTGCGGTTTCTCACACTCAGCGTAAATCCCCGTCACCTGTATTGACGTTTTCACATTCTGTTGACAGATTGTAGGGCATGAGGGGCATTTCAGGGACGATCTGCGCTGCAACTCAAACGCTCTTCTGAAAGGATTCTCCATCCCTTTAAAGCCTTCGGGCATCACCGACCGGACCGGGTAAAAAATAAATAAAGGTCTGGCGGCGTAACACAACAAAGCAAAACATCACATTGGAGCAGAATAATGAGTATTTCCTTGAAGAAGTCAGGGATGCTGAAGCTTGGTCTGAGCCTGGTGGCTATGACCGTGGCAGCAAGCGTACAGGCAAAAACCCTGGTTTACTGTTCTGAAGGCTCGCCGGAAGGCTTTAACCCACAGCTCTTTACCTCTGGTACGACTTACGACGCAAGCTCTGTACCGATCTATAACCGTCTGGTTGAATTCAAAACCGGTACCACGGAAGTGATTCCGGGTCTGGCCGAGAAGTGGGACGTCAGCGAAGACGGTAAAACCTATACCTTCCACCTGCGCCAGGGCGTGAAGTGGCAGGACAGCAAAGAGTTCAAACCAACGCGTGAATTTAACGCCGACGACGTGGTGTTCTCCTTCGACCGTCAGAAAAACGCCCAGAACCCGTACCACAAAGTGTCTGGCGGCAGCTATGAATACTTCGAAGGGATGGGTCTGCCGGACCTGATCTCTGAAGTGAAAAAAGTGGACGATAATACCGTTCAGTTCGTGCTGACGCGTCCGGAAGCACCGTTCCTGGCTGACCTGGCCATGGACTTCGCCTCAATCCTCTCTAAAGAGTATGCGGACAACATGCTCAAAGCCGGTACGCCGGAGAAAGTCGACCTGAACCCAATCGGTACCGGTCCATTCCAGCTGCTGCAGTACCAGAAAGATTCCCGCATTCTGTATAAAGCGTTCGAAGGCTACTGGGGCACCAAGCCGAAGATCGACCGCCTGGTCTTCTCCATCACGCCTGATGCGTCAGTGCGTTACGCAAAACTGCAGAAAAATGAATGCCAGGTGATGCCGTACCCGAACCCGGCTGACATCGCCCGCATGAAGCAGGACAAGAACATCAACCTGCTGGAGCAGGCTGGCCTGAACGTGGGCTATCTCTCCTTCAACACCGAGAAGAAACCGTTTGATGACGTGAAAGTGCGTCAGGCGCTGACCTACGCGGTGAACAAAGAAGCGATCATCAAGGCGGTTTACCAGGGTGCAGGCGTTGCAGCCAAAAACCTGATCCCACCAACCATGTGGGGCTATAACGACGACGTTAAAGACTACAGCTACGATCCTGAGAAAGCGAAAGCGCTGCTGAAAGAAGCGGGCCAGGATAAAGGCTTCACCGTTGAGCTGTGGGCGATGCCGGTACAGCGTCCGTACAACCCGAACGCACGCCGTATGGCAGAAATGGTTCAGGCAGACTGGGCTAAGATTGGCGTTCAGGCCAAGATTGTGACCTACGAGTGGGGCGAGTACCTGAAGCGCGCCAAAGCGGGTGAGCACCAGGCAGTCATGATGGGCTGGACCGGTGATAACGGGGATCCGGACAACTTCTTCGCCACCCTGTTCAGCTGCGCGGCGGCAAAAGACGGTTCTAACTACTCTCGCTGGTGCTACAAGCCGTTTGAAGACCTGATCCAGCCGGCGCGTGCGACCGACGATCACAACAAACGTATTGAACTGTACAAGCAGGCGCAGGTTGTTATGCACGATCAGGCTCCGGCGCTGATTGTTGCTCACTCCACCGTGTACGAGCCAGTGCGTAAAGAAGTGAAAGGCTACGTGGTTGATCCACTGGGCAAACACCACTTCGAAAACGTATCTGTTGAATAATAAGTAGGGTGTTCTCCCTCTCCCTCTGGGAGAGGGCAGGGGTGAGGGGCGTGCATGCATCCCCTCACCCTAACCCTCTCCCGAAGGGAGAGGGAATTTACATTTGTGAGCAATACAGACGTCACGCCACTGGTCGTGCGTCATCAGAGAGAATCCGGGTTATGTTGCAGTTCATCCTCCGACGTCTGGGACTTGTTATCCCCACGTTTATCGGTATCACCCTTCTCACTTTTGCCTTCGTCCATATGATCCCCGGCGACCCGGTAATGATTATGGCGGGCGAGCGTGGTATTTCCCCTGAGCGCCATGCACAGCTGCTGGCGGAACTCGGTCTCGATAAGCCGATGTGGCAGCAGTACCTCCATTATATCTGGGGCGTGTTGCACGGTGATTTAGGGATTTCGCTGAAAAGCCGTCTTCCGGTGTGGGACGAGTTCGTGCCGCGTTTTAAAGCGACACTGGAGCTTGGCGTCTGCGCCATGATTTTCGCCACTGCGGTGGGTATTCCTGTCGGGGTACTGGCTGCCGTCAAGCGTGGCTCTATTTTCGACCATACCGCCGTGGGCCTGGCGTTGACCGGCTACTCCATGCCTATCTTCTGGTGGGGCATGATGCTGATCATGCTGGTCTCGGTGCAGCTTAACCTGACACCGGTCTCCGGGCGCGTCAGCGATATGGTTTTCCTGGATGACACCAACCCGCTCACCGGCTTTATGCTGATTGATACGGCTATCTGGGGTGAAGAGGGCAACTTCATGGATGCCGTCGCGCATATGATCCTGCCTGCCATGGTGCTGGGCACCATTCCTCTGGCGGTGATCGTACGTATGACCCGTTCATCGATGCTGGAAGTGCTGGGCGAGGATTACATCCGCACCGCCCGCGCCAAGGGCCTGACGCGTATGCGCGTCATTATCGTCCATGCGCTGCGTAACGCCATGCTGCCGGTTGTGACCGTTATCGGTCTCCAGGTGGGGACGTTGCTGGCGGGGGCGATCCTGACCGAAACCATCTTCTCCTGGCCGGGCCTGGGCCGCTGGCTGATTGACGCGCTGCAGCGCCGTGATTATCCGGTAGTGCAGGGCGGTGTACTGCTGGTCGCGACGATGATTATCCTCGTCAACCTGCTGGTCGATTTGCTGTACGGCGTGGTGAACCCGCGTATTCGTCATAAGAAGTAAGGGGCCATCATGTCACAGGTTTCTGAAAACAAAGTTGTTGCTGCACCGGTTCCGATGACGCCGATGCAGGAGTTCTGGCACTACTTCAAGCGCAACAAAGGCGCGGTGGTGGGGCTGGTGTATGTCGCAATCATGATCCTGATTGCGGTGTTTGCAAACGTGCTTGCGCCGTATAACCCGGCGGATCAGTTCCGCGATGCGCTGCTCGCTCCGCCTGCGTGGCAGGATGGCGGCAGCCTGGCGCACCTGCTGGGTACCGATGATGTGGGCCGCGACGTGCTGTCGCGTCTGATGTATGGCGCGCGTCTGTCGCTGCTGGTTGGCTGCCTGGTTGTTGTGCTGTCGCTGATCATGGGCGTCGTACTCGGCCTGGTTGCCGGCTACTTCGGCGGCATCGTTGATAACATCATCATGCGTATCGTCGACATCATGCTGGCGCTGCCAAGCCTGCTGCTGGCGCTGGTGCTGGTGGCGATCTTCGGTCCGTCGATCGGTAACGCCGCGCTGGCGCTGACCTTCGTGGCGCTTCCTCACTACGTGCGTTTAACCCGCGCGGCGGTGCTGGTGGAAGTGAACCGCGATTACGTCACCGCGTCTCGCGTAGCGGGTGCCGGTGCGATGCGCCAGATGTTCGTTAATATCTTCCCTAACTGCCTTGCGCCGCTGATTGTTCAGGCGTCGCTCGGTTTCTCTAACGCCATTCTTGATATGGCCGCTCTTGGCTTCCTGGGCATGGGTGCGCAGCCGCCAACACCGGAGTGGGGCACCATGCTCTCCGACGTGTTGCAGTTCGCACAAAGCGCCTGGTGGGTTGTCACCTTCCCGGGTCTGGCAATCCTGCTGACGGTGCTGGCATTTAACCTGATGGGTGATGGCCTGCGTGATGCGCTTGATCCCAAACTGAAGCAGTAAGAGGCACGAGATGGCGTTATTAAATGTAGATAAATTATCGGTGCACTTTGGCGACGAAGGCACCCCGTTTCGCGCCGTGGACCGCATCAGCTACAGCGTAAATCAGGGCGAAGTGGTTGGTATCGTCGGGGAGTCCGGTTCAGGTAAGTCAGTGAGCTCACTGGCGATCATGGGGCTGATTGATTACCCGGGCCGCGTAATGGCGGAAAACCTGCAGTTCAACGGTCAGGACCTGAAGCGCATTTCTGAAAAACAGCGCCGCCAGCTGGTGGGCGCGGAAGTGGCGATGATTTTCCAGGATCCGATGACCAGCCTGAACCCGTGCTACACCGTCGGTTTCCAGATTATGGAAGCGATTAAGGTGCATCAGGGCGGGAATAAGAAAACCCGTCGTCAGCGCGCGATCGATCTGCTGAATCAGGTGGGTATTCCGGACCCGGCATCACGTCTGGACGTTTACCCGCACCAGCTCTCAGGCGGGATGAGCCAGCGCGTGATGATCGCGATGGCGATTGCCTGTCGACCAAAACTGCTGATTGCGGATGAACCGACGACGGCGCTGGATGTGACCATCCAGGCACAAATCATCGAGCTGCTGCTGGAGCTGCAGCAGAAAGAGAATATGGCGCTGGTGCTGATTACGCACGATCTGGCGCTGGTGGCCGAAGCCGCGCACAAAATCATCGTGATGTATGCCGGGCAGGTGGTCGAGACCGGAAATTCGCACGATATCTTCCGCGCGCCGCGTCACCCGTATACCCAGGCGCTTTTACGCGCGCTGCCGGAGTTTGCTCAGGATAAAGCGCGTCTGGCGTCGCTGCCGGGTGTGGTACCGGGTAAATATGACCGTCCGCAGGGCTGTCTGCTCAATCCGCGCTGCCCGTATGCGACGGACAAATGCCGGGCAGAAGAGCCAGAGCTGAACCAGCTGGCTGACGGTCGTCAGTCGAAATGCCACTACCCACTCGATGATGCCGGGAGGCCAACACTATGAGTACGCAACAGGCCACCACGCAACAACCGCTGTTGCAGGCCATCGATCTGAAAAAATACTACCCGGTGAAGAAGGGATTGTTTGCCCCTGAACGCCTGGTGAAAGCGCTGGACGGCGTCTCTTTTAACCTCGAACGCGGTAAAACGCTGGCGGTGGTGGGGGAGTCAGGCTGCGGCAAATCCACGCTGGGCCGTCTGCTGACGATGATTGAAGTGCCGACTGGCGGGGAGCTTTATTATCAGGGGCAGGATCTGCTCAAGCACGATCCGCAGGCGCAGAAGCTGCGCCGCCAGAAAATCCAGATTGTGTTCCAGAACCCGTATGGTTCTTTGAACCCGCGTAAAAAAGTCGGACAGATTCTGGAAGAGCCGCTGCTGATCAACAGTAATCTGAGTAAGGAGCAGCGTCGCGAAAAAGCGCTGGCGATGATGGCGAAGGTCGGCCTCAAAACCGAGCATTACGATCGCTATCCGCACATGTTCTCCGGCGGCCAGCGTCAGCGTATCGCGATTGCTCGCGGGCTGATGCTCGATCCGGACGTGGTGATTGCCGATGAGCCGGTCTCCGCGCTCGACGTATCCGTACGTGCGCAGGTACTGAACCTGATGATGGATCTCCAGCAGGAGCTGGGGCTGTCTTACGTGTTCATCTCCCACGACCTGTCGGTGGTGGAGCATATTGCTGATGAGGTAATGGTGATGTACCTGGGGCGCTGCGTGGAGAAGGGGACCAAAGACCAGATCTTTAATAACCCTCGCCATCCGTACACCCAGGCGCTGCTGTCTGCGACGCCGCGTCTCAACCCGGACGATCGTCGCGAGCGTATTAAGCTGACGGGCGAACTGCCAAGTCCGCTGAATCCACCGCCGGGATGTGCATTCAACGCCCGCTGCAGTCGTCGCTTCGGCCCGTGCACCCAGCTCCAGCCGCAGCTGAAGGATTATGGCGGCCAGTTGGTTGCCTGCTTCGCGGTCGATCAGGATGAAAATGGCGAGAAGCCACAGGCATAACGAAAAAACCGGCGCTAAGCCGGTTTTTTTATGTCTGCTTGATTATTTCCGCAGGCGAATCTGGTCTACGGCGTGCTTCTCGCTCTTGGTGAGGATCAGGCTCGCGCGCTCGCGCGTCGGCAGGATGTTCTCTTTGAGGTTCACGTAGTTGATCTCATTCCACAGCCCCGTTGCCACATTGATCGCTTCTTCTTCAGAAAGCTGGGCGTAATGGTGGAAATAGGAGTCCGGGTCGGTGAATGCCCCTTCGCGGAACTTCAGGAAACGGTTGATGTACCAGTTCTGCAGCAGGTCTTCCGGCGCATCGACATAGATAGAGAAATCGACGAAATCCGAGACGAATACGTGATGCGGATCGTGAGGATAGTCCATCCCGCTTTGCAGTACGTTCAGACCTTCCAGAATCAGGATGTCCGGCTGGACCACCGTTTTATCCCCACCCGGGATGCGATCGTAGATCAGATGCGAATAGACTGGCGCAGTCACGTGCGGCACGCCGGATTTCAGGTCAGAGACAAATTTCACCAGACGGTGCATATCATAAGAGAGCGGGAAGCCCTTCTTCTTCATCAGCCCGCGTTCTTTTAACACTTCGTTCGGGTGCAGGAAGCCGTCGGTGGTGATCAGTTCCACGCTGCGGTGTTCCGGCCAGCGGCTCAACAGCGCCTGCAGGACACGCGCGGTGGTACTTTTACCCACGGCCACGCTGCCTGCGATACTAATGATATAAGGAATGCGTTGACCGTTCGTCCCGAGAAACTGCTCCAGCACAGCCTGGCGGCGCAGGTTCGAGCTGATATAGAAGTTAAGCAAGCGAGAGAGGGGGAGATAAATTTCTGCCACCTCTTCCAGGGACAGATCTTCGTTTATCCCTTTTAACCGTGCGATTTCACCTTCCGTCAGCGTCATAGGGACGGAATCACGCAGGGCAGCCCACTGGCTGCGGTTAAAGTGAAGATAAGGCGTCATTAACGTTTGCTCTTTTTTGCTCATAAGCATGCTTCAGTGAGCCAGCGCTATACTGCCGGATCGTGGCTCATCACACAGTTAATTTTGGACAATGGGCAGGAGGTTAACACCAGATGGCAGGAATAATAAGAAAAAAGATGGATAGCGCTGCGTTACGCGGAAGCCGTCACGCTATGGTGTATACGGTGTAAATCACGCGTGCATGTTGATTATTTGACCCACAATGACTACTTTTACAGCGCTTAGCGCTTCGTTCGCATAAAATGTGAGCGAAAGAACGTTTTATGCAAATTTTTAGTTGCATGACCGCGCAGGTATCCATAGAATGCGCGCTACTTGATGCCGACTTAGCTCAGTAGGTAGAGCAACTGACTTGTAATCAGTAGGTCACCAGTTCGATTCCGGTAGTCGGCACCATCAAGTCCGGTGGGGTTCCCGAGCGGCCAAAGGGAGCAGACTGTAAATCTGCCGTCATCGACTTCGAAGGTTCGAATCCTTCCCCCACCACCACTTTCTGGCAGCGTAAATGCCGCCGGAGCTGGTTGGAAAAATTAGCCAGCTCAAACTGAAAAAGAGAGAAATCTCTTTTTTTGTTACAGAAAGAACTGGGTAGCCGAGTTTCAGGATGCGGGCATCGTATAATGGCTATTACCTCAGCCTTCCAAGCTGATGATGCGGGTTCGATTCCCGCTGCCCGCTCCAATACGTGCTGATATGGCTCAGTTGGTAGAGCGCACCCTTGGTAAGGGTGAGGTCCCCAGTTCGACTCTGGGTATCAGCACCACTTCACTTCTCCTTCCCGTTTCTCTCTGTTTCAATTTTACTGTATTCAACAATTCAGGCATTTCGCCTGGTTGATGTGGTGATATCACCGATTTATCCGTGTCTTAGAGGGACAATCGATGTCTAAAGAAAAGTTTGAACGTACAAAACCGCACGTTAACGTCGGTACTATCGGCCACGTTGACCATGGTAAAACAACGCTGACCGCTGCAATCACTACCGTTCTGGCAAAAACCTACGGTGGTTCTGCTCGCGCATTCGACCAGATCGATAACGCACCAGAAGAAAAAGCTCGTGGTATCACCATCAACACCTCTCACGTTGAGTACGACACCCCGACTCGCCACTACGCACACGTAGACTGCCCAGGCCACGCCGACTATGTTAAAAACATGATCACCGGTGCTGCGCAGATGGACGGCGCGATCCTGGTTGTTGCTGCGACTGACGGCCCAATGCCTCAGACTCGT